>CAYRYW010000015.1:46997-48377 GCA_964428725.1 uncultured Dehalococcoidales bacterium
AATATAATGATTATTTATGCTCGCGTCAACACCAAAATAATAAAAATATTATCGGCACAAAAGTTGCATAGATTTCAGTAGATTTCTAAAAGTGGGTTAAAAGGGGGTTAAAAGGGGGGTGATCGATGCTCGCGCGGGTCGCCGGCTGCACGGTTCCGGCCGCCTGATGGTCGCGGAGCTGCGCCCTGAACCGGCTCCAGCCCGGTCCGCGACGGCCCAGGAAAAGCGAAAACCGGGCCATTAAAATTTCGCCAAAATCGCGTAGTAAAATGCTTACTACGCCTAACTCCTTATTATGTAGCCAATTAAAAATCGTGTAGTAAAAATAAAAGTTTACTACTACGCTATTTTACTACACTTAACCCCATGTATTGAAACAAGATAGCTTTCTCTGTAGTAGATATTTATTAAAAAATGATATATATATGCGCGCGTTAATCAATGTACTACTCTAAAAATCTTACATATTTTCAGTAAGTCTCTATATATCTGTCGTTCAGATTTTTACTACATTTACTACAATCTTTGCAACCCATTGGAATTGCGGCAGTTATGCGTAGTGAAGGTTGTAGTAAAACGATTTTTCGTAGTCACTACATACCTTTTGTAAACGTTTTTCCGTTTGCCCTTGACTCCATGCCTGCAATTCGCTATATTGTAAACGACCTATGAAATTTGGCATTCATACAAACGCCCCGCAGGTCGCTCGGGAGCTGGACAATATGGTAAAAGACCAGATACCATACGCGACCGCCCTTGCCTTGACCCGCCTTGCACAGGGGGCTCAGGTTGCAGTAAAAACACAGGCCCATTATGCATTTGAACTACGGAATCCTCGCCGCATTGAAGCTGGTATCCGCATAACGCCTGCCCGGAAACAGGATTTCCGCCGAGGGGATATACATTCTGAGGTCTATGATATCGATCCCTTTATGGCGCTGCAAGAGACTGGAGGGCGCAAGACTGCCTCGTCTGGGAGCCTTGCTATCCCGGACGAGCTGGTACATACGAAAAAGAGGACTGCAACGGGCTCGATAAAAAAAGCATGGAAGCCGACCACGCTGATCCGCAGGCAAAGAGACCAGCCGGGCAGGCCCCGTAAATGGGGCAGACACCGTAAACCTCGCCCCTTTATAATGCACTATGGCAGCTCGGGGGGCAGCATAGCGATCCGGGCAGGCCATGAAAGATATCCGCTGATTTATCTCTATCACTTTAAACGCGCAGCCAAAATATCTCCCCGCTTCCAGTTCATTCGGACCGTGGACCGCTGGGTTGCCAAAGAATTCGGCAGACAATTCGCAATGGCAATGCAGCGAGCTCTTAAATAAAACGAGCGCGGGTCCTGTAAAAAAAAATGTAAGCGGGTAACGATAAGCG
>CAYRYW010000016.1:0-45121 GCA_964428725.1 uncultured Dehalococcoidales bacterium
CGGTGCAGAAGGCGCCGGGGCCGATCCAGCACATGTTCATTATCTTTATGCCGTCGAGCGCAAGTCCCATATCTATAAGCTCCTTTTGAATCGATTATTCGCCTGTTACATGGTATCTATTCAGGCGGCGGATTGCAACGATTGGCTTGACAGGGGAGGCCCGCAGGGGAAACGGTCAAACAGGGGGATGTTGCTAAGACGGCATTTGCCGGATGATTTTCACCGTCTCCACGCTGACTGTGCAGACGCGGCATAGCAAGTCAATGACCTGTTCTTTGTAGTCGGCGAACTTATAGGTATTGAACTTCTCCCTGATAGTTGGGTCTTTGGGCTTTTTCTCTTTGTAGCGTTCAAGAATCCACCCCAGCGCCGTATATGTGCCAAGCTGATATTCCCACGCCTCCGGCGGCACGCCGCGCAGGGTAGTTAGCGTATCCACCTCGATTACACCCGCTTCCTTGTGGGCAATCAGGCGTGGCACGATGGCTTTGCGGACGGTTGCGGGGTCTTTGTCCTCACGCTTCAGGCGGAAGGGTTTTGCATTTTCATAGTTGAGGTGCAAATCCATCAATTGTTTTCCCCACTTAACCCACTGCCCAAAATCCTCATAGAACGGGATGCGCGGGAACTCGCGTTTGAGGTTGATCTCATACTTGGCGCGGTAGGCGGGGTGGTGCAGCACGGCGTAAACGTAGTGAAAGATGTCTTCTTTGGTGATTTTTTTGTCTTTGTAGTGTTTCTGGAACTGCTCCAGTGCCCAATCGGTGATGTTGTACACGCGTTCGCCGTCGGCGGCGTAGCGGTAAATAGGGAAACCCACCGTTTGTCCACCCCCATCTAGCATGCTGCCAAACTCAAAAATCTTGTTAGTTATTATGGACATAAACTTTGACGACTGGTTATTAACAAGCAGAACTAAATTCTGCCTGTCGACACGTGGGCCAAATATCTCAAAATGCCTTTGTGTCAGCCTATCGCTGAAAATAGGGTCACAATAGTAGTACATGCTCACATAAGGCTTATAAAATGCACTTAATATCTTTTTCTTATTAAAGTGCGCTATTTTCTTCCCGCTAAGATTACCCTTTAAGCTAGCACTCCACTTGATGGAGTAGTCCACAAATTTATCAAGATCGGGTTTAGTAGACAAGGATTTGTAAGTCGCAACTTGTTTGTTATAAACATCAGCCATGAAAGACATCTTGTCTGCTAAACCCCTGTCGTTAAAATCATATACCCATTCATCTCGTGCAGTTACAACACCGTTTGCAGAAAAAGAAAACAATGCCTCCTTGCTATATTTCCCAATGAAAGCGATGAACTCATCCCAATCGTTTTCTGTCAGATTCAGCCAGTTGTGGTTTTTGTCTGGATGGATGGTCTCAAACTTCAATTCGGTAAAAGTGTTGTCGCGCAGGTAGGCTTTCTTTTCGACGGCATGAGCGTAATCGGGCACGGCATTGTAATGTATGCGGCAGCCTTTTTCGCCTTGCTTGCGCACCAAGAAGTACACGGATACGCCCACTCGAATCTGGTCGCTGAACACGTTGCCGCCCTCGCGCCGCCGCCGCTCGCCGCTGGTGCGGGCGTTACCCTTCAGATCAATGACGTAGATATGATTGAACTCTTTTCCCACGACTTGACGGAAGCCGTCGTAAGTGCGCGCGTCCAAAAAGGAGTTGTTGGACACGAACGCAATCACGCCGTTTTTGTCCAGACGATCGCTGGCCCAGCGCAAGAAACGCGCATACATGTCATAGAGCTTGGTCTTCTGCGCCGTGCTGTATTTAATGTAGGTGTCCTTGATGCGGCGGTCAATATCGGGATACGGACGGTTTTTATTGTTTTCGTTCTCGTTAAGCTGGTTGGCATTGTAAGGCGGGTTGCCGATGATGACGGAAATCTTGCGCTCGTTCTGCCGCTGGATGCGCTCTATATTCTTATCAACTATGGCAAAGAATTCCTTCTGGTGCTGGCCGCTCTTCACAAAGCCCAGGTTGTCCAGCGTGTCCACAAAGCATATGTTATCGAAGGGCAGGTATTCACCAACCTTCTGTTTGTAGGTGTACTCGATGTTAAGGTTGGCGATGTAATAGGGCAGTATGGCTACTTCGTTGCAGTGTATCTCGTTCTGGTATTTATACTTCAACTGGTTTTCCGGCAGGTACTCTATGATTTCGCTGATGAATGTGCCCGTGCCAACGGCGGGGTCTAGAATCTCCACGTCCCTGTCGCCGAGCGTCTTGCCAAAATGCTTGAAAACCAGATGGTCGGCAGCATGAATCATGAAGCGCACAATCTCGTCGGGCGTGTATATCACGCCCAGACGGTCGGCAGCTTTGGGATTATACACGCGGTAGAAATTCTCGTAGAGAGCTTTTAGGAATTTCTGTTTCTCCCAATGGTTGTAAATCTGAGCAGCGCGGGCGTTTATCGTTTCGTAATACGGGGCGATGCGGTCATGAATTTTATGCTGTGTCGCGCCGTAATAAAACGTATCCAACACTTCTTGCAGCTTGCGCGCCACGGCATTCTCGCGATGGAACTGCGGCTCATCGAAGACGGTCATGAAGATGTCCTCGGTGAGGATGTGCTGGATTATCATCTCGCGCACATCAGCCATCTCTACGCGCGGGTTGATAGACTTCTGGCACAGGATTAAAAATTCGTCAAGCGAGTGGCTGAAGACGGCGTTAGAGTTGTATTGGTCTTCAATTATTGCGCGTAGTTCAGCAGCCAGAGCAGGCACGTCTGCGTTGAACTGTTCAATGGCGCGGTGAAACTCTGTTACTTCCCTCGGTTCATGAGAGACGAAGCGGGAGAGTAGAGCGTCCAGGGCTTTGGTATCGGAGAATTCGGTGCGCAGTACTTCTTCACCGTTTTGATACAGCACTGCGGTCTGGGTATCTTCAAAGAGGATATTGCTGGACGGGTAGCCTTTGGCGAATTTGGCGGCAATCTCATCATCCAGAACATCCTTCTCGTCTTTGGACTCCCAGTAGCCCCAATCCTGCCGGAGTGCGTCTTTAAGCGTGCCATCAGGTACAACACGCCGTCCGCTGCGCGTGCGCACCTCTACTTCGGGAACTAGAAGGAGGTTCTTACTCTGCGCGTAGGCTTCAAGCAAATCTTGGAACGGCTTGCGCAGCGCGCTCTCGTTGTGCGAGCCACTGTAGCGGATAATCTTTTCTACTTTGGTGCGGTACTGCTGAATAAGCTGAGTGGACATCGTCCTCTGCCTTGTTTGGCAAGCATACATCTGGTGTTATGGTTTGTCAAATCTGGAAAACGTTCGGGCGTGTGATATAATGAGGCCATGCCTTCAGCAGACGACGCCGAACGCATCGTGTCGGGTAAGACTAAAGTCGAAGACCTGCCCATCGATACGACGCTGCGCCCCAGGCGGCTGGATGAGTTCCTGGGACAGGACAAGGTCAAGGATAACCTCAGTATCGCTATCGCTGCGGCGCAGGGCAGGGGAGAGCCGATGGATCACACGCTGCTCTACGGTCCGCCGGGGCTGGGCAAGACCACGCTGGCCAACATCATCGCCGCCGAGATGCGGGTGAACGTGCGTACCACCTCCGGGCCCGCCATCGAGAGGCCGGGGGACATCGCCGCCATCATAACCAGCCTCAAGGAACACGACATCCTGTTCATTGATGAGATACACCGTCTCAACCGCATCGTCGAAGAGAAGCTGTACCCCGCGATGGAGGATTTCGCGCTGGACATCATACTGGGCAAGGGGCCGGGCGCCAGGAACATCCGCCTCAACCTGCCGCGCTTCACGCTGGTCGGGGCTACCACCCGCTACGCCATGCTCAGCGCCCCGCTGCGCGACCGCTTCGGCGCCGTGTACCGGCTGGACTTCTACGACGAACAGTCGATTGCTTCCATCATCCGGCGAGCTGCCCGCCTGCTCTCGGTCGAAGTGGACGACGGTGGAATCCGCGAGCTCGCGCTGCGCTCCCGCGGCACGCCGCGCGTGGCCAACCGGCTGCTGCGCCGCGTGAGGGACTACGCGCAGGTCAAGGGCAAGGGCGTTATCGATGAGAAGACAGCGCGGGAGGCGCTCTCCCGGCTGGAGATCGACAATCTGGGGCTGGATGAGCTGGATCACAAGATACTGCTGACAATCATCCAGAAGTTCAGCGGCGGGCCGGTGGGTCTGGATACCATAGCCGCCTCCATCAGCGAGGAGGCGGACACGATAATGGACGTCTACGAGCCGTACCTGCTGCAGCTCGGCTTCCTGGATCGCACGCCGCGGGGTCGAGTCGCCACCAAACACGCCTACGACCATCTGGGGATACAATACGACAGGGAAAAGCCGCCGCAGCTCGGCCTCTTCGAGCAGGGGTAATCCCCCTGAATCCCCCTTTACGAAAGGGGGACTGTGGGGGATTCGGGGGTTGAATCTAATGACGAACCATAGCGGTTGGTGATACGTTGGCTGAATCCACCACGTTTTTCAGGAGCAAGGGCAAGGGACCACAGCCTGGAGTGAAGCGAATTCTGCTCCACTGCTGCTGCGGGCCGTGCGCCACGTACACGGTCGAAAAGCTGCGGGCCGAAGGCTTCGAAGTGACAGGCTACTGGTACAATCCCAACATCCACCCATTCGTCGAGCATCGTCTCCGCCTTGAGGCGATGGCGGACTGCGCCGGGCAGATGGACTTCCCCCTTATCGTCGACGAATACAACATGGTCGACTACTTCCGCGCGGTCGTCGGACACGAGAGCGAGCGCTGCCGCGACTGCTTCCGCCTGCGCTTGAACCGCACGGCGCGGGTGGCCCGCGAGCAGGGGTTCGATGCCTTCACCACCACGCTGCTCATCAGCCCGTACCAGGAACACGAGACATTGAAAGACGTTGGCGAGGAGATGGCGCAGGAGCACGGTGTAGCTTTCCACTACGAGGACTTCCGGCCGGGGTTTCGCCAGAGCCACCAGCGCTCGCGGGACATGAACCTGTACCACCAGAAGTACTGCGGCTGCGTTTACAGCGAGTGGGAGCGCTTCGGCAAGGTGGATATTGGGAAGATGCTGGGTGGCGAGTAGATGAACTAGGCTATAAACTATACCCCCTCAGCTTTACACTTACAAGTGACATATGTATAATCAAAAAATCACTGACTGCTTGCAGATTGTTTATAAGAAGGAATAAAGTTGAACTGTCCTAAATGTCAGGCATTGGTATCAGCAGATTGGATCGTGTGTCCTAAATGCGGAACACAGTTAAATCAACCATCAAGCGATGTGGCGATTTTACAGGTAAAAAGGCCTAGCCGCTGGCAATATTTTACAGGTACGGCTATTGTTCTGGTAACATCTGCGCTGGCTATGGGTCTTTTATTTGCGGGACTATTTCTTAACCTGATTAACATTATTCCAGAAATGCGAATGGTTATGCCGGGTACACACGACATAGAGCTCGATAGTGCTGGTAAATATACCGTATTCTGGGAATACCAGAGCTTTTTTGAAGGTGTATTATACGGTGGTCAAACTTCTCTGTCAGGGATGACCATGTGGCTCTATGATGATAATTCCAATCTGATTGAAATGTCACTATCATCTGGTACTTCGAAATATGAGGCAAATGGGAGGGCTGGCGTATCGCTGGCCGAATTTGAGATTGATGAACCCGGAACTTACACTATTATCGCAGATTACAAGGAAGGAGATAGCGGCTCCGATATTGTGCTGGCTATCAGTAGATATAGCCTTAGAAGCTCTTTAATATCTTTCATTTGGCCTTCCATTATCGGAACACTCGGCTTTATCATAGGCCTAATCATTATAATCAGGGCAATAGTAATGAGGCGTAATATAGGCAGAAGAGAGGGCGTGACTCCAGTCGATCGTTTCTGGTGCTAGTGTGGAAACATTTCGGGACGGGACTTGCCCAGCCGATATACTGAATTAATACCCACTGACAGTCGCCATTAACCCTCTCCACCTTGAAAAACCTCTCGGTCACTCCATTCAATCTTTGAGAGCTCTAAGCCCCTCCGCGCAGTAGCCCAGCGGCAGCCACTGGCAATCGCCGCATATCGTGTCCAGGTCTTCGGGGCGAATCTTCGACTTTATTCGCTCTGCGATTTCGTTCCACGACAGCCTGTCACCCGTCGCCAGCCCCAGCCTGTCCATCACAGCGCGGTCCCGCAGTCGCACATCCTCTTCCGATCGCTCCCCCTTCTGCCGGCAACCGTCGTCCTTTAAAAAAGGGCAGGGGGCGCAGATATCGTCGGGCTGTTCCGCAATTTCGATCGCCGTTTGGGGGAGAGCATGCAGCCGCTCAACGATGCGCGACATATTGTCGGTGAAGGCGTCGGAGTAGCCATGTCCCCTGAAGCCGAGTATGCACAGCAGGTGATGCGCCCGCAGGATCATTCGATCGTGATCCTCTCCTGAGCCAGCAGGTCGCCATCATAGACTATCGAGACCTCGTACTCTCCGCTGCCGAGAGGGCCTACCTCTCCGCTGAAGGGCACTTCGCCGATACACTGGATACACGGCTGGTCACCTGGCAAAGCTACGATGTCGACTGTGAGCCTGTCAGGCTGGCTGCTATTGGGAAACGATGTGTGGTCCAGCCCTGCATCCAGCCTGTGGCACGGGTCAGGGGTGATCGCCGAGCCGGTGAATGTGACCCTGTTGCCGGCTATGGATATGCTGGCGGATGACTCTTCGGCCTGAGCACAGCTCCCGTTCTGCGACGTAAAGCCGAGCCCGGGTATTTCCTCCTGCTCTGCAACACACGCCATCGCGCCGAGCAGCATTACACAGATTCCTGCCAGCAACGCCGGGGTGAACCTGATCACCTTTTTCATCCCTCTCACCTCCATTAATAAAGACGAAACAGGGCCATAAATGTCATATACAAATATATCCAAAAACCGTAATAAAATGTAGGGGTACAACCCTGTTGTGTGGTAAAATGCTGTATCTTGAAGCTGGAGCAAGCGATGCACTACGAGATCAGGGAAATGAGGATCGATGACATACCGCAGGTCGTTGCCATCGACCGCGAGTGCTTTCCACCTGGCTGGAAGTCTCCCCCGTACAGCAGGGAGCTGGAGTCTAACGCGATGGCGCATTACCTGGTGGCGTGCGATCCAGAGTCGAAGATAGCAGGGGTCATCGGATTGTGGATGATGGCGGATGAGGCGCACGTCGTTACCATGGCAGTGCGGCCCACTTTCCAGCGACAGGGCATGGGGGGGTCGCTGCTCATCTCTGCCATCGACCTGGCCGTCGCTTTGAACGCCCGTATGATGACCCTCGAGGTGCGCCGCTCGAATACGGCTGCGATCGCCCTGTATAAGAAGTACGGGTTCGCCGAAGTCGGCAGCAGGCGCGGCTATTACGGCGCGGATAGGGAGGATGCTGTCATCATGTCCACGGAAGAGCTTGCATCCGCCGACCTCCGGGACATCTTGCGACGGCGTAAAAGCAAGCCTGCCTGATGTCGAGGGAGGACTTCTGCAGAATTCCAAAAACTCGGGGGAAATTGACTTGACAAACGGGGGAGACTATATTAATGTAGATGTGTAATTCTACAAAATTAATTAAAATAGTATAAAAATTCAACTACTGAGGAGTAATCAAATGAAGATCAACGATTTGCTCATGGACGCGATGGCAAAGAGGGCATCCGACCTTCATCTGATGGCAGGGAGCCCGCCGATATTGCGCATCGATGGAGAGCTATACCCGCAGACCGAATTCTCCGCCCTGACACCAACCGATACCGATGCCCTGTTCACTTCTGTCATCAATGACGAGCAGAAGCGCCGGTTCAATGAGACCCTGGAGCTGGATTTCGCCCATGGTGTGGCAGGGATGGGGCGCTTCCGCGCCAACGCCTGCATGCAGCGGGGCACCGTCAGCCTGTGTTTCCGACTGCTCCAGCCAATCATACCCGATATCGAGGAACTGGGTCTGCCCGATGTATGTAAGGAGCTGGCACTGAAGGAGCGCGGGCTGGTCCTGATCACGGGTCCGGCCGGAAGCGGCAAGTCCACTACGCTGGCATCGCTGCTCAAATACCTCAACAGCCTGAGGCGCCGCCGCATCATAACCATCGAAGACCCCATCGAGTTCCTGTTCCAAAACGACAAATGTTTCATCACGCAGCGCGAGATCGGCACCGATACGCTGGACTTCGCCGCCGCGCTCAAGCACGCCCTGCGGCAGGACCCCAACGTGATCATGCTGGGCGAGATGCGGGATCTGGAGACCATCTCCATCGCGCTGACGGCCGCTGAGACGGGACACCTGATACTGGCGACGCTGCATACGCCCAGCGCTCCGCAGGCCATCGACAGGACGGTCGATATCTTCCCGCCATACCAGCAGCAGCAGGCACGCATCCAGCTGTCCACCGTGCTGGAAGGGGTGGTATACCAGTCGCTGATCCCGCGGAAGAGTGGGACGGGACGCGTTGCCGCCGTAGAGGTGATGATGGCTACAGACGCTATCAAGAACCTGATCCGGGAAGCTAGGACGGCTCAGATGTGGAGCATGATGCAGACCGGCGCCCACTACGGTATGCAGACCATGGACCAGTCGCTGCTGCAGCTGTATCACCAGGGGTTCATCACGCTGGAGGAGGCGCTGAGCCGCTGCCGCGAGCCGGAGACGGCCAAGAAGTCGCTTTCCCGATCGGGGGCAGTCTCGTAAACTCGACTGCGGCGTCCTTCAACCGCTAGCGGGCAATTCCAGGGCCATCGCCCCCGTGTCGCAGGCGACGACGCACAGTCCGCAGCCGTAGCATTTCCCGGTGTCCACTGAGGCTTTCAGTTTCTTGCTGCCCTCGGGCTTCACCATCTCGATGGCATCGAAGAAACAGCGCTCCACGCAATCCTGGCACCCGTTGCACAAACCTTGATCCACCGTCGCGCGGAAGCGGCTCTTCTCCAGGATCTGCTCTATCTTGTTCAGCCTCAGGCCGGCGTCGAAGATGACGCAGCAATCGTTGCAGCAGTTGCAGATCTCGTTCAGGCGCCCGGATGCCCTGCCGGGCAGCGTGTGCACCAGCCCCGCCTCCTCGGCGCGGTCGGCCACGGCGAACGCCTCATCGATGGTGAGCTGTCTGCCTGCCCCCCGGTCGATGGCGTATCTGGCACCCTTGTTCAACTGCAGGCAGACATCCAGCGGCCAGCCGCATCTGCGCATGGACCGGCGGCAGCTGCAGGGCACCACCGCTATGGGGTCCGCGCCCTTTATCAGCTCGCGGATGTTCTCCTCGGGTTTTACCTCGGCCGGCGATATGCCCGGGCTGCGCTCCAGCGCCTTCCACGCCGGGATGACGCTGATGTACTGCACGTACTGGTCGCCCAGGGCGCTCACCATGTTCCGTATCCACTCGACTTCGTGAAACTCCTTCCACAGATCGAGCAGCTCTTCATCCACCCATTTGTCAGCGCTCGCCAGCGTGGCATCGTGAAGCTGGGTGACATCGCGCGCCAGCCGCAGGCCTTTGCTGGTGGGGATAACCATGCCCTTTTCCAGGAACTCCTGCAGCTTCTGGCGCACTAGTTCCTGCGACAGTCCCAGTTTCCCGGCCAGATCGGCAGGTTCCGCCGGAAGCTCAAGCAGCATGCGGACATCGGCGGGCGTCGCCAGCTTGCGCAGCACTTTCAGCAGGCACGGCGAGCCGGGCAGCTTCAGCCTCTCGGCCAGCTTCTGATATACATCTTCATCCTGTATTCGATTCGACATTTACGCCTTCTTCTCCATGTTGGCTTTATAGAACGGCGAATGTTTCAGCCATTTGCGGCGGATCATGGGTCGCTGAAGCATAATGGTGTAGCGCCTGACCCCCAGCGACCGTTTCCTGTCACGCAGGAAGTCCTGATACGTGTGCTTCTGGTAATCCAGCAGGCGCTGGCTCTCCTCGGTGTCCAGCCAGTCCATCGATGAGGGGATGTTTCCGAAAGCCTCGTCCGGGAATTTGCCGATGCCGGAAGCCTCCATTGAGCCGGCGAGGTAATCGCGGTACAGCATCTGGTTTTTGGGGCCGCCGCCGATGAGCAGTATCTTGCCCCAGGCACCGTCGCAGGTCACCGCGTTGGCCAGCGCCAGTCCTACATCCTTGGTGTGCACGAACTCCATGCGCGAATCGGGGGACAGGAAGAAGACCATCGGGTTGAACTTCAGCTCCACCGGCGGCACGGCGCCGAACCGCAATATGGTCCAGACGAAACCGGATGCCTTCACCATCTCCTCGCACTCCACCTTGTGCTTGGTGTAGTGTATCGTCGGGTTGACCGGGTCGGTGGCTTTACGCGGCGGCGGCTGGTCCTGGGTCGGGCCGTACACGGTGCACGACGATGCGAATACGATCCTGGGAGGCGGCGTCACGGCCTTCATCGCCTCCAGCAGGTTCTTCGTGCCTCCGACGTTGATCTCACGGGAGAGTTCGGGATTAACCTCACTCTCGACCGGGATGATGAATGCCAGGTGGATGACGACTTCGCTGTCCTCTACAGCCCTGGCCACGTCGTCGGGATTGCGTATGTCTCCCCATACCACATTTATCCTGTCCTTGAACTTCCGAGCGGCTTTCTCGTTTTTTTCATTCCTGACATCGAAGCATCTGACATCGTGCCCCTGCTTTAATAGATTTGTAATCGCATTTATGCCGATATTGCCGAAGGCTCCAGTCAGCAGTACTTTCATCGAGTTCTCCTATCTGCCGTATTTCAGCTTGGCGTACAATAGCAGGGCGGTGAGAGTGGCTCCTATGGCGTTCCATATTATTACCGGGAGCAGATTTTTGGCGATGCCATATCCCAGCCACAACAGGATGCCGGAGAGGAGCATGGTGTTGAATAACAGGCTTATCTCGCGTGCACTCCTGAGCTTGAATACGCGGACTATCTGCGGCAATAGGCTGAGCGTTACCAGAGCTCCGGCGATCCAGCCTAGCAGGTCCAATATTCACCGCCTGTTTCGAACATGAGTACAAATAGTATAGCACTATATGGGCGTTCTTGCCCAATCGCGGCTCGGGCTATACAGGGTACACCCTGCACAGCAGGGCGCGGTCGCACCATCCGCCGGAAAACTCGTCGCACCACTCCGGGTCGTCCAGAGTGAGCACGTTGGCGTTCGATTCCCACACACCGCTGAGGCACGGCTCGTATGGGGGCATCTCGGGGAACCACCAGTTGGCCTCGCAGTTGACCACGTTGGGCAGGATGCCGTCGTTATACCGTGCCCTCTGTTTTATCCTGCCGCGACGGGTCTCGATGTACACCCAGCTGCTGTCGACGACGCCGAGCTTGCTGGCCGTATCCGGATGTATATCCACAATCGGATCCGGGTGCTTCCTGCGTCCCAGCTCCGGCTGCATGAACTCGGACTTGAACATGGGCATGTAGACGCCGCCGGTGTTCAGGATCAGCGGGTACTCCCTGGCGACATCCGGCGTCCTCACCGGGCTCTCCGGCGGTTCCTCATAGTGGGGCAGCGGGTCGTAGCCCAGCTGCTCCAGGATGCTGGAGTAGAGCTCGACCTTGCCCGATGGGGTGGGGAATCCGGTCTTGAGCCATGGCTGCAGTTCGAACCCGTCGGGGAACAGCACCATCCTGTCGACGAATTCCCTGAAGCTGATGCCCGTAGGCTTTAAGCGATGTTCTGCGACATCCTCCGATGTAACCCACGGCCAGTATGCCTCGTCCTGGCCGACGGCGAGGGCCAGACCGCGGAACAGCTCGAATACGTCCCGGCGCTCGCCCAGCGGCTGTATGGGGCGCTCGCCTCCGACGATGAGGCTGCCGAAGTCCATCATGTTGCTGCACATGGGCCGCTCCAGCCAGCTGGCCCCGGGAAGTACGTAGTCCGCCAGCTGGGCGGACGGCGTCATCCACAGCTCCTGCACCACATGCAGTTCCAGGTTGGGGCTTTTCAGCGCCTCATACACCAGCCTGGTGTTGCCCGCCCATGAAAGTGGATTAGAGCCCCAGGCGATGAGCGCCTTCACAGGGTACGGCTCCCCGGTGAGTATCGAGCGCCACAGCATTGGCGTATGCGCGTTGATCTGCACACCGACCGGCGCCGGTACGCCCAGCACCCGCTCGATATTTTTAGATGTCAGGCTCCAGCCCTTGAGGCTCAGCAGGCGGCAGACGTCCCATCCCATCTGCTTACGCATTTCCTGCGGCGACAGGCGATCGATGAGTATTAACTCCGACTCGGTGACGAAGCGTCCACCGTTGATGTTGCCGCCGGGCCGGGTGATAAGCTCGCCGCCGAACACGCCGAGGTTGCCGGTGATGGCGCGCATGATGATGCGGCACTGCTCGGTGCGCGTGCCGTTGAGCCCCAGCTGGTCCACGGCGACAGCGTAGGGCATGTACGCCGGCCTGCTGGTGGCATACATGCGCGCTGCGGCGGCGATATCCTCAGCCGGGACGCCGGTGATGTCGGCAACACACTGGGGCGGGTATTCCTGCACCCGCTGCTTCAGACGGTCGAACCCGACCGTCCAGTTCGCCACGAAATCCTTATCGTACAGCTCCTCATTGATGATGACGTTGAGCCATGCCAGCGCCAGCGCGGTGTCGGTCCCCGGCCTGGGTCGGAGACAGATATCCGCGAGGTCGGTGGTCTTTGTGCGCCTGGGGTCGATGGCTATCACTTTCAGGTCGCGCTTGCGCTTCGAGTTGAGCGCGGCGACCCATGCCCGTGGCCACGCATTCGACGGGTCGCTGCCCCAGTACACCACACAGCTGGATTTATTGATGCTGCCGGCGAATCCGCTGATGTCGCCCAGCACCGCGGCGTTGATCGCCATGTCATTGGCGCCGCAGATGGTGCCCGCCGCGAAGATGTTATGGGGGTTACCGAAGAGGCTGAGGAAGCGACCGCGGGGCCAGTAGTCGTTGCCGCGTGCCGTCCCCTCGAACACGCCCAGCGTCTCGGGGCCATGCCGGTCTTTGAGCTCGTTTAGCTTTTGGCCGATCTCCGCCAGCGCCTGCTCCCAGCTTATGCGCTGCCATTTGCCCTCGCCGCGACCCCCGTTGCGCTTCAGGGGATGCATGAGCTGGTCCGGGTGGTACAGCCAGTCCACAGCCATGCGGCCGCGCTGGCACATGAAGCCGCGGCTGAGGGGATGTTCGGGGTTGGGCTCTACTTTGAGCACCCTGCCGTCCTCGACATGCGCCAGCACACCGCAGTTGCCGGTGCAGAAGGTGCAGACAGTCTTCTTGATCTCCACCGCCATGTCGATTTCTCTCTGCGATACCTGTCGCCTTCGCTATTCCTGGTTGGACAGGGTGAGGCATCGGCCCTGGGGCGTGTCCACGCAGTCGAATACCAGGTCGGCGATCGCATCCGCCAGCTCCGGCCCGACGACCAGCAGAGTTTCGTCATCATGCTTCACCGACTGGTCTCCGTCACGGCAGATGTCCAGCACCAGCCCCACACGCCCGTCCTCCACCGGTATCAGCCTGAGGACAGGGTCGCCGCCACTGTGGCCGTGATGTCCGCAGTCGTGATCGGCACATTCTTGCCCGAGGTGGCTGTGTCCCATGCACGCCTGCTGGCTGCAATCGTGGTCGCCGCACGTGTGCTCACCGCCACACTGGAGGGCGCCGTCCCGGATGGACTTGAGCTCTTCTGCAGCTTGAGATGTAACCCTGATCATAGTGCTCCTTTTAAGTCCTCCGCCATCGGCACGGATGCGTGGCGGAAATAAACATGTCAATTATAACACACTGGCCTGAATCCTATGTTCCGGCGGTGGACCTCGAAGGGCACGCGAGGTTTAATTGTCGTCAGGGGGCTGGCATTTCACAGTCACGCCGCGACGTATGAGCCTTCATGCACGTTTTCTGGATTTTTTGTAGTAAGGCGACTTGCCCAGCACCCAGCGGCGGGCAACAGGGCGGAACAGCGGCATAATGTATCTGGCAGGCCCCAGCAGACGCGGCAGCTCTCCGAGGAAATCATCGAAGGTATGTATCTGATACTGCAGCAGGCGCTGGCTCTCCTCCGTGTCCATCCAGTCCATGTAAGCAGGCTCGTTGCCGAAGGCCTCCTCCGGCAGGCGACCCACGCCCATGATCTCCATCATCCTGCCGAGGAATTCACCATAGGTTATCTGGCCGCCCTTGCCGGCGCCGATCAGCAGCACCTTGCCCCAGACACCGTCGCCGCTGACCGCATTGGCTATCGCCAGGCCGGCGTCGCCGGGGTGAACGAATTCGATGCGAGCCTTGAAGGGGAAGGCGTACATCTTGGGGGTTGCGCCCCCGATAGATATGGGGGGAACGATGCCGAACCGCATGATACACCAGTCGAGCCCCGATTCCCGGCACAGCTTCTCGCACTCTATCTTGTGCTGTGTATAGTTATCCGAAGCTACAACCGGGTCGTTGACCTTTCGTGGCGGGGGCTGGTTCTGGGTGTCTCCGAAGACGGTGAACGACGATGAGAAGATCAGCCTGGGTTTCCTCGGCTGCTGCTTCATGGCATCGATGAGGTTTTGCGTCCCGCCCACGTTTATCTCGCGTGCCCACTCCGGTCGGTTGTCGGTGCCGGGTGGCATGATGAACGACAGGTGAACAACAACATCCTGATCTCGTACGGCAGCAGCCACGTCGTTACGGTTGCGGATGTCTCCCCACACCACATCCAGCTTGTCGCCGTATCTATTTTTAAACCTGCGCGCCGTTTTCTCGGTGGTTTTCGTCTTGAGGTCGAAGCACCGCACCCGGTGCCCTTTTTTCATGAGTTTCCTGATAGCATTCGTGCCCAGGTTACCGAAGGCGCCGGTTATCAGCACGTTCATTATTATCTCCTATGCCGTTTTCGACGATATTTGCAACGGTATCATGCAGCCGCTTTCCGCGACTTATAATATGGCGATTTGCTCAGCACGAACTTTCTGATTACAGGCCTTAACAGTTTAACCATATGGTAGCGATATCCCAGCGACGATGGCAATTCGCCTAAATACTGCTCGAAGGAGTACCGCTGGTACTTGAGCAGGCGCTGGCTTTCCTCCGTATCCATCCAGTCGGTGTAGAACGGCGCAGTGCCGAAGGCCTCATCGGGGAACATGCCCAGCCCGGCTCCATCGAGCAATCCCGTGAGATAGGTTTTGTAGTAATGCTGCCCGGAAGGGCCTCCCCCGATGTGGAGGATCTTGCCGAACACCTCTTCGCAGCCCACGGCGTTGGCTACCGCCAGCCCGACATCCCTGGGATGCACGAACTCGATGCGGTTGTTCAGCGGCACCTCGAACATTATGGGGTCAACCTGCCCGAGGAGGGGCACAGCGCCGAACCTCAGGATGGACCACGTGAGACCGGATTCCATCACCATCTTCTCGCTCTCCACCTTGTGGTGCGTGTAATGATCGGTGGGGCACACCGGCTCGCTGCAGCAGCGCGGTGGCTCCTTATCGGCCGTAGGTCCGTAAACGCTTATCGATGAGGAGAATATCAGCCTTGGCGGGTTGGGCAGCGACTTCATGGCGTTTACAAGGTTCGCGGTTCCGCCTACGTTTATCTCCCGGGCCCAGGCTGGATTTTTCTCGCTGGCCGGCGGGATGATATATGCGAGGTGAACTACCACGTCGTGACTGTTGAAAGCACTCTCGACGTCGGATGGACGCCGCAGGTCGCCCCACACGACATCGGCCTTGCCCTTGAGTCGATTCGCAGCCCGGGCGTTTGCCCTTGTCCTGATATCGAAGCACGTAACGTGGTGTTTTTGCTCGATGAGGTGTTGCAACACATTTGAGCCTACGTTGCCAAATGCGCCCGTCAGTAAGACTTTCATTATCGAACTCGCATGTATAAAAAGGGGGCTGGGGAAGCCCCAGCCCCCCAACTATAACTATGGAACAGGATCGTAGTACTGGATAATCAGCTTGGGGCGATCCGTTGCGGTGGCATGGTCTGACGAGCGGAAGTTCTTATAGTCCTCCACCGTGCTCTCGTCGGTGTCAGCAAGCATCACCCCGTTGTTGGCAACGGAACCGTCAACCCAGTTCTGAACCAAGCTATCGACCTCCCAGTAAAGCCATATAGTCGATGTGTATACAGGTACGGGGATCGAATCCACCGGGCTGGCAGCGCAGTTGGGCTGGTTGTCCCAGGTGATAGTTCCCTCGTCCCAAGTGCTAATTACACGGTAAGCGCCGACAGGCCCAGTTGTTGCGGAAGCGCCGTCACCATCATAACGCAGGCCGAGGTCGGCTGAGGTTACTATAGAAGTGGCAGGTATCCCGCTCAGGTCGAACTTGAGGTAGCTTCTGCAGATGTTGGTTGGATCATGCACGCTGGTATATAGGTGTGTGATCGCAGCATAGTTGCTGGCGCTGGAACCGCTCCATACATAGGCGTCATCGCCGTCTGCGGCACCAGGCTGTATGGTTACTGTGGTCGGCGCCGTATAGGTGAGCGCCCAGTTGACATACTGTGTCCCGCCCGCCGGAACATTCACCACAGACTGCTCATCCTTGTAGAAGTTCTTTCTCAGCATGATCGTGTGTGGTCCTGCAGGAACACCTGTGAGTACATACGGGGTAATATTATGTGTATCCACCCCGTCGAGGAATACCTTGGCTCCAGACGGGTTGGACTGAACGTCAATTGAGCCGGTAGTGGATACAAATATGACCACGATATTGGTGCTGCCGCTGTCCGTCCCACCCTGCCCGTCACTGACGGTGACCGCGACTGTATAGGTGTCCTCTGCCGCCGGCGCTTGCCACGTGACGCTGGAACCAGACCCGGTGATGGCGCCGCCGTTCGGGGCGCTCCACGTGTAGGTAAGCGTATCGCCATCGGCATCGGTCGCTGTGCAGGTCACGGCGGTGGTCCCGCCGGGAGGGACGCTGGGGCTGGCAGCCACGACGCTGGCGATTACCGGCGGGTTGTTGCCCACTATAACCGATATGTCGACACTGTCTGTAGCCGTACCGCCCTTGCCGTCGGCGACTGTAACGGTGACGGTATACGTTCCATCGACAGAGGGCGCCATCCATGTGACAGACGCACCCGCCCCGGTGACGGTTCCTGCTGTGGATGACCACGTATAGGTGAGCGTGTCGCCATCGGCGTCGGTGGCGTTGCATGTTATGGTGGAGCTGCCGCCGGTGGAGACGGTGGTGGGATTGGCTGTCAGGCTGTTGATTACAGGCGCCTGGTTCACCTGCATCCCGCAGCCGGCTATGCTTACCGCCGCGATAATGACAAGGGCCATCGCAACTTTTGCCCATATGGCCCATGGCGGCAATCCGCCTGCCCTTCTTGAGACGAACTGTATTTTATTTCCTGCCATTTTGCACCTCCTGTTGTCCCCTTGAATCAACCGAATTATGGTATTATCAGTGTCGATTGTCAAGTCGGTCGAGTTAAAAAGAGACGCTGCAGCACATTCCTCATCGCTAATCCCGGAAAAAGAATATGGCTATGAACAGGGAAGACAGCCCCATGATCACGCCCAGCGGTATGGACAGCGCCAGCCAGATACCGGCATCGATGCCCCAGATGCTGCTATTCATGTCCTGCAGAGCCATGCTGACGGCGATGGGTATCAGGAGGCATTCTGAACCGAATATCAGACCGAAACGGAAATGCACCGCATCGGTCTGGCTGCGCAGCATCAGGGTTAAAAATACGGCCAGTCCAATAAGAAACGCTATGAAGCCCAACGGCTCTGCGACCAGGGCAAGCAGCACACCCGCAAGCTGCGCCATCAGGAAGGCTTCAATTATCCTTGTAGCGGTGCTTGGCCTGAACCTTTCCCTGGCATGAGCCTTTTCGTCCGCCAGCCTTGCCTTCACCCTGGCAATTATCGTTTGCACCCGAATGCCCATTACATAACACCTGCGCCCGGTTGACCGGGGATCATCCCGTCGTCAGGCTGGTCGCAATACGTGTTCAGTTGAATCGAGAGGTAACGGAATGGGATTCAAATCCCTTTATCCCGTTTGTCTTCTGCAAGATCCAGAGCGGCAGAGTTGATGCAGTAACGCGTGCCGGCAGGGCGCGGGCCGTCGTCGAAAACATGCCCCAGGTGCGCTCCGCATCTGCTGCACAGCACCTCCGTCCTCACCATGCCGGCGCTGGTGTCCGGCGCCACCTCCACGCTTTCGCTCGACACAGGGGCGCAGAAGCTGGGCCAGCCTGTCCCCGAATCGAACCTGGATTTAGAGTCGAACAGGGCATTGCCACAGCATACGCAGCGATATAAGCCATCCTGCTGGCAATCGTGATACCTGCCGGTGAACGGCCGCTCGGTCCCTTTGCGGCGCGTGACTTCATACTGCTGCGGGGTCAGCAGTCGCTGCCACTCGTCGTCGGTCCTGATAACCTTCTCATCCATTATGGCCAGACGCCCTGATAACCATCCGCCTGATAGGCTTCACAACCGAGAGCGATGCATGTCGAGGAGACATTGCCAACAGCATCCACCGTCCATATATAGCTGCCGTTGGTGCACATGCAGCGTCCGGCGACGCAATTGTCATAGGCGCAGCCGGGGGGCACACGCGGCAGGAATTCGCCCCTGTATGTCAGCTGGCACAGGTCTATCAGGTGCATCGTCGTATTATCGACAGTGACGGTTCGGTTCAATGTGGGCAATGTTCCTTCATGATCATCGCTGTATGCCGTCACCGCCTGCTGTATCCTGTCCCTGACCTCGTCGTAGCTCTCAACGGAAGTTTCACCCATGCCCTTGAATCCGTAGTAATACGAAACGCCGATCAACCCGATGATAATGACGATCCACATCAGGGTTTTCCAGTTGCCGATCCGTTTGAGTATAAAATGCAGCAATCCGGTTCACTTCCCTCGCTTGTTTGTTGTCTTCGCGGGCATCTTTGCACTCGCTTTCACCGGCTTCGACTGCTTTCTGCCGGCGAAGCCCTTCCCCCGATACCATGACGGCGTGCGATAACCTTTGACAGCCATAGACGGTCAACCCCGATGCATGTGCCAGTATAATACGTCGCCGGACTCGACCTTCCGCCTGAGGTAGCGGAGTATGGGCGTTTTCAAACATCGCCTCGTCGCCGGTATCAGCAGGGCGAACCCGATGAGGTCGGTCACCACGCCGGGGGTGATCAGGAGCAGGCCGGCAACCAGTATCAGCGCGCCGTCAAAGATTCCATCCGATGGCATGGCGCCCTGTTCCAGGCTGTTGCGGATGCGGCGCAGCACCGCGATGCCCTGGCTTCTCGACAGCACGGCCCCTGTTATGCCTGTTGCCACAACGATGATTATGGTGTTCCACAACCCGATCAGCGTGCCGAGATACACCAGCAGACCGAGCTCGGCCAGAGGTATGACGGTGAACAGCAGCATCAATTTGAGCAACATACGCTTACTTTTGCATCTGGGATATACGGCTTTCCGCCATCCGGGACAGGTCGGGGTTGTCCGCCAGTTCGATGACCTTTTTGAAGTCGACGGTGGCATCCGCCTTCTTGCCCTGCATCATCAGCAGCGAGCCGCGATTGAAATATGCCAGCGTGTACCGGCTATCGTTGGCTATTGCCTGGCTGTACTCCGCCAGTGCCTTGTCGTATTGCCCCAGGGCTTCCAGTTGGGAGGCACGCTCGAAATGTTCCCGGGAAGCGCGAGGCGCATCCGAAACGGGGCCTTTCTCCGGCGCTTCCTCCCTGAAACCCACAGTAGTGCCGGGTGCAGCTTTCGCGGGGGCTGACTCCCTGCTTTCTATATATTCTTTAGCGGAGAAGGTGGCGACCCTGCGCGATGTCTTCAGGTCACGTCCCAGCGCGCCGGGTATCTTCTCCTCGCGCAGCACGGTACCGATGTTTACCCCTCCCAGAGCCAGTCCCACGGCGGCGGTAACCAGGGCGATGAACACCCCATAGCCGATGATGCCAAATGAGTGAGTCTCCACGCCGGGTATACTGATGACATCGACTATGTACCAGAAAGCACCCAGCAGCGCCAGCAGGGCGGTTATCCGGGCGATTATGCCGAAGACCGTAAGTGCGCCCCGCGACATGGTTGTAATCGATGGTAATATCAGGGCCGCTATTGAGCAGAGAACCATGAGGATGCCGCCGGTCAGCACAAAGATGGGCGCGGTGATATTCACCCACTCGACGGCGCCCCCGATCACACCCCAGCCGGTGGCGGTCAGGCCGGGATACATTGCCATATCCTCACCGACGCCCAGCCACTTGAGGAATACCGCTATTGTCACCAGGATACCGCTGAAAAGGGTAACAAATGTTCTCATTTCGGCCCCCTTTCGCCAGCGCCGTTCGCCGCGCTATCGTGGCGCTCCATCATATCAAGGCGTATATTTGCGGAACGCCGCGCATCAACATAAGCTGTGCGAATTATAACTGGTATGAACCTATACTTCAAGGCATTGACAACTGACGATATGGAGAGTATAAGGAGATAATAAATCGGCAAGGAGGCCTGACATGGGTTATATCGCGATATCGGCGGCCATACCCGGATTCTTCTTCAGCTCTTTCCTGACCATGATCTTCTGGGGCATCATCGCGCCGGATTTCGGCGCGCGGACCATAGGTTATACGACTGCCATGCTGATCACGATAGCGCTGTGGCTGGTGGTCGCTCCCCTGGCGTCCGCGGTCATTAAGAAGAGCAAGCGCAGGTAGTTCATGTATGCTACTTCCACCACATACACAGCATGCTCGATGAATACCGACGCCTGTGCGATTTGATCGGCATTCAGTAAAGGATATATAATTCTGCCATCTATAAAACAAGCGTAAGAACTAACATTAGCTACACGAACGGTGATGAACGATGAATGGGAATAATCCTGAAAGGCCAGTCTTTGAGTTAGAACCTTGGAATCGCGGATTGACAGATGAGGAACTGTTGAACGATTTAAAGCGCGTTGCAAATGAACTAAAACGAGATACCGTAACCTATCGTGAGTATGACGTCTATGGAAGGTGCAGATCAGTAACGCTTGAGGACCGTTTCGGCACTTGGAATTCCGCCTTAGAAAGAGCTGCCCTAAAAATAGGAAGGCGAGTTGGTCTCACAAAAGAAGAGCTTTTTGAAAATCTTGAAGAGGTATGGGTTCGAATAGGGAGGCAGCCACGACAGAATGAAATGATTAGGTCCCTTTCTCGTATAAGCAAAGGAACTTATTCAAGGCATTTCGGAACTTGGCGAAAAGCTCTTGAGGAATTCATTCAGTGGGTTAACGCTGAAGAAGACACTGATAGCTTCGTCAAGGGCTCGACAACTATATCCAAACGTTCGCTGCCCACTCCACGGCAGCCATCCCTTCGTCTTAGATTTAAAGTAATGAATCGAGACCGTTTCTCATGTCGGCATTGCGGCGCAAGTCCGGCTAAAAGTCCTGGCATAATTCTTCATGTAGATCACATAGTGCCGTGGAGCAAAGGAGGCGAGACCTCCTTGGAAAATCTTCAAACTCTATGCCAGTCATGTAATCTTGGTAAGTCCAATCTTGAAGAGTCCGGGGGTTGCTAACAAGGGCTACACTCCATTATCTTCTAGCGTATCACTAGCTTTGTGAACTCGCGGAGACATATATGCACAAAAGGGGCGCCGAAAGGCGCCCCTCATTACTTCAGTGCGTGCGACTGTTACATCGCGACTACGGCTTCCACACCTCCCACACCTTGCCCACCAGCGCCGGGCCGGGGGTGAGCGTCTTGTCCCCCGGCTGCCAGCCGGATGGCGTCACCTCGCCGGTCTTGCGCACGTGCTGGAACGCCTTCACCTGCCGTATCATCTCCTGCGGGCTGCGTCCCACCTCGGGCGTCAGCACCTCCATGGCGCGGATCACGAAATCGGGGTCGATGATGAAGCGGCCGCGGATGTCCACGCCGGCGGCCTCGTTGTAGACGCCGTATATCCTGCCGATGGCCCCTCCGGCATCCGACAGCATGGGGAACGGCACGCCCCCCTTGACCATCTTGGACAGCTCCTGCTCCTGCCATATCTTGTGCACGAAACGGCTGTCGGTGCTCATGGACAGCACCTCGCACCCCAGCTTCTTGAACTCCTTGTACAGGGCGGCGACCGCCGCCAGCTCCGTCGGTCAGACGAAGGTGAAATCCCCGGGGTAGAAGCACAGCACGATCCACTTGCCCTTGTAGTCCGACAGCTTCACCTGCTTGAAGCCCGCGCCCTCCACATAGGCGTTGGCCTCGAAATCGATGGCTTCATTCCCGACACGTGCTGACATCTTAACGACCTCCTGTACCGGTTCGGCTGCCCCGCCCGAGCCTTTCGACTCGGCTTGAGGCGCTATCGGCCCCTTGGCCGGCTTCACGCAACCGTCTTTCTGCTCCGGCATAATAGCCCTCCTTCCGGCTCTGAATCGACGCTTACCGTTATATTACAACGATAGCTATTTGTCAATCGACCCTGATGCTACGACCGGGCGAGGTCGAATCGGTCGAGGTTCATCACCTTGTCCCACGCCGCCACGAAGTCGTTCACGAACTTCTGCTGCCCGTCCGCGCTTCCGTAGACCTCGGCTATGGCCCGGAGCTGGGAGTTGGAGCCGAAGATGAGATCGACGCGCGTGCCGGTCCACTTGACCTTGCCCGTCTTGCGATCGCGCCCTTCGAACACGTCAGCGTCCTTCGAGGCCGCCTTCCACTCGATGCCCATGTCCAGCAGGTTCACGAAGAAGTCGTTGGTCAGCGCCTCCGGCTTCCCGGTGAAGACGCCGTGCCGGGACTGCTTGAAGTTGGCGTTCAGCACGCGCATGCCGCCGACGAGAACCGTCATCTCCGGTGCGGTCAGGGTCAGCAGTTGCGCCTTATCGACCAGCAGCTCCTCGGCCGACACGGTATAGCGCGCCTTCTGGTAGTTGCGGAAGCCGTCCGCCTTCGGCTCCAGCACGGCGAAGGAGTCCGCATCGGTCTGCCCCTGCGAGGCGTCCATGCGCCCCGGCGTGAAGGGAACCGCCACCTTGTGACCGGCGTTCTTCGCCGCCTGCTCCACGCCGGCGCAACCGGCCAGGACGATCAGGTCGGCGAGCGAGACTTTCTTCCCGTCCGACCGGGCGCCGTTGAACTCCTTCTGGATGCCCTCCAGCGTCTTGAGCACCTGCTTCAGCCGGGCCGGCTGGTTGACCTCCCAGTCCTTCTGCGGCGCGAGGCGGATGCGGGCGCCGTTGGCCCCGCCGCGCTTGTCGGAGCCGCGGAAGGCGGACGCCGAGGCCCAGGCGGTGGAGACCAGATCCGACACCGACAGGCCGGAAGCCAGTATCTTGCCCTTGAGGGAGGCGATGTCCTGCTTGCCGATCAGCTTGTGATCCACCGCGGGGATGGGGTCCTGCCAGATGAGCTCTTCGGCAGGGACCTCCGGGCCCAGATAGCGCGCGCGCGGACCCATATCGCGGTGCGTCAGCTTGAACCACGCGCGGGCGAATGCGTCCGCGAATTCATCCGGGTTCTGCAGGTAGCGCCGCGCGATCTTTTCGTAGACCGGGTCGAACTTCAGCGACAGGTCCGCCGTGGTCATCATCGGCCGGTGCCTCTTCGACGGGTCGTGGGCATCAACCACCATGTCTTTTTCGTCAACGTCCTTGGCCAGCCACTGATGCGCGCCGGCCGGGCTCTTGACCAGTTCCCAATCGTATTTGAACAGCACCCGCAGGTAGCCCAGGTCGAACTTGGTGGGGTTCGGCTTCCAGGCGCCCTCGAGGCCGCTGCTGATGGTGTCGCCGCCCTTGCCGCTGCCGAAGCTGCTCTTCCAGCCCAGGCCCTGCTCCTCGATGGGGGCGGCCTCGGGCTCAGGGCCGACATGGGACGCGGGGCCGGCGCCGTGGCATTTGCCGAAGGTGTGCCCGCCGGCGACCAGCGCGACGGTCTCCTCGTCGTTCATGGCCATGCGGGCGAAGGTCTCCCGGACGTCATGGCCGGAGGCGACCGGGTCCGGGTTGCCGTTCGGCCCTTCCGGATTGACGTAGATCAGGCCCATCTGCACGGCGGCCAGCGGGTTCTCGAGATCCCGTTCGCCGGAGTAGCGCTTGTCGCCCAGCCACTCGCCCTCGGCCCCCCAGTAGATGTCCTCTTCCGGCTCCCAGACGTCCTCTCGCCCGCCGGCGAAGCCGAAGGTCTTGAATCCCATCGACTCCAGGGCGACGTTGCCGGTAAGGATCATGAGGTCGGCCCATGAGATTCTCCTGCCGTATTTACGCTTGATCGGCCACAGCAGGCGGCGCGCCTTGTCCAGGTTCACGTTATCGGGCCAGCTGTTGAGGGGTGCCAGGCGCTGGGAGCCGGACCCTGCGCCCCCGCGGCCGTCGCCCATGCGGTAGGTGCCCGCGCTGTGCCACGCCATGCGGATGAACAGCGGCCCGTAGTGACCCCAGTCGGCCGGCCACCAGTCCTGCGAGTCGGTCATCAGCGCATGGAGGTCCTTCTTCACCGCCTTCAGGTCCAGTTTCTTGAACTCCTCAGCGTAGTTGAACGCCTCGCCCATCGGGTTGCTCTTGTGGGAGTGCTGATGAAGTACCCTGAGGTTCAACTGGTTGGGCCACCAGTCGCGGTTAGACATGCCGCCGCCAGCAATGGGTTTGCCCCTCCTGCCCGTTACCGGGCTCTTGCTGTCTTCAGTCATAATATACCTCCATCGTGATCTGTTCCTATCGACGCAGGTGCTGTTACTTATACTATCTTGGCAGTGGTTTGTCAATGTATGACTTCTGTCACAAAGCCGTGATGCAGACCATGGTAGAATTCGATTCGCTCGCAATGCCAGTTATTAAGAGGGGTTTCGCTGCGACTGTCGCCGCATGGCGCGCACCCAAACAGCATGCATCGCAACCGATCAGCCAGCGTATGTAACTGCAGTGACGACACCCCAAGCGCGATGTCGTTGCGCAGCACGATGAGGTCGAAGCAGCACCTTATGTCCCCGACGGGCAGGCAACGTTCATGTGACCGCTGTCCCAGCAGTGCCAGTCGTCGTCGCCGAAGTGCTTGAAATCCTGGACGCGCCCTTCCTTGGTAGAATCGCTCCACTCGATATATGTGTGGTTGTCCTGCCCCTTGTTATATATATCCCACAGGTAATCGTATGGAATCTCCTTGGTATACTGGACATCGATATAGCCGCCGTTCTCCGGGCCGCCGGGGACTATGTTCGTGTACCTGATGGCGTATGTGCCATCGGCTATGCTGCGGGACCAGTCGATCCGCAGCAGGTCGTTCGGCTTTTCCGGGCTCTCCTTCATAATCCAGAAGCCCTCGGTTGCGGGCAGATTGTTCTCGCCGTAATACCACAGGAAGTCCTGGTATCCGCCCTCCTTCGATATCCGCATCTCCCAGCGCACCCCCTGAGCGATGTATTCCCCGTGCAGCTCCGCGCTGTATACGGTGCTGCCGATCCTTACCGAATACGACCAGACCCAAGAGCCATCGGGCTGCTGCAGCGGGATATTCTGGAAGGACGCCGCAAATGCTGCCACCGGCACGGCCAGTCCCACCACTACAACTACGTTCCAGAAACCGACATTGAAGGTCGCATGGTTCCAGTTGGATTTATCGCCTATCGCGGCTGGAGACACCGGTAACTCTCCGCCGTCGGGGACTACCAGCGAAGTGAATTGTATGCGTGGTTCGGTGCCGGAGGGGACAGCGCTGGTTTCATTGCCCGTGAAGGCGTCGAAGGGGATGAGGAACGTCTCCATCGGCGGGATGGCTGGCGGTTGTGACACCTGCGTCGCTCCCGGCGTAGCAGTCGCGGACACGGTCGGGGTCGGTGTGGCGGTTGATTCCGGCTGTGATTTCTGGATGTTGCATCCGGCGATGGTCAGTGACAGCATTACCATGACAAGCAGTAGATGTATCCCTGTTCCGCGTCTGAGAGTTTTCATCGATGCCCTCCGAGATCTTTACTATGTTAGGGAATACTAACACCTGATCGATCGACGGTCAAGTGGCATGATAGTTCGCAGCACACTTTGTGCTGTAGAGGTTTGTGCGATTTAGTGTAGAACCCGATTCGTTTGCAGTGCCGCATATCGTTGTCAGCGACCGACGCAGAATGTCTCGCGGTCGAATTGCAGGTGGCACGGGGCGATATTGACAGCGGCAGGTTAGCGCGGTATGTTGGTGGATACAATCGAGATACAATATTCGTCGAATTTCGATATGGGAGGTTTCGCATGGTCAAACTGATATATGTCCTGTGGGCACCTGAAGGCCAGACCGGGGAACGCAATCGGGAAGTCCTGCTGAGCGATGTTCGGCAGAAGCTGTACGATGCAGGCGTGAAAAAGCTCACCATGTACATCGACGATGAGTTCTCGCGGGTGAGGTCGCCGGCACCCAAGCTGTATCCAGGGCCGGAGATAAGCGCTGAGATATCGCTTTGGGTCGATGACGTTGAACGGCACAGCGAGATCGAGGAGGTACTGGAATCGCACGGCTTCCGTATCGCGGGATACCTGGTGGAGGAATCCATCTATACCGAATACGGCGGGAACCGCCACTTCCGCCAGCGCGACTGGCCCGACGGCCAGCGGTCGCCGGTGGTGATAGCTGTAACGCTGATGGAACGTCCCAAAAAGCTGTCGCGGGAGGAGTGGATCAAGAGGTGGCACGGCACGCAGTCGCCGGTGTCTGAGGCGATGCAGCCGCGCGCCCGCTACATCCGCAACGTGGTGCTGGAGTCGCTGACGGCGGACGCCCCGCCGTTCGAGGGCATCGTCGAGGAGGCGTGGCCCTCGGCGAGGCATATCACCAACCCATTCCTGTTCTACGGGGCGAAGAACGTGTTTCAACTTGCTCGCAACATGTACCGCATGTACAGGAGCGTGACCTCGTTCCTGGAGATACGCAGGATACGCACTTCGACAATGAGCGAGTATATCCTCAGGAGCTAGAACCGGAGCCTGTCCGACTATATTGTAGTAGCCGCCGTTTAATCCGAAGTGAATTAGCTTGTGCTGGTGCAGGGACTGAAGTAAAGGGTGTATCGCCTAGCGTGGATTCGCCAGCGAATGAACTTCACGCGATAAGGTGTCGCCAAGGCGGTCTTTGTGGACCTCTATGTCGTATCTGGCCTGCAGATTCATCCAGAAACGTTCGGATGTTCCGAAATAGCGCGACAGGCGCAGCGCAGTATCAGATGAGATGGCCCGTGTACCGTGAACGTTCTCGTTGATGCGTCGCGGAGGCACGCTTATATCTTTCGCCAGAAGGTACCGGCTGATCCCCATCGGCCTCAAAAACTCCTCGTTGAGGACTTCACCCGGATGTACCGGTGCCATCTTCTTGGTTGTCATTTTACTTCTCCTAATAACTTACCTCGCTATCTCTCCACCACCAGCACCAGCGACCGGTAGGACGGGATCGTCAGGTCGAGTGATATCTGCCCCGATGCATCCGGCTTCGCTTCTTGAGTCAGTTCGCCTGTCTCCGGGTCGAAAACCAGCACGCGCTGGGCAGTAAGGTTGACATCCAGCGACTGCGAGCGCTCATTCTCTGCCTCGTTGAACATGAACAGGATGTCGCCGTTCTCGATCTGGCGGTGGTCCATGGCGAACATCATCTCGCCACCATCGCCCGGCGTTAGCGGCGGCTGCAGGCCCGCGTCGTCGAGCGCGTCACCCAGCTCATCTGCTCCTTCTATTGCTATGGTCTTCGATTGCAGTCGCGTGGCACTCGACTTCGTGGCAGCGTCCCTCTGCTCGTAATCGCCGAGGCCGGGGGCTCGGTCAGGCAGTCCTCCCATGACGATGACCGGGATGCCGGCGTCCACGATCGTTTCAATGGATGCCATCAGTTCCGGCGAGGCCACGCTGAGGTTGGTCAGCAGCAGGCAGTCGTAGGTGGCGGCGCCGACATTGAAGCTGCCGTTGGCTGCTCTGGCGTTGGTCAGGCCGCGGGGGCTGACGCGGTCATAGGCTAGGCCGGCGCGCTTGAGCGCCAGGCTGGTGTCGGACTCGCCCTGCTCAGGGAGGAAGCCCATGACCTGGAGCACGGTCGCATCTGGGAAGCACCAGTCGGGCTGCAGCCAGGCCACCCCGGCGCGGTGTGTCCCCAATGACAGGGCGTAGCACAGGCGCGACAGATACAGGTTGAACGATGGCATATCCGGCCACAGTGGACTATCCTCATCGAACCAAGTGGTGAAGGCTAAGGGACCAGCAGCTACCATATCGTCTTGACGCTCCTCACGTGCCGGGTATCCGTACAAACGTTTCCCATTTTCCAGAATATAGAGATAAGGATAACCCAGATAGATGATCCTGTTGATTCCGGCGCTATACGCACGCCCGGCGAGGAGATAAAGGTCTTCGAGTGTTGTTGCCCTGGGGTCGAGATGCAGGGCGACGAAGCTCTCCGATGAGATGAAGGTGCGCCCGGCGGTGTGCCCCGCTGATGACGCCATCTTGAGGAAATCGTATGACCCTCCGCCGAACAACCCCTCCGATTCGGGGATGTCAGCTAATTCATATGCGTCCAGATAGTTGGCCCAACCTCCGTGTGCCTGCATACGGAACGACATGTTGTTGTCATGCGCCCAGTCTCGTATCGGCTCCACAAAATTTTCGATGAACAGCTCGGAGCGCACATCCTCGTAGTCCTCGCGCACCCTTGTTCCGATGTCGTCAGAAGCGTAGGCGGGCACGGGCTCCTCCCCCAACATGTCCTGCAGGATGGTGGTGTACTTGGACTCGCCACCCTGCTGAAATACCAGCGGCAGGTACGTGGTGAGGTCGTACCCCTTCATCTCCTGGAAACGCTGCAGGAACAACGGCGTCCACGGTAGCTCCCCCACCATCTCGAAGCTGTCCAGGAAGATGGTGTCCGGTGCGTAGCAGCCAAGCGTTGCAAGCATCGGGTCAGCGAACCCTTCGATAAACTCCTGCGCGCCCATGGGATCAAGGTGATCGGCCACCGGTGAGGCGTTGGCCTCGCCGGGGTAGGCGGCGCCGGCGGGGTGATGCCCGGTTCGGTTACGGTAGAAGGCAAATATCTTCCACGTGCCGGATGGGACCTGCCAGCTTATGTTGTCGTTATGAACCATGCTGGTGATATCGGTGAACGAGTCTAGGGGCGGTGGCACTGTAGTATTATCGACGACGCGCGCGGCGGTAACGGCCACCAGCTCGGCATCGGTATCGAACGGCCCAAGGACACCCATAATACTGTTGACTATGTCATAGTAGCCAGGTGGCTCAAGCGGCGGTAGCGTGCCTTCGTACAGCGCCGGTCCGCTGACGTTGAGTTCACTCATGAGGAGCTGCTGTTCCGGGGCGCTGGAGATAAACGGCCCTCCGCTGGGCCAGCCACTCTCCAGGGTAAAGTCGAAGGACATATCCCTCTTGTAGGCTTCCTCGGCTGCGATGCGCACTTTCTTAAAAAATCCTGTTGTGCCGACGGTACGCACATCCGGGTCGTCGTTGATCTCCTGGGGCGTAAGGCCGAGCAGGTACGCTTGTAGCTCAACTCCGCCAAAGCCTGCCTCCAGGAATAGGTCCATCTCATGCTGTATTCTTTCTTTATCAACGGCTCCGCCGGGCCACCACCAGCGCATGTAGGGGTGGTAGTACTTTGGCGGGTCGTTCCACACATCTTCATCGAAACGCTCCAGTGAAGCGGGCGGTAGGTTAGACTCTTGTGGGCATTTGGCACCGCAGCCTAGCAGGCTCAACATCGGTAAGCACAGAATGAGCAAAAATGCAACACTGGTTACCATTTTCAATTAAATCACCCGCCTTGTCCGCCCGTTTCTCATCTTTCCTCCATCCTTTAAGACGCCTGTCGATATCCTTTGCGTGGCCCTGGTCGCTGGGGAGGTAATAGCGTTTGTTCTTGATGGCATCGGGGAGGTTCTGCTGCGGGACGAAGTGCTCGGCACAGTCGTGAGCGTCGCCAGCGTTCCACCGGAAGCATATCCTCCAGCGGTCGTTGATCCTGATGCTGTGCTGACCCACTCGATCGCCTGCAAGCTTTTCCAGCCGGTTACCCGGAGGAGTTGCCAGGTCCTGGAGCGTCTCGGCTGCATCGAGGACCGTAAGTTTTCGTAAAGCAATCTTCTGTATATCCTCAGGTAGCTTGCGGGTACCCTCGCGGTGAAAAATCCTTTTCGTATCCCTGTCCCGAAAGCCCCGTATCACAAGTCGATAATAAAATATAGCGTTAATATTGTCAAACGTTATGCTTTAGTCGCAGGGAGCACACCCTATCAAAGAATAGGGGTAGCCAATTTGCTGCAGAGAAGTTAAAATAATAGACGACTGGCCAACTATAAATGATTTTAATGGCTGCCTGTCGAATGTTGTGCAACTGTCCTATAATAAGAGTCGCTGGTGTGTAAATATACGAAGTTGACATGCCCCAAGTGCAGCTTTGAACTGCATCAAGAGGCCTCAACTGTTGCATTGAGATTCCGTGCAAAACGATAAGATACCCCCGCTGAGAATCGGTGAACTGGAGATCAGCCCGCCTATTATACAGGGTGGCATGGGAGTCAGGGTATCCAGGGCTGGCCTCGCCGCTGCCGTGGCGAGGGAAGGCTGTGCTGGCGTTATTTCTACCATCGGGCTGGGGGAATTCGAAGGGCTTTCCGGGTCCCGCCTTATCAGGTTGAACGAGCAGGCACTGCGGGAAGAGGTGAGGAAGGCCAGGAGACAGTGTGATGGCGGGATTATAGGCGTGAATGTAATGGTGGTGCTCTCGCATTACGAGAGTCTGGTCACAACCGCTGATGATGAAGGGGTGGATATGATCATTTCCGGCGCGGGCCTCCCACTGGATCTTCCCGGTCTGGTATCGAGGAAGAACACCTGCATCATCCCCATCGTGTCCTCCGCGCGGGCGCTGAGCATCATTTGCAGGAAATGGAAACGTTACAACAGGGCTCCGGATGCTGTGGTCGTCGAAGGGTCTATGGCAGGCGGTCATCTGGGTTTCAGCTATGACGAACTGGTAAGCGGCAAGGTCCCCACGCTCGATGAGATCCTCTCCGAGGTGATAGCCTTTGCCAGTTCCTACGATCCGCCTTTCCCGGTTATCGCTGCGGGTGGCATATTTGACGGACAGGACATCGCGCGGGTCCTCAGGATGGGCGCTTCCGGGGTGCAAATGGCGACACGCTTTGTATGCACGGACGAGTGCGATGTCCACCTCAATTTCAAGCTGGCATATGTGAACGCCAGGAAAGAGGACATCACCATAATAAAGAGCCCCGTGGGGATGCCGGGAAGGGTGATCAACAACGCATTCGTGGAGAGAATCAAGCGGGGCGAGACGGTTCCCTTCAATTGTACCTACCAGTGCTTGAAGTACTGCGATCCGACAAACGCACCGTATTGCATTGCCAAGGTTCTGCTGAGGTCGGCGGAGGGCAAGTTTGATGAGGCGTTTGCCTTTGCCGGGGCGAACGCCCACAGGTGTACCGAGATAGTGCCGGTCAGGCAGCTCATCGGCCGGCTTGCCGAGGAGACCGCCTACCACCTGAAAACGCAGTGAGTTTCATTGCAGTATCGCTTCCCCCACAGAGTCACACCGATTTACATTTGACTGATTTTAGTGGTGGCTATACAATTTCTCTATTCGTTAGACACTAACGTCGAGTAATCGCGTATGACATGTCAGCATCTACGTTCGCTCGAGGCTGAGTTAATTTCAGCCGGTGTGAAGGAGACCTGTCGGGGGGCAGTCTGGACGAAGAACTGTCGCGAATGGGTCTACTTCGATGTAGTTCTGGATACAGACAGCATCGCTTCCAGGATGAAGTTACCGCCGTGCGTGCAGGTCCATGAGAACCTCGCCCCCAAATCCGGGACCGAGCGCGGGTTCGTGTGCAACGAGTGCAACGATGGCATCATGGGCCTCATCTCCGGTGACAAGGTCTATCGCTGAGGGATCGCCGCGCCGCTTAAAGAAGCCGTTGAGCCCGTTTGTTTGAACGACAAGGTTCTTCATTTGATAAAACAGATGTCCCTCTTGACATTAGTGATACTATTATAGTACTATTATGACGTGCCACGGAAGATCAGAGAGCTCATAGGGGACTTGAAAAGGGCCAGTTTTATAGATCGTGGCGGCAAGGGGAACCATCGGAACTTCAAACATCCCGGCGGAGCGAAGATTACTATCAGTGGCAACCCGGGGGATGATGCCAAGCAGTATCAGGAACGTGACTTGGAGAAAGCCATTCAGGAGTCGGAATAATGAAAGCAAGCGATAAATACCTGAAGATTGTAGAGTGGTCGCAAGACGACCAGTGCTACGTTGGCACCTGTCCCGGTCTAATGCTCGGAGGCATACACGGGGATAATGAAACCAGCGTCTATACAGAGCTATGCCAGGCAGTTGATGAGTGGATCAGGCTGTATCATGAAGACGGCGAACCCCTTCCGCCTCCGACTGCGGGAAAGGAATACTCAGGCAAGTTTGTATTGCGCGTGGGGAAAGAACTTCACAAGGATCTTGCGGTGAAAGCGCTCCGTGCAGGGGAAAGCCTCAATTCCTACTGCGTGCATTTGCTGCGGGAGCAGGGAGCTCTATACAAGGAGAACAAGGCAAATGCTGGCGACGTTTGACAGCACGACTGAGCAAGGCCGTCAGCACCATCGGCGTTGCGGGCTGTGCGAGCGACCATCTGATTTGTATGGCTGGTTCACCCGGGTATCGCACGTCTGGATTTATTACCCGGGGCTTACAGGGGTTTCCGCCTTCTTTGCGTGAACTTCACGCATGACCCGCATCAGGTAGTATACCCACAGCGGTACGACCACCAGCGCTGTGGCCAGCGGCGCCGACGGGTCGTCCCAGTGCCGTGACCCCTCGACGTAGTAGTGGGCGAGGGCATATATACCCATGGGCAATGCTACTATCCCGGACAGGCTGAAAATTATCAGCATGATGAACAGATATATCCGCCTTATGGTGTTTGTAATTTTTATGTTCTTCTTCTCAAGTGCCATCTTACCTAAGACATGAAGGGTACATATTATAGCGCCTGTAAATGACAGTGTAAGGCCCAGGGCTATGGGGTTGCCCATATTACCCCCGCCGTAGGCTTGATGGAATGCGACATACAGCAGGGTCCCTATACCTGCCGCTGTCAGGATCACGCAGGTGCCTATCATGAAGTAGAAGTAGCACATCAGGATGTCATAGATGGCGGAGCTGTCCTCTGCATTACGTCGATGAACGATAAGATAGACTACTGCCCCAATCAGCAGGATCGGGATAATGAACGATAATAAACCGGGTAAAAACCAGAACATGTCTCACCTCCTGCTTCTACTTACAGGCTGATCATCTATGACAACTCTATAGATATCGAAGCGTTTGGATTATTATATTCATGATACTGGTTAAAATCAATTCTCCGATGAGCGTTCGCCTGTTTGCTCAAAGACGATTTATATCGTTGATAGCTCAATACCAGGGTGGTTCCTGAATACCGTACAGGAACAGGAAAAAAGTCGTAAGGATTATTATGGTCCCTGTCAATACGAATAATGCGGTATTTGAAACCTTGCCATGGAGCAGGAGTATTATTGCAGGTGCACCGAAGAACATGATGGCAACCACTGACACCATCCCTGTGGGGTCTATTGAGTGGAGGAATGATACGGCTACTATCACTATGTTCACCAGCCATGCGATGGTGCTGCCCCACCACGCGATCCACGTATTCTTTATCAATAGGTATATCTGGAAGGTTAGGGAAACAATCGCCACTGTTATCAGAGCGATATAGAATGCCTGGCTGCCATCCCAGGTGATTATTATGGGCAGATACGTAAGGGCACTCAGTAAAATTAGGAAGATAGCTGCAGCCCTGCGTCTGGCGGGTCTGGCGCTTTTCCCGCCACCGGGAGCGGTATCTTGGTCCGCTAAAACTTGAAGGCATTGTGGGCAATAGGTCTTTCCAAGGAACAGGGTGCGGCAGTAGGTGCACACGTTTTTACCACATAATGTGCATTTCCCCACAGCTTCACGTTCGGGGTGATATGAGCAATTCATGGGTCATACATTTAAGACGTGCAGTAAGGTTACATCGCAGGTGGGTGTTTGTCAACAATAAAATGCGGGCTGCGTGAGTGGGTAATCGTGGTACCCCCAAGGGGAATTGAACCCCTGTTTCCAGCTTGAAAGGCTAGCGTCCTGGGCCACTAGACGATGGGGGCAAGCTCAACCTTCGTATTTTATCATAGAGCGAAGAGATTGCCTACGGGTATATCGCCAGCGATTTCAGCGCCGTGGTCTCCGGCAGGCCCAGCATCAGGTTCATGTTCTGCACAGCCTGCCCGGCGCCGCCCTTGACCAGGTTGTCGATGCAGCTGACCACGATGAGCCTGCCGGTGCGCGAATCGATCGTGGGGTAGACCAGGCACAGGTTGGTGCCCAGAGTCTGCTTGGTCTGCGGCGGTGTGGCAACGACGCGGACGAACGGCTCGTCACGATAGAAGTCGCGGTAGATTTTAACGACATCGGCTTTCGGTTTCGCTAGCTTCGCATAGCACGTGCTGAGTATGCCGCGGTTCATCGGGATGAGGTGCGGCACGAAGGTGACCGCCGGCTTGAGCTTCGCGTTCAATCGACCCAGTTCCTGCACGATCTCCGGCAGGTGGCGGTGCCCCTCGAGGGCGTAGGCGGAGACGTTCTCGTTAGCCTCGGCGAAGTGGACCTTGAGGCTGAGCGCCCTGCCCGCGCCGGACACGCCGGACTTGGAATCGACGATGATCTCCGGATCGATGATGCCCTCCTTTACCGCCGGCGCCAGAGCCAGTATGGCGCCGGTAGGGTAGCAGCCGGGGTTGGCGATCAGTCGGCTCTTAGCGATGGATGATCGATTAAGCTCCACGAGACCGTACACCGCCTCGGCCAGCAGCCCGGGCGATGGGTGGGTGAAACCGTACCACCTGTCGTATTCGGCGGCCTGCTTCAGCCTGAAATCGGCGCTGACGTCGACCACCCGGATGCCGCGCTCGAGGGCCTTGGCGATGGTCTCCGCGCTCTCCTTGTGCGGCAGCGCCGAGAACGCCAGAGACACGTCGCCGAGGCTCGATTCGATGGGCAAATCGATGTCGGCCAGATGCGGAAGCACATCGCCGAGCCTCTGGCCCACCGAGCTCCTACCCGTTATCGATGCCAGCTCGATATCCGGGTGTCCGTGCAGAATGCGCGCGATCTCCATGCCGATGTAGCCGGTAACGTTGATAATGCCAACCTTCGTTTTCATCTAAGCCTCCCTCGTGACCCGTTCGATTTTCGATTCCCTGTCGATGACCTTCTGCTGCGCTTGAGTTCGCTGAGCCTCCTGTCGCTGATGCCGAAGTGATGCGCTATCTCGTGCTTCACCGTCTCGGCGATGCCGGCGACTATACGTTCCTCGCTGCGGTACGTCAGCTCGATGGGATGGCGGAAGATGGTGATCTTGTCGGGCGGCGACATCGCATGGCTCTTCCCCATCGCCGTCAGCGGTATGCCTTCGTACAGCCCCAGCAGCTCCTCGCGGTACCTGAGGCCGACGCTGGAAAGCTGGGCGCGGGTGGGCCAGTCCTGGACCACCACCGCGACGTTCTCCAGCCGCTCCCTGAACTCGTCTGGCAGGGTGTCTAAGGCTTCAGATACCATCTGCTCGAATCTATCCCTTTGCATAGTTACATATTTCCCTGAGCACACATTCGCCGCATCGCGGGCGCTGCGCCCGGCATACCTGCCGGCCATGCCTGACCAGGTTCATGTGAAATCGGTAGAACGCATCTTGCGGTACGACCTGTTCAAGCACCTGATGCGCCCCGGCAGGCGACACCCCATTCGAGATCAGGCCGACGCGCTTCGCTACTCGATAGACATGTGTGTCGACCGGGAACGCCGGCCTGCCCAGCGAGAACAGCAGCACGCAGGCCGCCGTCTTGGGCCCCACGCCGGGCAGCGCCTGCAGCCACTCGCGCGCCTCGTCCAGCGGCATGTCGGCTAGGAACCCCATATCCAGCGAGCCCCGTTCGCGGCGTATGATCTCTAGTATCGACTTGATGCGCGGCGCTTTGACCAGGCTCAGCCCGCCGCTGGCAATCGCAGCGGCGATGGCATCGGCGCCGGCGTCGGCAACCCGATCCCAGTTGCCGAATGTCTCTATCAGGTTGCGATACGCCCTCCCCGAATTCGCATCGGACGTGTTCTGGGAAAGTATCGTGGCAACCAGCTCGGACAGGGGATCCAGCTTAGGCCTGGACTGAGGCTGCCCGTAGCCCTCGTCCAGAAGTCGGATGACCTGTACTATCTTCATAGACCCTTCAGGTGGCAGGTGTCGTTGATAAGCGTAACGGTGGGTTCGCCCTTATTTATTTCGAAAGCGTTCACCGCCGTGGTGTCCTGCGCGATCTGCCAGAAATGGGAGTTGTCCAGCCCGAGGAAAGCGAGGAGGAGCACCTTGCACACCACGCGATGCGTCACCATGGCTATCGTCTGACCCACATGCTGCTTAGCCAGCCCATTGATGGCGGTAACCGCCCGCTGTCGCACTTCGTCCAGCGTTTCACCGCCGGGGATCTCCAGCCTGTGCGGGCTATTGAGCCAGAAATCGAATTGCTCCGGATACCGGTTTTTCACCTCCTCGATCGTCAGTCCCTGCCAGTCACCGAAGTTCATATCGATGATGCCGTCCAGCGTGACGACCGGTAGCCCGAATCGGCCTGCGATGGACTGAGCGGTGGAGACAGCGCGCTTCAACGGGCTGGAATACACGGCATCCACTTTCCACTGCATGACCCTGTACGACACCGCCTCCGCCTGTTTCGCTCCCACCTCATTCAGGTCGATGTCCGCCAGCCCGCGAAACCGCTCCTGCCTGTTCCATCCGGTCTGCCCGTGCCTGACCAGTATGAACTGTGTCACATCGGAAGTCGGCGCGCTCAATCCATGCCCTCCTCCCTGAGGCCGGTGATGATGTACTGTATCTCGGTACCGGTCAGACCGAAGCGGTGCAGGGTGTGCCGCACTATCTCCAGGCTGGTTTCAAACTCGGGCTGCACCATCTCCTTAACGCCAACTCCGGAGAGCGCCTTCCGCTCATCGTTAGAGTGGACTCTGGCCACAATATCCAGCCTCGGATTTATTTTCAGGGCATTCCTCACAGCCATCTCCGTGCCTATCGGCTCATGGAAAGCGACTACCAGCACTTTCGCTTTGTTCAGGACAGCCCGGGATAATATCTCCGGATTGCTGGCGTCTCCATATATACACGGTTTCCCTTTGGAACACAACTCCTCGATGACGTTGGGGTCGCTATCTATTGCCAGGTACGAGAAATTTCTGCGCTCAAGGACCTTGCCCAGGTTGCGTCCGACACGCCCGAATCCACAAATAACGACATGTCCGCTGAGCTGGAGCTCCCGTCCGAAATCCGGGTCGGTGCGATTTGCCAGGATTTTTGCGAACCTGTCACCCTGGATCATTTTCCTGTATAGCAGAGAGGCCACGCTCATAGACAGAGGGGTCAGCAGTATGGTAATTACGGCGCAACTCAGGGTCAAGTCATACACGTCTTTAGGAATGACACCAGCTCCCAGAGCTATTGCGGCCAGCACAAAGCTGAACTCTCCGATCTGGAACAGACCTGCCCCGGTGAACAATATAGTCTTAGTGGTATATCTGAATATCAGTGGGACGAGTGACGATATTGCGAACTTACCCACGATTATGGCAGCTACGACGGCAATAACTGAGCCTATATTATCCAGCAGAAAGCGCAAGTCTATTAGCATGCCGAGGGAAACAAAGAACAGCGTCGCGAATATATCACGAAGCGGCCTTATCTCGGCGATAGCCTCATAGGCATATTCCGATTCACTGATTAACACCCCGGCAACAAAGGCGCCCAGTGCCAGCGATATGCCGTAATATTCAGTAGCGAAAGCGATCGCCAGGCAGAAACCTACAATTGAGAGTAAAAACAGTTCCCGAGAGCGCACAGCGGCTACCCGTTTCATAACCCATGGCAGGATCCACAACCCAATGACGAACATGGCTCCAAGGAAGACCACCGTGATGATTGCCGCCTTGCCCACAGCCCATCCCAATCCCGGCTCACCAAATGCCGGCACGAGAGCCATCATTGGCACCACCGCCAGGTCCTGCAACAGCAGTATGCCTATCATGACCCTTCCGTGGGGGGTGTCCAGCTCACCTCTATCGATAAGCAGCTTGAGTACAATCATGGTGCTGGAAAGGGCGATGAGAAATCCGAAGAACACGGCTTCCTTTATCTGCCAGCCAAGCAAAATACCAATGACGAAACCCAGGAGCATGGTAAGGATTATCTGCCCGGAACCGCCTAGTAAGGCTACCTTGCCCATTTTCCTCAGTGATTTAAGGGAGAATTCCATGCCAAGGGTGAAAAGCAGGAGGGCGACCCCGATTTGGGCCAGAGTCTCGATCTGGGATGTTTCTTTAATCAGACTGGCCCCATAAGGGCCAACGACAATACCGCCGACAAGGTAACCCAGGATGACGGGCAGGCGCAGGGCACGGGCGATGAAGCCGCCAACAAGGGCGGTTATGAGGACGCCGACTAGGACAATCAGTAGATTTTGCTCGATTAACCCCTGCTCAGCCACTTTCGCTCCATAAATACTACTTTACGATATTTTATCATAGTATTCGTATCTAAATATAGGGCAGTCATTGACAATGGATGTCCGCATTTGTAAACTGACCCTATAACCGCATCAGAGGTCACCTTGGGAAAAAGCGATAAATTGCGAGACCGGATAGCTGCAGCCCTGAAAGGCCAAAACGCCGACTACATCGAGATCCACCTCGAGGAGCGGCAGTCCAGCCGCATCCAGTATCGCGGGCGTGAGCTGGAGGACATCGGGCTGAGCACCAGCGTAGGGGGAAACGCCCGCGCCCTGGTCAACGGCGGATGGGGGTTCGTCAGCTTCAATGAGTTGAATGGGCTGCGTGACAAGGTAGCGATGGCAGTGAAGCAGGCGCGACTGGTGGGCAGGGAGCGCAGCCAGATGGCGCCCGTTGAGCCGGCAGTCGATACTGTCCCTGCGGATGTGGAAAAGGATGCAACAACCATACCCCTGTCCCGGAAGAAGCAGGTGCTGGATGAGTACAACGAGATAATATGGTCCATCCCCAAGATACAGACATCCGTGATAGCCTATGGCGACGGCAGGAAATCGCTGACATTCGCCAATTCGGAGGGCAGCTATATACAGCAGGCCAAGGCGGGGCTCACCATACGTGTCGTGGCGGTCGCCCGCGCCGACGGCGACGTGCAGCAGGTATCGCTGAGCCTGGGCTCTCCCGGCGACTTCGACTTCGTGTGCAACCTGCACGGCGAGGTCAGGGAGACCGCCGAGAAGGCGGTGGCGCTGCTCTCGGCACCACAGGTGAAGGGTGGGGAATATACGGTGGTGCTGGACCAGGTGCTGGCCGGCGTGTTCACGCATGAGGCCTTCGGCCACCTCTCCGAATCCGATTTCATATACGAGAATGAGCGCATGAAAGAGATCATGGTTCTGGGGCGCAAGTTCGGCGAAAAGCACCTCAACATCGTGGACGGCGCGGCTGTACCCGGACTGCGCGGAAGCTATAAATACGACGATGAGGGCGTGCCCTCGACAAAGACATATCTCATCAGGGAAGGGGTGCTGGTGGGACGCCTGCACTCGCGGGAGACGGCGGCCAAGATGGGCGAGAGCCCTACAGGTAACGCCCGAGCTATAAATTACGGGCACCAGCCGATAGTCCGCATGACCAACACGTTCATCGAGCCGCAGGGCGTGTCCCTCCGGGACATGATATCCGATATAAAGGAAGGGGTGTATGCCAGGAACTGGTACGGCGGCATGACCAGCATGGAGATGTTCACCTTCTCCGCCGGCGAGGCATACATGATCCGCAACGGCCGCATCGAGGAGATGGTGCGCCCGATCGTGCTGTCCGGCAATGTGTTCACTACGCTGGGCAAGATCGATGCCATCGGCGACGACCTTGAGATGAACCAGGGTGGTGGCTGTGGCAAGGGGGCGCAATCGCCGCTGCCGGTTTCCAACGGCAGCCCGCACATCCGCATACGCGATTGTCTGGTGGGGGGTAAGTAGTGGAGAACATCCTGAAGCTGGCTAAGAAGGTCGCTGAGCAGGCTGAGGTATTTCACGTCTCGCTGAGGGAAACGCCTGTCGGCTTCGAGGCCAACCGCCTGAAAACGCTGGAGACCGGCGAGGCGACCTCGGTTTCCCTGCGCATTATCAAGAACGGCAGGATCGGATTCGCCACCACCACCGGAGTGGATCGCCCGCAGGAACTGGTGGACATGGCGGTGGAGACATCGCAGTTCGGCGCCACCGCCAAGTTCGAGCTGCCGCCGGCACAGCAGTATACGCAGGTGAAGGTCTACGACCCGTCGGTGAACGCAGTCGCTATCGACAGCATGGTTGACATGGGGAACTCCCTCATCGCCCGGGTGCTGGACCATACGCCAGAGCTGGTATGCGATGCCGAGGTGGCCATGAGCGAGGTCGCGGTCAATATCATGAACTCCCGCGGCGGGCAGGCAAGCTACCGCAAGAGCTATTTCAGCATCGGTATAGAGGGCACACTGATCAGGGATACCGATATGCTGTTCGTCCACGATAGCGACAGCTCGTGTCACCCCATCGCCGGCATAGACCACATCGCCGACTCGGTTATACAGCAGCTGGAGCTGGCCCGGGAGACGGCGACGGTATCCACCGGGAAAATGCCGGTGATACTCACGCCTAAAGGGGTGAGGAGCGCGCTGTTTACCCCGCTGGCGCTGGCGTTCAACGGCAAGATGGTGATGGAGGGCGCGTCCCCGCTGGTGGGTAAGCTGGGGCAGGGCATATTCGACACGAGGCTGTCCGTGTGGGACGATTCGACGATAGACTTCCGTCCCGCCAGCCGACCCTGCGACGACGAGGGTGTCCCCAGCCGCAGGACGCGTCTCATCGATAACGGCGTGGTGGCCAGCTTCCTCTACGATTTGCAGACCGCGGCTGCCACGGGGAGCAGCAGCACAGGTAACGGCAATCGTGCCCGCGGCGGCCTGCCGACACCATCGATAAGCGCCATCGTGATAGATGAAGGCGAGACAACCTTCGATGAGATGCTGCGCGATATGCAGCAGGGGCTGGTGGTGGAGATGCTCATAGGGGCGGAGCAGGGGAATGTGCTGGGCGGCGAGTTCAGCGGCAATGTGCTGCTGGGTTACAGGGTTGAGAACGGCCACATGGTCGGCAGGGTAAAGAACACCATGGTGTCAGGGAACATCTACGAGTCCCTCAAGCAGGTCGCAGCTATCGGGAGTGCGGCAGAGTGGGTTGGCGGCGCAATAAAGACCCCCGCCATATACCTTTCCAGCCTGTCGGTAGCCAGCAAGGTATGATGGGGAACGGCCATGGCCCTCGATGAGTATCTGTCTGAACTTGGTGACGAAAATAGACCGATAGCGCCGAACAAACTGGACAACCTGTCCTCGCTATCCGGAGAGGGGCTAGAACGCTTCCTGCATGTTTACAACAGCATGAACACGGAGCGGCGGCGGCAGATAATCGAAAGTCTGGTTGAGCTGGCGGAGTTGAGGGTCGAGCTGGATTTCGATGGCATCCTCCTCGGCTGCCTCGATGATGTCGATCCCGCCGTACGCATCGGAGCCATCGAGGGATTGTGGGAGTGCGAGCGGCGCCCGTTCATCGACCGCCTCATCGGGATGCTGGAGCGCGACAGCCAGGAATCCGTGCGCGCTGCCGCCGCCCAGGCACTGGGCAGGTTCGCCTTCCTGGCAGAGCTGGGTAAACTGGGTCAAGGCTACGGGGAGAAGGTGGAACGGGCGCTTTCCGCAGCGATCGCAAAACCAGGTGAATCGCTGGAGGTGCGAAGGCGCTCCGTCGAATCCATCGCCTGTTTCAGCCTGCCCGGCGTTACGCGTATCATCCGTGAAGCATATCGCAGCGACGATCGCCACATGCGGGCGAGCGCGATCTATGCCATGGGGAGGAATTGCGACCCTGTATGGCTGGAGATACTGATCGAGGAGTTGTCCAGCCAAGATGCCGAGATGCGTTATGAGGCGGCAGGGGCCTGCGGGCAGATTGGTGAGGAGGAGGCGGTGCCTCACCTGGTAAAGCTTATCAACGACGACGATGCACAGGTGCGGCTGGCAGCCATCGCTGCCATCGGCGAGATAGGTGGGGATGAAGCTGAAGCTGCGCTCAAAGAGTGCCTGCACAATCCGGATAAGGCTATCAGCGGTGCGGCCGGCGATTCCCTGAACGAGATGTATCTGCTCAGGGACCCGTTGAAGTTCACATTATGAATACGATAGAGACCGACAGGATCACAGGCGCTAAGGTCGTTCTCAGGGGCAAGAGGCTGGAGGACGCTGCCAACGACTATGCATGGCGCAGCGACGAGCGCCTCTCCCGGCTCGACGCTGCGATGACGCTCAGGGTGCCGTACGAGCATTTCCTCGTCAGCTATACCGATGACATCAGCTATCACAGCCCGCGCCGCCGCCGATTCGCGATCGATGCTTTGGATGGCAAGCACATTGGCAACTGCATGTATTATAACATCGACCGCCTCAAACGGGAGGCAGAGATCGGGATCATGATCGGCGACAGCGATTACTGGGACAGGGGGTACGGCACCGATGCCGTGAACACCCTGCTCAAGCATATCTTCTCCACCACCAATATCGAGAAGGTGTACCTGCATACCCTCGAGTGGAACATACGGGCGCAACAGTGTTTTGCCAAGTGCGGCTTCGTCCCGTTGAAGAAACGGCGAAGGTACAACGGCACATTCGTCGTTATGGAAGTGCGTCGCGCTGACTGGTTGTCACATCCCACCCGAGGGCAGAAGTCGGCTGTAAAAAGGAAGCAGGAAGGTTGACCCTTCCTGCCCGTCATTTCTGATCGCTTCTCTCTACGTCGAATGCTTGGGCGGCGATGGGTTGACCAACCCAGCCGCTAATGTGGCAGGCACCTGTTTCACCAGCTCGTCTACCGTCCACATACCATCTTTCTTCAGGTCTTTATTGATGGATTTTATCACTTCCGGCTCGGAGTACAGCCCAACTCCGCCTCCTACGATTAAGAAGGTGCGCCCGTTGATGTTCGCCGCTGCCGCCTCGTCGGTGCACAGGAAAACCACCAGGGGCGACACGCACTCAGGCGGTGGCAGGAACTCCTCCACGGTTATATCCTTGCCACCGGCCAGGCCGGCACCGCCGGACTTCTTCCAGGACTCGATAAGGTCATCGGTGAGCGTCATGCGTGTGCCGGCGCGCGGCCGTATGGCGTTGCAGATGACGCCGTACCTGCCCAGGTCGCGGGCCACCGTCCTGGTGAGTCCAACGATCCCCTCCTTGGCGGAGCTGTAGTTCGCCTGTCCCAGGTTCCCCAGCCCGGCCTCGGAGGAGGTATTCACGATGCGGCCGTAGCGCTGCTTGCGGAAGTGGTTGGACACCGCGCGGATACAGTTCCAGTGTCCGTAGAGGTGCGTCTTGATAACGACATCCCACTCCTCTTCACTCATGTTGAACACCATGCGGTCGCGGAGCACACCCGCGTTGTTGATCAGTATGTGGATGCCCCCCAGCCTGTCGATGGCTGTCTGCACCATCTTCTCGCAGTCTGCCAGGCTGACGACATTACCGTAGTCGGCTGCCGCCTCGCCGCCGGCCTTCTTTATCTCGTCGACAACCTCATCGGCTGGGGACTTTGTCTCCCGCGTGCCATCCCTGGCCACGCCAAAGTCGTTTATCAGCACTTTTGCGCCCTCGGCCGCCAGCGCCAGCGCGTGCGCGCGACCCAGTCCCCGGCCGGCCCCGGTGACCAGTGCGATCTTTCCTTTAAGTCTGTCTCCCATCTGATCTATCTTCCGCCGCTACTTCTTAGATGGAAGCGCGACCGTCGCCTTTCCGGGGGTTGTCTTCTCGCCCTTGCCGTTCTCTACCCAGATGTCGCAATCGACTAGGTACTCGCCGTTCTCCTCCCTCTTCTTGGTGGCGACGCCCTTGCACCACCACGTCTCCCCATCGTGGGGCTCGGTCATAGTCTTCATCTTGCGCGGGTAGTCCATGCCGCGGAACTGGCAGGAAAGCATCTTGACGATGCCCTCGTCGCCGATCCAGTCGGTTATCAGGTGTCCCAGCCAGGCGCGCTTGAGCTGGCCATGCACTATCGGGCTGCCAACGAACATCGCCTGAGCGAAGCTGTCTTCGTAGTGCAGGGGATTGAAGTCTCCCGAAGCGCCGGCCCACTGCACCAGCATGCGGCTGCAGGCTACCTTGGCTAACGGCGTTACCTCGTCGCCGACTTTCACATCTTCGTAATATAGCTGTTTCTTATCATGATGCGTCATGTCGTTTCCTCCTAATTTAACTGCAGATCAGTGTCTGACGGGCTAGAGCCACCAGGTCGCCATTCTGGTTCAGGTACTTCTGCTCGATGATGAGAAACACCATCGTGCCCTGGGATTTGGTTTCCTTTTCACGGGCATCCGCCAGTTTCCCGTAGGTTACCAGCGTATCGCCGGCACGCACGGGGACGTAGAAGTTCAGCTCTATGCCGCCATCGAGTATGCGCAGCATTCCGGATGACGCTACTGCGCCAACGACACGGGACATGCCTGCCTCGATGTTACCGCCACCAACCGGCCAGCCGAAAAACCCCGGCGGCGCTATGATGCTGCCGTACATCGACTTCCTGGCGTACTCCTCGTTGCGGAAGAGGGGGTTATCGTCGTCGATAGCGTCTGCATAGCGTGCTATCGCCCCTTTCTCCACCTGTAGGACCACAGGCTCCGACCATACCCCGATCATCGATTTGATCTCATCGGAAATCTTTGAGCCCTCTGTCATCTACTTGCCTCCTTCTGTTTTTATGCTTTAGATAGAGTGAAAGCCGGGGTCAGCGTATTGAACGCCTTACCTGGCTTCACCGTTGCATGTCTATTTGACCTGTATGTCATGCGGGGTGCTGTCTCCATCATCGCAGCGATAGTTAAACCTTTCACAAACAACCCTCGAAAGTCTAACGCACCCCTGCCTCTATTGTCAAGACTGTGTACTCGTTCATATGATTAGTGACACCTGACCTCCTCTCTTTTGCATTGATC
>CAYRYW010000017.1:0-41985 GCA_964428725.1 uncultured Dehalococcoidales bacterium
ATGGCTGCAGCTGACCCTGCTGCACTACCTGACCCACGCCAGCGGGGCGCTGCCGTCCGCCTTCCATTGCCCCACCAGCAACCTGCGCGGCGACGAGTGGATCGCCTACCGCCAGCTCCCCGGCGCCATGTCCGCTGGCGGCGTATTCCAGCGCACTGTCATCAACCCGCTGATACAGGCTTTCGGCAGCGACATCGATGGATTTAAGAAGGCCTGCGAGTCGCTGGGCGGCCGATGCCTGTCCAGCAACGGCGATGCCGCATTCACTTTTCTGGCGCTGCCGCGACTGCCCATGGCAGTCGTGCTGTACCTGGGCGAGGAGGGGCTGCCTCCATCGGTCAACGTGCTGTTCGATGCGACGGCAGCGGAGTACCTGCCTGCGGAAGACCTGATACTCATCGGCGAGTACCTGAGCGCGGCGTTACTGGAGCACAAGGGGCTGAAGTCACCGTCGAGCGTATATCTGTTTTAACGGGAGGGATGCGATGGCAGAAGTTGTAGCAAAGGTTATTTCGCAAAAAGGCACGTGCGCTGCCGGCCACAAGGCCGGCGATATATTCGTCATCGGCGACAAGACGCCAGCGGGCATGTGCTCGTGGGCGTTCTACACGCTGTTCCCCTTCACCGGGGTATTGCAGTACGGCGGCGCGTTCCCCTGGGAGAAGGACCTGAATAAGACGACAGTCGCCTGCCCCGACCCGGACAATCCGGTGGTGTTCGAGCTGATGCGCAAACCCTAGCGCCGAGCCAAACCTACGGCGGCCACTGCTCCAGTATGCGCAGGATCACCGCCAGCAAGTCACCGGAGTTCGGCCCCTCGCCGTTCTCATCCGCATCCCAGCCGGGGTAGTCCTCCTTGGGATACATCTCCGGGAACAGGATGCACAACTCCACCTGCGTGATATCGCAGCAGTTGATAACGTAGTCACCGTTCACATCGCCGGGACCGGGCGGCTCCGTGGGCGAAGGCGTCGGTGTCGTCGTTGGCGATGGTGTGGCCGTCAGCGTAGGCGTCGGCGTGGCCCACCAAATGGATGTGGGCGTCGGCGTGGACGTTACCGTGGGCGTCGGTGAACCATACCATGCATCATACATAGCAAAGATATCATAATCCCCATCCATCTTGACCCAGGTGCATGGAGAATAAATGTCACTAACCGTGTCCACATCTCCCATCCACTTATAGAATACCCCACACAATGACACCTCCACAGCCTCAATCTGTACCCATGTGCCACAAGGGTAACATTCATAGCAGCTCAAACCATTACAAGGTTTAAGTAAGTTGCAATTGACACCGCTACTTATATTCAGACAGCAGGTCGGGGTAGGCGTAGCTGTAGGCGTAGGCGTAGGAGGCAGTGTCCCTGTGGGCGATGGCGTGGGAGAGACGCTGGGTGTGGGTGTCGGCGATGCGGTTGGCGTCGGCGTCGGCGACGGCGTGGCCGTAGGCGAGGATGAAGGCGTTGGTGTGGGCGTTGGTTGCATTTGATCCTCAGTCCAGGCACCGAACACCGGTTCAGGGTCGCAGCAGTTGGCTATGAAAAGGTCGTCAAAGTCTGCATGAGTGTATTGGGTGTGTAACCCGATATTCGTCCAGCTCTGATCCCAATCCGAGTCATTGAAACTTTGCATCTGCATACCATCAACCCAGGTTTTCACATATCCGCTGGCATTCACACCAGCAGTCAGCCTGTACCACGTGTGGCAATCTACACTGCAGTTCACACTGTGAGGCGTTTTCCAGCTGCCAACGCTTGCCTGACAACGCTGTTCTGAAGTGGGCCGGTGCAGCAGACTACAAGAAAGGATTTGATACGCACCGTTCATCTTGACGCTTAGTGCCATATGACGGTTGCTCGTACAAGCACTTACTATCTTCATATCGCATGATACCCTGCGTGAATCTGTGGCTGGCGGTGACTTGAGCGTTAGCCCGCCTTCCCAGGACAGGCTGCCGCCTTGTGAATGGCACACTCCGTCTGATGCGCTCCAACATCCACCCACAACTGTCCAGGCATCGAGGTTATTGAACGGCTCGTAAAATATGAAGGTGGCATTGCCATCGCTGATATCGGTGGCGCTGGCGTTGTCGTGGTAGATGTAGAAGTCGGTGCCTGATGTGGATATGTTGTCGAACTCCACCCACACAACAGCCTCCACCCCGGATGTATATTTCTCCACCCAGTAATCCAGGAAGATAGTGCTGCCGATATTCGTAAATCTGATGTCACCGAAGTCATTGCGGCAATGATTGTTCAGATAGATATCGCTGCCGGTGCTGCTGCCGGCGCCTTTGTGTATTACGAGCCTCATCTGGTAATTGGACAGGTTGCCGCAGACGCCGCTGGCGGTAACGCTGCCCTGCTGTCGGTAAACCCAGTCCGATGGGTTCAATGTAGGCGTTGGCGTCGGGGTAGCCGTGGGTGTCGGTGTGGGCGTAGCTGTAGGCGTAGGCGTAGGAGGCAGTGTCCCTGTAGGCGATGCGGTTGGTGTTGGCGATATGGTCGGGCTGATCGTTGGCGAGATGGTAGGTGTCGGCGACAAGGTAGGCGTAATCGTAACACCACATATACAATCGCCCCCGAAGTGGGCGGTAAGGCTGTCCTGATTGCAGTAGGTCAGGTCGATGACTGTAGACTCGGAGTATGGATCGGCTATGTGGCAGTCGGTATCAGATGTATATGTAGTACATGTCCACTCAATTAAGTAACACCCGGGACATGGATGAGCGTTTATTTCCCACGCGTAGCATCCTCCATAACCGAAATTTCTCGTTTCGCTTTCGTTTACCGTTCTAATACCCCCATCAGTCCATATCGTCGCACTGCCACCGGCAGTGCAGCTGACAGAGATCGCTCAGGGACGTGGCGTGCACGAGGCTGTAGGTGTAGGAGTGGGCGTGGGGTCGGCAAATGCGGGTGTTGTGAAAAACAGGAGGATGAAGCCAAACAGTAAAGCGGTACCTGATGCCCCGACAATGAGTTTCTTCCTCATAGCCCTGCCTCCTGCAAAACGCCTCTAACCGGCGGGGCGCTGCCCCTTTATAAAACACACTCGCCTTCTGGCGTTCTCACCAGAAGGCGTCAGAATTCACATGTGGCCGGGCGGTTAAGTCATCAGTTCTAGCTGCTGGCTCTGCATCAACGCCCCATAGCGAGCGTGCCGTCTCACCGCATATCTTTAGTGGTGAGATACTATCATACATTTATGTAAATGTCAATACATCAAAATACGTATTTTTTATCGACTCGCCGTCATGATATCGATAAGCCGTATCGGCCATGTTATATACACCTGCAAATTACAGACATATCCCGGGAACCGCGGCTACGGGATTATCGGCGGCGGTGTCTGAAACTCCGGTGTCCATGTCGCCTCCGCAATGGATGTTGCCTGCCCTGTGCCTGTCGCCTCCGCCGTGGCTGTCCCCTCAGGCGATTCGACGGGCGTCTCCGTGCACAGCGGAGCCGGCGTCCAATCTGGGGTTGCGGTAGCTACCGGCGTCGGCCGCACGATCGGCTCGCCGAGGAGGTACGGCTCGCCCCATTTGCCGAAGGCCGGCTCGGGGGAGCAGTACGGGCGTATCCTGAAATCGTCGAACTCCACCCACAGGTTCTTGGAGGGCATGTTGGCATACATGCCGAAGTTCTGCGTTACAGGCCCCGCATGTCTGGTGACCTTGAGATCGCCATCCACATAGATCTGCCACAGATTCCCCTCTTTTACGAACGTGAAAGTATGCCACCGGGATGCATCGAACGTGTGGTCAGGCTCGCTGAGAGTATCGCCCTCCCTATCCCTCAGTTGCCAGCAGTCGAAGTCGACGTGGTCCAGCCATTTAGCCATGGGGTTATCAACAGAATAACCGATGCCGGTCTGATAATTTTTCCCTGTCGATCCTTCCTGAATCCTGGTCCGGCACTCAGCGACATATGTATCGCTCGCCATTGGGAGGTGATAGTACAGGTTGCTCCAACCCCCACTATCGACTGAGGTGCATCGCAGCACCCTGTTTCCACCATGCTGTACCACCTTCCAATCGAAATCATACAACGGATACGGGTATTCCAGCCAGCCTTCCATAGAGGAGCCATCGTTATATATCATGAAGGTGCTATGCCCATCGCTGGCGCTGGTCGCATCCAGGTTGCCATAGTAGATGTAGAAACCGGTATCCGATCCCTGTATATGGCTGAAGTTTATCCACACTATGGCCCCGACCTCCGGGGTCACTTCCTGGAGCCAGTAGCTGAGCAGCGTCTCGCCGTCGGACTCGGTGAACCGGACATCGCCGAAATCCTCGCGGCAGCTGTAGTTGAGATACACGTCCTCACCCTCGCTGGTGCCGGGACCGAAGTGCAGCACCAGCCGCACAGGGTAGTCCGTCAGTTCTCCGCAATTCCCGCTCGACGACACGTTCCCGCTCCGGTAGTACGCCCACTCCGGGTTATCCAGCGATGGCGTCGGTGTTGCCACCGGCGTCGGCGTCGGCTCCTCGACCGCGCCCCCACCACCACAGGCAAAGGTGGCCACCAGCGACACGGCCAGCAACATGGCCAGCCCCGGTGAAACGGCTCTCATTATGCTCATGCTCAACCTCCAGACGCAGGTATTGGATAACGCCTATGTATGATATTGCAACAGCATAAAATGGTCAAGCTGCCACCGGCAAGATCGGCAGCAACTTACTCGATACACAACGCCCTTTCGGCTAAATCGAACGTGAAGCGACCCACCATTCGCTATCGTCCGAATCACTATTCGACCGGCCGTCCGGCGTCACGCGACTCCAGGCTTTCGCCACTGCCCGCTTTAAGCAGTGATCCGGCAAACGTAGTCACGACGCCAGGCGAACGCGGGTCAGGCCAGCGGGTACCGGCCGTACCTGTGCGCCGCTTCCACCATCCAGCCCAGCCGGGTGCCATCGACAAGGGGGTGCGAATGGCAGGCGGACAGGATATAGCCGCCACCACCCGCCGCATCGCGTATCGCCTGCCTGACCGCGTCCTCGATCTCCTCGCGGGTGCCCCTGACCAGCAGGTACGACACGTCCAGGTTGCCGATCAGCGCCAGCCGGTGGCCCACCATCTCCCACACCTTGCCCAGCTCGACCCCGGCCGTCGGCTCCATCGTAATGATCCCATCGAATCCCCAATCGATGAATTTATCCAGCAAACGATAGATGTTGCCGCAGGAATGCCAGATGAGCTTCCTGCCGCGGGAGTGCACCATCTCGGAGACGCGGCGATAGCTCTCGCCGTACAGCCTGTCGATGAGCTCCGGCCGCATCAGCGGGCCTGTCTTCTGCGCCAGGTCGTCGCCGCCGATGACCACCTCCACATCCGACTGCATCACGGCATCGATGCATTTCAGATACCATTCCGTGTGGAATGCGACCACTTTCCTGACGAAATCCGGGTTCTCGTACACCATGTGGGTGAAATTGACGAAGCCGATGGGTTGCCAGCTGTTCTCGAATATGCCCGGCGCCGCGTATCCGATGGGCATTATCCGATCGCCGTAACGCGCGGCCAGTTCTTTGTGGAAGCTGGCTGTCTGTTTAACCAGCTCGTCGAACATCGGCCCTTTATCCGCAACCCAGACCTCCCACTCATCCTCTGTGATACACAGCGGCCGGCTGTAGTTGAAGGTCAGTCCCGCCCCTTCCACGTCGCCCATCTCCCACACGCGCCCGTGCACATCGCGCCAGGAGATGCCCAGCTTTGCCTGCGGATCTTCGACCGCCTGCATCAAAGCGTATATGGTCCAGTTAGCGTCGAAGCCCAGTTTGATGGCTGCCTCCAGGGCGTCGGCGAAATTGCCGCAGTAGATGTCATACCATGAAGCGTTCATGTATTGCATGAGGCCGGCCCGCGACTCCGGTTGCTGCAGCACGGCGCTTATATCGGGGTTATCCCTGCCCAGTATGTGGTTGACCGTGGCCGGGTCCATGATCAGGCCCATGACTGGCACCCGGTCCGGCTCCTCGTGGTTCAGCGCCGTCAGGATCCGCTGCTTGAAGTCCACTCCGCGCTCCAGCCGTTAACGATATCGGTGCCGGTGACCGCGTCCGGGGCGAAGGCATCCACGCTGATGCCGCTGGCGTACTTCGCGGTGAGGGCCGCCCCCCCGATGATTATCTTTACCTTCCCCCGCAACTCCTGCCGTTCCAATTCAGCGACCACCCGCTCCAGGTTCACCACCATGGGTGTCATGATGCAGGACATGCCCAGCGCCATGGGGCGATGCTGCCTGACGGCGTCTACGAACGTGTGTACCGGGACATCGATGCCCAGGTCGATGATGTGGAAACCCACGCTCCGCGCATAGCTGATGAAAATGTTCTTGCCCAGGTCGTGCAGGTCTCCGGCCACCGTGCCGACGACTATGGTGCCAGCCGATTTTGCCGCGTGGCTGTCGATCTGCGGGGAAAGTACGGACAGCATCTCACGGGCTATCTCAGCGGCGTAGACCAGCTCTGCCAGGAACCATTCGCCGTCCTGGAAACGCCTGCCGACGGTCTGCAGCGCCTGCGATACGGCGTCGACCGCCTGTGCGGCGATGGCGCCATCGGGGACATCGGCGGCAGACCTGGCAAGCGCCACTGCCGATGACAAGTCGAGGTCGAGGAGGGCGAGCTTCAATCGTTCCAGCAGGTCATCCGTCAATACGCAGCTCCATCCGGGGGCTATAGTTTCACTATTACCTTGATGGCCTTCTCTGTATCCATCTGAACCTTGAAGGCCTGTTTTACGCGGTCGAGAGGAAATTCGTGCGTTATCAGTTTTTGCGTATTCACCCTGCCGCTGCTGACCATCTCCAGAGCCATGTCCCACTTTTGCCCGCCGCAGCCGCGCCAGGTGAGGTTCCTGTAGATCATCGCGCGGTTGATCAGCTCGGTGTTCAACCTGACGTCCCGCTCGAAGAAGCCCACCTGCATGATCCTGCCGAAGAACCGCGCCATGCTGAATGCCGCAGGCAGGGCTGCAGGCGCGCCGCTGCACTCGAATACGACGCTGGCCATCCACCCTTTAGTCGCCTCTTCGACCGCCTTGACAGGGTCGATTTCAAGGGGATTGAAGGCCTCATCGGCGCCCATCTCGCTGGCCATGGCCCGGCGCATGGCGGAGGGCTCGAAGACGATGACCGTCGACACATCAAGGGACTTGCATATCTGGACGATGCACTGGCCGATCATGCCCGCGCCAAAGACGACGACAGCATCCCTGGGCTGGAGCTGCGCCTGCTCCACCACGAAACAGGCGATAGAAACCGGCTCGATCGTAGTAGCTACTTCCCAGCTCAGGCCCCGCGGCAGCTTCAGGAAGGAGTTGCCCACCTGCGGTTTGGGCACCGCCACGTACTCGGCGAAGGCGCCGTCGAGACCCTCACCGGGCACGTTGACCTGCTGTCCGGAGATGCGGTAGCCCACTCCTGCCACCCTATCACCAATCTTCAGTCCTTCCCCCTCTGAGCCAATCTCGGACACCTCTCCGCTCCACTCGTGTCCCAATATCTTATTGGTGGTCTTGCCGGTTTTGTAGATATGGAGGTCGGTGCCGCATATGCCGCAGGCCTTTACCTTCACCAGCACCTCATCAGCCTGTATCGCCGGCCTGTCCACCGACTCAACCCTGATATCGCGGGGTCCTCGTACTAGAGCAGCTTTCATATCGATTCCATCTAAAACTGTAGTTACAGTAATCAGGTAATTATACTATTTTTGACAGCCTTGTCAATAACTGAGCTTATCATGATAAAAACCATGCTTATTATATCCCATTTGTAAAGCTGGTATAATATTTTAAATCGATTAAGGGATTTTTTACATGGCGAAGAATAGTATTTGTTCCAGACTCCCTGCGGCCTCGCAGGTCGGCATAGTGGTGAACGATGTTGATAGGACAATCGAATATTACACCTCGACATTAGGCTGGGGACCTTTCAAGGTCAGTGAACTGGAGATGAAAGGCGTGAATTACAGTGGGCGCTCCATCGATTGCCGCATAAAGCTGGCGCGCGCTCGATTTGGAGAAATCGAGATAGAGCTGATACAGCCGCTGGAGGGAGACACACCATACGCCGACTTCCTGCGCGAGAAGGGTGAGGGACTGCACCACCTAGGCATCCGGGTAGACGACCTGCGTGGCACGCTGGCGAAACTGGAGAAAGAGGGCATCCATCCGGTATTCCACAAATATTACCCCGATATCAATTTCGGTTTTGCCTACCTGGATAGCGACCGCATCGGCGGGGTGATGCTGGAGCTGATACAGATGCACCAACGCGGCCGAGATGAAACATGAGTACAAGCGAAACGATCGTCAAAAAGGGCACCTGCCCCGTCTGTGGCAACGGCTGCCACCTGCTGGCGCATGTCGCCGATGGACGGGTGGTCAGCACTGAGCCCGACCCTGACAGCGTGATGAACCGACGCCTGTGCGAGCGCGGCGCTGCAACGGTCGAGTACCACACACACCCGCAGCGCCTGAACTATCCCCTGAAGCGATTGGGGGGCAGGGGACAGGGGAAGTGGCAACGCATCGGTTGGGAGCAGGCGATGGATGAGATCGCTGCCACGCTCGGCGGCATCCGCGACCGCTACGGCACGGAGGCGGTGGCGGTACTCGGCGGCTCGCCACACGGTCCTGGCGACCCCGCAGCCTGGAAGTGGTGCAATCTGTGGGGCACCCCCAACTTCTTTCACCTGGGCAAGAATTGCGGCGAGGCGGAGTTCCTCGCCGAGTGCGCGGTCTACGGGTACGACACCGTGACCAGTTGGGCGGAGGGAATCGATCCCCAGAAGACGGCGGTGGCCGTCATGTGGGGCGCCAATGCGTCGCAATCTGCACCGGGACTGTGGCGATCTTGGCGGCGAGCGCAGGAGAAGGGCACAAAGGTTATCGTGGTTGACCCGCGGCCGACCGACTGCACCGCGTTAGCCGATATCTGGTTGCAGCTCCGCCCGGGGACCGATGGGGCGCTGGCTCTGGGGATGCTCAATGTGATAATCGAGGAGGGTCTGTACGACAGAGGTTTCGTCGAGAAATGGTGTACCGGATTCGACCAGCTTAGCGAACTCGCGCGGCGCTACCCCCCGGCAGAGGCCTCGCGGATCACCCGCGTCCCACCTGAGGACATCGTCCGTGCAGCTCGAATGTACGCCACCGCCCGCGCCGCGCTGCTGTCCTACGGCGTGGCCAACTGCCACCTCGGCAGCGGCGCCGGGCTCAGCGGCGTACTGGGCAAGTGCTGGCTGCGGGCGATAACCGGCAACATCGACAGGGAGGGCGGCAACCGTTTCAGCGACTGGCCGCAGTACACCGCCTTCCTCGACGAGGTCGACTGGGAATACCAGATAAACCACCCGATAAGGACACGCGACAACGTTAGCGCCCACCGCTGGCCCATCGCATCGGTCAAAGCGCTGGAGATGTACCGCGAGGCGATGAAGAAGGTCTACCCCAAAGGCTGGGGCGCGGCGCAGTACGTCATCTACCCCGCGCCGTACTACTTGTGGAAGGCGATACTCGACGACGACCCCTATCCCATCAAAGCAATGATATCGCAGGGGACCAATACGCTGTGCTCGATGGGTAACAGCCGCCATGCCTACGATGCACTCAAGAGCGACAAACTCGAATTGCATGTCGCCATGGACCATTTCATGACGCCCACGGCCGCCATCGCCGATTACGTGCTGCCGGCCACCGACGCGCTGGAGCGTCCGAACATGATCAACATGTGGGGCATGTCTAACGCCTACATCGGCAGGGAGGCCGCCGTATCGCCGCTGCACCAGCGCCACGACGATTATCAGCTGTGGTGCGACCTTGGAGCGCGGCTGGGGCAGGGGGACATGTGGCCATCGACACTCGAAGGATGGTTCGACCGGCTGCTGGAGCCCGCCAGCGTGAGCTTCAGCGATTTCGCCAGGAGTTGGGGATACACCCCGCCGCGAGAATATCAACGATACGAAAAAACGGGCTTCGGCACATTCTCCGGCAAAGTGGAGCTGGCGCCCGGCATCTTTACGAAGCTGGGATACGACCCGATGGAGGGCTACCGCGAGCCCCCGCAGAGCCCCGTTTCGACCCCGGAGATAGCACAGGATTATCCGCTGATCCTGATAAGCGGCTCGCGGGTACGGGCGTATCATCACTCGTCCCACCGGCAGGTAGATAGCTTGCGGCAGCGCTATCCGCACCCGCTTCTGCAGATAAACCCGGCGACCGCCAGCGGCCTGGGTATCGCCGACGGGGAAGAGGTGTACATCGAGACGCCGCTGGGCAGGGTAAAACAGCGGGCGCAACTGGTCGAGGGTCTACCGCCCGACGTCGTGCACGCCGACGGCTACTGGTGGTACCCCGAGATGCCTGAAGCAGAACCATCGCTGTTCGGCGTGTGGGAATCGAACATCGACTCGATACTGCCCGATGATCCCGGGGTCTGCGACTATACCGGGGATTCCTATTTCAGGGGTTTGCTGTGCCGGGTGTACAGGGCTGTTGAAAAGCAACCCGCAATCAAGCGCACGTGAAACAAGATTGCCACCGTATCAGCACACTATCTACTGCTGTTAATTGGTCGACTGCGCCCGAAAAGTAAAATCGCTGCCTTTTTACATGGCAGCAATTTCCCAAGCGCATAAAGAATTACTCTAAAGTGCCGCCTTCAGCGTAATGCTATCGAACGCGGTATTCACCGACCCGGGAACTAGGTTTTTGTTTCAGAGGATTCCTGCCCACCCTTGGCTGATGCGGCGGCCTTGTCCGCAAGCTGCCTGTAGGCGATTTCCAGCTCCTGTATGCGACGCTTGGCCTCTTTCAGCAGCCGGTCATTCTTGATAGCCGTCGCTATCTGCCCGGTAAACTCCTCCAGTATCTCCTGGTCCCGCTCGCCGTAGGCGTCCGGATTACGGCTGTTGAAATTGAGCGTGCCGAACACCTCGCCCTTGGAGAACAAAGGCAAACGTATCGCCGAACGCATACCTTCACCGAAGTTTATCTCGTCGAAGGGAAAATTCATTTCCTTGGAGAAGTCCTTCTCCACATTGGGACGCTTGTTGACTATCACCCACTCGGTAGGCGTACCTGACAGTGGCACAACCGCATCGTCGACGAACTCGGTGGCCTCATCCGAGGAGACGGTGACGAAACGCAGCATGCCTTCCTCTACTAGCGTGATAGTTACCTGGTCATAATCCACCAGGCGCTTTATGCCTTTGGCGAACTTTTCATACACATCGCTGATCTCCTGGCTCGATCCGATGGCCTTGGTAAGCTGAGCGGTGAGCGTCATGCGCTCCTCAAGCCGCTTCCGTTCTATGGCATAGCGCAAAGCGCGCACCAGCAGGTTGGGCTCCACATCGTTCTTGCTTAAATAGTCCTGCGCCCCCTGCCTCATGGCGGTGATAGCGAAAGCCTCGTCGGAAAGGCCGGTCAGTATCACGATGGGCACCATCTTGGCTCTCTCGTATACGTTGTTGAAAGTATCGATCCCCTGGCTGTCGGGAAGCCCCAGGTCCAGCAGGATTATGTCACACGGCTCTTGGGTCAGCGTCTTCAGGGCGTCGGACAGACTCTCAACATGCACCAGATCAAACTGCTCAGTGGTTACCTCGGCAAGCATTTCCCGTATGAGACGGGCATCACCCTGATTGTCCTCCACCAGTAATATCTTCAACCCCATACCTCCTCTCTCCCTAATCCGAAGGCAGTTTTACTATGGTGAGCCAGAAGTTCTCTATCGAGCGCACCACCTCTATGAACTGGTCGAAATCGATCGGCTTTGTGATATAACAGTTGGCATGCCGATCGTACATCTGCATTATATCCTCTTCCGCCTTGGATGTCGTCAGGACGACCACAGGTATGCGCTTCAGCTCTTCGTTGGACTTGATCTCTTCAATCAGTTCGCGGCCATCCTTCTTTGGAAGGTTCAGGTCCAGCAGTATCAGGTCCGGGTGCGGCATATCGGCATACTCGCCCTCTTTGCGCAGGAATGCCAGGGCCTCCACACCATCACCGGCGATATACAGATTGTTCGTTACCTTACTCTCCTTGAGCGCTTCCTGTGTCAAACGCACATCTCCCGGGTTATCCTCCACCAGTAGAATCTCGACGGCACTACCCCTTGGCTCATCCATCATTTGCGCATCCCCCTCTCGTTAGAAATTGCCTGTAATTCCATACCTAAACGGGTGGAAGTTTCACTATAGAGAGCCAGAAATTCTCTATCGAGCGCACCACCTCTATGAACTGGTCGAAGTCGATCGGCTTGGTGATATAACAGTTGGCATGCTGATCATACATCCTCAGTATGTCCTCCTCCGCCTTCGATGTCGTCAGTACCACCACCGGTATACGCCTCAAGTCCTCATCAGCCTTGATTTCCTCCAGTACCTCACGTCCATCCTTCTTCGGCAGGTTAAGATCCAGAAGTATCAGGTCCGGGTGCGGCGCGTCGGAATACTTGCCCTGGCGCTTCAGATATTCCATGGCCTCCACTCCATCCATCGCCACGTGAAGATTATTCAGCACCTTGCTTTCCTTGAGCGCCTCTTCAGTCAAACGCACGTCACCGGGATTGTCCTCTACTAGAAAGATCTCTACCGGGCTGCCTCGTTCTTGATCGTACATCTTAGACCTCCTCCTTTCAGCATTTCTTGGGAATGGTGAAGCAGAAAATGGCTCCCTTACCCAGTTCTGACTCTACCCATATTTTACCACCATGCCGCTCAACAATCTTCTTGCACACGGAAAGCCCTATGCCTGTCCCTTTATAGACTTGCTTACCATGCAGCCTCTGGAAAATGACGAAAATGCGCTCCTTGTACTGAGAGTCGATGCCGATCCCATTGTCGCGGAACGAGAACAGCCAATCATCTCCGTTATCTTCTGCTGCGATATGGATACGTGGTACGACCCCCTCAGTCTGGAACTTGATACCGTTGCCGATAAGGTTCTGAAACAACTGCACCATCTGCACATCATCCGCCATTATAACGGGTAACGGGTCGTGTGTCACCTCCGCCTTGCTTTCATCGATGGAAGCCTGCAGATTTTTCAGCGCGTTCACCAGGATGGCCTCGCAATCGGTGGGTTCCGGCTCCCTGCCGCGTGTGCCGACGCGTGAATATGTCAGCAATGCCTGTATCATCGACTGCATCCGGTTGGCACCATCGACGGCATAGTCGATGAACTCGTCCGCGTCTTTCTCCAGTTTGCCCCTGTAGCGTCGCGATATTAGCTGCGTGTAACTGGATATCATGCGCAGCGGCTCCTGAAGATCATGCGATGCCACGTAGGCGAACTGCTCCAGCTCGGCGTTGGAGCGCTTGAGATCCTCCAGCATATCGTGCAATTGCTGCTGCACCCGCTTGCGCTCGGTGATATCACGGGCAATGGTGATAAATCCGGATGCGTTTCCAGCGCTATCATACATCAGGGCAGAACTGGATTCAACATCTATCTCGCTGCCGTCAGCTATAACGAACGTACACTCCATATTCTCGGTGCCGCCGCCCTGTGCATTCTGCACCATCAAGTCCATGAGACGCTGCCGATCCTTTTCGGCGATGAATTCTATGGCATTCTTCCCGATGAGTTCCTCCCGTTTATACCCCGACATGCGGATTGCCGCCTGGTTGGCATTCACGATCGTGCCCATGAGATCCGTCACCATTATGCTGTCGTGGATGGACTGGAACATGATGCGCATCTGCTCTTCAGAGGCGCGCAGGGCTTCCCTGGCTTTCTTCTGTTCGGTTATATCACGGACCACGGCGATAAATCCCTCGATCCTGCCCGACTCGCCATGCATCGGAGCAAGGGTATACTCCCCATCGAACTCGCTGCCATCTTTCCTCAGCAGGGCATACTCCACGCGCGGCTGCACCTGGCCGTCCTTCAGTGCCTTCACCGCATTATCGAAGCACCTCTTGCGATCCTTCTCCGCGATGAGCTCGATGCCGTTCATCCCGAGCATCTCCTCTTTGCTGGTAAATCCGTGCAGCAGAACCGCTGCCTCATTGGTCTCAATCATGGTTCCGTCCAGTGAGGTAACAGTGATGCCATCAGCTATGGAATTGAACATTATGCGTATTTTCTCCGCGCTTTCAAGGAGCTGCCTTTGCATTTTTCGACGTTCTGTTATATCGTGTGAGATGCCGACCACCGCCTCCGGCCTGCCAGCGGCATCGCGCATCAGGGCTGTGCTGTGCTCCACCTGGATCTCCCTGCCATCCTTGGTAACCAGGCTCAGGACTGTGTAGTCTATATAGTCATCAGCCACCCCCACACTCACCAGCTTCACAGCGTTGTCGATCGCCTTCTCGCGGTCCTTCTCCGCGACGAAATCCAGCGTGCTAATGCCCAGAAGCTCATCACGCGAATAACCCAGCATACGAATAGCGGTTTCATTCGCCTCTACGACATTGCCCTTGAGATCGACGATCATGACACCGTCCCTCAGAGACTCGAATATCAGCCGCTTCTTCTCCTCCGATTCGCGCAGCCTCTCCATCATGCGCTTGCGCTCGGTTACATCGCGTGCGCTGATGACCAGGCCGACTGTCTTACCGGCGCAATCGCGCAATATCTCCACCGTCGCCTCGACCTCGAACTCTTTCCCATCAGCCGACATCATGGTGTAACCGATTACTTCGATAGCCTTCTTTTCTTTTAAGGCCTGCATAAATTCCCTTCTAATCGTTCTCCTATCCCTTTCCGAAATCGATTGGATGAAGTCTTTCCCTTCGAGCTGTTCCTTGCTGGTAAAGCCCAGCGCGCGTACCGTCGCATCATTGACATTTACATATTTCAGATCCCTGTCGGTGATGATAACCATATCGCCGATAGACTCGATTATTATGCGCAGCTTCTCTGCCGTCTTGCGCAGCTCCTCCTGCATGCGTATGCGCTCGGTGATGTCCTGTGAAATCGTCAGGAAACCCACGATCTTGCCCTCTTTGTCTAACAAGGTTGAGAAACTGATCTCAGCGTCGAACTGTGTCCCATCCACCCTGAGGAGCCTGCAATGCTTCCGCTCATGAGTGGAACCTTCCCTTACAGCGTTCATGGTGTATTCGACCACCTTCTCGCGTTCCTCTTCGGCGATGAGGTCGGCGCCGGACAGCCCTATCATTTCACTTTTATCATTATATCGGTGCAGCCGCACTGCCGCTTCATTGGCTTCCACGATCCGGGTGTTCATGTCTACAACGGTGACCGCGTCATTCATCGAATCGAACATGGCACGCAGCTTCTCTGCCGTCTGCCGCAGCTCTTCCTGCATCTTCCTGCGTTCGGTGACATCACGCAGAACACCCATGAATCCTGTGATATTACCATCTTTATCCAGCATCATCCCGCTGCCCAGTTCGGCCTCGAAAACGCTGCCGTCTTTCCTCACCAGATTATAAGAAGTCAACAGTTTCAGGTGCTTGTCTTCAATGGTCTGTGCCATGTCCCCTATAACCTTCATGCGGTCATCGTCAGCGACGAACGCCAGGGCGCTCTTACCGATAAGCTCCTCTCGGCTGTACCCTGTCATCTTCAGCACTGCATCATTCAACTGGAGCATATTGCCCTCAAGGTCGATTATGATGATGCCGTCACGTGCGGAATCGAACATAGCGCGCAGCCGCTCCTCCGACTCCTTCAGGGCATCCTCCCACCGCTTGCGCTCGGTTATATCACGTTCCACCGCGATAAAACCGGTCGTATTGCCATCTGCATCATGCAGGGCGGATATGTTTAACTCTATATCGAATTCACCGCCATCCTTCTTCACCATAGTGTACTCGAGATGGTTAGCAGCCCGCCCTGTTTCAAGAAATTCGGTGAGGTCCTCCACCAGTTTTGGTCGATCCTTCTCGGTTATGAACTCGACCGGATTCTTACCGGTAATCTCCTCCAGGCTCTCATATCCGGCCATGTGGAATGCCGCATCATTGCCTTCCACGATATTTCCCATCATGTCGGTAACTACTATGCCATCCTTAATTGCATTGAACATGATGCGCAGTTTTTCCTCGGATGCCCTCACCGCCTGCTGCATCCGCTTGCGCTCGGTTACGTCACGGGCGGTAACTATCAGCCCAACCGTCCTGCCGGCGCAGTCGTGCAGTATCTCAGTGGTGGACTCGACATCAAACTGTCTGCCGCTTTTATCGACAAGTGTATATCCAGATATGCCTTCAGCCCGCTTGCCCGCCAGCGCCCTGCCCATGTCTACTGCGACGCGAGTGCGGTCCTTAACATCAACAGGCTCAACTATATTCCTGCCCAGCAACTGCTGCTTGTCTTCGTAGCCCAGCGCCCTGATCGCCGCCTCATTAACGTTCACCAGATTCAGATCTAGGTCGGTGATAAACAGCATATCGCCGATTGATTCGATAACGATTCGCAGCTTTTCCGCCACCTTCTCCAACTCAGCCTCCATCCGCTTGCGCTCGGTTATATTCCTGATGACACCAACGAACCCGGTCATGTTCCCCTGGCTGTCATGCAGCATGGAAGTGCTTAGCTCAGCATCGAACTGTCTGCCACCCTTGGTAACCATCGCGAATTCCAGGCTACTTGGAGTCCCACCGGACTCTATGGATTTCTGGATGGCTTCGGCACACTTCTGGTGATCCTTCTCGGCGATGGTATCCATAGCGCTCTTCCCCACAAGCTCTTTCTTATTCCCGTATTCGAACATCCGAACGGCAGCATCGTTTGCATCCGTGATATTGCCAAACATATCGAGCACGATAACGCCGTCGCCCATCGATTCGAGGATGGTATGCAGCTTCTCCTCCGACTCCCTGACCTTTTCCTGCATTCGCTTGCGTTCGGTGATATCGCGAGAGGTGATTACCAGCCCGACCAGCTTGCCGGCGCAGTCGCGCAGTATCTCGGTCCTAGCCTCTACATCGAACTCCGTGCCCGTCCTGGAAACAAACGCATATTCTATTGAACCACCGCTGCGCTCCTGAGCCAGCGCCTTCCCCATATACACCGTGACCCTGGCACGATCCTTCTCGGCTACCTGTGCCACCGCACTCTGTCCCAGCAGCTCTTCACTGCTGCTGCAGCCCAGCTCCCGCACTGCGGCCTCGTTAGCGCTGGTGATATTAAGCTGCATATCGGTGATGATGAGTATATCACCGATGGATTCGATGATGATGCGCAGCTTCTTGGCCGATTTCTCCAGCTCCGCCTCCATGCGCCTGCGCTCGGTGATATCCCTGAAGTGGCCCACGACATACGTGTTCCCATTGAGGTGGATCGGCGCCGAGCTGACGTCAGCATAGAACACGCTGCCGTCCTTGCGCTTCACCGGAATATCCAGAGCCACATCTATCTCGCCTTTAGCCTGCCTCTCGAATTGGCCCAGAACATACTGCAATTCCTTTTCGGGATGTATATCCGATATCCCCAGGGCAGAGAGTTCCTGCTGTCTATAGCCCAGCATCCTGCAGATCTTTTCGTTGCCCATGTAAAATCTCTTGCTGGACATGTCTGCGAGAAGAATCCCGTCAGTAGAGCTATCGAAGATAGCCCTGAACTTCTCCTCGGACTCTCGCACCGCTTCAGCGACAAGCCTGCGCTCGGTCATATCCCGGGATATGCTGATAAATCCCACCGGCTCGCCATGCCTGTCACGCAGAAGTGCGCTGCTCGCTTCGACCTCGAAGTGGGTCCCATCTGCCTTAACAGCGGTATAGTTGTAAACCTTCTCCCTGTTACCATCACCCTCGATTACATCTTTCCAGTGCGCTATTGCCTTATCTTTCTCACCTCTGGCAACCAGATTTATACCATCGAGTCCAATCATATCTTCCGCTTTGTCATATCCATAAAGCTGGAGTGCGGCATCATTAGCCTCTACTATGACGCCATTCAAATCGGCGACAACGATACTATCTTTGATTGATTGGAACATAATGCGCAGCTTCTCCTCTGACTCCCGCAATGCATCCTTGGTCCGTGCCTCCTGCCGCGTCGTGCCCTCGTACTCAAACAGGCTTCGCAGCTTAGAACCAGCCTTCTTTTGACCCTTGCTCAGAGGCTCTTTCATCGCGCTCATATCTTACCCCCTGCAGAGGGAAAAATCGAAAATCGGATACATTATATCACACTATAGTATAATATTAAATAAAATCGGTAGTTTTTGTCAATAATGGCTACTCTGATTATTTAGAGTGGGAAATCTGCCTATTCTCGATGCCGACAGGTTAAACATATGCATATAGTCAAATTATGTTATGGACTCATACAATAAATTGACAAGATATGATATTTGTTTTACATTAAGACAGCGCAAATTTTAGCCTTATAATTTACCATTAATCATCTATAAATAATATCAAGTAATATCAAGCGGGATCGGTACAAGATTGACTTTGGAAGGAGGAACGGATGCAAACCACGGTCAAGTCTAAAGCCCTGGACACGTTCAAGGAAGCCACCAAGACCATCCTTAACCCCGTATTGAAGAGGTGGATCGACGGCGGCGGCAAGGTGATGGGATACTTCTGCTCCTACGGGCCGGAGGAGGTCATCACCGCTGCCGGCATGGTACCGATGCGGGTGAGGGCCACCGGAAGCACCAGCACCGAGCTGGCGGATGCGTACCTCAGCAGCATCAACTGCAGCTTCTGCCGCCACGCATTCAACGCGGGCCTGACGGGGGACTACGATTTCCTCGAGGGCGTGGTGTGGCTCAACAACTGCGACCACGTGCGCCGCATCTACGACAACTGGAGACGGAAGGTGCATACACCCCTGCCGGTTATGATGAGCCTTCCCAAGATGACCACCGATACACAGGTCGAGTGGTTCAAGGACGAGATAGTGAATTTCAAGGGGGCGCTTGAGAAGCACCTCGGGGTAAAGATCACCGATGACCAGCTGCGGGAAGCGATAAAGGTGCACAACGAGACGCGACGGCTGTTGCGGCAGCTCTACGACCTGCGGAAGAAGGAAAACCCGCCGATCACCGGAGCCGAGTCGCTGGCGGTGGTGGTGGCCAGCACCTGCATGCCCCGCGCGGAATATAACGGGATGCTGAAGGAGCTGCTGGAGGAACTGAAAGGCGCGGAGGGGATCAAGGATTACAAGGTCAGGCTGATGCTGTTGGGCAGCATCCTCGACGATCCCAACTACGTAAAGGTGATCGAGGACATGGGAGGTCTGGTGGTAACCGATTCGCTGTGCTTCGGCACCCGCATCTTCTGGACGGATGTGGACGAGAAAACCAAGGATCCGATCGATGCCCTCGCCAAGTACTACATCCAGGACAAGCCCGCCTGCCCCCGCATGTTCGACCAGCAGCCGAACAGGTCAAAGTTCGTTCAGGACATGGTGAAGGAGTTCAAGGTGGACGGCGTCATCGGACTGCGTATGGTGATGTGCGACCTGTGGACCGGCGAGCTGTTCATGATGGATAAGGACCTGAAGGCGGCCAAGATACCCCTGATCCGGCTGGAGCGGGAGTACGCGGTGGTGGGCGCCGGCCAGCTGAGGACCAGGGTGCAGGCGTTCATTGAAAGCATAGGAGGCAGAAGATGAGCAGAGTTCCCAAGCAACCGGAGAAGGCGATAAAGCTCTACAAGGATGATATCGCCTATATGCAGATGCTGCAGGATATGCTGGCGGCGGATACCTCGGAGGAGGGGGCCATCAACCGCGCCGTGATCCAGGCAGTGATGGACAGAAGCAACGAGGTATTACAGTGCATCGAGAAAGACGAGCCGTTCATCGCCAGCTGGTACCCGTACTCGGCGGAGTTCCTCACCGCCATGGACGTGACGTGGTGGATGTTTGCCCAGACGGCGTTCCTGGGGATCGAGTCCCCGCACGTAGCCGATGATGTGGATGGGGGCGAGAGGCTGCTGGGCAGCGATTTCTGCACCGTGCTGCGGCTGCTGCTGTACTACGTGGAGGCCGATATGAGCCCCAAGCCCAGCGCCCTGGTGGCGCTGCTGCACCCCTGCGACGGCACTGTCATCGCCCACCAGGCGATCAAGCACGGCAATTGGGCGGATGTGCCCATCTTTGGGGCCGACCCGCCTTACTGGGACAATGAACGGGCGATCAACTATTATGCTAATGAGATGAAGAAGCTGGTTAAATTCGTCTCCGAGATCACGGGCAAGAAGCTGGACATCGACCGCCTGCGGGAGGTGTGTGAGGAGTCGAACAAGATTTATGCCCTGTGGCAGGAGTACAACGAGCTGAGGCGGGCGATACCCTGCCCCCATGACTGGACACTGGGCCCGCCGCAGGCCTTCGCCATGGCGACCTACTACAACGTCGGCAAGCCCGGGGGAGAGGAGTGGTTCAAGAAGCTGATAGCCAACGCCGAGAGGCGGGTGAAGGAAAAGGTTCAACCTATAGCCGGCGGGGAGCGGATCAGGGTGCTGTGGTTCGATATACTGCCCCTGCTGTGGCAGTTCGACATCCAGCCGTGGATGGAGTCTGAGTGGGGAGTGAATATCGTGATGAACATGTTCGGCTATACGCCCTATACCCCGATCGATACCAAGAACGAGGAGACCATGTTCCACGATATGGCCAAGAGGTCCCTCAACGATTTCCCCATGGTGCGCCAGGCGCGCGGCGTGGCGGACCACTTCCTCACCGATATAGAGAAGATCGTTAAGGACTACAGCATCGACTGCGTCATCTGGCCGGGGCACATGGGCCACAAGGACGGGTCGGCCAACGTAGGCATGATGCGGGAGAAGTGCCGCGAGATAGGCGTACCCTTCCTGTACATCGGGTTGGACCTGTTCGATAAGAGATACACCTCGCCGGACGAGGTCAAGGATATACTCTCCCGGTTCTTCAGCCAGCACGGTCTGGGGAAGAGATAGCGTATAAGGAAGCCAGAAAGAAGGTACGTAAATATGATCGTTGCAGGATGCGACATAGGCTCCACCACCGGCAAGTCGGCGATTATGGTCGACGGTAAGCTCAAGTCCTACACCATAATCCCGTCGACCACCAAGCCGGAGGAGACGGCGCGCAAGTCGATGGAGGAGGCCATGAGCTCTCTCGGCATTGCATCGCTGGAGGAAATAGATTATATCGTCGGCACAGGCTACGGCAGGCTCAAGGTGCCATTCGCTAACGAAAACGTTTCCGAGATCACATGTCACGCCCGGGGGGCGAACTGGATGTGCCCCTCGGTACGGACGGTGGTCGATATAGGGGGGCAGGACTGCAAAGTGATGTCCATTGACGAGAAGGGCAATGTGCTGGAGTTCGTGATGAACGACCGTTGTGCGGCGGGGACGGGCCGCTTCTTCGAGGCGATGGCGCGGGTGCTGGAATGCGGCCTGGAGGGCATATCGAAGCTGTCCCTGGAGTCGAAGAGTCCGGCCAATATCACCAGCCAGTGCAGCGTGTTCGCCGAGTCGGAGGTGGTGACCCTGATCAACGAGGGCATGGACGTGATCGATATCGCCGCTGGCGTCAACAACTCGGTTGCCGGCAGGCTGAACTCGATGGTGCGGAAGGTGGGGCTGGTAGAAGACGTGGTGCTCACCGGCGGCTGTGCCAAGAACGAGGGCCTAGCCAAAGCGTTGGAGCAGAAGCTGGGAGTTAAGGTTATCCACCTGCCGGAGGACCCGCAGATCGCGGGGGCGGTGGGTGCTGCAGTCATCGCAGCGGAGAGGGTGAGCCAGCAGTCGGAAGTCAAGTCCACCTAGTCGGCTCATAGAATTATAGATGGACTTTAATTCAATCGCCACCCGGGCGATGGCGGAAGAAAGGTCGGTTTGTTCCGTTCAGGGACGGGTCTTGAACTTCATATCTCTCACTCACGGCGCTTCGGACGGAGAACAGCACTATGGCTATCTTTGACTCTTATATCGAGAAGCTTGTACGCTATGTAGAGGATCTCAAGGATCAGGGGAGCCCTGCAAGCGAGTTCCGCTGTCCCTCCACAGTCGATGATATCGTGTCGGGGTTGCCGGTACGGGTGGGCCCCAGCACCGGCGGGGGCGTGATACTGCGCTCGGACACCTTCACCGAACTGGGCAGCCCGGATGTCGGCTCGGTGTCGTTCATGTTGTGGACCGACAACCCTTCGCTGTTGCAGGACGGCAGGATCACCCTCATCGGCCCTGACATACCGCAGTCGGAGGACGCCAGCCTGCCCTTCGGACAGGTTCTGCTGATAGGAGGTAAAGAACTGACCGCTGACAAGCATGGCGAGCTTGAGCGCTGCCAGCATGTCGGCGACCAGATAGAGGGCTACATGATCAAGAGCGTTCCAAGGCGTACATGGAGCAGGGTCAGTCGGGATGCGGTTCAGAAAGGATTCGACTTAGAGATACTGGGCAAGGCATTGATGTCTATCTATAGATCGGCCGTACCAGAGATACAGGCCATTGAGGTACTGTTCGTCACCTCCAATAAAAACGACCTTGAACCCTTGGAGAAAATCGGGGAGCAGGTTCAGGAGATCTCCGAAAATATAGTTAAGAATACATGGAAAGCCAAGGGATTTGATATCGAGTGCTTCTCAGCGCTTGACTGCGACTCGTGTCCCGACAGGGCAGTGTGCGATGACATTAAAGAGATGATCAAAGTTCGCAAGAGGAAAAAAACTAAAAGCAATAAAGCCAGTCAAGGAAAATAAATTGTTCGCATACAAAGGAAAAGAGAGATGCCAGAGGCAAATACTAAGATAACCAACAGGATTGTGGCAGTCTGCGGCAAGGGCGGTACCGGCAAGACTGCGTTCACGGCGATGGTTACCAAAGTCCTGCTGGAAAGCGGCAGGGCTGGCAAGCTGTTGCTTATCGACGCCGACCCGGCTATGGGCCTGCCTCTCGCACTCGGTGTCAGGGTGAAACGAACCCTGGGACAGATTCGCGAGGAGATAATCCAAACAGCAAGGGGCGGAAAGGAAGCAGAGAAACACCAGGTAGTAGATAAGCTTGACTACATGTTATTCGAAGCCCTGCATGAGATGGACAACTACGCTCTTCTGGCCATGGGTCGTACGGAAACGCTGGGATGCTTTTGCCCGATTAACAGCGTCCTGAAACAGGCGATACAGACGCTGTCAAAGAGCTTCGACACCATCATCATCGATGGCGAAGCCGGACTGGAACAGCTGAACAGACAGGTCGCAGGCCATATCGATACCCTGATCATCGTCAGCGATGCCACGTCGCGAGGCATACAGACAGCTGCCCAGGTGAAGGATATGATACTGAATGAAAAGGTCATCCAGTGTGACAGGCTGGGACTGGTGTTCAATCGAGTGAGCGATAACATAGAGCTATTGCAGCAGGCGGCCGGCAATTTGGGCATCGAGGTACTGGGATACGTACCGCAGGACCAGAGCGTCGCTTACAACGACCTTATCGGCGAACCTATACTGGAGCTGGGCGACTCGCCAGCGCTGGATGCAGTGAGCGATATCGTCAAATCTAAAATATTTCCCGAAAGATATCGGTGAGATACGATCTAGAGCGTGTAATCCAGATGCAGTACAACCTCAATTCTTACCGTCAGAAGTCCGACGTTATATAATATTCTACGATATCGATGCCCTGACATAAGTTTCGATCGCCGGTACGTTCGTGTCTTGACAACGAACCGCAATACGAATATCATTTGAATTCTTATACATCGACAACAGAGCAACGAAAAGCGGATAAAAACGGGAGATTCGATGCGTTCAGAGGGCAGAATGGAAGATTTGAAACCTGACGATCCTGCCGTGTTAGAAACTGGTCCGGCAGATAGCCACGAGAGCGATAAACAGTACAGCGCACTCTTAACGCTGAGTCGCATCTCGGCAGCGGTGAGCGGGATGACGGATCTGAACGCTATACTGGATGTCGCGCTTAACGCCGTTCTGGATGCCATGAAAGGGAATATAGGAGGCATACTGCTCATCGATGACCTGACAGGGACACTTTCATATCGTGTCTACCGCGGCCTGTCGCAGCAGTATGTGGAAAAGATGCAGCTCAAGCTCGGTGAGGGAATCGCTGGGAGGGTAGCTCAGAGTGGAAAGGCTGTCCTCCTCGAAGATATATCTACAGACCCCCGCGCTGCCATGCGAGACCTGATAAGCACAGAGGGGCTGAAGGCATTCATCAGCGTCCCGCTACGAGCGAGGGACAATGTCCTGGGAGTACTTAACGTTGCCAGCCGCGAGCCACACCACTTCACTAAAAATGACATGCATCTGTTACATGCCATCGGCGACCAGGTAGGCGTTGCCATCGAGCAATCCAAACTGTATGAATGGCTGAGAAAGGAACGGGAGAACTATCGCCAACTCGCACGTTACATGCTGATAGCTCAGGAGGTGGAGCGGGGCAGGGTTGCTCGCGAGCTACACGATGAGACTACACAGTCGCTCACCGGGCTATCACTCAATATGAAAGCGCTGCTGAGCATTGCCAATACCCATGACTACGGTGACGCTGAGTTCAAGGCCAAGCTTGAGAAATGCTACGAGATAACTCACCAGCTCAATTCGGAAATAAACAGCATCATGAAGTCCCTCCGGCCAACTGCCCTTGACAGCCTGGGACTGGTGCCCGCTATCAACCAGTATGCCCAGACCCGCCTCCAGTCGACAGAGATCAACGTGAGGATACAGCACGAAGGCATGGAGAAACGCCTGCCTTCAGAGGTGGAATTTGCGCTTTACCGCATTTTCCAGGGGGCAATCTCAAATATAGCCTGGCACTCACAGGCACGGAACGTGGTGATAAGCCTGCGTCGCATTCCAAACGAGGTCGTGATGCAAATAGAAGATGACGGCAGGGGGTTCGATGCGTTAAAGCCCATCGAGGTGGACGAGAGCGGCAGGGGACGTGGTCTATTCAGCATGAAAGAGAGGGCAAGCCTTATCGGGGGCACCTGCGATATCCGGTCACAGCCCGGGCAGGGTACCCGGATCACAGTAAAAGTACCCGTATACTGGAGCGGAGTTGATGCACAAGATAAAGCTGCTGATAGTGGATGACCACACCATTGTCAGGGAGGGGCTTCGCAGCCTGCTGGAACTTGCCGGCGACATGGAGATAGCAGGCGAGGCATCCAATGGGAGAGAGGGGCTGGAACAGGTTGAAAAAATACATCCGAATGTCGTGCTGATAGATATTGCCATGCCCGTCATGGGCGGGCTGGAAGCCATACGCCGCATACGCAAAAGATTCCCCGAGATAAAAATACTGGTACTGACACAGTATGATGATAAAGAGCACGTCTTCCCGGCTATACAGGCCGGGGCCAATGGATTCATCAGCAAGGCGGCAGCATCTTCCGAACTCACAGCCGGGATACGGGCTGTATTTTCCGGAGGCTCATATCTATCGCCTTCCATAGCCAAGCTGTTCGTTGAAGACTATAAACATGAGGCAGCAGCCCGTGTCAGATGTGATCCCTACGAACAGTTGACCGACCGGGAAAGGGATGTGCTCATCCTAGTGGCAGAGGGACGTACAACCCAGGAGATCGCTGATACTCTGGTAATCAGCCCCAAAACCGTTGAAGGCCACAAGAGAAACCTCATGGTAAAGCTGGACATCACCAACCGCATCGATCTGGTCAAATATGCGGTGCGCAGGGGACTTATTGATGTCTGATGGCATAAGCAATACCGGCAACTTCCCAGCGAACACCCTCCCACCCTTTTACACTGTACACCCCGAAACGCAATAACGCCTAGCAATATAGATCGAAAAGGGCGGCTTGCGGAGAATTCAAGGGGTAATTCTGCCATATCCAAGGGCAAGTCCCTATATGCGTGCAGGACTGGGCGATGTACCATAAAACCACAGAAGCTGTTAAGTGGGAGGTGCGTCATGAAGGAGAAACGAGAGGAAGATAAAAAAGAGATCCTGATCGTGGATGACGAGCCTGATTTCACCTCAGCTTTAAAAAGCGCCCTGGAAAGTGATGTGTGCGAAGTTGCCGTCGCCGCCAGCAAGGAAGAGGCACAGCAAGCGGTTAAGGAGATGAACCCTGACCTTATAATCCTGGGGACAATAAGCCCCAGGGGAGAGGCTTTCGCACTGCATCAATGGTTGAGGTCGAATCCCACCACCAAGGACCTGCCGGTCATAGTGATGGATGCCCCCCCTGAAAAGCAACTCGTCAAAGGGTGGAGAAGGGATGAGGCACTATTGATAGACGCCGAGGAATACCTGGCCAAGCCAATTGAGCCAGGCTCACTGGCCACCAGAGCCCAGACTATCCTGGCTAAGGCAACCAAGCGCATAAGGGTACTGATAGTGGATGACCACGCGGTGGTCAGGGACGGGGTCAAGTCCGTACTGGATCTGCAAAGCGATATAGATGTAGTAGGTCAAGCTGAGAATGGTAAGGTGGCACTGCAGAAAGTGGGTGAGCTTTCCCCTGATCTGGTGATAATGGACATCGTGATGCCCGAGATGGACGGGCTGGAAGCGACCAAGCAGATATACAAAAAATACCCCAAAACCAGGGTTGTAATGCTATCCCAGTACGATGATGAAGAGAATATCACCGCCGCCGAAAACCTGGGAGCGTTTGGATTCATACCCAAGCGATCAGCCAGCTCCCAGCTGGTGAACGCTATAAGGGCGGTACATTATGTGGGAACGCGCCTGCAAAGGCCCGCGCCAGATCCTGACAAATCCTGAAATTACGCAAATTCATGTATACACAGGTTCACATATCCGGCGCTTAGCCTGCAGGGAGGTTGCTATTGGAGCCAATTACTATCACCATAAATGGACGAGAAGTAAGCGGCCACACAGGGATGACCATCCTGGAGCTGGCGAGGGAATCAGGCATCGATATCCCCACCCTGTGCTATGATCCAAACCTAAAACCCATCGGTGCCTGCCGCATCTGCCTTGTGGAGGACGAGCGTACCGGTGCCCTCGCCGCGTCATGCGTCACCCCGATTGCTACGGGAATGGTCATCAACACGGAATCCCCCAAGGTAAAAGCGAGAAGAAGGACTATATTGGAACTCATCCTTGCCAGCCACCCCGACTCGTGCCTGGTGTGCGATAAAGGCAACCGCTGCGATCTGCGACGGATCGCGGCGGAGGCAGGTATAGGTCGGATAGGTTTGAGCCGTGCGCCCCTTTCATCTGTTATCGAGGAAATTAATCCCTTTATAGAGAGAGACCTCAGCAAATGCATACTCTGCGCCAAATGTATCCGGGTTGACCAGGAGCTGGTGGTTGAAGGCGCCATCGAATACAGCGGGCGCGGTTTCGGCTCAAAACCAGCCACCCTCAATGACATGCCGCTGGAGAAGTCAGAGTGCACCTTCTGCGGCAGCTGTGTCGCTATTTGCCCCACCGGTGCCCTGATGGAGAGGCAGCACGAATTCAGAGTGACAGCCAGCTCAGGGGTAGCGACCACATGTCCCCTCTGTGGCTGCGGGTGCTCCGTAGAACTGGAGGTGAAAGGCGATAGGATAGTGCGCTCCATGCCTGGCAATGGCATCAATCGCTGCGCCCTGTGCGCTAAGGGCAGCTATGGTTTCGATTTCATCTACTCAAAGGACAGGCTTTTAACGCCACAGGTCAGGGTCGATGGAAACCTCGAAGCTGCATCCTGGGAACACGCACTCGATACAGCGGCCAGCGAGATCAAACGTATACAGGACACCTACGGCAAAGACTGCATCGCTTTCCTCGTCTCAGCACAATGTACCAACGAGGAATGTTATCTGTGGCAAAGGCTGGCTCGCTCCCTGATGCAAACTAATAATATCGACAATACCAGCCGCCGCTCCAGCATTACCAGCATCTCCGGACTGGGAGCGGCTACCGGTTTCCCTGGCAGCACCGGGACGCTGGAGTCGCTTGAGCAGTCCGAGGTTATCATGGTCTTTGGCACAGACTTAACCGAGTCGGCTCCAGCCATAGGTTTCGCCGTGAAACGGGCAGTTAAATATGCAGGGGCAAAACTTGTAGTCATAGATCCCAGGCAGATTAAACTGACGGCATTTGCGAGTCACTGGTTAAAGCCCGGTTTGGGAACGGATCTGGCCCTCATTAACGGTATGGCTAACATCATCATATCTCAGGGCCTGATGGATGACGAATGTGTCTCCAGAAAAACCGAGAACTTTGAATCCTACAAGGGGGATGTAGCAAAGTACACTCCCGAGTATGTAGAGCGTATCACCGGCGTGCCCGGCGAAGAAATATACGCTGCGTCGCGGCTGTTCGCTGAAGCCAGCATAGCAGCAATAGTCATCGGGAACGGGATAACGCAATACCCGAACGCCACGGACAGCGTCACCGCCCTCGCCAACCTGGCGATGCTGACCGGCGATATCGGTCTTAACCGGGGCATCTTTGTAATTCAACAGGATTGCAACGGCCAGGGAGCCTGCGATATGGGGGCACTGCCCGATCTGCTCCCCGGATATGCAAGTGTCGAGGATGCTCACGCCAGAGAAGTTTTCGAGAAAAAATGGGGGTCAGCGCTGCCTCCCCGCGTCGGGCTGACGGCCCTCGAGATGTTCGAGGAGGCACGGGAGGGCAAGATCAGAGCTATGATCATATCGAGGGATGACCCGTTATTAAGTTTGCCAGACCCTGACCGCATCAGAGAAGCCCTTGCTTCTCTTGAATTCCTGATGGTTGTCGATATGTTCCCGACAAATGTAACCGCCCTGGCAAATCTGGTGCTGCCGGCAGCCTGCTTCGCTGAGAAAGAGGGGACTTTCACCAACTTCGAGGGAAGGGTACAGAGATTACATGAAGCGACACGTCCGGTGGGCAACTCCCTGCCCGAATGGCAGATAATACTGCAACTGGCGGAGAGGATGGGCACACCGCTACCATTCACCACGCTGCAAGAGGTAACGAGCGAGATACAGGACATGGTACCATTCTATCAGGCCGCAGAGTCCGCATATTCCAGAACCAGAGGTCATCATCAAGCTGAGACCGAGAAGATGCTGGCCAAAGCCAGGCGGTTATACAAAGGACGATTCCCCGCCGGTTTCGCACGCTTCCTGCCAGTCCAGTATGCACCTCCTGCAGAGACCGCTAGCAACGGTTACGATATCAGGCTCCTGACGGGAGGTGTCCTGTATCATTCAGGTGAAGGCGTCATCACCTCCAGATCTCAACGACTTACACGCTTCGCACCCGATCCATACCTGGAGATCCGCGCATCCGATGCGGAGAGACTTGGCATCAATGATGGCAACGGGGTACGGATCGTATCGGAGGCAGGTGAGATAATAACCAAGGCCAGAGTGGTGGATAACCTGCCACCGGGGATGGCTTTCATCCCTGCATGCTTCCCGTCAAAGCCGGTTAACCGGCTGTTCAGCACCCGCCTGGACCCGCAAACAAAATCGCCTGCAATGATGGCATGCGCCGTCAGGTTGGAGAGGGTAGATGCCGATGAATAAAACAGAGGCTGTCACTGAAATCGATCTAGCTCCTGTGATGGAAATCATTTCCCGTTACACCGAGCAGAGGTGGCCCTTGATCCCCATGCTGCAGGAAGTGCAGAAAGTTTATGGATACGTTCCACCGCCAGCCATCTATCCCATCGCCAGGGCATGCGGCCTGTTCCCGTCACAAATACAGGGTGTAGTTACCTTTTATGAACAGCTCTATACAACACCGAGAGGCCGAAATATTGTCAGGGTATGCCGCGGCACAGCATGCCATGTCCGCGGCGGTAAGACGATACTCAAATTAGTGAAGCAGAACCTCGGACTGGAGGAGGGAGAAACAACGCCGGACTACGAGTACACTCTGGAGACGGTCGCCTGTATAGGTGTCTGCGCCCTGGCTCCCAATATCGTCATCGGGAATCAGACCTATGGCAATATGAACCCCAAGAAGGTATCCCAGGTCCTAGGTAGAAGGGAGGCGGAGAAGTAGGATGTCAAAGCAAATGAAGCAAACCACTTTTTTGGTCTGCCAGGAGACACCCTGCCTCTCGATGGGCTCGGATGCAGTCTACAAGGCCTTGAAAGCGGAGGTAAAACGACAGAAGGCAACGAGATGTAAAGTGAGTTTCACCGGGTGCCACGGCCATGGCCTTTGCGGGCAGGGACCCAGCGTGGTCGTCGAACCCGACGGAATCTTTTACCTGAGAGTCCAGCCTGAGGATGCCCCCGAGATAATTAGCTCGCATTCGAAGCACAAAAAGTACGTTGAGCGTCTCTTATATCATGATCCAACGAGTGGTTCTGCCATACCACGATATTCGGATGTAGATTTCTACAAAAACCAGCAGCGTCTCGTCCTGAGAAACTGCGGACGCATAAATCCCGAGAATATCAAGGAGTATATAGCACAGGGCGGATACAATGCGCTGAATAAAGCCCTCCTGACCATGACCCCTCAAGGGGTGCTGGAGGAAGTGGCAAAGGCTGGCCTCCGCGGCCGTGGTGGCGCCGGTTTCCCAACAGCCAAGAAGTGGGAATTCTGTCGCAACGCACCGGGCGAGCCCAAGTATGTCATCTGCAATGCCGATGAAGGCGACCCCGGCGCCTTCATGGATCGATCGATACTCGAAGCTGACCCCCACGCTGTAATCGAAGGCTTGACCATCGCCGGATACGCCATAGGCGCCGGCGAAGGCTTTATCTACGTTCGCGCTGAATACCCGCTGGCGGTCAGCCGCTTCCGCACAGCGCTGAAACAGGCAGAGGACAATGGCTTCCTGGGCAGGAAAATCCTGGGTTCGGCGTTCGATTTTACCATCAATGTTAAAGAGGGGGCTGGCGCCTTCGTATGCGGCGAGGAGACAGCCCTTATCGCCTCCATCGAGAGCCGTCGCGGCATGCCGCGCCCGCGCCCTCCGTTCCCGGCACAGGCTGGCCTCGATGGCAAGCCAACCATCATCAACAACGTTAAGACGCTGGCCACCGTACCGGTCATAATCGACCGGGGTGCAGAGTACTTTGCCGGCATCGGCACCGAGAAAAGCAGGGGCACAGCTGTGTTCGCGCTCACAGGCAAGATCGTAAACAGCGGCCTGGTCGAGGTGCCTATGGGAACGACGCTGAACCACATAATTTTCGACATCGGAGGCGGCATACCGCGGGGCAAACGCTTCAAAGCGGTGCAGACCGGCGGCCCTTCAGGTGGATGCATCCCGGCACAGTTCCTCGATACCCCCGTAGAGTATGACACCCTGGCCAAGCTCGGCTCGATAATGGGCTCAGGCGGCATGGTAGTCATGGATGACAGCACCTGCATGGTGGAGGTCGCCCGCTATTTCCTCAGCTTCACCCAGACTGAATCCTGCGGCAAGTGCACCCCCTGCCGTCTGGGAACAAAGCAGATGTTGGAAATACTCACCAGGATCACGCAGGGCCTGGGCAGTGATGAAGATATCGATACCCTGCAGAACATCGCCATGACTACCAAGGAATGCTCGCTGTGCGGTCTGGGACAGACCTGCCCCAATCCGGTACTCACGACACTCAAATACTTTCGCGAAGAATACGAATCCCATATCAGGGAGAAAAAGTGCCCGTCGGCGGTATGCGATGCCCTGATGATATCGCCATGTCAGCATACCTGCCCGGTCGGGATCAATGTGCCCAGGTATGTTGCACACATAGCCGAAGGTGAATACCTTGAAGCGGTCGAGACGATCAGGGAGCGGAACCCGTTCCCTGCCATCTGCGGCCGCATATGCCATCACCCCTGCGAGAGACGCTGCCGTCGCGGCGAGCTCGATGAGCCGGTAGCCATACGAGAACTCAAGCGCTTCGCCGCCGACTGGTACTTCGAACATATAGACGAACTGCCGGATCCACAGCCCTTCCCTCGCACTAAAAGCCAGCGGGTAGCGGTGATTGGCGCCGGGCCCACCGGCATGAGCTGCGCCTATTTCCTGGCGCAGATGGGTTATCCGGTAACTGTGTTCGAAGCCCTGCCGGCAGGCGGTGGCATGCTCTCCGTAGCCATACCCGAATTTCGCCTGCCCAAGTCCGTTATACAAAAGGAAATAGACCACATAGCTAAGCGAGGGGTAGAGATCAAATATAATTCAGCAATTAACATAAACTTCACCCTCGAAGACTTGAAAAGAGACGGCTTCGAATCGATATTTATCGCGGCCGGCGCCCAGAAAAGCCAGCGCATCGGCATACCCGGCGAAGCGGATGACCTGGCGAATTTCCACTACGGTCTCCGCTTCCTGCGTGACGTAAAGATGGGACAGCGCCCGGCGATTGGCTCATGGGTGGCGGTCATCGGCGGAGGGAACGTAGCCCTGGATGTCGCGCGGACAGCGCTGCGCCTCGGCGCGGAAAAGGTCAATATATATTACCGCCGGTCGCAGGAAGAGATGCCGGTGACTGAGGTGGAATACGACGAGGCCGTGGCTGAGGGCATCAAGTTCAACTTCCTGGTCAGCCCAACGCGGATAGTAACGGAAAACGGCAAGGCAACCGGGCTGCAGTGCGTGCAGATGAGTCTGGGCGAACCTGATGCCACAGGCAGGCGTAGGCCTGTCCCCATACCTGGCACCGATTTTCACATCGTTGCCGATACCATCATCGCCGCCGTCGGACAGGCCCCGGATCTCTCGTTCCTGCCCCCCGACAGCGCGCTGGAGCGCACCACATGGGAAACTCTGGTGGTGGACAGCAACAGGTTGTCAACCAACGTGCCCGGGATATTCGCCGGCGGAGACTTCGTAACCGGGCCGGGCATGGTGGTAGAGGCCATCGCCGCCGGGCGCAGGGCTGCTCTGGCCATCAATAAATATCTGACGAAGGATACCTCCCGTGTAGAGATGTACGATCTGAAATCGAACATGGCAGACGTCCATAAATTGCCGTCGGAAGATGAGTCATGGGAAAGTCAGCGGAGATTAGCCATGCCCAAGTTAAATGTGGAACTGCGCCAGAGGAGTTTTGATGAGATTGAACGTGGGTACACCGAGGAAATGGCACGTCAGGAGGCCAGACGCTGCCTGCGCTGCGATCTGGAGACCTAAGGCCCGTCAAGGAGGTCAACCATGAAATCTATAACCAGACAAAAATCGCTCGAGGATATCATGCGGATGCTGCAGGGTCTGGATCGCATATTCATCATCGGATGTGGCACCTGCGCTACCATGACCAGGACCGGCGGCAGGGACGAAGTCCTGGACATGAAACAGAAACTGCTCGACACAGGAAAGATGGTTACAGGGTGGACTGTTATCCCCACCGCCTGCGATGATATGACCGAGGTATCCCTTAATGATATCGGCGGAACCATCAAGAACGCTGATTGCATTCTGGTGATGTCCTGCGCACTGGGCGTACAGAAGGTGGGCTCCTATATTGACAAGATCGTTATCCCTGCGCTTGACACGCTCTTTATCGGTGTCGAGGACGGCACTGGCAATTTTCACGAGGTATGCGATCAATGCGGTCAATGCGTGCTGGGCTACACCGCTGGCATCTGCCCCATAACCGCCTGCCACAAGGGGCTGCTCAACGGGCCCTGCGGCGGCACCAACGATGGTAAATGCGAAGTCGACAAGCAAAAGGATTGCGCCTGGACGCTCATATATCGACGTCTGGAGGCGATGGGCAGACTCGACCTCATGAGGCAATATCAGCCGATAAAGGACTCACAGGTTGTGCCACGTCCGCGCATAACCCTGATCCCGCAAGGAGGAGGGCTATGAAACCGAATTTTAAGGAAGCCCTGAAATCGAAGGAATTCATCGTCACCAGCGAGATCGGTCCACCCAAGGGCACGAACCTGGAGAAAATGCGTCACCACATCGACATCCTCAAGGACTCGGTGGACGCCATCAACGTCACCGATCACCAGAGTTCGGTAATGCGCTTCCCATCCCTAGGCGGCTGCCTCGAGATCAGGGAGCACGGCGGAGAACCTATACTCCAGATGACCTGCCGCGACCGCAACCAGATGGCACTGCAGGCAGACCTGCTGTTCGCGCACAGCCGGGGTATTAACAATGTGCTGTGCCTTACCGGCGACGCCGTGCCGGTGGGGGATCACAAGCAGGCAAAGGGCGTCTTCGAACTGGACTCGGTGCAACTGCTGCACTGCATACGGCAGATGGAATCGGGCAAGGACCTGGGCGGCAACGATCTCGACGGGGCGGTCGGCTTCTGCGCCGGCGCCATCGTCACCCCTGAAGCCAAACCCATCGAGCCCCAGCTTATCAAGTTCGAGAAGAAGATCGAGGCGGGGGCCGAGTTCATCCAGACTCAGGCGATATACGACCTGGAGAACTTCAGTCGCTTCATGGAATTCGCCCGGCAGTTCCCGGTTAAGATACTGGCCGGCATCGTATTGCTGGTATCGGCCAGGATGGCAAAATTCATGAACGAAAACGTGCCCGGCATATTCGTGCCGCAGAATCTGATAGACGAGCTTGCCAGCGTGCCCAAAGAGGGGGCGCTGAAGAAGGGGATAGAGATTGCAGGCCGCATGATAGCTGAGCTTAAGGATAACTCGATATGCGATGGCGTGCACATCATGGCCATCGGGCGAGAGGAGGTTGTCCCGGATATACTGGCGGCGTCCGGCATATCACGGAAGCCCACGGCATAGCCTGACCTTTAACCAACTCCTCTATCGATAATTCACTGCTGGGGCGGTTCTCCGGGCAATAGTTCGGCTATCTTGGCCGACAGGATATCCTTGCTGAAGGGCTTGGTTATCATCCCGTCGATCTCGGGCATATCCTCTTCGCTGAGCTGCACACCCCAGCCCGTAATCAGGATCACCGGCGTTCCCGCTTTTATTTCTTTGACGATGCCAGCCACCTCGCGCCCCGACATATCGGGCATGCCCAGGTCCGTGACCACCAGCTCGAAATCGCCTGCCTCGAAAAGGTTGACCGCGTCCTCGCCGCACTCGGCAGCCACCACCTCATGCCCCAGATGCTCCAGCATCAGCTTGAGCACATTTCTGACCTCGGGATCATCATCCACCAGCAGTATCCTGGCGCTTCGTGCGGCGGTCGCCTTGCGCTCCCTGCGTGCAGAAACCTCCACGTCCCTGGCGACTGGCAGGCTGACGGTAAACCTGGAACCCTTCCCGTGAACGCTATCGACGTCGATCGTGCCACCGTGCCGCCGCACAATGCCGTAGGTTACACTCAGCCCCAATCCCGAGCCTACAGCGCCCCTGGTGGTGAAAAACGGCTCGAATATCTTCCCCCGGACCTCCCGGGGAATACCGACCCCGGTATCGCTTACGGAAAGCTTGACTTGTTCGCCTTCACTGCTGCTGGCGACAGTGATTGTGCCCCCTTTTGGCATGGCGTCTATGGCATTGAAGAAGATGTTCAGCAGGGCCTCGCGTAGCTCCGCGGCATCGCCCATGACGGGCGGCACCGGCTTCACATCCGTTACGATGTCGATAGTGATGCCCGCTGTCTCCTTGAGCTCAACCCTGCGAGATTCAACCATGTGTACAGCGCTCTCTATGACCTCATTGATATCGACAGGTTCGAAGGCACGGTCAACTCGCACTCTGGCGAAGTCCTGCAGACGACGCACCGTGGTGGATGCATCCAACGCGGTCTGCTCTATGATCTGCAGGTCTTTCTTCAGCTTGGGGTCGGCGACATCCTCCAGCGCCAGCTGCGCCCGCCCAAGCACCACTGCGAGGATATTATTGAAATCATGGGCGATGCCGCTGGCCATCTCGCCCAGCGCCCGCAGCCTCTCCGACTGGATCATGTAGTCCTGCGCCGCTTTCAACTCCTCGTACGCATTTGCCAGCTCCGCCTCCACACGTTTCAGCTCGGTGATATCCATGAAGCTGGCTATCGTGGCCCTCTTACCCTTGTACTGGATGGAAGCTACCTTCTCCAGTACCCACACCGTGCTGCCGTCCTTGCGTATGAACCTGAACTCGTGTGGCAATCGGCTTTTGCCCTTAAGGCTGTCAATGCTCTTCCGCCTGACCGATTCCATGTCGTCAGGATGTATGTAGTCCAGCGACCGCTTGCCGAGCAGCTCTTTGCTTTTATACCCGGTGATCTCTTCGAACAGGGGGCTGATGTAACGGAACCTGCCGTTCTGCACCACGTATATACCGGTGGCAGCGCTCTCCAGCATGCCCCTGGCCATCTCCTCCGACTCCCGCAGCGCCTGCTCCATGCGCTTGCGCTCCGATATGTCCCTGACTACCGCCACCAGACCAACGGGAGCACCGTCAGTATCTCGCAGTAATGTGGCCACCGTCTCGCTTTCATACTCCCTGCCATCCTTGTCCTTGACAGCATACTGCACAGTCAGGCTCTGCCGCTGCTCCAGCACCTTCACCAGATCTTCGAGGAATTTGGGACGATCCTTATCCGATATGAAAGAGAACCCGCTCTTGCCGATAATATCCTCCTTATACCTCCATTGTCCCATACGATAAGCCGCTTCGTTGGTATCGATGATGGTGCCCTGCAAATCCATGATAACTATACCATCGGCGATGGACTCGAAAACGATGCGCCGCTTCTCCTCCGATTCCCATAGCTGGGACTCCCTCAGCTTCCTGCGTTCCGTAACATCACGTATGGTAGCGATGAACCCGGTCGGGTTGCCCACGGTATCGCGCAGCAGGGAACCGATGGCCTCGCCGTAAAATTCCCTGCCCTCCTTACCCACCATCCTGTATTCCTCTATCCGAGTGCTCCCCTCGGACAAGACTGCCATAAGGTCTTGAGTTGCCCGTTCTCGATCTTCAGCACAAATGAAATCAAGCCCGGCTCTGCCGATAACCTCATCCTTACTCCTGTAGCCGAAGATCCTCAGCGTCGATGCATTAACATCCTGAATATTGCCCTCAAGGTCGGTGACGGTTATGCCGTCGGCGATGGACTCGAACATGAAGCGCAGCTTCTCCTCGCTCTGCTTCAGCGCTTCCTCAACCTCCACGCGCTCGGTGATGTCGACCGAGAACCCGATGATGCCGGAGACATTCCCTGACTCATCCTTCGTTGGCAACTTGTGTGACTGAAGCCAGCGTATGCCCTTGGGTGTCTCCAGTGGTTCGATGATGCCCCGCTTGGCCTTGCCTGTTGATATTACCTCCATGTCGTCCTTATGATACGTCTCTGCCAGATTGGGCAGCAGCTCAAAGACGGTCTTCCCTTTCCATCTCTCTTCCGGTATGCCGGTCAATGCAGCGAAGTTCCCGCGCACTATCCTGCCCTCAATATCCTTGTAGTATATGAAGGCCGGCACCGTGTTCAGGATCATCTCCAGTTCTTCAGCGTTCCTGCGCAGCGTCTCCTCCAGGAACTTGCGCTCCGAGATATCGCGGCATATCCCCTGTGCCCCCGCATACTCGCCATCCTGCCTTATAACAATAGCGCTATATTCCATTGGCCTCTGCTTGCCATCTTTGTCGAGCACCACCGTCTCCGCTGTAATCTCCCCATCCTGCAGCAGACGATTCTGCAGCTCAACAGCCGTCTTCTCGTGCCATTCTTCAGGGATAAGCTCAAGAAAGTGTCGTCCCACGAGCTCCTCCGGCTCATAGCCCCATTGCCGCGATGCCGAATTGATTGAAGTGATGTAGCCCCGGGCATCGACGGAGAATATCACGTCCTTTTCCATCTCAACTAGGGTTCGATACCTCTCCTCGCTCTGCCTCAACTCCTCCTCGATCCGCTGCGCCTTGCTCTTGTCCTTCATGGCACACCCCCAATCATAACGACCCGGTTGACGCTATCGATTTAGTGACGGCGAATACTCTTCTACTACATATCTGACCATAAGTCAAGTCCAAAAGCGCTATTAATATATGCTAAGACGAACCGTGCCCTGTTCTGAAAAATAAAGCCCGGAAGCAACCCTGAAAGATCGCTCCCGGGCTCGACACTATTCTGCCTGATTCAATTCCTGACAGGATATCGATTAATCATCTGTTATAGGGGGAATGGCGGCATGGTGAGATCGCCCAGCTCGCGTATCCGCTTGTCCAGCTCACCTACAGTCCACCGTTTTCCGATATCGACAAATGGACCGGGCGTCCACGGTATGAATACCTGCAGCTTACCGCCCTGCACGGTAAAGATACGGCCGGTTATATCCTGCGCCTTATCGCTGCCAAGGTAGACTACGAGAGGCGAAAGGTTCTCCGGCGCCCACATATCGAAGCCCTCCTCAGGCGGCTTTTCCCCCATGATCTGCAGCGTCATCGGCGAACCCAGCGTCATCCTGCTCCGCGCCATCGGTGCGATGGCGTTTGAGGTTACACCATACTTAGCCATCTCCCGACCCCACACCATTGTCAGAGCTGCGATGCCGCCCTTGGCCGCGCCGTAGTTGGGCTGACCGGCATTGCCGCCGAGTCCGGCATGGGAAACGGTGTTGATCAGGCGACCGTTGATCTGATTGCCCGCCTTGCTCTGCTCGTACCAGTAGGCACATGCCCACCGACCGCAGTTGAACGTACCCTTGAGGTGGACGGCGATAACGCTGTCGAACTCCTCCTCCGACATCTTGAAGGTCATCCTGTCCCTGAGAAAACCGGCGTTGTTGACCAGGATATCCAGCCTGCCGAACTTGTTGACGGCGGTATCGATGATGCCCTTGGCCGAGTCAAACCCCGTTACGCTATCGTAGTTGGCTACGGCATCCCCGCCAGCAGCCTTGATTTCGCTAACCACGTCGTCTGCAGGGCTGTGGGACTTCCCCGAGCCGTCCGGCTCCCCGCCGAGGTCGTTGACGACCACCCTTGCGCCCTCGGCAGCCAGCGCCAGGGCGTGTGCCCGCCCCAGCCCACGACCGGCACCGGTAACTATTGCAACCTTTCCATCCAGTATACCCATTGTGTTCTATTTACCTCCTTCTGGTTATCCTCTTTTTACCAGGCTATCGACTGGCCTGTTTATCACATACTCACGACTGACTTGTTCGATTAAAGCCCGACGATGCAGACGCTGACCACCGGCGCATAGGGCTCATTGCCCATATTATGCGCCAGGCCGAGCTTGGGATCCTTTATCTGTCGTTTATCAGCCCTTCCCTGCAATTGCAGATACAGCTCATATATCATGCGTATCCCCGACGCACCGATCGGATGCCCGAAACATTTCAGCCCTCCGTCCGGCTGCACCGGCAGCTTCCCATCCAACTGGAACGTCCCCGCCTCGATATCCTCCTTTACCTTGCCTCTGGGGCTGAACTGCATATCCTCCATGGTGACCGCCTCTGTGATCGAAAAACAATCGTGGACCTCCGCCATGCTTATCTCCTTGCGGGGATCCTTGATGCCAGCCTCTTTGTAGGCAGCAACGCCGGCGCGATAGGCCTCCTCCACATGGGTATAGTCGTAGTCCGAGGTCATTCGCCCGGAGGTAGGGCTGGCACATATCTGCAGCGATTTTATATACACCGGATCCTTGCGAAACTTTTTGGCCATATCCGCGCGGCACAGTATGGCAGCGGATGCACCATCGGAGACCCCGCAACAGTCGAACAGCCCCAGCGGCCAGGCGATGATGGGCGCGTTCAGCACCTGTTCGACGGTGAGCTCGCGCCTGAGATGAGCCTTGGGGTTCAGCATCCCGTTCTTATGACTCTTAACCGAGATCTTTGCCAGCATGGCCTTGCCCTCGTCAGGGCTGAGCCCGTAGCGGTCGAAATACTTGGTAGCCATGATGGCGAATACCCCCGGCATGCTCGACTGGTAGTGCGTGTTGGTGCGGTTCTCCATGCCCGGCAGTCCGCTCATGCCTTCATCCTTGAGCTTCTCAAAACCCGCGGCAATGCATATATCATAGATGCCGGCAGCGATAGCATAGGCGGCGCCCCTGATAGCCTCATGCCCCGAACCACATGCGTTTTCCACCCTGGTAACCGGAATGTACTGGAGCTTAAGCGGTTCGCTCAGGGCCCGTCCGCCGTTGCCGCTGAACAGCGTGCCGACCCATGCCGCCTCGATGTCCTTCGGCTCTACGCCGGCGTCAGCATAGGCCTCGCTCACGGCATCGACAATCATGTCGCCGGGCCCCCTGTCCCACAGCTCACCGAACTTGGTACAGCCCATACCTACTATAGCAACTCTATCTTTAATGCTTCCCGACATTTCGCCTCCTTTAAAACCTCACCGGACGGACTTTCCAGAAGTAGTTGGTGAGCCCGCGGTCAAATTGCAGCTTCCTGAAGGTCAACTCGACCTCCGTCCCCACCTTGATCTCATCCGGATTGCGGTCGGTGAGGTCGAAGAACGCCCTGCCGCCGCCTTCGAACTCCACCAGAACGACCGATGCCGGCGGGTCGACAACCGGAGCCAGCAGGTCATGTGTATAGCTGAAGACCTTGGCCGTCTTTCCCACGAAACAGTAATCATCGAAATCATCCTGCGACTGGCACTTGGCACATACTCGAATCGGAGGGGTACTCATAGCACCGTTGTCGTACTGCGGCGTGCCGCACTTGCGGCACTTCACACCCCACAAACCAAGCAGGACCTTCCTGTCGCGCCAGTTGGCTGACAGACGGATGTGCTGCTTATCGGGACGACGTGCCGCCTCGATGGGGATGATATCGCGCCACTTGAGCAGGCTCTCATAATTGCTGAAAGGCTTCTTAACCAGCATGTGCTTGCTCACGCCGCGCCGTTCGGGCAGCTTCTTTATCGCATCGGTCACCTGAAACACAAAGGCATCAGCACCATTGGCGTATCCAACGAACAATATCTTGTCACCGGGCTTGGCTGTCTCCAGCGCAGCCGCCAGCATCATCGGGGCCATGGCGCTGCCGGTCATGCCCACGTTCAGGAAAAAGCCGAACGGGTCCTGGACCTGCTCCGCGGCAAATCCCATCTGAGCCACCACTTTGCCGTGCCTTCTGGCATCGCCGGGAGGGTCGAAGACCACCTTAGCCAGATCGTCTTTCTTAAGTCCGCACTTGTCCATAATCTTCGTGATGATCTGCGGTACGATCTTGGAGTAGCCCTCGTCCATGGTCATGCGGTCTTCCCACGAGCGCACGAAGGTGTCGCTGGCAGCGCGCCAGGTGGCTGCCAGATCATCGGACATCGAGCAATACTCCACGACCTCGGCGATAACGTTATCCTTTCCGATGAGGAAGGCAGCCGCACCATCGCCCAGCGATTGCTCGCCCATGCCGGCGGGCGCCCCGATGCGGCAATCCGCTGCGGCCACCAGCACGTTGCCCGCCGCTCCGGCCTTGACGGCATCCAGCGCCATGGCCATAGCCGTTGTGCCGCAGCGCAGCGATGCGCCTACCTCGGCGGTGCGGATGTCATCGCGCATGTTCAGCGCCAGAGCCATCGTTGCCGAGCTCAGCTTTTCCCTGTACGGCGCGGTGGTGGTAGCCAGATAAAGGCCATCGACTTTCTGCGGATCGAAATCCTTCAGACAGTTCATCGAGGCCTCTACGGCCATGGTGACGCTGTCCTCATCGAAGTACGCCACCGACCTTTCTCCAGGGATGGCAAAGAATTCCCACGCCTTCAGGAACTGCTGCCGATCCAATCGATGCCACGGTATGTATGCACCATAAGATACTATCCCGACCATACGCATCTCCTATCTATGTTTTTTCGTGTAACTCAATATTCGATAGTCGTATTTTTTATCCGTCTGACCACCGGGAACTCAGAGATCCATGCAAGCATCGAAAATCGATGGCCAGGGTGGTTCGACTTACGGGTAAAACCACTGGGAGCTGTTGGGGCAAGTGCGCCCGCCGATCCCCGAGGTAGTTCAAGATGCAAGAAGCGAACGTTTTTATACCATCCTCCCGATGCGGAACGAGAGTTTGTATCGATTCATCACAACCCTAATAAGGATAGGCGAGACAGCGCCATTAGTCAAGACCGATGTGTATAGCCACACTGTTTGCCCGCGACACGGAATTCCGGACCTCATATTCTGAATATTGACGCGCCTCCGATTACGGAAGCCGGAGCCTCGATCACGACACACAATCATCGTTAGGATACAAAGTATTGGCTTGATTTTTAGTTCTGGATGTGTTATTTCTTATACGATGTGCCAAAAATCA
>CAYRYW010000018.1:0-11435 GCA_964428725.1 uncultured Dehalococcoidales bacterium
TGTGTTATCCAGGGGTGGTTTTTGTGTCTGCGAGTAAGTACTATAACAGTAATGCGGAGTATACGTCCTGCAAAAAATATCTCCATTGCCGTACCGACTCTAAGATTTTGTGCAAATGCAATAATACCATCACTTTTGCGTATTTTTTCTAGGTCATCTTCTACAATATTATATGCACTACGGGTCCGGAGATATTCCCGCTGTTCCTTACTTCGTTCTTTTAATTTATCTATAATAACCATTTCTTCTGCACGTTTAGGATTGTCATAAAATGGATTATCTAATTGCACATTATACTTGCCCTCCATTTTGAGTTCCCACTTACGAATTTGTTTTCTAATATGAAAATTGTGGGCAAGATAAAATGTTTTAGTTTTTGGCATGTCTATCCTGCTCCCATTCCATCATGCGGAATTTATATACATAGTAAAACAGTGCTATATTTAGGGTAAGTTCTAATATACTAACGACTAAACTGAGGTATAGAGGTGAGCTATATAGACAACTTGCTCCATACCCAGCCGACATACTCACCAAGGCCATGAGTTTCCACTTATAATGTGTTAGTGAGATTCCTATAGTTTGATGTGTATGTAAAACTTTCCGCAATTGTCGGATAGTAGCTAGCTGGAACATTATCAGCCCAAATACAAACAGGCCATCTATTAGGTAATTAATCATAGCGATACCCCGCATCTGGAAATACTGTTATAACAATCTTGTACTTTTTCTTTAGCTTGGTTGCCGCCACATAGTTTGCCCCACTACTGATACCACAGTTGATACCATACTTTAAGGTTAACATGCGGCGAGTTGCCTGGGCTATATCTAGTGGTATGCGAATAGTTTTGTAGTGCACATTGTTGAGTAGTGGTGTCTCTACACCGTCAGCAATGCCCTCTATTTGTTCTCCCTCTTTGGGCAACACTTGATAAACATCTGCTAGAGGGAATACGTGATGTAATGCCGCCAATGTACCACCAGTTCCAGTGCCTGCTACAATACAATGTGGTATGCCTGCTAGATACTCGTTAAACACGGTCGTACAACTTATGGTTGTATATGTTAGAAAATTTTGCATAAGACCATTACGTATTTCTGTAGCCATCTCTATTTGTGCCTCTAGGTTTTTATAATTATTGAACTGGTCCAGGTATACAAAGCGGTTTGGTCTGCCATCTTGTATAGATAGAGCTATACTTCTCGCCGTGTATATATCTTGTATATCACCGACACTATAATGACTGGTCCATACCTCTGCACCGTACTGTTTCATCATCTTAATTTTCATTGGGGATGTGTAGGATGGGCACAGTATCAGAGATTTTAGCCCCATTGCTGAAGCTACGAACGCTACTGATACGCCTGTGTTTCCGCTAGTTGCCTCGATAATTGTGGGCTTATGCCTTATATCTGTATCTTTTATCATAGCATACGCAATGCGGTCCTTAATCGACCCTGTTGGGTTTCGTAGTTCTACCTTACACCATACACCACCAACGTACATGAGGGGCGTATCACCGATAAAGTTTAGCATTGATTCCATACATCGTCCTCCGGATTATCCCAGATTTTTCTGAGTATATCTATAGCTTGTATCTTGCTCCATAATAAACAATCCAGGCCGTAAAAATGTTTACAGGCGAAAATTGTTCTAGTGCATGCAATTTTATGTGGACAATTTTTACAGGCATAGTATATTATCTTTTTAGGCATTGCTTCAATCTCCGGAATATATTTTTAGTGGGCATAGGTTCTATATATGAATTTTTAGGAGCCCATACTGAACAATTGGAATTTGTATGTATCAACACCATATCAAAATATTTACATATGAACCAATATGAATCATCTTGTGCTATACTATAGCGACAATTTTTGCATGTTTTATTCTTCTTCATTACTATCATCCTCTAGTGTATATCCATCATCACTATGTACCTGCTCCCATGTGTGGCCCCATTTAATATCAATTGTCACAGGCACAATAAGACAATTGCCTGCTTCAAGCATTGCACTTTCTACAATCTTCCAGCATTGCTCTAGCTTTTTTTGTGGTGTTGATACTAATACCTCATCGTGTACAGTCATAACGATACGGGCCCCAATACTCTCCAATTGGGGGGCCATAAGTATCATGGCAAGCTTCATCATATCTGCCGCCGTACCCTGTATAACTGAGTTAACCAAGCTACGTAGTTCTCCCTGCTTTTCCCAATCATCTCGCCACCAAAATTGTCGGGTTAATCTCCGCTTACGCCCAAATAATGTTTCCACGTATTTTTGGTCTATAGCTTGTCTTTTTGTGGCCTCAATAAATTCTAATACTTTAGGATATTGCTTCCAATATGCACTGAAATAATTATATGCATTACTTTCAGGTATCTTTAAGTTACGTGCAAGTGATTTATAGGACATGCCATACATAAGACCAAAGTTAAGCGTCTTGGCCTCATATCTACTTGCCCCTGTTGCATCTGCGGTTTGTTGGTGTATATCTGCCCCTGTCTTATATGCCTGCACCAATGTTGGGTCCTCGGAAAAGTGGGCCAATATGCGTAGTTCTATCTGCGAAAAATCAGCACCTACTAGCACATGTCCATCTTCTGCTATGAATGCTGACCGTATATCTAAACCTGCTTTCTTATCATCACCAGAAGCTCGAGGAAAATTTTGAGCATTGGGGGAGGCACTACTAAAACGTCCTGATTTGGGAGCATTTTGTCTGAATGTAGCATATATTTTACCAGGATTTCCGGTAAGCCCTGTCTTAGGAGTCAATGCCGGTATAAATGTACTATGGATTTTTGCATACTTTCTATATTCAAGTATCATCGCAATCTCTGGACATCTATTATCATTTTGATAATGTTCTAAAAATGCTTTATCTACTGATGGTTCATTTGTTCGTTTGCTATATCTTATTGGTTGTAATTTCCGCTTGCCGATAAACCATTCTCGAAGCTGTTTAGGGCTATCCATATTAATATCTCCGAGAATTGCGGTTAACTTCCGTTGATTTAAATCCATCTTTCGTTCACAAAGCTCTTTAATACTTTTAACAACAGCAGTATCTATTATAATCCCGCCAATATGCATCTTAGCAACAGTTTTAAAAAGGGGCTGTTCTAAATGCTGATACACATATGTCAGTTTATCATCTCCTTTTAACTCAGCATCTAGCTTTTCCCACAGTTTATATGTCCAATATGCGTCATCAGATGCATACTTATCAATTTGTTCCTGGTCCTCCAATTGGTGGAATCCTATTTGTTTTTGTCCAGTACCACAGATTTCTTTAAGCTCTAGCATTTGATACTTAAAGTGTTGCTTAACTAATTGTTTAAGACCATGCCTATCATTCTCATTTAACAGGTGTGCTAGTGTTAGTGTATCATGTACCATAGGCCAGGCATAGATAGGTATACCTGCATGATGGAATACTTCTAGGTCAAAAGCACTATTATGAAAGCATATATGCTTCATACGGGGAGCCCATTTGACTAATAGTTGCAAGGTTTCCGCCAATGGGGCATTCTTGATATGCTCATGCCTTAATGGAACATAGTAAGACACTACTTCATTACGTTGTCTATATGCAAAAGAAAAACCAACAATGGTCTTATCCTCTAACGATATAGTTTCTGTATCTAAAGCAGCGATACCGTAGGTTATCATTTCTGCTAACTTTTGCTTAATAATTTTTAAATCTGTGAGTATCATAATAAACCTCTAAGCTCGGGGGGAAGGTGAGAATAGCGGCTACTAAATCCCGAGATGTAGCTACACGGCCTATCTCACTATACATCTTTGTGTATACCGTACAGGGCTTCCCTATCCCGTTAGGGTGTAAAGGGTTTTGCCCTTTACGCTTTGGCTACTGCTAGTTCAAACTGGTAGAAACTTTTTCCACTGTTTGTTTTCAGTACGCCCTTGAAGGTTAGACGAATAAGGTCATTGACTTTGACCTCGCCGGCCTCAAGTTTTCGGTTGATGTCTGATTTGCCGAGTATAAGTAGTGGTTTGTCAACACCTTTGGCTTTGACTTTTAATATTTTACCATAGCCCTTGGTGGTATCTTTGAGTTCAGTCACTACGCCTTCAATAGTTTCATTTTCTTTGACAAGGTATTGTGTATCCTTGTCGTGTTTGTCGTTATATTTACCCCAAGCAACAAAGAGGGCATCCTCTTGTTCTGGAGTTACGCTTACGAATCTAGTCATGGTATATACCCCTCACTCATTAATTTTGTCAGCCATTGCATTCCAGCCCTTTCGGTACATTTCTAGAATGGCAATATCCATTTCGATGCTCTTAGCTAATAGGTCCATTTTAGTTTTTTCCGCTACTTTCTTAAACTCACGAAAACCTTCTTCAAGAGCATCAAATCCTGTTTCAATCTGTTGCTTTGCTGTTACTTTTTGATTAGCTTTTGCCATATATTTCACCTACTATTATTCATAGTTAATAGCATCTTTCAATTCTTGTTTGTTCAGTTTCACTATTGCGGGTTTTTCTTTAAAGTGTGCCCGTAATTCAGCTTCACATTCTTTTAAACTATCTTTTTCACTAACTTCAATATGCATAGAACGGTAATCTCCTATTGCAACAGTTAGCCCAATTTTATATTTTCCCATATTATTCACCCATATTTTCTCTAATGATAGCTTCTAATAATATATGATAGTTAATGCTATCTTTATTCTTTTCTTCAAGTAATTCTTTTGTTGGATAGATACCTTTGTTAATATTGTCAATCATGTCCAGAACTGATACTAGATGCTTAATATACATGCCCATCAATGCTTGCTCCGTTGTTACTCCGAGTATCTGTGCAGCCCGTTTAAAATTGTGGAGCTTATCTTCCTCGGTGCTATACTCATGCCCCTTACTACTCAGGGATTGACGGGCTCTAGCTAGTATATACTCTAACAATTGATTAAAATTGTCCGTTTTCACACTATCACCTAACTATTTGTTGGCCACATTATTTAAATCTTTTGTTTTTAAAATTTGTTTCACCTGCACATATAGTTCCATATATGTCCAATTGTTGGCACTGGCATTCTGTTTGAGTAACCTATCCCCTTCTTCTATTAACTGTGTAGCATTTATTAGATGTATAGATTCACAAAAGGGACAGCGTGGTTGAAAGCGTTCTCTTTTATTTAATTCCGGCAATGCAATCTTTCCTATATACTTTACATGGGCTCCATTATATCTAGTGTCATACATTGTCCATACATCATTGCTAATACGTTGGCACGATTTACAATATAGTTTATCTCCTTTCATAAGCTTAAACCTCCGAAAAATCTATGGTCAAAGAAATCATTTAACTCATGGTTCTTAGTTGCTTCTGATAATTGTTTCTTAATTTGTTTATATATAAAAGTACTTAACCCTGTCAGTATATAGATTGGTTGTTTCATACCTTTATAGATTGTGTATGCTGTAATTGTACGGTGTGTATCATCACATACTACTGTAATAATATCATTTCCCTGTTCCCACATATAAATAGTTTTATTCAATCTCACCGCCTCTCTGGGAAATAATCTTCCCATTTTTGTCTAAAGTTTTTAACCATGTTGTACGATGTATGGAAGTTTCGCCATCCATATATTCTATTTCAAGTAAATCAGGGCTAACAAATCGTATAGATGCAATATCCCAACGTGGTGATTCGACTTGAATTATTTTTCGCATGTTAATCTCTCCAGCCATGCATGTATGCCCAGATAGACATGGGAATTATTAAAGCAATGCCACAGATAAATGCTGTAGCAATTTTCAGATTATAATATGCTCTTCCTAGTGTATAGCAAATGTTATACAATATCATCTAATCACTTGGTCCAATCTTTATTGAAATGCTGTTTATAGATTGTTTCACTCGTACATCTGTAGATACCACAACCAGTAGAGTATGCTTGCCTGGTGGTATCGGGTAGGGAAAATCCATCAATGTGTGATTAAGATACAGGTCTACTGTAAACCCTTGTGGAATTTTATTGGTAGCTGTGATATTAATTGTACTATTGGCATGATTAATCAGAGTAAATTTTTCGCTATGTGTATCCCCTGCAACCATGCTAGTTTTTATCTCGATTGGTGTGTCCGATAGGTGGCCATTGATGGTAATAGCTTGGTGTACATCTGCCTGTATATTTATTTGGTTGAAATATTTGAGCAAGCCCGCAGCCGCTACCGATACCATCAATAGCACTACAGTAAGCACAAATATTTTATAGCTTTTTCGCATATTTTATCTCCTTTGTGGGCCAAAAATATTCTAAATTTATTGGCACATTCCAATTAAATTGTTTATAGTAGTTATAATCCTTACGTAATAGATTAGATTGGTGGCTTTTGTGTAAATAGTCATCTCCTAGCCATATAGGTAGTTTAATAAGCTCATGAAAATTTATATTATTCCAGAATTTACTGAGCATGTTATCTTTATACCCACGATTTTTCCATTCAAGACACATAGCAGCCCCGTAACGTAGCAAAAAATCTTCATAACCACGCCACATATTTACGGCTGGATGATTTGACCACGCTACTTTTTTGTTCGGACCATTAGGAGTTTTTTGTATTACTTGATAAATTTGCCAAGCTTCTACACGTTGTTTACCAAGCCGTTTATAATCTAATACTTTAGCACATCGAAAAATATCTGGGTAGGGTAAAAATGTTTGCATCTAATCCCTCAATGTACGGAAATGCTGTCCTATATCTGCATATCGGCCAATACGGCGGATTTCTGCTGCTTCTTCTTTTGTATCTACATATGCAATAATTTTCATAGTTCACCGTCTCTTAATAATTTGTCCGCCTGTTCTAAAAGGGCTTCTTCGGTTTCAGTTAGAACGGGTTGTTCTTCTAACCAGGCCTTAATTTGTCTGACAAAACGTCTGTATTCTATTTGTTTATGTATAGTCACGCTTATACGCCTCCAATAGTTGAATTAATTCTTGCTTACCATATTTAGACAAATTAGTAACTATTGCTTGTATATCTTCTGGGCCATATACTTCTTTTTCTATCTCTGCTTCTCGATTAAAAATATTAATAATTTGTTCTATTAACTCCGTTTCTGTATCAAATGCAATAGATACTTCAAAGAAGTATAAACTCATAAGCTTATGATTAAAATACGTAATTGCTTCACCGGACCAATAGTTACTATTCTTATCACTAGGATGCATATTGATAGGAATAATAATTTTTCCAATAAGTTTTTCTTTACTATTTATATAAGCATCATCTTTTCCTATATCTGTAATAATACCTTTTTTAGCTTTCATACTTATCACCTATTATTTTGTTTGTACTACTATATAAATGTTTGCCGCTATTTTGCCAGATTGACATTTTTGCCCATTGGTCCTAGTATCACATTCACCAATTGGTTGCAGCGGTCACAGTGGTAAAGTTGCACATTAGGATGTGCTAGTTTCAGGCGGTGGCTATGGCAGTTTTCACACACTATAAACTTTAGTGTGCCACGTTTTGTTGTTGCCAGACGGCTATCGTTGGGGATTATTTGATAGGCCCCACACTTGCATCTTGTAGGTATTCCAGCATTTTTGTCTACACTTGTTAGCTGGCCCCCACAGTGTATATGTTTATGGTCATACATATTTAGACCTTCTTTAATTTACCCGACATTTGTTTATACTTTGTCAGGTCATCAAGTGCTTGTGCTCTTGTTACGGGAAATATATAGGATAAAATTTCAGAGCAGTCAAACATGTTAAGCTTTGTTTTATTGTGCTGTTGCCAGATTAATAGGCCCACCAGTGCTTTTTCATATGTCATAGGGTTGTCCTCAAATAGCTAGTGGTACGTGAGTTCTAAGCTTGTACGCTATATTATCTAGCTTGCGACATTCTTCTGTGCCATGTTCTCGATATAGTACAACATGCAAGGTTTCATGGCTTATGTTTCGTGCAGCTTGTTGCTCATGTGTCAATCCACGTTGTTTAAGGCCTAAGCATAGGCATATACTATCTGTGCCACACATCACAAAGGCATAGCTAGTTTGTCTGCGGTAGGATATAATACCATGTTGTGTTAGGGATATTTTTTGATGTACATCTAGATTGTCATTACTCAGCCATTGATAAAGTTTATTAGAGCCGGCAATGTGTATGGCGGTAAAGGAGGGAGTGTGGGAGGCCCGTAGTTTTGCTGGGCCCCCTGGTTTAAAATGCATTTGGATACACCGGCCTAAGTTTTAAGCTAATATTGTCCATTTGGTGTGATGCTTTTTTGTCCGCCGTTTGTTCTATTAATATGTGCAAACACTCATGGCTTATGACCTGGGCCGCTTTTTGTTCAAGTGTAATATTGTAAGCACGATGGGCTCTAATACATCCTCTTAGATTAATATAAATATCTGTATATTTGTCCATACAAAAGCCCCCACACCGGTCAAAAAATCTTTTATGGGCATTAGACCTTATTGCGAAGCATGCAGCCCCAGATAATGGATTAAACTTAACTAGTTTATCCTTTATAGATTCAGGGCCATATATGTGTATATTGTCAAAGGTTATTTGGTTGGGCAATATTAAGCTCATAGTTTCACCTTATACTTTTTTTCATAATATCGGGCCCTTGCTTGCTGCTCTAAATACTCTTCTTGTTTCCATGTAAGCTCTTTGGTCAAGGTTTATCCCTCCAATTGGCGGAGTATTTTCCCGTTTTTGTCAATAAAGCCCTGTTTTATTAGGGCTGCGGCGGTCCGGCCATAGTGCCCCTGTAAGTGCCACGCCTGGCCCGTTTTTATAAGCTCGGCAAATAGTTCGAGTATTTTGTTCTTATCTAGGTCCCCAGCTTCATAGCTCATTATTAGGTTTATTATTTCAGTCATTTTTTACACACTCCATATGTTGTTTTAAATAATAGCTAAAATCATAAGATTCTTTAAACGACGTGTTGTTAAGCTCTGTTTTTGCCCACGTCCATAAACACGCCTGTACATCCCGAGGGGCCATATTAAGCTTATTTGATAGCTGTGTTATACGTTCTTGTATACAATAGCGGTCCAGTGGTGTTGGGGCTTGACGTTTAATATTAAAAGCTCGAAGCATCCAGACATCTATAACTATTTTGTCAGAGTCCCCGTTTAAAGCAGCGGCAAAGCTTTTTATTTTGGGACCTTTTAGAGGGGCTCCTTGTTTTATCCGGCTAATATTTTCTTTAATAAGTTTATCAGCAATGCCATATTTTTTAGTTATAGGTGTATTTGTCTGTATACATCTATATGCATCTAGAGCAGCGGCTGTATTAGCTTTAACACTATTTCGCTGGGATGTAGCGGCTAAAAGCTTAATAAAAAGCTCGGGGTCCTCTAAATATGTTTTAATAGTATGATAGCTTTGTCTGTACCAATTGGAGGCCCTGTAATATTCTTGTACTCTGTCCGCTAAAAACTTTAAGGAGGGGGGCTTATATCGACGGGCCCAGCGTGTTAAACGGGATACCATAGTTTAAAGCCCTCCCTTATGTATAAGAGCTTTGGCAATAGTATGTATACTCGTAGGGGGGCTCTGTAGGGTCCCACGCCCCTCTAAATATACTATACCACATGTAACAATAGCTTTATCAAAGCCCACACGTTTTAATATAGCTTGCATAATATGGCCCTCTATCTCGTTACTAGTGTTTTTATCAGCGATATACTTTAAAAACTCTGGTATAGTCATATTTTTATAATCCATTTAGGGGCCCCCTGTGACTGATATAGTTTTTTGTCTGTATAAATCATAAATATACCTTTGATTAAACTTTTTGCCAAGCTCTAAAGCCCTGTTAAAATCTAGTTCTATAAGGACCGTTTCTATTAAGTACTCGTTATTTTCGCTATCATGCCAACCCCCCAAATACCCCGTATAATTCATATTTTTAATGGGGTCAAAGCTATCTATAGCTATGACATAGCCCTTTGTGGGGGCATATATTGGTTTACCCCTTAAAAAATAATATGTAAAACCCTCGGGATGACGGGATATAAGATAAAATAGATGCTCTATTGCCATATTTAACACCACTGTAATAAAGACGTTTTTAAGAGCTCTATACGTCGATTAAGCTTTTTTAATACCTTACAACAGGCATTAAATACCTTAACACTATTATTTATTTGTGCCCTCTGTAATACATCTGTAAATAGAGCTTTTTCAAGCTCAAGTTCTTGTATTCGCTGCTCAATAGCTTTTTTTGTATTTTCTATTTGTTTTATTTTCATATTTTTTTACACACTCCCATATGTTTTTTTAAATAAAGTATAATACAAATACATAATATAATCAATTGAGCCCCATATGCATATATTTCTTGCATCCATAAGGGCATAAGCTCAGGGCTCCCTATTACAGTAATATAACCACCAATACCAGAGGGCCATAATTCAGGGCTGTATAGGTGTATTTCAATGACTGTAAGCCCTGGGTCTAGGGTCGATATTATAACATGTATAAACTCATGTAGGGGAATAGTAATAAAGAGTACAGTAAAAGCTATTATAAATACCATAGTTATAGTTTGAATGCATTTATATAGATTCATTTATGCACGTCCCTTGCTGTTATGTATTGCCCTCTTAAGGTTATTTTCGACTCTAATTTTCATAGCTTGAGCTCTTTCTTTAAGTATTTCATATTTTCGTTGATTAATTGCCATATGTATACCTTTGTTTTTCATACTATATAAACCCTCGGTGCTATTATGTCAATATGTTAAATAAACATATGTATAATTATTTCTTGGGGTACATTTTTATATTTTTTGGGGCTTATGTGCTCCATATTTAAGCCCCGTTTTTAATGTACTTAATGCCATCTATATAAATATGTGTATTATAATTGGTATCAATGCCCCTTAATAGTGTTATGGGGTCCTTGTTACTAATAGACATAAGTATATCTGTATTATCCAATATAGTAACATATGTATAAGGTTTTTTAGTCATACTCTTTAACCCTCCTTAAAATGTAATACAGTCATACTATTATTAAAGGTAAGCTCTGGATGCTCAATTATAAAAGACCATACATCACGAGTTAAACGTATTTGATTAAGGTCTATACCATATTTAAACGGGGCTGCTTTATTATATCGCTGCTCTAGTACTTGACGGGATAAAGTTTTTTTCACATCATCACACTCCTTATACTATTTATTTTGTATTTTCTTGTTTATATACTTTTCGTGACAAAATACCATATTGACAGTATGTCATCAATGGTATATAAATATATCGTTTTATGTTACATATGTCAGTGATATAGTATAGCATGATTTGAGCTTTTTTTGTATTTTCTCATTTTAATGTTAGAAATATATAACATAGAGAATTTTTTAAGAAGCATGAGTATATAAGGGGATTTTAAAAATAAGTTATTATTGTATTACCATAAATA
>CAYRYW010000018.1:11535-34453 GCA_964428725.1 uncultured Dehalococcoidales bacterium
CCCCATATAAAAGTAAACCCTCCCCCCATTGCTGAGTAACTACTTATTTTTGAGTACACTACTAAATTTTATGGGCCCATTTTTATATAATTATTAATATATTAATATTTTTATATAAATCTGGCCCTTTTAAAGCATTTTTATGAGCATTTTTATATATTAATGTTTTTATATTTAAATTTTTATAAAAAACCCGCAATAAAAAGAAGGGGGATGGGGTATTTGCTCATAAATTTCTGTTTAATTTAACAAAAATAACGGATAAAGCAATTTATCCATTTCTTTACATCGTGTAAATTAATTGCCTAAAATCCGTAAACTAATATAATATTGTAAAGTTAAATCTCAGACCAATAATCTTTCTCAACATAGCCCGCTAAATACCCACATTGAGAGCAAACATATAGTACATATTGAACTTTTTTCCTTGTGCGGATACTAACAAATCCACCAATGCTAATATGTCCAGTTACCGGCAATGCCATTTTACGGTAAAATTGCAACGTGGCCCTACCCCTACAATTGGGGCAATAGCGGTAATTAGGCATATCTGTCATTATAACAATTCCTGTTCTAATCCAATCATGCGGGCCAATATTTTTAATACTTTTTTAGTCCAGACCTCATCCTCTGTTTCATCAAAAATAATTGTGCCTATCATATCTAAAAATGCTTGGGGGTCCTCAGCAAAATCCGCATCATAATCTTCTACATATCCATCTACATGCACAAACACATAGAATGAACTCTGCCCACTCCGGAACCATTGTAGGGGACTTCCATATCTACAGTAACTCATTCCTGGCCCTCCTCTATATGATTCCTAATATTTGTAATATTTTATACATGCAAAGAATTCCCAATAGGGAAACTATGATTACACATAACCAGTAAAGGGTTTCATCATCATGTGTCATTCCTGACCCTCCTTTTTAGTCCCAATATTCTCAATCTTGCACTTGGTCCCGCATTGTGGGCAAACTGCCAGCTTTTTCAACTTAGGGGCCTGCTCTATCTCATCATTACCAAATGCAATAAATGTCTCACCACCGGAACCTCGGCCAGATATATCCTTTCCATCAATGCCGACCAGCGTATCTGTGCCGCATTTTTTACAGCATATTACTTGTAGTGTTACCGTAACTTCTCCCTCCAATTGGCAGCTTTTTCAATAGCGGCTTTCATTTCTTCAAAACACTTAGAACATAATTCATAAGTTTTAGAGAAGCGATGCACGTACCATTCATGGCAAGCTATAACTCCATCAGGAAGATTTTGAGCTATGGTTAATATAATGGGACTAGCTATTTCGTGTTTACACTTATCACAGTAATATTTTCTCATGCTACTTCACCTTTACGCTTTAGTTCTAAATAACAATATGTATGAACAGCTTGCATACCATCCGGAAATTCTACAATAGCGTATGTAGTGCCCGCTGGTATAGTTTTTCCACATTTGTAACATATCATCTATATCACCAAGTACCTGAACTATGACTGGTTCCAAAATCATTTGTAATATGGAATTGTGGTTCTTCATCCTTTATATACCAAGTGCCACAATATTCACAGTAAAAACTGCCCTCTTTTAATGGGGCCCCACAATTTTTACACTTACACTCTTCCAGCATTTAAAGCCTCCAATGTAATTATATTTTTCAAACTAGTCAAACATCGCTTAGCTATACTCTTTCTAAATTTACTTACGTCTATTATGTGATTTTTGCTCAGTATGTCCCTATAATGTTCTTCTACAATATCTTCAAAAACTCTGCTGGGCAAAACTTTCATCATAGACATCGCTAGCTCCAATCCCTCATCCCGCAGTTTATAAATCATCTTATCTATCCGCCCATTGGTGCAATACTGTGCTACCATCTTGCCAGTATCATCTGTGGCCCATTTTTTAGACCCACCAAATATTTTTGTAGCAGCTTCCTTATGTTTAGCAGTTACATACTTAGCGAATATTTGCTTCTCATAATTTTTAAATACAATACCTTCTGCCTGGCCATTATAGTATTTGGATATAGGAACTATTGCATCATCTACCTGCATCAAATAGCCCCTGGCCGAAAGTTCTTGCACCGACATCTCCACAATTGTTGGCACTGTTATTAATCCTAACTCATTATATAATTCAGAAACAATACTCCAGGGCAAAAATTGTTTCTGCTCTGTATCATAAATATCAAATCCCAGAAATGGTGGTATCAATTGCCAGTCATAGGGAGTACTATGTGGCGTACAACATTCACCATAGAATATATATTTATACATTTCTGAACGATGTTGCTTTCCTAAAATTTGTTGTAGATAAGCAATACAGCGTCCCCACTGTTTATTCTCCTCTGTACAACCCACCAATTCCTGTGTACGGCTCCCAAATATAAGCCCATTGTCGGTAAGTTGAAAGCGGAAATTGGCCCCATCAATTTTCTCTTGCACAGTAATAATATCTGTATCATCAATGAACATATCTTTATTTTCTTTATCACCTAATACTTTTATCTTGGGATATTTCATCATCGGTGATTCATCCCCAATTTACCAAGTTGAAAATCAATATCATACAGGGCAAATTCAATAGCATCACTATATAATTTCATAGCTTCAAAGGACATTTTAGCAGATAATATATAAGGGCGGCGATTTTCTGTATAGCAAAAGTGTAAAATACAGCCACCATCCTCTGTAGCTTGACATCCGTAATATTCTAACATTCTTCATCATCATCCTTAAGATATAGTTGTAAATCTATATTACTTTTATAGATATAAGTATAATAAATATAACTATATAGGCGATAAATTGGATACCACAATACATCTGTGATAGCTTGCAACTGTTCCCACCGAGTTAATTCATACCATCCAACATTATCTTTAAGCTTATTACGGCGGGCATATTCCTGCTCATAATGTTCTCTACAGAGATAACTCCAACTATGCTCATCAAAATCTAGAACTTCTGCCACTGGAATTTTTCTACAGCCTTTATAGTCACAAGTACTCATGTTATTTACCCCTATATAAATATTTCCATCCACACTTTGGGCAGGTGACATTGGCGGGAGGGGAAAAATCTAATTCCTCTCCACATTGGGGACAATTTATTGTTTGCACGCCCCTTTGCATGTACATGATGATTCTGCTTTTTGAGCATCCTTTTCCGCTTTGAGCAATTTTTTAGCTTGTTCTAGCATCAGGCCTTTTTGCTCTTCTCTTACTGCTACACTCGCTTTGGATAATAGGTCAATCATAACCTCACTAGCATCTAATCCAAATCCAAGCTTAGCCCAATTTTCTCGTATGGCATTTAATAGTTTTAAGTGTATATCCTCTATTTCTATATTAATTTTCATAAGTTTCTTCTCCTACATTAAAGTATAAAGTTTTCGGTCTTAATAATAAATCTCCTTTAGCTACTAAAATTCGTTCTTTTCCATCAACATCTATAATTGTTTCAACAATAAATACATGTTCATCTTCATCGTAATATACAGTAGCTCCTTTTTTACATAATTTGACACGCATAATTATGCTTCCTTATTCTTTTTACGGGCTGCTATCATAGCTTTTGTACCATCTTTTTCAAGTTGTTTTGCTTTATCCGCAAAATTTTTACACTTGGGGCAAACTATTTTTCCTCCAATGCGGGGAAGTTTGCTATCTACACCATGTAATCTAGTACCACATAGGGCACAATATGTACGAGTGGACTTTTGGACACTGGTCCCTCCACCACATCCTCGACATCCCATTTATTCTTCATCTCCTTCTTGTTTTTTTGCAGCTTCTCTCTTTTTTCTTAATTCTGCCAATCGTTGAACACGAAGTATTTCCCAACAGCTAGGATGATAAAAATCCCCACGTCGTTCAACAAATTGGTTATACTCAATTTTTTGTCCACATTTTTTACAAATCACGTTTTCACCTCATTTTCTTCTACGACTATAATCCCTTCTAATAATTCATCTAAAGTTAGCTTATTTTCACCGTTTTCATACGCCAGACGGAATTTTCTGATGGTTTCTGCCAATTGGGGGAAATCGTGCACACATTCAGCTTCCGCTTCTGCCAGATGCCCAAGTGCCCACCAGAAATGTAGTGGATACCCATTAGCAGCTTCAGTAAATAATATCATCGCTTGAGCAACATGTTTTTTTACACATGATAAACATGATGGACGCATCTATACTAACCCCTTATTAATTTTAGCTAGTAGTTTTAATATAGAGTGTATTGATATAGGTTTATAATCCCATACATCAATACCTACATTAATACAGGGTTTTCTAACCTTATGGTTTAAATATTGTACAGTAATCCATTTCCATTTCCAAGAATTATGTACATGTCCACAAATAATGCCATTACACATACTAATTATATGTGCTTGCAATGTATCAACTTGATTATCTTCTGGTGGTTTATGTACAACATAAAATAATACACCACCAAATTCCATGAGACAATGTGTGATATATGTATTTGTACCATTATTATTATCGTGATTACCTCGTATGTGCACAATTTTTCCATTTAAGAATTGTTCCCAATATATTGCAGGTCCAGTATAACGATAACTAAAATCTCCTATATGATATAGTTTATCTTCATAGGTTAATACTTTATTATGATTATCAATAATTGTATAATTCATTTCTTGGCATCTTTTACGTTTAATTTCTAAAGATACCCATTCTTTTTCTTCATTTAAATCCCCTGGATGTATAAAGGGCCTATCTGTATATTTAATAATATTTGCATGGTCCAGATGATAATCAGCACTAAAATAAATCTTCATGGCCTCACCGGAGGTAATTTATCCGCTTTTCGTTGTATATTTATGTCATCCCACAATTGTTGATTAAAGTAACCTTTATAGGTCCCAAGTTTTGAAGGTTTCGGTAGTTTATATGTAATTTTATAATCTTTATTAACCTCAACATGCCAAACTTCATGGCCATTGGCAGGGCAGAACTCTTTAAATAATCTAATAACTCCACGTTCTACTAGCGTATCTCGATGATTATATACCCATGTTTGTGATAAAGTAGGTACATCTTTGGAAATATCTGTAAGTTTTACAGGACCATCTTTTTCCCATAGATAGCTAACTAATGAAGATTCAGCTTTATTTAATGCTTGTCCATGTATACTACCAAGTTTATCAAATATATAAGCAGCATAGGCATAATCATCTAATGTAGCAATAATACGGCCTTGTGCATCTACATCTCTATTATATTGGTGCAAAGCCGCAGATGCCTTAATATAATCAATTAGCTTAGATATTTGACTCCGCATAATCAGATGATTTGGTAACATACTCGCCAATTGGGGGGCAAAGGGTATTACTACTTCAACTATATTAAGCTCTTGTAATGCAGTACGTAATATATTATCTGGGTTATAGGTAATCAATCCAGCACTTTTTTCTAGCTTATATTTTTGTATTGCTTGTGTAACTGGCTCAGATGTATCAACATTAATAGCATCCCATCGTCGCATTAATTCAACATCAATACATTGTTTTAAACTGGTAACAATAATAATAGGTTTGCCATTAATACGTTTATACATAACTTTTCTTTCGGTATCTAGTGTTACTATTTCATTATTACCACTAGCTCGTACTTTAAACGCTTGGCAGGTTAATGTACCTTCTTCTGGGTCCTCTAAATATAATACACGGCCATCCCAACTACTATTTTCTCCTAGAGGTTCCCAATAGTTAAGCACTTTTTCACTGATGCCAGTAGCTTTAAATAATGTATCATATGGTTTTAATAAAATATTGCATACATTTGTAGTGACCCAATCCTTTCCTCCTCCTGTTTCATCTGTAACTAACAGATTACTACTAGTTTTAGTAGCATTTTTTACAAATCTTAAAGCTATTTTCATTATAATAGCTAATTGTGTAATCTCATTTCCAATAACGCCTTCTTTCCTAGTTTCTTGTATAATACGATACAGTAAATTTGGCTGAGATAATGCCAGTTGCTGCTGTGCAGTTAGTTTTGTAGATTGTCTAGGATTATCTACATACCCATATTTTTTCTTAGCGATAGCTACGACTTGTTTAAACTTATCACCAGCAAGGGCTCCAGGACGGCACTCATGGCATTTTAAGACCCCCTCAAGCACCGCAATTAGTGTGAAGGCATCACCACCTGTTTGGCATCTAAAGCAATGCCAGACCCCTTTTTCGACATCTATGTGGAAATTTTCACCACCTTCAGACCCATGTACTGGATGAGCACCTACTAATTCTTTACCCTTATGTGTTAATCCTTTGATTTTAGATGCTACTTGGTGCATATCTAGTTTACACTCAGTAGTACAAAATTGCACCTCTTCTTGTTTAATATAAGGGGATAATACTTCCAACAATTGGTGGCGAGTAATTTTTGTTATAGCTATATCTTTAGCTAATTCATACTGATTACCACTAGGATGTAATGAATTAGGCCCTAAAACCTGTTGTCCTAGAAATTGTACCTCTCCATGATGATTATCTTGTGCATCATAAAGTTTATATTGTTTATCTAAATCATCAATGATATAATAAAGATGACAACCTCCAGAGCCAGTACGAACTTCAAAAGTATTAGGTAATGCTTCTTTACATAATTGTTCAACTTCTTTAGTATCACAATCAATCACCGCAAGCTTTCCAAATCCACATACAACTCCATACGCTTTGGCTGATTTTAAATATTCTTGAAATTCAGATTCGTTATATTTATAATTATTAGTTAAAGTCCAATCAGTTTCCGCAGCTTTCTTTTGACCTGATACTATTTTAATAAAGCGAAAACATTTTTTTTGCAACTGTTTAGGGATTTGCACGTAAACCTAACCTCTGTAATTCTTTTCTAATAATATTCTGTTCTTCTCCAAAATCTTTTCGTCGATGCTCGCTTAAATCAGATGTGCCAAGTTTATGTGTATAATACCATTTTTTTCTCTTCAATTGTCGATATTTTCTCACTGAATGAGCAATAGTTTTTCGTCTATGCTCTTTTTGACAATTGACACATCTGGTACAATTATAATGTCGGTGTTCTATAGAGATACCACAGCTTTTACATGTACGCATAAACATCCCTAAATACTTTTTGCTAATCCCTTATCATACATTTCTAATTTTTTATGCAACTTTTCTGTAATCTGACAATCAAGGCGATTATGCTTAGCAACGTAGCGTAATGATTTAGTATCCCCCAATCGGGCTTTCATCCAAATATCTCCAAGAACATGATTCTTACCCTTAATTCCTAGAAAATTGGTAGCAGCATCAAGTGTATTACGATGAAGTTTTAATAGGCGTTTAACCATGTAGTATAAATCTTTATGCTTAACAGCCCCAAATACAGGAAAATCTACGCCATTTTTTAAAGCACGACTGCGAATAAATGGCACATCAAATTTAGTAGAATAATATCCTATGAGAATATCATACTTTAACATATCTTTGGCCAATTGTTGGACAACTTTTTTATCAAACTGACCACTGAGCATATCTTCTCTAGTAATTTGACCTTCATAGTATTCTTTTTTATCTCTAGTTTTAATACAATAAGTGAGTATACAATGATAATTAGCTTCAAATCCTGTAGTTTCTATATCAAAGTATCCAATTTTTAAATCTCGTCCTTGCTCTTCAATAAAGCAATTAGGATGCTCTGAGTAACGATGTCCATGTTTACAATATTTAGTTGTGTAGTCAATTAATTCTTTTTTTGTCATGGTATGCGGATTCAAGTGGGCAGGGACCATCAATGGCAATTTTTTCATTTTATCACCTAAATGCTGGGTCATCTTCATCTTTTTCAGTTCCGGTAGGACTGACAAGTTTACTTAATACTAAACTACATTTATTTAATTCTGTAACCATAACTGTATCGGATTCAACCCGTTCTTCCGCTTCTTTCTGCATGGCATAAAATAAACCTTCTACAGCCCTATTAACAGTGCCAAAAGATACTGGTTTTAAACATTTTAAAAACCATATAATTTTTTGTAGTGTTGTTTTTGGTGTATAAAAATGTGTTGTAATATGGTTTAATATTTTAGGCACATCTTGAGGCAATTTTTTTTGCTTCATATCATCTTTATTTTCTTCCATCTTGTTTATCCTTCTTAGTAATTATTTTAGGTTTTTCAATAGTAAGATTATAAACAGGTTTTTCTACTTCTCTAGCATGCAGTTTTAACTCTTCAAACTTGCGTAATATTTCAGCTTGTGTTTTTACTAGATGATTATAAGTATCCATTGCTTTTAATCTAGTATTATTATTTTCATCAGTTTTAGAAATATTTAAAGCAGCATTAATAGTATCTTCTAATTCTCCTAACATACCTGATTTTTTATCTTCAATATCTTCTGTGGTTAAGGCATCTAAATCTTGTTTTAAATCTTGATTAACTTGTGCATGAGATACTTTAATACCATATTCTTCAAATAATTTATCTCGCATCTGTCTACAAGATAATTCACCATATTTAGCCAATAATTCGGCCTCTGCTCGATACCGTATATCCGCATTTCCCCTGCGTCCTGCTATACTCATGCTTTACAACACTCCTCCAATTGGGGCAAAACCATAGGATATTTCAAAAAAATATAAGCAGCTACTTTATTTAATCCAATTACGGCTACTTTTTGTGTAATTCGGATAGAACTATAATCTGCATCTGGTAAATCATAATATTCTATATCAGGAGCAGTAAAAATAAGTTTGATAAAAGGATAAGCTATATAATTAAATGGAAATATTTGCCATAATAATCGTAATTGCTGTGTAATATAGTTATTCTGTCCTTCTAGTAAATGTTTATTCACTTCATTAGCATTACCTGTCCATCCTACGTTGAGAACCAAATTAGCCAGCCGAAATTTATTCATGCTATCTATTATGTGCATTATCCTATATAAAGCTTCTGATTTTAAATTGCATTAATTGACGTATAGTATATCGTTAATTGACGATAGTGTTTCCCGATTAGGATATATTTAAAGGTTTCGATGATAGTTATAGGAGTATTGGGCCCAAATGTAAACAGAACCTTTTCCACGTATTTAAACTTTTCGGTTAATCAACAATGTCTCCAAGAGTATATATACATTTATATATATTTTTGCAATACTCATTCTTAATTCCTGCAATTATTGAAAGTGTGAAGCACCTTAAAAACCCCCCATTGCGGGTGTGAAAATTGAAGGAATTTGGGAATCAGTTATAGATTTATATATATATTTATATATATCGCTTATGGAGAAAATATTAATTTTTGACATTTTACCACAGTATAACATTTTTTGGGAAAAGGTCGGGAAAAGGTCGGGAAAACAGGTATACTTGTTTACTGAGGTACTTGTTTACCCCCTTATATTAGAGAAAAATATATTTTCTTTTAAATAATATAGCTCTCACCGGAGCTATGTTAAGGGAGATGGTGTACTATTACGGTTCATCAAGTGAAACTAGCTCCCTCTTGGATGATGTTGGAAAAACAAGTTATGGCTCTGGAATCTACTTTTAATTACCCTTTCACTTTATATAGCGGAGCCGTTGGAGCAGGAAAAACAATTCTACTTGCACATGCAGGTATTCAAACTTGCATAAACTATCCAGGGTGCACTGGAATTGCCTGCTCTTTAACATATACGCAATTAAAAAATGTATTATTCCATGTTCTAAGAGAAGAGCTTCGTAAATATCAAAAAGTACTCGATGATAATAAAATACCTATCCGTTTAATTAAGCGTTTAACAACATCCCCTGGAAATATGATACTTGAGTTTTACAATGGGTCACGGATTATATTCTTACCAGCAACGGCAGAAGAGGATATTCGAGGATACACTATTGAATTTTTCTTGATTGATGAGCCTATTGAAATCGACGAAGCTATATTTACTCAGCTTATTGGACGTATGAGAGGCCAAGCATTGACAGACAAAGGTAGACGAAATTTCGGTATTGCTGCAACAAATCCTGGGGCTGAATCTCATTGGCTATGGAAACGCTTCTATGGGCAAGAACATAATGATTATAATGCAATTGATACTAACACTTATGATAATATATTCTTAGATAAAGCTTATATCCGCCAGATGGAAGAATCATATGACGAAGATTGGGTCCGGCGATTTTTACATGGAAAATGGGGAGCATTTGAGGGTCAGATATATAAAGAGTTTAGTCCCACTAAACATGTAATAGATATGTATCAAGATAGAGAACATACCACTGATAAACTTATACTTAAAGAACATATTGATAAAGATATTAAATATTATATAGCTGGGGTTGATTATGGGTCTAGAAACCCTGGTTGTATTTTAGTTATTGGCATAGGTAAAAAAGGTATGGCCTATGTAGTTGATGAATGGTACGGTCCAGACACATCGAGTAATATGGCAAAACGATTGCAAACATTAAATAAACAATATGCATTTAAAAAAATATATATAGACCCGTCACAATTAGATTTAATAACACAGTGCAATAATCTACATCTATCAGCAGAAAAAGGGGAAAATAAAGTAGACCCTGGTATTACTAAGGTAAAATCCTTATTCGCCAAGGGGCTATTGCTGATTGACCGTAGATGTCATAATTTAATCAGAGAAATACAATCTTATAGATATGAACGAGATAGATTAAATCATAATCATACAGAAAAACCTCTGAAAAAAGATGACCATGCGTGTGATGCATTGCGTTATGCTCTCTACACATTTAGATTATGGAAAACCCCTTCAACTATTAGATTTGGACATGTCCCTCTGTGGGATTTTAAGGTGTAAATATGCCAACATTAGGAGATAGGATAAAGAAAATTTGGGCAGAATATATTGCTCCCAGCGAAGTACAACAATTGCCTGATAACAAGGCAAAACACTTTATACCCCATAGCAACTATGACCAAGAATTACGGAGAGATGGGTTTGATAAGCTTGACCCAGAAAAGCGTAGGGAAATAGCAAATCATTCACCATTATTAATGAAGGGTGTACGTAAAAAATCTCTTGATACATTCCGAGCTTGGTTTATGCTAGAGACATTGGAGGGTCGTGGTAAACCTATTAAAGCTGATATGGATTTATTACAATCTTTTGAAAAGCGTAGTAATTTTAAGCTCAAATTAGCAGAAACTCGTATTGCTTCTCATATTTATGGGGATGGATTTTTACTTATTACATTTACTAAAGATGATGGTACACAATTATCTGACCCTGTTAGCCCTGAGTCAGAGCCATATAGTGTATCTATTATTAATAGTGAGTATATTACAGATTTAAAATATTTTAATAAAGAGTATGAAAGATTAGGTATACTTCATTATAGATACAAAAAAGGCATGCAAGAAACCTTTATTCATCCTGACCGTATTATACATGTACCAGCAAATCAAATACCTGGAAAATATTTAGGTGTCTCTACAATTGATTTACTACGATATACTATATATAGCAAGAAAAATGTAGATATTGCTGCTGGCTATATACTTTCGTGGTTTAGTCGTGGTATGACAGATATTACTGTCAATGGTGCAGAAGAGGACGAATTGCAGGATTGGGAAAACGTAGCTAAATTGCATCCTACATATTGGGCACATAATGAAGATACTGAAATTAAATATATTGAGCCAAAAGCTATTGACCCTAAACCATTTTATGATTATATTGTATTGAATATAGCTGCTGCTTTGAATATGCCAACACATATATTAACTGGTATTCAAATAGGCCGAGTTGAAGGGTCAGAGATAGGATTTGCAGATTATTATCGTGATGTTCGAGATGAGCAGGAGTTAATATTTACCCCCATTATTGAAAATTTATATTCTCGTATTTTACGAGCAAATGGCCGTCAATGGAAATATAAACTTAGTTGGAATCCTATTTATATAGATGAAATGGCTGAAGCAAAATTATTAGAAATAAAGGTTAATGCGGCTGAAAAAGCATTGAACGGTAGCAAAATGGGCCAAGGATTTATTGATACAGAAGAAGCTCGTAGTATATTTAATCACGGTCAGATTGAACTTGATACACAAAAAAAGATTAAAGCTCAACGGATGCAGCAACAGGTAGAACGGCCACAAGTTTCACCAAACGGTGAAAGCGATGATGATGACGAAATGCAAGGACCTCCAGAAAATCCACATAAACCTCCACAACACCCACTATCTTTAGATGAACAAGAGATGATAAAACGTAGAAAAGCTATTAAGAAAAAAGAATTAGACAATTTAGAACGGCGATTATTCGATGATGAGAGTACAGATTGAAGGACTTGATTCTTTATTAAAAGAAATAAAAGACCTTGGTGATGAAAAGCGTTGGGAAGCTATGATGAAAGCTGCCGCCCACGAAATGAAACGGCGGGCCCAACAATTATGTCCGGTAGATACAGGTGCATTACGGGATAGTATTTACATTAGAAAAATGTCTGAATTAGCATATGAGATAGGGTTTACACTCTATTACGGAATCTATAATGAATATGGATGGTATGCTATAGAACAATATATAGGCGATGAACAACATCCTATATTTTATAAAGGTGGCTATAGGCCATTCTTACGACCTGCTATATGGGAACAAATTCATAAGATGCCAGATATGCTGGCTCAATATTTCAATATATTAAAATAATCGTGGCAAATAGTGTAGGATGGTAGCACAGATTTGGTGTACAAATCTAGGGAGGTTCAAATCCTCAATGCCACATAAACTTTGGAGATAGAGAATATGGCACGAAAAAGAGCCAATACTAAAACAACAGAAAAAAAAGAAGTACCTAAACCACGCATACAACCATTACATCAAGCTGAAACTAAAATATTTGAAGAGCTTGTAAATTTAAGCAATACGTATGCACAGCTAAGAAAACAATCTACACAGTATGAATATGTTCTCCGCCAATTGGAGGATAATCGTACAAATATACAGAAAGATAATATTAAACTACCTATTATGATGCAATTAGGTGGAAATTCTTTCTATATGGAATCTGATAAGAAAAAAGTATTAGCTGAATTAGATAAACAAATTGATACTATTAAAAATTCGTTAAAAGGAATTAAAGGTCAAGTTGAGCAGAGGGAAAATGCTTTCATTGAGGCAGGCATTAGATTGCAAAGATATGCCGAGCATAGATTTGGAGTATATAAACCAAAGCAAGTACTTAATGAACGTCGAGAGCATAAGGATGAAAAAGTATTATTTGAAGCTGAACTTGATGAGCTATTAAAAAATCCAGAAGTACAAGAAGAGTTTAAGAAAAAAAAGGCGGAAGCAGTAGCAAAGAATAAAGGTGAGTAGATGGATATTATGGGTAGTGAGGTACAGAAAAAAATTATTCGATTAGGCCTCAGATTAGTTGCCAATAAGGTTAAAAAATGTCAATCTACCCAATTTATAAAAGAAGATATGGAATGCTGTGCTGACCCTATTTATCAATCTTTATATCAGATATTAGATGAAGCTCAAACATATTTAAAATGTGGATGGCAGAAAGATATACTGAATGAATTAGGAATTTTTGGATTGTGGGTAGCATATAAAGATACTGCCTATAGTCCAATGGTTAAGTGGATGTTACGGGAATTAAAACATCGTATAGAAAATGACCCAGAACTTGCACAAGCTATTGAAAATGCTACAGACCCTAAAGATTGGTATCTTAATGCTTGGATAGATAGTAAAGAAAAAACAAAGCAGATGCGGGAAAATGGTGAAATACCAGAGTATTTAAAATCACCAGAAGAATCTATATTTACCCCATCTGAACAGCAACGTAGATTAAAAAAATTAAAATAGGTGTATATATGCCTACTGTAAAAGAAGGAGAATCAGAAAAAGATTTCGTCTCACGTTGTATTCCAGTTGTATTAAAAGAGGGTACAGCAAAAGACCAATCTCAAGCGGCTGCAATATGCCATTCAATGTATCGCAATAAGGATAAAAAAGAAGAATCTAGTGAATATATTGAATTTACATTTGACGCTGAATTAATACTAGAAGAGAGAGAATTACCTCCCGCCAATGCCGATGAATTTGAAGATGTGTCTGAAGGGGAAGCAGGACCAAAAACTGAAAAAACTTGGACAGTAGTCGCTGCTACCGGAGATAAGATTAAAAAGGGTACATTTATGCCCGCAAGCACATTGGAGGCATCAGTGGATAAATGGGAAGGTACTCTTCACGACATTAATCATATGGGTACTACTCATAGTATGTTAGACCCGAGGTCTGATATACGATTTTTTGTAGGATACCATGATAATGTGTCATATGACGCAGAATCAAAATCATTACGTATGCGATTAACTGTTGATGAAAATACCATGTACGGCAATACATGGAAATCTTTCGTCAACCTCTGCTCCAAAGCGGGAAAAGTCCCTAATGTGTCCGTGTCTGTCCTTGGACGGGTGAAATATATGAAAGCTAAAGATTTGCCCGAAGGCGTGGATGCGTCAGAGTATGGAGAAGAAGAAATGGTTCCATACTTTGAAGAGATTATTCCCAGGGCTGTTTCTACAGTTCTACAAGGAGCTTGGAGTGAAAAAGACGGTTGCGGTATCGTCAACAATTCTTCATCCGAATCCAGCGAGGTTGAAGATGAAAAAGCAGACCAAGAGAAACTGGAGAGGCAAAAATTAATAGATGAATTGAAAAAATTGGATGACGAGGAATAAACCATGACAGACTATGATGATATGTCCTTAGACGAACTCCGCCAATTGAAGGAAAGCCGAGAAAAGGCAAAACTGACTGCGGAACTTTCAAAAGAGGACGAAAACCAAAAACGAGCAGAATTGGAAGCTCACGATAATGAAGTGGCAGAAAAAGCTGTTCGAGAATACCTTGAAAAAAATCCTCCACAACCCAAGATTACGTCTACTGAAGAAACGAAAATCGGAAACAAGAAAGATAGCATCTATCAAGAAGCTTTTGATAACTATCTGAAGCGTTCAAAATCAGATGTACCTTTCTATGACTATGAAACCAGTATTATGAATGGTTTTGAATATAGTAATTCCGACGATGGCTGTGATACTACTATTACTGCTTGGAACAAAGATGATGTTTTTGTAAATATGGTTTGGCACGCTATGTACTGTAAAGCTGACCTATTACGCATCGCTGTTCCTGGTTTAGAAATTGGTAAAGGTGATGGCCTTACAGTTCAGATTCGTACTATTGGGAAATTTGGAGCACCTAGCGAATTAGCTGCTTGTGAATGTGCCAGCTGTGCTAGTAACACCTTGAGTTCTTACTCACTGACATTAAAACAGTACAACTTGGAAACAATTATCTGTGAGAAAGATGTGTGGCAAGTTGGTGAAATTTACCGACAAAAAATGATTGAAGCTCTCGGTTTAAGATGGGCTCAGTTCTTTGACGCTACTATTTATAGCGAATTAGAAACTGCATCACCTGGAACAACCGAAACCTTACAATCGGCTCTTAGCTGTAGTGCATCAGTTAGTGGGTCATGTTGTACTGATTCAGATTTCTTGAATCTGTATGATGCGATTCAAAATGTTGTCGCTACTATGAGAGAAGGTGCTGCACCTTATAGTCCAGATTATTTGATTGTTTCACCTACGGTTGCTCGAATTTTGAAATCTGCACAAACACCTCAAGTGCCTGCTTGGGCATCTAAGGAAATTGTGTTTGATTCAGATGGACGGCTTATCCGTGCTGCGGGACTTCAAGTGATTGAGTACTGTGGAGCTAACAGTTGTGCAACTACATCTGCTGAAGTTATGGCAATTGTCATTGATTCCAGCCGAGCAGTTGGAGCAGCTTTCGGACAACGCCCACAACTCTACGAGTTTTTCCAAAGCAATTGTAACAGCACACGTTACGACATGTGGTGTTTCTTTGCTTGTGCAGAACTCGACACTGGAGCAATTGCACACATTGTAAATCCTTAAGATAGGTTAATTCCTATCTTTTCTCTTTTATTTAGGTAGCATTGAAGGTTCAAGCCCTTTGGAGAGGAATATGCAAACAAAAGAATACATACAGTTCTATCGACAATCTGATGGGGCAGTAGTGTACATAGAAAAAAATGATAAGGAAGCTATTAAACAGTATCGAGAATCTGGTGAATACTACGAATACTGTGAGTTGAGCTTTTGAATAAAACCTGGGATATTGTAGTTCCAGCCGATTTTGAGTGTACTTCAAACGAATATCGTATTAATGGTAAAAACTATGCACGAGTCACGCAAACGCTATCCTCAATCAGCAAGCCAGGATTGGTGGCTTGGTTTTTGAAGGTAGGACATGCTCGGGCAAATAAAATTAAGGAAACACGGCAAAATCTGGGAACTAGAGTTCACAAGCTCTTTGAAGATATACTGAAGGGCAAAAAGGTAGACACATCAACTTGCAATACTGAAATTAAGGATGATGTCTGGCTGTTCAATATATTTAAGGATGAGTGCAAGCTACAACCGGAAGCATTGGAGCAACATCTGTGGAGCAATAACTATGGCTATGCGGGTACTGCGGATTACATTGGCTACTACACTCCCGATGCTAAGTATATAGTTCGGGGACATAGCAGATTTAAAGGCAAGTCATACGTTCTACTTGACTGGAAAACCTCAACCTCAATACATGATGAATACTGGCTCCAATTGGCGGCATATCTACAAGCATTTGAAGAACTAACTGGAATTAGATTAGATGGAGCCGCAGTAGTACAATTTCGCAACGGGCAGGTTAAGATAAAGGAACGTACATACGATGAGCTTCAAGCTCTGTTTAAGGTTTACATATCTAATTTAATTATATACCATTGGCAACATAATAATATGGATGAGGTCAATGCAGTATTCAATAAGCTTAAAAAGTTGTGATAGTATATGAAGAGATATTTAATCTATCAACCTACAAAAATTGGGTCATACTTACGGGATGATACATATTTCGTTTATATTAAAATACGGGATATGCTAACTAATGATGCATCAGACCCAAACAATGTGGCCATTACTATTAAAAATCCTTGCGGTTCAGAGCTTGTGTCATCTGCTACTATGACGAATGAAGATGTAGGTATATATTCTTATTCCTATGAAATTAACGCAACGGCGGATTATGGTAAATATATAGTTGATGTGAAAACTACAGATTATGCTATGAAGGAAGAGTATGCATTCTATGTATTACCATTTGATATTAGCCGTGAAGTGCGTCAATTATCTGGCACAGGTGAGATTAAATCTATAGATGATGATGCATTAAATCAGCTTATCTATGATTCCTATAAAGAGGTACTAGCTCGAGTTTATGCACATCACACCGATGAGCAACCTGCATCGTGCAATATTTCGGCCTGTAACATCTGTGTCATTGATGGAACTAATACTACATTCTATACCCGTACTAAATATCTGGCGGATGGCAATGGTGATGGCACTGTATCTGGCTATGGTGAAAAAAGCTGTGGTACAGATGTAGATGCCTACTACTTGGATTGCAACTATAACTGCCACCAATGTCTAGTAACGGTTGAGGATACACGATGCGGTAAGTTGACTATTACACAACTAGACGGTACGGCAATTCCAGCAACATCACAAGGATTGTATATCAGCTATTACACACATACACCTAGATATACAGAAAGCTTATTTCAGCAAGCGGTATCTTATCTATCTGCACACAAGGTCCTCTTAAGATTCGGTGAACTTGAACGAGCTACTACGGCGGATTTAAACTCTGCACAGAATATAAAATACGTGGACCCCGAACGCATGTATAAGGAATATAAGCGTATTATGCGGCGTATCAGCAAATCCCCCATTGTTGGAGTTCCTGGTGATTTAAATGAATAGTATAAAAAATCTTGAAGAACAAAAGAAAGCATTACAGGATAAGCTGAAAGCATTAGAGATTAAACGTGCTCAAAATTTATATAAATCTCAACTCAAAACTGACATTAAAAAATTACAGAGTGATATTACCAAGATTAAACGAGAGATAGGCGAGGATTAAGATGGTCCTTTGTGAAAAAGTTTATGCTCACTGGAAGTTAAATGAATCATCTGGTGACGTAGTAGATGATGCTACTACAAACAATAGAGATGGTTTACGAGTGAATATGGAAGATGGTGATTGGGTTCCAGGAAAGTTAAATAATGGGCTACAATTTGATGGTGTCAATGAGTATGTAAACTTTTCACAGATAGCAGCATTTGAACGTACGGACTCATTTTCTATTGAGTTCTGGATTAAAACGGGTACAGCCGCTAATGTGGCAGTATTCTCTAATATTACTAGCGTTGGTGGTCAATTTAGGGGATGGCAAGTTGCCGTTCAAGGGACGGATAATAGAAAGCTACGAGTTAACTTTCTTTCTAATAATACCTCCCGTATTATTATTGAGACCAATTCAGGTATTGGTAATAATATTTGGACTCATGTAGTTATAACCTACAATGGGAATAGCTTGGCTACTGGATTTAAAATTTATATTAATAATGTGAATACAGCATTTTCTGTCATTCAAAATAACCTTACTACATCTACTGTTGTTACATATGACCTTACAATGGGGTATGCTCCGAATTATAGTGCCTTTGCTGGCATACTAGATGAAGTTGTTATTTATGATGATGAGCTTTCTGTTGGTGAGGTAGCATATAGGTACAATGGTGGTGCTGGAACTGAAGTATTTGGAAATGCCCCTAACGCACCTAACACACCAAATCCAACTAATGGAGAAAGTAGCGTAGAATACAATCGTATTCTAGAATGGGACTGTTCTCATCCTGACGGTTTAGCTTTAACATATGATGTTTATTTAGATACAATAAATCCACCTGTATCTTTAGTAGCTACTGATGTAGCTGTTAAGGAATATGACCCTGGCAATTATGATGCTCTTGTAACTTATTATTGGCGAATTGTAGCAAAGGACCTTTGTGGAAGTTCAACCTCTGGTCCTACTTGGTCATTCGATACACGTAATGAACCACCAATTACACCAAATACTCCGAGCCCATCAAATAATAGTATAGGTCAGGGATTGACTGTTACATTATCTTGGGATTCTGGAGATTTAAACCCTGGAGATACAGTTACATATGATATTTATTTCGGTACTGCCTCCAATCCCCCATTAGTGAAAAGTAATCATCCAGCAAAGACATATGCCCTACCTCCACTATCTTATGATACACAGTATTATTGGAAAATTGTAGCAAAGGATAATCATGGAGAAATGACCACAGGGCCTATATGGAAATTTAGAACACAAGAAGAAGGTTTAAGTGGATATACTGGATTTGATGTTCGAGAAACAATTCGAGAGTATTTCTGCCGTGTAAAGTATGAGCCAGGTAGTGAGGTTACAGTTTATTATTTCTATGTAAACGATGAACGTGGTGATGAGATACATATACCAATGTATCTATCAGAAGAAGTTCGGTCTAAGGAGCTTAAGGAAATGCCATTCTTAGATATGAACCTTGCTGATTCCACATTTGAAGTACACGACATTGGTGGGGCAACCCGCCGTAAAGAGGCCTATATAGATATAGGATTATGGTATACAGATATAGACCGTATTGACCGAACAGCATTTGCACATGATGTCATTAATAAGCTAATTGATTATATCAGAAGTCATCAACATGATTTCACTGGTATAGATTTCATCAATGTGGAGAGTGTTCGATTGATTAGAGAACCAATGGCACATCAGGTAGTTTATCATTGGGTAATTACCGTGTTCTGTTGGTACTATGATTACTGTTAGAATCACAGTTATATCTATACCCGCATCTTGCCAATGTGGGAAACCTGAAAGGTAGGTCTGCACCAATTGGGGAATAGATGTGACCTTAAAAACGAATATAAAGCAGGAGAAATAACTTATGGCATTAGACCAAATTGGACAACCCTTTCAAGGCACTATACACTATTGGGTGGAAGATTCCTACGGTTCTGGAGAATCCGCTGCAACATTGCCAGTGTCTTGCAAAGTACAAGATGTTCGTATTGGTACTGGTGATAGATTTATCTCACTTCGAGATATAGGTAGTGCACTTCCTTGCCACCTGTTGAAACAAACACATGAGCCAACTCTTCATCTTGAATATCATCCTCAATGTGATGATACGCTGATAGATGATGTAGTTGACCGTATTGTAACCACAGAGAAGCTTCAATCTTTAGCATTCTGTGTTGGTACAAATGTGCGTATGTCAGCAGATGCCGATGATGTAACCTATTTGTATATCGTAGGATGTAAACCAGAGACAGTCCGGATTTCCGCTTCTAGAAATCAGCCCTATCTTATTACGGTTGATTTTATGGCGAAATCTGTTGCTACTCAAAACGCCATTGTTGGAGAAGCCCCTGCGGCCTTAACTGGAGATTATCTACAGTTTAATGTTGCCGGAGAGATTACTAAATCTGGCGGGCAATATCTGGTAGACGTTGACCACTTAGCTTTCATTGTAGATAGCATTGATGTTACGATTAGCCACCAATTGACAGGATACACTGACCACGATAGCTTATATAAATCCTATATTACCGAGGGTGAAATGAGTTTAGAAGGGTCTGTTGATATTACTCTTGATGGTGGAGGTAAATATCATCTCGGTGAAGTGCTGGCAAATTCAGAGTTCAGTATACAAGTTGATATGGGCGGTTCAGGCTGTCCTCGTATTACACTCGCCAATTGCCAGTGGAATAGCAGCGAGATTGATGTCAATGTATCTGGAGAAGCTATGATGGAATCTGCCCCGTTTACGGCAAAACCATCAAGTCCAACGAATATCATCACATCAGTACCTTAGAGAGGCAACCCCTCTCTTCTTACTTTAATTGGAGATAGAAAATATGTCTAAGCAAAAATATGTGCTAGATTTCGTGAATAGCGGAAAACCATTTGAACTACCAAATTGGACTGTAGAACGGCATGAAAGTGCAATGGCCCGATTGGTGAAGGATTATAAGGATGCTGATGCGTCTAAACAAGACCGACTTCTTAGAAATTATATTATCTATGAAGCACTATTAGCAGTTGATGAAAGTGTTAAACTAGATGATATACAAAAAATGCATCCGGAAAATCTTATAGAATTGTTTAACGCTGTATATCTGGAAGGAAAGAAAGATATATTTTTTCACGAGAAACCGTCAGCGAAGAAGCAGTAATAGTTCCCTATATGGAGGAACGGCTTCAATCTCATAGAGAGGCCATCAATGGGCTATATCTGAAAGTTGGCGGTTATCAAGAAATCATGTCGATGCACTATTGGGAATTTTGCAGTATCATGCAATCTATGGTGCAAATTAATAAAGTAGCATCTGGAAAACCCATAGTTAAAAAAGGACCAATATCTAGAAGTGCTAAAGATATGATAGCAAGAAGAAAAAATCAACGGTAATACAATGGCAGAGCGTAAGGTAGCTATTCGATTCGATTATAAAGGAGATGCAATTACTCGTATTAAACAGGTAGAAACTGAGCTAACTAAGCTTGGTAAAACTACTAAGGTTTATCAAAACGGAGTATTAAAATCTTCTACAATTGTACAAAAACATGGGTCACGTCTTAGTGGGCTCTCTAATAGTTTAAACCAAGTTGCTTTGCGTTATATAGGTCTTACAGCCGCATTATCTTTAGCTCAGCGTGCTTTTCAAGCTACTACCGAATGGATAAATCACACGGTAACTGCCTTCCGTGAGTTTGAAAATAGTATGGCTGAAGTGTCTACCATATTGACCGGTGATTTATATGAAAATATTGGATTTTTAACTTCTGGTGTCGAAACTTTATCTATACGCTTTGGAAAATCTGCTGTAGATATGAGCCGTGGTTTGTATCAAATTTTATCCGCTGCCATTGATGCCAGGGATGCATTAGGATTATTAAATGTTGCTACAAAGGCGAGCATTGCAGGATTAACTACTGTGGAAACTTCTGTAGATGTGCTTACCAGTATTTTAAACAGTTATGGAAAAGCTGCTAGTCAAGCCGCCAATGTTAGTGACATATTATTTCAAACAGTTGTACGTGGTAAACTACGCTTTGAAGATTTAGCTTCCGCACTAGGGTATATTACTCCCATTGCTGCAAGTGCTGGAGTAGAATTTGAGGAAATAGCAGCAGCATTATCAACAGTTACTCGTATGGGTCTACATGTTGATATGGCAACTCGTGGTTTAGCACTTGCGATACAAAATATTATTAGCCCAACGCAGCAAGCATCAGAAGCGGCAGCCGAGTTCAATGTGGAAATGAGTGCTGTTGGACTTCAGGTTTATGGATTGATGGGCTTTATTGAAGATTTAAACCGTGTAACTAAAGAATATGGTGTAACGGCTCTACCACGCTTAGTAAAAAATATGCGTTCCCTTCGTGTCGTATTAGCACTCGCTAGTGATGAAGGATTAGCAGGATTTAAGGATGACTTGGACCGTGTTTATAATGCTACAGGTCGTACTGAAGAAGCTCTAGCTAAGATGATTGATACACAACAGCGACAAGCAGCGGTAGTGGAACAGGCACAAGAACGTATTAACAGAGCCATTGGTGAGGTCTGGTCCCCTATACAGAGAAATATTGAAGCTACTAAATTGTGGTTTGCTACTTTTATAGCTGGTGGACTCGATATAGGTAAGGCAAATAAAGAAGTTATGGAGCTTGGACAAGCACTTGACCAAAATACTAAATACATGGCTCAAATGGCTGCTGTGCAAGCAAAATCTACTACTAAATCATTATTTAATAAATTATTTGAAATTGATGACCTTACTATACAAAAACTCCATGAAATTACAGAATCTGCTATTGACTTTTCCGCCATACAAAAATATTTAGAAGCACAAGCTCGTATTATACCAGA
>CAYRYW010000018.1:34553-41331 GCA_964428725.1 uncultured Dehalococcoidales bacterium
AGAAAATATATTTAATCTTAAATCTAATATCATCGAGCTTACATATGCAATGGAAGAATTACGATTTGAAACTGTAGATAGTTATAAATCATTAGCTGGAATAGAACATGCTGGCAAATTAGGTTTAGAAATAGATACTAAGAGCTTTGAAACAGCTATAGATAGGCTACAATCTTTTTCAACAATAGTGCAAAAATTTGGATTTGACTATGAGCAAATGTTTTATGACCTAATGGAGGGCAAAACCTATACCATTGGTGATGAAGAAATTAGTTATGTTGAAGCATATGATGAGAATTTAAAAGATGCCATTAATACAGTGCATCAATATAATGAAGCCCAAAAAGAACGTCTCGCTACTGAACAAGCTATTGCACGGCAGATACGAGAAAATAATCTGGAAATTATGCGTATCGAACTTGCTGGTATGATGCGTAGACGTGGTTTAACTCGTACTGAAGAAAAAACTATTAAACAGATACAGATAAAAAATGCTGAATTGCGTATACAAGAGATGGAATCTGAGTTAAAATCTGAGAACGAAATTCGTAAAGAGCAGTATGAAGAAGCCACCAATGCCATAGAGGACTGGTTTGAGCAAGAAAAGTTTACACTAAGCTTGATGAAAGATGCTAGAGATGATGACCTTGACCATATGCAAAAAACATATGATGCAAAACGAGCTTCTTTAAAACGCTATGAAGAAGCATTGAGTATACAAACTCGGAAATTAGCACAGGCATATGATATTGAGCAGGGTTTATTATCATTTTTAAAAGAAGAATATCCTGAAATAGCGAATTTATACGAGCAAATACATGGGATTGATATACCAGATAGTATACAAAAATCTATTGATGCTGAGTTAGAATTTATTGAGGTAGCTAAACAAGCTTATGAATGGGCCAATAAAACTTCTGGTAATAAAACTTCTGGTGGTACTGTAACAACTACTCCTAAAGCACAGCCAAAAGAAGATGTACAAAAAGAAGTGGAAAAAGTTAAAGAAGAGTCATCATATGTAGATATACCAGGTATTATTACAGGTACTAGACACAAAAATCCTTGGGGATTTGCCCGTGGAACATATAGCGTACCTGAAACTGGTATGTATATACTACATAAAAGAGAACAAGTTTCCCCTGCTGGTAAACCCGTTGGTGGAGATACTTTTAATGTGAACATTAGTGTTACCGGAAATACTATTAGTAGCGAGCTTGATGTTAGTAAAATCGCCGCAACAATTGGCTCCGCAATGGAACGCAAGTTGATGAATAAAAAAACTGGTAAGTCACGCTATCGGGTGATTTAATGACCCGTGACCGCACACGATATCCGGCAATCCCATTTATATTCTTATATGACGAAGTAGGGAATCAGGTTTTTACCAATGCGGGGCAGTTTCATACATGGGATAGTGCACAAACCAAGAGCACAAATTTTGATTACACATTAGATAAAGATAGAATATATTTAAATAACAATCAGTACGGATTTTACGAGATTACTTTTGAGTGTAGCTACGTTACCTATGAAGAAGCGGATATCGCTGTTACATCACAGATATATAAAAATGGGGAAGCCGTTGAAGGAGCCAAAGTTACATCGTCTGTAACTGGCGGTGCCTCGCAAACTGTGGAGGTAACAAATTGCCAGTCAATCCATTTTATTGTATATCTTTCAGGTCAAGATTATATTCAAGTTAAAACTACAACCGACAATGGGGGAGATACATTCAGCATTGCCGAGACTAGCCGAGTTATGATTAAATGGCTTCCCGTTAAAGGTTGGAATAACAATGCGGGTGGAAATGAAAAAACTTCATATAGAGGAGGTGTATTTCGCTAATGGCAGCCGATTCGGAAAGATACTACATGACTTTTTATGGATATGAACTTACAGATTGGCCCATTAATTTTGGGTCCTTTGTAAATCACACAAAAATATTAGATACAGAATATGTTAGTGAGGCCGCTACCTCGGTTGAATATAGTGCCGCCACGGACACCAATGAGTTTCTATATCCACATCACATTAAGAAAACCTACTTCATTGAGGGTGTTGCTAAAGGTCACATCACAATGGTTGCTAGTAGTTGCACGGCTACTATTACTGCTTATCGTGTCACCATTGGAAAAGTTAATGAAATTACAGGAATTAAATCAGAATTATTTACCACAGGATGGGTTACAACAGAATACGAATTGGGATGGAATAGTACATATAATGTAGGTGAAGAGAAGGTATTTCCTTTTTGGATAGATTGTTGGGAACATGCTAGATTAGATGAAGATGATAGAATCTTTATTCGTGTAGAAACTGATACAAGTACATGTACAGCAAGTTCTTGTAGTTGCATGGCACTATTTCACAGTAACGATTCAGAGTGGGAAGATTTGAAAATAGAGATACCATTCAGGTTATAAGTATGATACATGCATTTACTATTACCCAGAATAATGTTAGTGGTAAAACTAAAACACTGATGCCTAACAATGATATTAGTGGATGTACTTTGTGGTTAACTAGTAATGAATCTCTAAATAACCATTATTTATTAGTAGATGATATTCCATCACAAATAGATTATAATACATTTATATACTGGGAATCAGAGGATATAACTAAAGAATTATACGCATTTCAAAATTTTACTGAATCAAACGTTGAATCAATTGAATCTGTGGAGCTAATAATTGAAGCTTGCTGTTATCCTGATAGACCGACAACAAATGAAGTATTTTATGGTATATGCAGTCCAGACAGTACTTGTATAGGTACTTATGATAGTACTATTATAAATCTTACAGAAACATGGGCTTCCTATTCTAAATTTTGGTATACAGACCCCTCAACTAGTTCTCCTTGGACAAATACAACTATTAGTGATAGTGCGTTTGGTGTAAAAGGTGCTGGGCAAATATTGCCAATCGAATTAGCTGATAGTGCTCCTACTGATGATTGCATTTCTATAGCAGTTTCAGAATTAGCCACTGATGAAGCTGATACGTTGGTGGCATATGGTTCTGGGGCTCACCTATTATTAGGAGGATTTAATCATAACACCGAAACTTTTACGGCAGTATTTAGGAGCATTTCTGTTGGTGCCGCAATTAGGTCTATTGCTCTACAACGGATTGGTACAGATAATTATTGGTATATTTATATTGCAGGAGATAATTCAGGATTATTTTTATACACATATGATGGAGATACAAATACTTTATCATTCATTGATTCACATGATGCAGGTGGAACTTATTTAGATGTAGCTTCCGGACCACAAGTAACAGGCAATACTTATATGATATATACTATTAATGGTAATGCCGTTTTAGCATATGAAACAGATGGTACTTCATTAGTATTACGTGATACAGATGCTACTGGAGGATTTACATTTTATTCAGTATGTGCAGATAAGTATGATAAAAGATACTTTTATACACTAGATTATAATGGTGTTAATGCTGCTGCATTAAGAGCATTTTATTATAATCCAGCTACGACAACTATATCTCATTTAGCATATACTTCTTATATCGGTGCTTATTATCGTATAAGAACTTTAACATCATCGACATATAAGACCTTAATAGCGGGGGCATATTGGACAAGTGGTTTACGTGTAACACAATTTAATAAGAGCGATAATACATTTACTCATATAGATACACATGATGCTGGAGGTTCTTATCAATATTTAAGCTGTAATTATCCTTATATATATGTAACATCTAATACTGATTCGTGGTTAAGAATCTATACCCTACTAAATAATAACTTATCGTTGATAGAAACTGTTTCTTTAGGAGATAATGCTTATTGGAATGTCGTAGCAGATAATTACTTATATATAGCTAATGATGATGATGGGATATTAATATATAGAGAACCTGTAACGCAAACTATTCGAGTGGCTAATATGTATTTGAAAGTTCACTATACATCTACTCTTGACACTTGTTATTTACCTAATCCACAAATAATAAGCAAAAGCCATAGCCGCAACACTAAAATAATCAATTTCTGGAATGGACAACGGGAAGTGTATGACCTGGCCCGTACAAATAAAACTATGGTTTTACAGGGTATGCTGTGGGATGACGCTTCCTTACCTACAGATACGTGCTCTACGCTACAATGTGTGCGTACAATGGCAAAGAGACAGTTACACGTAACTTTAGATAGCTTGGGACTTTCTTCCTACAATGGGGACTACTATATCCGGAGCTTGGGGTGGAAGGTTATTAGCACAAAACCCGCCGTGTATGAATGGATGCTGGAATTGGAGGATGCGGAGCTATGAGTTGCAGTTGCCCCACATTTACACTAGAGAGTGATAGCTATATTGTATATCTGCACAAACCGGAACGAGGTAGTGTAGACGGCTCAATTAATAATACAGTGGATGTATTTAACTTTTGGGATGATGACTTTGCTGTTATTAATAGAGGTATAGAAACAGAGCCCTTGACCTTACGTGGTGTGGAACTTGTATGTGGTGACAATGTGGGCCTGTGTTTTCCGCTATGTTTCCCCATATGTTTTTCGCAACCACTTGCTGTAAAGTTCGATACTATTGACTCGATTATGAATGCCCACGAGGAGATTACGATTTCCGGATTGGGGGATTGCATTGATGGTGTGTATGTGATATCAGATTTTTCTTGGGGTCCGATGTCTGGGTCGCAAGCTTATTGGTGGACACTAAGTTTACAATATGTTAGGAGTGTATAAAGATGGCACTTAAAGATTGGGACGATTTAACCATGACAGATAACGACTGTATCAGAGATTCGTCAGAATGGTTAGATATGGTAGATGCAATTAAGTACAAAAGCTCATGTAGCTTCATCATATACGATGATTTCGATTACACAAATCAAAAGTTTAAATTTACCTATAGTGGTGATGATTCCATACTTGAGGGTCGAGATGCTGCCAATGGGGACCTGATACTGAAGGCAAATACGGCTGACGCTTACCCATTCGCATTGCTGGAAGGTGCGGGGGACATTACATTAGACAGCCATGCAGACATAGTATTTAAAGAGCAAGGCACGCAGGTGTTTAAGTTTGAAAGGACTGCAGGTGGGGCCTCTCGTTTAAATGGTGGAACTTCAGGTGGTTTAGCTATTTATGGGACATCTGATGAAAATTATCCACGTATGTATTTTGATGATACTGCAAGTATATATTTTCACTCACATGATGACATTTACTTTACAGAACAAGGCACGCAGATGTTTAAGTTTTCACTTAATGATGATGATTCAATAATAGAAGGCGGAGATTCAAGTTCAGATGATTTATATCTTTATGCCAATTCTGATTCACAAACTCCATTTATAAAGCTATTTGGTAGTGCTGATATATCTATTAATGTAGATACTGATAAACATATAAGATTTGAAGAAAATGGTAGTGAGTTTATACGATTTTTAGAAACGAGCGGGGATGCTGTTATCAATACTGATGAAGCCAATATGGATTTGGTTCTTGATTCAAACGCTGACATCTACTTCAAAGAACAAGGCGACCAGTCATTCAAATTTCAATATAATGCAGGACCTGGGCAATCAGTTATTATGGGAGGAGATGCTAGTGGAGAAGATTTATTCCTGTATGGCAATTCTGTTGATGCACAACCCTTTATTTCTATAGAAGGTCTTGCTGATATTACACTAGATAGCTATGCTGACATCTACTTCAAAGAACGGGGAGCTCAATTTTTTAAATTTCAGTATTATGCAGGACCTGGACAATCAGTTATTATGGGAGGAGATGCTAGTGGAGAAGATTTATTCCTGTATGGCAATTCTGTTGATGCACAACCCTTTATTTCTATAGAAGGTCTTGCTGATATTACACTAGATAGCTATGCTGACATCTACTTCAAAGAACAAGGCACGCAGATGGCGAAGTTATCCTACAATGCAAACGTCAGCACATTAGAAGGTGGTTCCGCAAGTGGAGATGACCTGATACTGAAGGCTAATAGTACGGACGCAGATTCTAAAATAGAAATTGAAGGATTAGGAGATATATTTTTAGATGCTAACGGTGTAGTTAAGTTTGGCACATACGCTGCACTATCTGGGGAATCTGTAACTGGATATATTACCATAAAAGATGCTGGTGGAACTGATAGAAAACTAGCGGTGGTGGCATAGATGGATAAGGAATTTATACGATTACTTGCGGACCTTACTAAGGACATAGAACAGTTAAAGCAAGAACTCAAGCAAGACCCTAATATTAATACAAGCCGTATATCTGCTAAAGACGTATTACTCTATATACTACCGATAATTGCCGCACATGACCACCGCCTGACCACAATTGAAACTCGTTGGCGTATTGGAAAGTACATACTACCAATTGCTGTAACCTTATGTGGTATAGGTATTGCTCTTATTTCAACACTCTAAACGGTTCCTGAGCAATTCGGAACTACTCTATCTCCGCCAATTGCTGGGAACCTTAATTAATTTCAGGGATTATTATGAACAAGGTTGATAAAAAAATATTAAACCAAATTATTGATGACCTCATTGATAACTACGATAAAAATGAGATGAAGAAGCTTATAGATGAAATGAGGCACAGTGGGAAACCATTCTATTTGTCTAAAACATTATGGGTTAATGTTATTGCTTGTGCCACTATTCTAATACAAGCCCGTTATGGATTTATCGTAAGCCCCGAACTGCAAGGAGTTGCCCTGGTTATAATCAATATTATACTGCGGGCCATCACAAAAGAGGAGCTATCT
>CAYRYW010000019.1:0-38271 GCA_964428725.1 uncultured Dehalococcoidales bacterium
ATCAATGCAAAAGAGAGGAGGTCAGGTGTCACTAATCATATGAACGAGTACATCGTCTTGACACGACATATAGAATCGTGATAAATTTAACGAGCGCAACGCTTGAACCGGAAAGGGGGGAAACTATGCCCAATATGATTGTTTGCGTGAAACAGATAGCTGACCCGGAGGCACCGCCGGGCAGTTTCAAGGTCGATGAGGCTACCAGGCAGGTCACGCCGGCATCCGGCGTATCGCAGGTGGTAAGCCCCTTCGATGAACAGGCGGTGGAGGCTGCCCTGCGAATCAAGGACGCGCAGGGAGGCAAGATCACCGTCATCAGCCTGGGCAAGAATTTCGTCATGGACGTGATCAAGAAACCGCTGTCCATGGGCGCCGATGAGCTGATACTGCTGCAGGATCCCGCCTTCGACGGCGGCGACAGCCACGCAACTGCCTACGCCCTGGCCATGGCCATAAAGAAGGTGGGGGAGTTCGACGTCATCTTCTGCGGGCGGCAGGCTGCCGACTGGGACGCCGGACAGGTTGGCTCAGGCATCGCTGAGATCCTCGGCATACCCAGCATCACACCCATCAAGAAGATAGAGCTCGCGGACGGTAAGGCAAAGGTTGAACGGATTATCATGGATGGCTACCAGGTGATTGAAGCCGCGACACCGCTGCTGGTCACCGTCTCCAACGAGCTCGGCGAGCCGCGCTACCCCAAACTGAAGGGGATCATGGCGGCTGCCAAGAAGGAGCCCATCACATGGAATGCCGCCGACATCGGCGCTGATACGGCAAAGTGTGGCGCTGCCGGCGCTCGCTCAAAGCTGATGAAGCTCTTCGTCCCCGTAAAGGAAGGCAAGTGCGAGATCATCGAAGGCGAGAGCCCGGAAGAGGCGGCGGTTGCCCTGGCGCTGAAGCTCCGCGAAGTAAGGTTGATATAAAGGGAGGTAATGCTAAATGGCTGAAAATAAAGGCGTTATGATCTGCGGAGAGATAATCGAAGGAAAGCTGGCGCCCATTACCATGGAGCTCCTGGGAGGCGGACGCGCGCTGGCGACCAAGCTGGGAGAGGAGCTGTGCGCGGTGCTGCTGGGCAGCGGCATCGGCGATCTGGGCAAGGAGTGCATAGCCTTCGGCGCGGACAAGGTATACGTTGTCGACGATCCCCTGCTCAAGGAATACCAGACGGATGCCTATGTGACTGTCATGGAAAAGGTGGTAAAGCAGGTTTCGCCCAGCATACTGCTGATGGGAACCACAGCCATGGGTCGCGACCTGGCCCCGCGGCTGGCCTTCCGCCTGGGGACTGCGGTATCGATGGACTGCACCGCTCTGGATATCGACCCTGATTCCAAATTGTTGCTCCAGACACGCGCGGTCTATGGCGGCAATGCCACAGCGGTCTACGTCTGCGAGGGCAACAAGCCCCAGATGGCCACGGTGAGGTCCAAGGCTATGGACCCCCTGGAGAAGGACGACTCCAAAAGCGGCGAGGTGGTGAAGGTAGAGGCTGGACTTGACCCATCAGCGATCAAATGGAAGGTCACCGACACGGTCAAGGAGAAGATCGAAGGGATCAAGCTGGAAGACGCCGAGGTAATAGTATGCGGCGGACGCGGCATCGGGAGTGCCGATGCCTTCAAGGAACTGGAACCGCTGGCACAGGTGCTCAACGCCGCTGTCGGGGCTACGAGACCGCCCTGCGACAACGGCTGGGTGTCTCCATCGATACAGATAGGGCTTACCGGCAAGATCGTCAGCCCGACGCTGTATATCGCAGTAGGGCTATCCGGATCGAGCCAGCACATGGCCGGGTGCTCCGGCGCCAAGAACATTATCGCCGTCAACAAGGACCCCGAGGCCAACATCTTCAAGGAGGCCCGCTTCGGCGTGGTAGGCGACTTTAAGAAGATCCTCCCCGCCCTCACCCAGAAGGTTAAGGAACTGCGAAGCTAGAAGCTTATCGTATACAACTCTAAATGTAAATACCGACCCGCTAGTTCGGGTCGGTATTTGTTATCTAAATGGTCCGATATCGATAGGACTAAGCTTTGTCCGCCTTCTCTTTCTCCCGCGCTGCAATAATCCGTTGTGCGACATGGGCTGGAACTTCCTCGTAATGGCTGTACTCCGTTTCGAAGATGCCGCGTCCCTGGGTCATGGCACGCAGGTCGATGGCATAGCGCTGCACCTCAGCCAGGGGCGCATACGCCTCTATTACGTTCCAGCCGTGCTGCGGATTCATGCCCAGTACCTTGGCACGCTTCCCGTTCAGGTCGCCCATGATATCGCCCGTGTAGCTATCGGGCACGGTTATTTTCATCTTCACTATCGGCTCAAGCAGGACCGGGCTGCCCTCGGCAAATCCCTTGCGCATGGCATACGCTCCGGCTATCTTGAAAGACATATCGGATGAATCCACCGCGTGATAGCTCCCATCGTACAGCGTCACCCTCACATCGCTGACCGGGTACCTGGCCAGCGCCCCCTCATGTATGGCTTCCATTACCCCCTTCTCCACAGCGGGTATGTAGTTCTTGGGCACAACACCGCCAACAACGGCATCCGCAAACTCGAACCCGGTCCCCCTGGGCAATGGCTCCAGCTTGAGCAATACGTGACCATACTGCCCGTGACCCCCCGTCTGCTTCTTGTGCTTATATTCAGCCCTGGTAGCAACAGTTATCGTTTCCCGGTATGGCACCTTGGGCGTCTCGATGATTACCTCAACGCCAAACTTGCGCTGCATCTTCTCGACCGCAACCTCCAGCTGCGTCTCTCCCAGTCCGGAGAGGATAGTCTCCAGCGTATCCGGATCCCGGCTGACCCTGAGCGACGGGTCCTCCTCCGCGATCCTCGTAAGAGAGGACCCCAGCTTATCCATATCCGCTTTGGTCTTGGGGCGCACCGCAACGCTCATGCAGGGATGTGGGAACTGGATGGCGGCGACCGTCAGCGGGCGCTCCTTGCTGCAAAGCGTGTCTCCGGTAACCGTTGCTGACAGCTTGGCCACAACCCCTATATCACCGGCGATGACATCAGCGATGGGCTCCTGGTTCTTACCCCGCATCATATATATCTGGCCGATACGCTCCTGCGTATCCCGGTTAGCGTTCCATGCTACCGAATCGCTGTGCAGCGTGCCGCTGTAAACCCGAAAGTATGTCAATTTACCGACGTAGGGGTCAGCGCTGGTACGGAACACCAGGGCAGCCAGCGGACCGGCAGGGTCGGCTTCCAGCTGTTCCTCCTGCTTGGAACGTGTGTTGGCAGCCGCGATCGGGCCCAAATCCTTTGGTGAAGGCAGGTATCCACAGATAGCATCCATCATCAAGGATGTGCCTGCATTCTCGTGCGCCGAACCTACCAGCACCGGCACAATGCTGCCGTTTATGGTCGATGCCCGCAACCCGTTCCTGACCTCCTCCTCGGTAAGGCCTTCACCATCCAGATACTTGGATATAAGGCTATCGTCCGTCTCCGCCACTGCCTCAACCAGTTTCTCGCGATATTCCTCAGCCTGTGCCTTCAACGATTCCGGTATATCCGATTCCTTCCCCTGCACATACGCCTTCATCGCCACCAGATCCACAACGCCCTGGAACTTGTCCTGCTCACCAATGGGAAGGGCAACAGGCAGACACTTCTTGCCGAAATGCGTATGGAGCTCTCCCAGAACCTTGAAGAAATCCGCGTTCTCCCTCTCGATTTTATTGATGAACACAAGGCGCGGGAATCCCTGTCCTTCCCGCTCGTCCACATAGCTCCAGGTCAGTTCTGTACCCACTTCGACGCCGGAAGTGGCACATACGACAAACACTGCGCCATCGGCTACACGCATCGCCGCTTTGATCTCACCTATGAAATCGGCGTACCCCGGCGCGTCTATTATATTCAGCTTGAGACCCTGCCATTCACACGGGACCAGGGACAGGTATATACTGATCTTGCGCTTCACCTCATCCGGATCGAAGTCGGACGTGGTGTTGCCCTGATCCACCTTGCCCAATCGGGTAATGGCCCCCGCGCTATACAGCATTGCCTCAGAGAGCGATGTCTTTCCAGCGCCAGAATGGGAAAGCAGCACCACATTGCGAATCTGCTCTGTGGTATATTGTGGCATCAATAGTCTCCCTTCACTAGATATAGATGGCCATCCGGACTGAGACGGACAGGCTGCTACATTATACCCTTTTTGTTCGGTAGCAAGCAACGCCAGAAGTGTTTATCAGCTTGATGCTCTCGTAGATTGGTGCTATAATCAGCCATACTGAAAAATAGCGTGGTGAGATATGAAGCTCAGCCGAGAGGAAGTACTCAATATAGCCGCCCTGTGCCGCATGTCGCTGTCTGAAGATGAACTGGAAAGGTTTCAGGGGCAGATCTCCGACATACTGGAGAACTTCGAGATATTGCAGCAGGTCGACACCACGGATGTGCCCCCGACAGCCTATCCCACGCCGCTGCAGAACGTGTGGCGCAAAGACGAAGCGCGCCCATCCCTCCCTAAGGAGGACATACTCGCCAACGCCCCGCGCCAAGAAGAAGGTTGTTTTCGCGTGCACGCCGTGCTGGAGGGTAACTGACAGTGAAGCTGCACGACCTGACCATCCATGAGGCCCGCAGGCTGCTGAAAGGCCGTGAGGTCTCGTCGGTTGAGCTGACGCGGGCGGTGCTGGAACGCATCTCCGACATCGAGGATAAAGTGCACGCCTTCGTCACCATAACGGCGGAGCGGGCGCTGAAGCGGGCGGCCCTGTCCGATAAACGCATCGCGGGTGGCGACTGCACGCCGCTGACGGGCGTCCCCGCGCTGATCAAGGACAATATGTGCACCCGTGGCGTCGCTACCACCTGCTCATCTCGGATGCTGCAAAATTTCATCGCCCCATACGATGCCACCGTTGTGGAGAGGCTGGAATCGGCGGGCATGGTCATGGTAGGCAAATCCAATATGGACGAGTTCGCCATGGGCTCATCCACCGAGCATTCGGCCTTCTTCACGACCCGCAATCCGTGGGACCTCGGCCGCGTCCCCGGCGGCTCAAGCGGAGGATCGGCGGTCGGCGTCGCCGCCGGTGAGGCGATCTATGCGCTCGGCTCCGACACAGGGGGCAGCATCCGCCAGCCGGCCAGCTTCTGCAGCGTCGTCGGCCTCAAGCCGACATACGGGCGCGTATCGCGGTACGGGCTGGTTGCCTTCGCCAGCTCTCTCGATCAAATCGGGCCGCTCACCCGGGATGTTACCGACGCCGCCCTGGTCATGAACGCCATCGCCGGGCGCGACCCCGCCGACTCGACATCGGTCGATCATAGCGTGCCTGATTATACACAGTCGCTGGTGCCCGACATTAAAGGGATCAGGCTGGGCATACCCAGGGAGTATTTCGTCGAAGGGATGCAGCCGGGCGTCAGCGATGCCATACGCGCAGCCATTTCCACGCTGGAGGGGCTCGGCGCCGAGGTGGACTGGGATCTATCGCTGCCAAGCACCAGGTATGCCCTGGCCGCATACTACATCATCGCCCCATCCGAGGCGATGGCTAACCTCGCCCGCTACGACGGGGTTAAATATGGCTACTCGCACGCTGGGGAAAATATGTGGGACGCCATGGAAAAAACGCGCGGACACGGGTTCGGGCCGGAGGTGAAACGGCGCATCATCCTGGGCACTTACGCCCTATCCGCCGGCTACTATGACGCCTACTACCTCAAGGCCCAGAGGGTGCGGACCCTGATACGCCGCGAGTTCGAGCAGGCATTCCAGCGGTACGATGCGCTGATAACGCCGACATCGCCGACGGTGCCGTTCAGGATCGGCGAGAGGGTGGACGACCCGCTCCAGATGTACCTCAGCGACGTCTGCACCCTGCCTGTCAATATCGCCGGCATACCCGGACTTTCCATACCCGCCGGCTTCGCTGACGGCCTTCCCGTGGGGATGCAGATACTGGGCAAGCCCTTCAGCGAGGAAGTGCTGCTGCGCATCGGATACGCCTACGAGCAGGCGACGGATTGGCACACGAGACGACCCGATATTCAGGAGGGATGAATTATGTGGTGGTTATATTTTATAATATCTATGGCGTTATTCCTGATATTTTTCGTGGATACAAAGCAGGATAAGAAGAATCCCGGGGGAGAAGAATGAAGATGTCACCTGCGAAAGCGATCGGATTGGCACTGGTTGTTTTTCTGGGCATACTGCTCGCCGTGGGGCTGGACCGCCAGCTGGGTGCCTCCGCAGGTACGACGCCATCCGGCCCCCAACCCATACCCACGCTGGGACCCGGCGGCTGTGTTCCCGACCGCGATGCTATCCAGACAACCCTGTACCTCTACCACAACGCTACGGGTGACTGGCCCACCGCCGACGGAAAGCCGGGGGATATGAAATGGGACAGGCTTATACCGCTGTATTTGCCCTACATACCCTCCACAGACGCGAGGTGCAACTGGCAGGTGAACAGCGACCCTGAGGGCGAAGTCTGCCTCTGGGAGCTATGCTGAGGGTGTACCTGTGGCACGTTGTGCACACGTAAGTGAAATCGACAGGAACATTATATGAACTGCTATCATTTCCTCCCGCTTGGAGCTTTATCTATTGCCATACCAGCTACAAAATCATAAAGGGTTGTCAGATAGTTTAAGCTAGAATGAAAGGGAAATTAGCTGAGATTATATTTATAGAGAACCTAGATTTGAAAACCATGGTGAACCGAATGCTATTGTGTAACCCTTTCCATCTTTTAGAACGGTAAAATGAAAATACTTGTATTCATCGCAGTATTATTCTTTGCACTTACGGGTATCACCTGCGGCGGATCATCCGACGGCGTAGCACCCACTCTCACGCCATCGCCGACCGAGGTATCAACATTTGCGACCTACACCAATGAAAGCCATGGTTTCTCACTCCTGTATCCGTCAGACTGGTTCATAGATGAAGAGGCCTGCCTGACATGTGGCGGCCCCCTTGTAGCAATAAAGGCCCCTAATACATGCGGTAACCTGACCACCCAATTCGAGATCAAAAAAGACGAGCAGGTCGAAACAAACGATGTAGAGGGTTATTTTGATTACAAAAAGGGGGACATACTGCTAGGGTTGATGGATTATACGCCCATTTCCGAGAAACGACTTATCGCAGATGGAAAAGATGCTATACAACACGAATTTACCTATACTTCCTTCTTTGAACAAACTGTATACGTAATAGCTCTTATCCTGCTTGACAACGATACAGGCTGGTACATGTACTGCGCCTGCGCCGAGAGCTGCTCCAGCGAGTGCGAAGCGGTATTCGATACTATGGCGGGCAGCTTCAACCTGATAGAATAGCTGAAAACACTATTGAAAAATTGGCGCAAACCATGGATAATGCAGATTCGTATCAACCTGTGCAGGTGAGCTGTTACTCCGGGTGCCAGTTCGCCGACCGTCCGGCCTCGTTCACATGGCGGGGAATGACCTGCGAGATCTCAGCCGTGGAGAAGCAGTGGCTGGAGCCTGGTGCAAGGCATTTTCTGGTCAGGACCAGGGGGGGAAAGCGGTTCGAGATTCGCTATAGTGAGGGTGACGATTCATGGTCTCTGTTAGAGAGATGTTCAACACATATATAGATCGCAGAGAACTGCCCGCGCTGGCCGCTGTGAGCAGCGAGATGGCGGCGTTCGATGATTACCTGAAGGCACGGCTTTCCGAGAGCGGGATAGACGGGCTTAAGGTCTGGGAATACGGCAAGCTGTTGAAGTTCGCCGGTGACTTCCGGGGATTGCGACTGCTCGACATCGGCCCCGGCGAAAGCACCTTCTGCCTGTTTCTCGCCAGACGAGGCGCTAACGTGGTGACCATCGATTATCCGCAGCCCTTCGCGCCGGGCATAGAGGGTTTTCGTTCCAGGTGCCGCCGGGACGGCGTCGCCGTAAACTGCGGCACCATGGTCAACCTGCCCTACAGGGACGGTAGCTTCGACATGGTGACCTGCATCTCCACCATCGAACATCTGGACACAGACCGTGAGTGGCACCCCGTTAACCGCAGCCAGTTCATCGCCTCGACGAAAGACTCGTTAGCCGAGATGGGACGTGTGCTCAGAAGCGGCGGCTACCTCTATATAACATCCGATGCCTGCGACCTGCAGAGACAGAAGACGGACAACTGGGGACTGTCGAAGCTGTACAACGGCATCGGTGCCGCCTACACGTTTCACGAGATCGAGGACGTGTTCGTGAGCACGCTCAAGCAGATGCGCTTCAAATTCGTAAACGGATATGATTATAGATCGAGCCTTGTGCTGGAAGACCCCGGCAGGGCTAACTATCGAGGGCGATATTTTTCGACTTTCGCCATACTGGCGCAGAAAGGAGTATGACCCGTGAAAGAGCTGATTCATATTCTCAAGATACTGGAAGAGGACGCACGCAAAACCCCTCAGCAGATCTCGACCATGACCGGCATACCCGTCGACCGCATTAAGAAAGCCGTTAAGCAGGCGGAGCGTGACCGCACCATCTTCAAGTACAAGGCGATGGTGAACTGGGAGAAGGTGAAGGACGAGCTGGTCACCGCCCTGGTGGAGGTGAAGCTGTTGCCGCAGCGCGACGTGGGCTTCGACGCTATCGCCGAGCGCATTTACCTCTTCCCCGAGACCCGCTCTGTGTACCTGGTATCGGGCGCCTACGACCTGCTGGTGCTGGTGACCGGCAAGACCATGCAGGAGGTAGCCGGCTTCGTCTCGCAGAAGCTCGCCCCCCTCGACGGCGTGCAGGGCACGGTAACCCATTTCATGCTCAAACGTTATAAGGAGGACGGAGAGATACTCTCCGGCGAGACGAAGCCCAGGCGGCAGCCGTACATGCCGTAGCGCTCAGCCTATCATTACCAGCGTGGTTTACTATGTCAAAGACCATTGATCGAAAGCTTACTACTGGCAAGCGGGACGTGATCTCAAAACGGGTTAGGTCCATATCCCCGTCCGGCATCCGCAAGTTCTTCGATATCCTGTCCACGATGGAGAACGTCATCTCGCTGGGCGTAGGCGAGCCCGACTTCGTCACGCCTTGGCACGTTCGCGAGGCAGGCATATATTCGCTGGAAAAGGGGCACACCTCGTATACCTCCAACTACGGCGTCATAGAGCTTCGCGAGGAGATCGCCCGATACCTCAAGCAGCGCTACGGGCTGGAATATGACCCGGCGACCGAGATACTGGTCACCGTGGGGGTCAGTGAGGGGCTGGACCTGGCGATGCGCGCCATCCTCGACCCGGGCGACGAGGTTATCGGCTATGAGCCGAGCTATGTCTCATACCTGCCATGCACCCTGCTCGCCGGCGGCAGGTTCATCCCCGTGCCCACGTCCATCGAAAATGGGTTCAGGGTACAGGCGAATGATATCGACAGGCGTGTGTCGACCAGGACTAAAGCTATAATGCTGGGCTATCCCAGCAATCCAACCGGCGCAGTGATGGATCGCGCCAGCCTGAAGAGGATAGCTGGCGTAGCCCAGCGCCGTGACCTGCTGGTCATCTCCGACGAGGTATACGAGAGGCTGGTATACGGCGTGAAACACGTCTGCTTCGCCTCCCTGCCGGGCATGCGCCAGCGCACCATCCACCTCGGCGGCTTCTCCAAGGCTTACGCCATGACCGGCTGGCGCATCGGGTATGCGGCTGCCCGCGCCGACATCATCGAGGCGATGATGAAGATTCATCAGTACACCATCATGTGTGCCCCTACCATGGCGCAGATGGCGGCGCTGGAGGCGCTGCGCGCAGGCGAGGAGCAGGTGCAGGAAATGGTGGCTGAGTACGATCGCCGGCGACGGATCATGGTCAAGGGGTTCAACGACATCGACCTCGACTGTTTCGAGCCGCGCGGGGCGTTCTACGCCTTTCCCTCGATAAGGGTGACCGGCATGACCTCCGAGTCCTTCGCCGAGAGGCTGTTGCTGGAGGAGCACGTGGCGGTGGTGCCCGGCGATGCCTTCGGCAAGTCCGGCGAGGGACATGTCCGCTGCTGCTATGCCACATCGATGGATGAGATTGAGGAGGCGCTGGAGCGCATGGGGCGCTTCGTCAGGAAGCACCGCGCACGCTGAGCACCTGCGCGGTATTCAACCCGACATCCTGAATCGACACTAGGCGCATATGGTTGAAAAGGTACTATTCTCATGGAGCGGAGGCAAGGACAGCGCCCTGGCCCTGCACCACATGTTGAACGACGAGCGGTACAGGGTCGCCGGGCTGCTGACCACCGTAACCGAGGGATACAACCGCATCTCCCTGCACGGCGTCCGCGACACGCTGCTGGAGCAGCAGGCGGCTGCGATCGGGTTGCCGATGCACAGGGTGTACATCCCGCAGGACAGCTCCAACGAGGAGTACGAGGCGCGTATGGGTCAGGCGCTGCTCGAGCACCAGCGGGCCGGCGTCACCGCCGTCGTCTTCGGCGACATCTTCCTGTTCGAGATCAAGAAATACCGCGAAAACAACCTGGCCAGGATCGGGATGAAGGGCATCTTCCCGCTGTGGGGCAAGAACGGCTGCTATCAGGATTTCATCGATCTGGGCTTCAAGGCCGTGATCGCCTCAGCCGACGCCAGACTGCTGGGCGATACATACGTCGGGCGGGCGTTTGACAGGCAGTTCATCGCAGACCTGCCGACCAACGTCGACCCCAACGGCGAGAACGGGGAGTTCCACACCTTCGTTTACGATGGGCCGATATTCGGTGGAGCGATACCCTACAATCTCGGCGAGGTGGTACAGCGGGACGGGTTCTTCTACTGCGACATCCTGCCGGGCGTTTCTACCAGGTGAACCCGGAGAGCGAAAATGACAGCCCCGGAGTTTTTCACACACCAGACTATTGCGGCTCGGGCATCGGCGACTCGGTGAATGCCGGCGACAGCGACCTGTACACCATGTTTTCAACCCGTCAGTGAAGTTGACTACATCTGCTCCGGCGCGCTCATGCCCATCAGCGAAAGCGTCCGCGACAGTGCGATGCGCGCCGCCTCGACCAGCTTCAGGCGAGCGCAGGTAAGCTCCTTATCGTCGGACACCACGCGGCATTTCTCGTAGAAGTTGTGGAAGGTGGTCGCCAGGTCCTGCGCGTAGTACGGCAGGTGATGCGGCTCAAGCGCCTGGGAAACCAGCTCCACCACCTCGGGGAACTGCAGCATGCGGCGAATCAGCATCAGCTCAGGATCGCTGGTGAGCAGGGAGAGGTCTCCGCGGCGATAGTCGATCTTCTTCTCTTCCGCCAGTCGCAGTATGCTGCAGATGCGGGCGTGGGCATACTGGACGTAGTACACCGGGTTGTCCGCCGATTGGCGCTTGGCCAGCTCCAAGTCGAACTCCATCTGGCTGTCGGCGGAGCGCGCCAGGAAGAAGAAGCGGCAGGCGTCCACGCCCACCTCATCCATCAGCTCGCGCAGTGTTATCATCTCGCCGGTGCGCTTGGACGCCCTGACGATCTCATCGCCGCGCTTGAGGGTGACCATCTGTGAGATGATAACACTGAGTTTCTCCGGGTCGAGCCCCAGCGCACCCACCACCACCTTCATGCGCGAGACGTGGCCCTGGTGGTCTGCGCCCCAGATGTTGATCACCCGATCGAATCCCCTCTCGATGAACTTGTTATAGTGATAGGCGATATCGGAGGCGAAATAGGTGGGCGAACCGTCGCTGCGCACCAGAACGTTGTCCTTATCCTCGCCCAGAGTGGTGGAGGCGAACCACGTAGCCCCCTCCTTGTCGACAGTGAACCCTCCATCTTTCAGCATCGACATAGCTTTATCGTACTGCCCCTGTTCGAATAGGTCCCTCTCGCGGAACCACACATCGAAGGTCACGCCCAGCCGCTCCAGCTCATTGCGGATAGAGGCCAGCATACGCTCCACGCCAACCCGTCCTAGCCCTGCCACGTCATCCATGTAGCGGTCGCCGCTATCGGCCACTATCTCCCGTGCAATGTCGACCATATACTCGCCGAAATAGCCTTCCTCAGGCATTGGCACATCCCTGCCCAGAGCCTGCTGATAGCGGGCGTGCAGGGAACGGTAGAACGCCTCCATCTGGCTACCCGCATCGTTGACGTAGTACTCTTTTTCGACAGTGTAGCCCGATGCTGACAGCACGTTGGAAAGCGTGCTTCCCAGCACTGCGCCGCGCCCGTGCCCTACGTGCAGCGGGCCGGTAGGGTTCACGCTGACGAACTCCACCTGCACCCTACTGCCGCCTGTGTCGATATTGCCATATCTATCGCCAGCGGCCAGAATCTTTTCTACCTGAGAGGTGAGCCAGCCGCTTTTAAGCGAGAAGTTGATGAAGCCCGGCGGGGCCACCTCTATCCTGGCGCACTCTGCGGGGCATTGCATCAGACCAGCCAGCCTTTGAGCGATATCCAGAGGGTCCATGCGCGCCGCTCGCGCCAGCTTAAGTGGCAGCGGTGCCGCATAATCGCCGTGCTCGGGGTTCTGCGGGCGTTCCAGAACGATCTCAGGCATAGCCATAGAGGGCAGAAGCTCGCTCTTCTGCGCCTCGACAAACGCCTGCTCCACCATCGCTACTAGCTTGTCTCGTATCATGACCCCTCCAAGCTTACACCATCTTGCCACAAATGAGCAACCTCCTGCTTTAACAACCGATGGATGGGCAGCGAGAGGTCGGGGTCTGACTTGAACAGCCTGATCGCCTCACCGCGGGACAGCTCCAGCAGCTTCATATCCGATAACTTCGCCATCTTAAGATCTGGCAGCCCGCTCTGCCTGGTGCCGAAGAACTCTCCTGGCCCCCTGAGCTTCAAATCCTCCTCGGCAAGGGCGAACCCGTCATGGGTATGCTCCAGGATGGACAGGCGTTCCCTGCCCTCCGGCGTCGGGCTCTCGGCGACCAGCATGCAGTAGCTCTGATGCTCGCCGCGGCCCACGCGTCCGCGGAACTGGTGCAGCTGCGCCAGTCCGAATCGGTCGGCGCCCTCGATGAGCATCACTGTGGCATTGGACACATCGATGCCCACCTCCACCACCGGCGTCGCCACCAGTATATCGTAATCGCCATTGCGAAATCCCTTCATCACTTTCTCTTTATCCGCGGGCTTGAGCCTGCCGTGAACCAGGCCCAGCCTCAGGTGAGGGAACACATCCTGGGACAGGCGTTCATGTTCGACCACCGCCGCTTTGGCCTCGATGGACTCCGACTCCGAGATGAGCGGGCAGATGATGAAGGCCTGGCGGCCCTCGCCCACCTCGTTGCTGAGGAATCGATACGCCTTATCCCTCTCATCGGGCTCCAGGTATCTCGTACGGATCACCTGCCTCCCCGGCGGCAGCTCGGCGATCACCGAGAGGTCCAGGTCTCCGTACAGGGTCAGCGCCAGGCTGCGGGGTATGGGTGTGGCCGTCATCACCAGCAGGTGCGGGTTCTTACCCTTCTGGCGCAGCGCCGAGCGCTGCATCACCCCGAACCGGTGCTGCTCATCGACAATAGCCAGCCCCAGGCGATCGAACTCTACCCCCTGCTGTATCAGGGCGTGCGTGCCCACCACGATATCGACCCTGCCCTCTGCTATGGCGCGGTGAACTATCTTCTTCTCGCCGGGTTTCATGCTGCCGACGAGGACGGCCACAGTGATGGGGCGGGAGAGCAGCGAGGCGAACGAGCGCAATCTGCCCTCGCCTCCGACCTCGCTTCCCGCTTTGCGCAGCAGGCCGCAGATATTGGCGTAATGTTGCTCCGCCAGTATCTCGGTGGGGGCCATGAACGCACCCTGGTAACCGCCGGCCGCTGTCGCCAGCAGGGCAGCGGTCGCCACTATGGTCTTGCCGCTCCCCACCTCCCCCTGAAGCAGGCGTGTCATGGGCCTGTCCTGGGCCATATCCGCCAGTATCTCGTCCAGGGCACGCCGCTGCCCCGCGGTCAGGGTATAGGGAAGCGAACCGACGAATCGACCGAGTAAATCAGCTGCCGGCTGTATCTCGTTCGCCTTATTCCCCTCGCGCCAGTCTTTGCGCCTCGACAGGACGCCCAGCTGGATGAGGAACAGCTCATCGAAGGCCAGCCTTTTCCTGGCGCGGTCCTTCATCTGCTCACTGTCCGGGTAATGTGCCTGTCTCACCGCCTCGGAAAGCTCGAGCAGGTTGGCCCGTTGCCTCACCTCGGCGGGCAGAAAATCGGGGAGACGCAGAGACCACAGGTCCACCGCCTGCTTGACCAGCCGACGCACCGTGCGCGGGCTCAGCCCCGCCGTGAGGGGGTAGAGCGGCACCAGCCTGCCGGTATGCGTCAGGTCCTCACCCTCCAGCGGCTCGTATTCCGGCGACTGGAAAACCTTGACGCCCTTGTACATGCTCACCTTGCCGCTCAGCACCAGCCGGGGATTGTTGCGCAGCTGCCTGGCGAGATAGGGCTGATTGAACCACACCACGCGCATATTGCCGCTCTCGTCACCTATCCCCGCCTCCGTCGACCGCCGGCCGCCGATGTAGGCTTCCTTCGCCTGCCACACGGTCGCCACGACCGTCTGTTCCTCGCCCACCTTCAACTCGGCGATGGCCTTCCGTTTGGTGTAATCCAGATGGCGACGGGGGAAAAAGTAGAGCATGTCGCGCACCGTCTCGACACCCAGCCTGCGGAATTTGGGCACCAGCTTGGCGCTGACCCCCTTTATACCGGCGATCGGGGCGTCCAGCTTCTCATAAATGCTATCGTCCGGCTCGACAGGGGAGGTTTTCGCGATTGGGGGTTTGTTGCCGACAGCGACCCTGTCTTTTGATTTCGACACTGGCTCAGACGCAGGGCGATGGTCCCCCTCAAGCGCGACATCGATACCGTCGATCCAGCGCAGCATGCCCTCCACCCACTCCCTCCTCTGCCCCGCAGTCAGGCTGGCGTAGCTGCCCGCGGGCAAACGTCCGCCGAGCTCGCCCGACCAGCGTTCAAGGTAGCGATCGAGTCCGCCAGCGACAGCGACATCACGATAGCCTTTCCTGGTCTCCAATTGCAGGATCTTGTGCAGCGTGACCAGATCCATGAGTGTTTACTCGACTGAGATGATATAGCTGTAGTGGGGTTGCCCCCCGTATATGGCCTCTACCTCGAGGCCGGGGTGAGCGCTGTGTATCAAGTCGGCCAGCGATCCGGCGGTCTCCGCGGTGGCCTCATCGCCGTAGTAAATGGTGACGATCTCTGCCGATGAAAGGTCGATGCTCTCAAATGCCTGCCGTATGACCGTCTCAACGCTGTCGCCGACAGCCACCAGGTCGCCGTCGACCAGGGCGATGATCTGCCCCTTCTCCATCGTGTGCCCGCCAACTCGCGCCGGTCGCACCGCGCGCGTCACCTCGATGGTGCTCACCGTAGCCAGCGCCTCGGTCATCGCCGCCACGTTCGCTTCAAGGCTGGCCTCGTTATTTACCGCCAGCAGCGCCGTTACGCCCTGCGGTATGGTCCGGGATGGCACGATGACCAGCTTCTTTTTACTCATGACACAGGCCTGCCTGGCAGCCATCACGATATTGGGATCGTTGGGCATGAGGATAACCTGGTCCGGGAACACCGATTCGACGGCCCTGAGTATCTCCTCCGTTGAAGGGTTCATCGTGGGTCCGCCGGGGATGACGGCGCTGATGCCCAGGCTGCGGAACACCTCCGCCATGCCGTCGCCGGAGACTACCGCCAATGTAGCCAGCGATGTCTGCGGCAGCTTTTCCGACGATATGAAATCCTCGTGCTGCTCGTCCATGTCCTGCACCTTGACCTGGCGCAGCGAGCCCAGCGATGTGGCATATCCGATGACGGCCTCAGGGTCGAAGGTGTGGACATGCGCCCGCACCAGGTTCCCATCCCCGACCACCACCACCGACTGCCCTATGGCCTCCAGCTGCCCGCGGACCTGGTCCACTTCAAGATCCTTCCCCTCGATTACGAACTCGGTGCAGTAGCCGTAGGCATGCTCCTCGGTGGCAAGGCTGGAGCCTAGCTGCGTAGCGGAGAGCAGATCGCTCAATTCCCGCTCGTCGGTCTCGCCGCGCAGGTAGCGCAGGAACCCCTCCAAGATGACATACAGCCCCAACCCGCCGGCGTCCACGACCCCGGCCTCGCGCAGCACCGCCAGCATGGTCGGCGTCCTGGCAACGCAGTCCCTGGCGGCGCTGGCGGTAACCTCCAGCACCCGGCACAAATCACGCGCGCTCGACACCTCCTGCGCCGCGACCGCTGCCTCGCGCACCACCGTTAGGATGGTGCCCTCCACGGGATGGCTCACCGCCTTGTAGGCGAAAGCCGAGCCGGCCATCAGCCCCGCCGCGAGGTCACTGCCGTCAAACGATTCCTTGCCGTTCAGCGGGTCGGCCAGCCCGCGCAGTATCTGCGACAGGATCACGCCGCTGTTGCCGCGCGCGCCCATCAGGGCGCCGTGGGCGATGGCCCGCGCCACCACTGAGGCACTGCCGTCCGCCGTTCTCGATGCCTCCGCCACCGCCGAGCGCATGGTGAGGAGCATATTGATGCCTGTGTCACCATCGGGTACGGGAAAAACATTGAGGGAGTTTATATGGGCTGCATTGCTCTCCAGCCATGCGGTGGCGCTGCCGAACATCTCGACCAGGCTGTGCCCGTCGCAGGAATTCTTCTCTGCCATCTTCTGTCTTCTTGCCATGATGGTCGATTTATGCTATTCTCAATTGGTAAATTCTACCGCAAAACTGCTATCAGGTCAAAGAGGAAGATATATGCCAGGCAAATGTGATATATGTGGAAAGTTGCCCCAGTTCGGGCATAACGTCAGCCATTCCAACCGGCGCACCAACCGGCAGTGGAACACCAACACGCACCGCAGGATGCTGCTGATAAATGGCAAGAAGATGCGGGTCAATATCTGCACCCGGTGCCTGCGGAATCAGCTCAAGCTGGCCAGCTAACCCCCTAAGTTCGCCCGCAGCTCTTTTATCGTCTCGCTGGCGCTTTTGTCTTTGCGGAACACGCCCGGGCCCGCCACCAGCACCCTCGCCTAGGTCAAGCTTATACGTGAACTTGATGTCCTATATATTATACGGTATCATAAGTTAGCGACGGGGAGGTTGCGAATCATGTCTACCTCAATGACACTTCTATATTGGAAAGGCAAGCGATTCTGGCTTGGCAAGCTGCTTGAACACCCTGAGATAATGACTCAAGGCGAAACCCTTAACGAATTAGAGCGGAACATCAGAGAAGCCTACATGCTTATGGCCATGGACGATGTCCCCGAGCAGCACAAGACCAAGAAGATCGCAATATGAAGCGCAAGGAGCTGATTCGGCAACTGGAACAAGCAGGGTGCGTATTACTGCGCCCCGGAACCAACCATGACATATACTTCAATCCCGCATCAGGACAAAAACAGCCTGTCCCTCGCCACGTGGAGATAGACAACGCCCTGGCGAAACACATCAAGAAATATCTGGGATTAACCTAATCGCTTCCTCTCTCAATCCCCCTTTGGCAAAGGGGGATTCAACTGTCATTGCGAGTCCGCCCGCCTATGGCGGGACGAAGCAATCCCATTTTCTAGTTGATACAGCAACTACTGAGATTGCCACGTCGTTCGCCTCAGGCGAACTCCTCGCAATGACGGGAAAAGAAGGCTCGCTATGACAATGGTGGAGGCTAACCCCCGAAGCTCGCCCGCAGCTCTGCCATCGCCTCGCTGACGCTTTTGTCTTTGCGGAAGACAGCCGAGCCCGCCACCAGCACCCGCGCTCCCGCCTCGACGACGCGCGGAGCCGTCTGCGGCGTTATGCCACCGTCAACCTCCAGTTCGGCCGTGAGCCCCCGCTCGTCCAGCATCTTGCGGACGCGGGCGATCTTCTCCACCACTTCCTCGATGAAGGCCTGCCCGGCATAGCCCGGGTTGACCGACATCACCAGCACCAGGTCGAGGTCGGGCAACACGCTGTCCAGAGCATCGACAGGCGTCGCCGGGTTCACCGACGCCCCGGCCTTCACGCCGAGCTTCTTTATCGAGCGTATCAGTTGTACCATATCGGGACAGGCCTCGGCATGCACGGTGATGATATCCGCACCCGCCTGAGCGAACTGCTCGATCTGGCGCTCGGGGTTGTGTATCATCAGGTGCACGTCCAGCGGCACGTCAGTCAGCGGGCGGATGGCCTTGACCACCAGCGAGCCGATGGTTATCGGGGGGACAAACTGCCCATCCATGACGTCGACGTGAATGTAGTCGGCGCCTGCCTTCGTCACTTCCACCACCTGCTCTCCCAGGCGAGCGAAATCGGCGGAGAGGATCGACGGCGCGATCTTGATGCGGCTAGACATCCTCTCCCCTTATGAGCTGTCTCGCCCGTTCGAGTTGTAGCTCTACTTGCCTCTGGGCGGTACCCCCCAGCACATCGCGCGCCGCAACCGAGGACTCCAGCGTTATCGACAGGACGTCTGCATCGAACTGCGGCGAGTGTTTCCGGTATTCGTCGATGGACAGGTCGCTCAGCGACTTGCCCTTGCCCGACGCGTATCGCACCAGCCTGCCGACGATGCCGTGAGCCTCGCGGAAAGGGACGCCTTTCCTGACAAGATAATCGGCGATATCCGTGGCCAGGATGCAGCTGTCATCGGCGGCCCGTCGCATGGCCTCGCGTTTGACCTTGAGCCCGGTCAGCATCCCGGTGAACACATCCAGCGTCGCCAGCAGCGTGCCCACCGTGTCGAACAGCCCTTCCTTGTCCTCCTGCATATCGCGGTTGTAGGCCAGCGGCAGCGCCTTCATCGTGGTCAGGATCGCCATCAGGTGTCCGTACACGCGGCCGGTCTTGCCCCGCGCTAGCTCGGCCACGTCCGGGTTCTTCTTCTGGGGCATCATGCTGGAGGTGGTGGCATACGCATCGTCCAGCTCGATGAAGCCGAACTCGGAGCTCGACCACAGGATAAGCTCCTCTGCCAGGCGCGACAGGTGCATCATGGCGATGCTGGCCGCTGCCTGGAACTCTATGACGAAGTCTCGGTCGGAGACGGCGTCCATGCTGTTCTGGCTTATCTGGCTGAAGCCCAGCTCCCTGGCCAGGAACTCGCGGTCGATGGGGTACGGCACGCCGGCCAGCGCACCGCTGCCCAGCGGCAGCACGTCGGCGCGGGACCAGCAGTCGCCGAAGCGCTCCACATCCCGCTGGAACATCTCGAAGTATGCCAGCAGGTGATGCGACAGCAGCACCGGCTGCGCCCGCTGCATATGGGTATAGCCGGGCACGACGACGTCCTTATTTTCTTCTGCCAGATTGACGATCGCCTCCTGCAATTCGACCAGGGAATCGATGGCGTACACCGCAACATCCTTGACGAACATCCGCATGTCGAGGGCCACCTGGTCGTTGCGGGAGCGCGCGGTGTGCAGCCTGCGGCCCACGTCGCCGACGATGTCTATGAGCCGCGCCTCGATGTTCATGTGTATGTCTTCCAGATCCTCGCTGGGCACGAAATCGCCGCTGTCGATCTCTATGCGAATCGATTCCAGCGCCTCGACGATCTTACTCGCCTCACCCTCAGCAATTATCCCCTGCTTTGCCAGCATACGTGCGTGGGCGATGGAGCCGTCGATGTCGTAGTCGTACAACAGTATATCGAACGAGACTGACTGAGTGTAATCTCTGGCCGACCTGTCCACGTCCTTATCAAATCTCTCGCGCATGGGGTTACCCTCCCCTCAATATATTCCGTGTGTCCCCAACCCCCTGAATCCCCCTTTGCCAAAGGGGGACTATGGAGGATTCCGTATCCGTCACTGCCCGCCTGTTCCCCCTGTCATTGCGAGTCCGCCCGCCTCTGGCGGGAAGCGAAGCAATCTCGATGCCTGCTGACGGGATTGCCACGTCGTTCACCTCAGGCGAACTCCTCGCAATGACTTCAAAACTACTTCTTCTTCCCCTTCTTCCTGCTGCCCCTCTTTGCCGCCGTCTTCCCGACCACCCGACCCTTCCCCTTCTTCGCTGCCTGTTTATCGACCATCGCCCCCACGCGCAGACGCAGGACGTTGAGCCTGATGAAGCCGGTGGCATCGCTCTGGTCGTATATGCTCTCGCCGCCCTCCATGGTAGCGATATCGGGCCGGTACAGCGACAGCGGGCTCTTCCTGCCGACGGTGATGATGTTGCCCCTGTACAGCTTCAGGCGAACCGTGCCGGTGACATTGCGCTGGCTCTCGGTTACCAGCGCCTGCAGCGCCAGCCGCTCCGGCGAGAACCAGAAGCCGTAATACGCCAGCTCGCTGTAGCGCGGGATGAGCGAGTCGCGCAGGTGCATGACCTCGCGGTCCATGGTCAGCGTCTCCATCTGCCGGTGCGCCGCGTGCAGGATGGCGCCGCCGGGCGTCTCGTACACGCCGCGCGATTTCATGCCTACGAAACGATTTTCGACCATGTCCACGCGGCCGACGCCGTGCTTGCCGCCGAGCCTGTTCAGCATCCGCATGACGTTGGCGGGCGACAGCTGCTTGCCGTTGACGGCCACACAGATGCCGCTCTCGAAGTCGAGCGTGACGTACTCCGGCTTATCCGGCGCGTCCTCGGGGGCGACGCTCAGCTTGAACATATCCTTCGGCGGCTCAAGCCACGGGTCCTCCAAGATGCCGCTCTCGAAGCTTATGTGCAGCAGATTGCGGTCCATCGAGTAGGGCTTCTTGGCGCTGGCCTCGACGGGGATACCTTTCGTTTTACAATACGCGATCATTTCGGCCCGGCCGGGGAACTTCTTGCGAAACCGTTCCTCGCGCCACGGGGCGATTATCTTAATATTCGGGTCCATTGCATAGGCGGTCAGCTCGAAGCGCACCTGGTCGTTGCCCTTGCCGGTGGCTCCGTGGGCGATGGCATCAGCCCTCTCCCTGCGGGCGATGTCCATCATGCCCTTTGCGATAAGCGGCCGGGCGATGCTGGTGCCGAGGAGATACTGTCCCTCGTATATCGCCCCCGCCTGCATCATGGGGAAGATGAAATCGCGCGCGAACTCCTCGGTGAGGTCCTCTATGTAAATCTTCGATGCGCCGGTCTTCTTCGCCTTCTTTTCGAGACCATCGAGTTCTTCCTCCTGGCCGATGTCGGCGCAGAAGGCGATCACATCTGCCCTGTAGGTTTCCTTTATCCACGAGAGCAGGACCGACGTGTCCAGCCCGCCGCTGTATGCCAGCACTACCTTTTTAATTGCCTTACCTGCCATATAAATCTGCCTTTCGTATCCCCCAGCCCCCCTTGAATTCCCCCTTTGTAAAAGGGGGTTAGGGGGATTTTATCTTCTCTACCTTCGACAGCGCGCCGTCGAGTATGGCCAGCGCAGCGTCCACCTCGCCCTCGCCGACGATGAGCGGCGGCATGAAGCGGATGGCGCCCGGGTTCACCGCGTTGAGCAGCAGCCCGGACTGCAGGCAGTCCCGCACCAGCGTCTCGGCGATCTCGGCGTTGAACTCGACCGCTTGCAGCAGCCCGCGCCCGCGGACGTCGACGATGCAATCGTATTCGGCTCGCAGCCTCTCCAGACTGTCAAACAGGTACTTGCCGATGCGGCGGCAGTTGCCCACTACATCGTTGTCCAGTATGTACCTGAATACGGCGCAGGCGACGGCGCAGGCCAGCGGGTTCCCCCCGAAGGTGGAGCCGTGCTCGCCCGGCTTGAATACGGCGAATCTATCCTTCGCCAGTATGGCCCCGATGGGGAACCCCCCACCCAGACCCTTTGCCAGCGTCATGATATCCGGCTCCACGCCGAACTGCTCATAGGCGAACAGGGTGCCATTGCGCCCCATCCCGGTCTGCACCTCGTCCAGTATGAGCACGATATTGCGCTCGTCGCACCAGCGGCGCACCCCTTTAAGGTAATCGGCGGACGGCACGTTGACCCCACCTTCGCCCTGTATCGGCTCCAGCATCACGGCGCAGGTCTTCCCCGTCGTCGCCTTCTTTACCGCGTCCAGATTGTTGTATTCCACGTTGACGAAGCCCTCGGGCAATGGCATGTACGGCTCCTGGAACTTGGCCTGGCCGGTGGCAGCCGTCATCGCCAGCGTTCGGCCGTGGAACGACTTCGTCGCCGTGATGACCTCGTACGCCCCCTTCAGGTTCAGCTTGCCATAGCGCCGCGCCAGTTTCACCGCCCCCTCGCTGGCCTCGGCGCCGCTGTTGCAGAAGAACACGCGGTCGAGGCAGCTGTTCTCCACCAGCATCTGCGCCAGCTGCACCTGGGGCACGGTGTACACCTGATTCGATGTATGCATCAGCATCCGTGCCTGCGTGGTCAGCGCCTCGACGACGACCGGGTGCGAGTGCCCCAGCACGTTCACCGCCCAGCCGCCGATGAAGTCCAGGTATTCCTTGCCATTGTCATCCCACATGCGCACGCCTTCGCCGCGCACGATGGTTACCGGCAGGCGTTTGAACGTCCGCATGAAATATTTGTTTTCCAGTCCTTGCCAGTCTGTCATATATTTTCCTTATGCGATGATGGTGCCCGTTTCGCTCCCGCCGACAGCCTCCGCCAGCGCGTGCGGCGACGTCCCATCGATGATCTGCGCCACCGGCACGCTCTCCAGCGCGCGCAGGCACGCCTCCAGCTTGGGTATCATCCCGCCGGCGGCCACCTTGGAATCGATGAGGGCGCGCACCTCGCTGTGCGTGAGATAGTGAATCACCTTCTTGTCCTTATCCATCACGCCGGGTACATCGGTGAGCATGATGAGCTTCTCCGCCCCCAGCGCCGCCGCCAGCGCCCCGGCAGCCGGATCCCCGTTGACATTCAGTATCGACTCTCCGTCGATTATCCCAAACCCCGAAGGCGCGACTACCGGAATGTACCCTGCCTTAAGCAGCAGTTCGACAGGCTCAATGTTCACCTTTTCCACTTTGCCGATAAGCCCGTACTCCGGCTCCATTATCCTGGTCTCGAACAGCCGCCCGTCGATGCCGCACAACCCCACAGCCCTCCCGCCCAGCGCCTGTATCTGCGCCACGATCTCCTTGTTCACCGCCCCGCACAGCACCGCCACCACCACCCGCAGGCTGTCTCGGTCGGTGACGCGCAGGCCGTTCACGATTCTAGTGGGGATGTCCATCTTCTTGAGCCACGCCGTCACCTCATTGGCGCCGCCGTGCACCACGACCATGCGATGCCCCTGCTTCTGCAGCTCCACCAGGTCCTGCAGCACCGTCTCGCCCTTGCCGAAGGTGCTCCCCCCTATTTTAACTACGATCGGCTTTTTCATTTAAACACAATCCTTAAAAATTCAATGTTCTCATCCAACAAATCAAGAAACCTATCAACCGTCTCAGCTTTGACTACCACTATCTTATCTTGGTTTTCAAATCTCTGAACAGCCTTTCGATAATCTGCATCTTCGACTGTTACCAGAATACCCTTAGCCCCTACATTCTCTGTTGCCCAATTTAAAGCATCAAAGTCTTTTGGTAGTGAACCACCTGCGCAAATTTCAATAACGACGTTTGGATCCTGTTTATATTGCCCCAGCTTCCACAAAACGTCATGTCTATAAATCGACCCTTCCTCAGTTCTTGTATAGTAACCAAGTTTTTTACCTACCTCAACCATTTTCTGTTTCAGATCGCTGTGACGACTGGATATTTCTGGAGGTTTGGAAACAACTGTTGAAGTCCCTTTATAACCTTCCTTCTTCAGTCGATTTCTCCCCTTCTGGGTAATCTTCCAGACGCCTCGAGGATACCGCTCTAGCTCCTTTTTAGAAACCAGATCTTGCCTAGCAAACTGAATTCTATTTGTCCACTTATTTGTATTGCCAGAGACTGTCTCTCGCAAATCAGCTTGTGTAATTTGTGGGAAAAAAGCCGTTATCCTCGGATATATATCGCGGGGTTTTGCTTCACCTCCAAATTCACTAATTACATATAACAGAGGAATCTCTACATCCTTTTGCTTCGGTAAAGTCACTCTATCCCCCTACGTCGTGTACTCGGCGTTGATGCTAACATATTCCGCCGACAGGTCGCAGCCCCATGCGGTGGCCTGCCACTCCCCCATATTGAGGCTGACCTGCACCGACACCTCCGTCCCGCTCATCATCAGGCTCAGCCGCTTCTCATCAAACGTGTGCGCCGCGCCGTCGCGGAAAACGCAGGTGTCGTTCATGAACAGGTCCACCTTCGCCCCATCGAACTCGCAGCCGCTGCGTCCCAGCGCCGCGATGATGCGGCCCCAGTTGGGGTCGCAGCCGTGAACCGCCGCCTTCACCAGCGGCGAGCCGGCGATGGTGCGGGCAGCGGCGCGGGCATCGGCCAGGCTGGGCGCCTTCTCCACCGTTACCTCGATTAGCCTAGTCGCCCCCTCTCCGTCCCGGGCGATGCTCCGCGCCAGATAAGTGCAAACCTCGGTCAGCGCCGCCTGAAACTCCTTCGCCGCCTTTGTGCCCGGCTTGACGCGACCTGCCTTCCCGTTAGCCAGTATGACCACCGTATCGTTGGGGCTGGTATCGCCGTCGATGGTCACCATGTTGAACGAGACATCCACCGCCTGGCGCAGCGATTTATCCAGGAAAGCGCGATCGACGGACGCATCGGTGGCGATGAAACACAGCATCGTACCCATGTTGGGGTGTATCATGCCGGCGCCCTTGGCGATGCCCCCGATGGTGAAGCTGCCATCGTCGGCAACCACCGCGACCTCTTTGGGAAAGGTATCGGTGGTCATGATGGCCCGCGCCAGGTCGTGTCCCCCATCAGGCGACAGCGATATCTTCTTCAACCCCGCGGCGATGCGCTCCATCGGCAGGCAGTGCCCGATGACGCCGGTGCTGGCAACCAGCACGTCCTCCGCCTTCAGTTTCAGCGTCTTCGCCGCCAACGCCGCCATCTCGCCTGCGTCAGCCAGCCCGCGCTCGCCGGTGCAGGCGTTGGCACAGCCGGCGTTGACCACGACAGCCTGCGCCTTCCCGCCCGCGACACGCCCCTGCGACCATACTACCGGTGCCGCCTTGATCCGGTTGGTGGTGAACATGCCGGCAGCGACGCACGGGCCTTCCGAGCACAATATGCCTAGGTCCAGCCCGCCTTTGGTCTTGATGCCGGCGGCGGTCGCGCCAGCAAGAAAACCCCCGGGCATTGTTATCGTGCCGCCGCTTGTAAATTTCATGGCTGAACTATATCATAGCCACTTATTCAAAGCAATACGCAGTGATATAATGCGTAGTGTATGCAGCTCATGCGACCGCACCGCGTTCGCCAGGGCAAAAGAGACGGGCGATAAAAGTCACAGACAATGCGTCGGCACGGGGGTAATATTCTTTACGGGAAGCGGGACGGGACAATAATCTCAGGGGCGGTGGCAAATTTCTATGCGGTGCGATGCAGGTCTCGCTTCCTCTCCATTAGCCAGCGACGGTTGGATGCGCCGGATACATCTGACGAGATATCGGCGATACGATAGCCAACGCCGGGTCCCAGATCGATAACGATTGCAGAGCGATCATCATTAAATAGGAGGCGCCAGATGGCAAACACCACCGACAACCTGCAGGCTGCATTCGCCGGAGAGAGCCAGGCAAACCGCAAGTACCTGTTCTTCGCCGAGAAGGCCGACAGGGAAGGGCATAAGCAAATCGCGCGGCTGTTCCGCGCCGCCGCCGAGGCCGAAACGGTTCACGCCCGCAACCACCTCAACGTCATCAAGGGTATAACATCGACCGCTGAGAATCTCAGGGCGGCCGTCGGCGGCGAGCAATACGAATTCACCGAGATGTACCCGGAATTCATCCGGCAAGCTGAAAGCGATGGCAACAGCGACGCCGGGCGCAGCTTCGACCTGGCCAACCGGGTGGAGAAGATACACCACGGCCTGTTCCAATCCGCCCTCGACATGCTGGAGAAGGGTAAGAAGGCGGAGCAGAAGCCGTTCCACGTATGCCAGGTCTGTGGCTACACCGTCGAGGGAGAGGCTCCGGACAGATGCCCGATTTGCGGAGCCGCTAAGAAGATGTTCAAGGCTGTCGACTAATTCGGAAGGCGATAGGCCACAGGCGAGTGCCGAAGGCATAACGACGAAAGGGCCACCGCTATGATATGCCGAAGATTCCCTTAACTTTAGCCGGTATCTCGGCGACCCTGCGCTCGGTGTAATCGAAGAACACCATGCCCATCTCTGCCAAAGCCTTCGCCTTGCCCCTAGCTCCCTGCCGGTCAGATCCTCTTAGGCATCGTCCGGTGGTGCAGCTTCATAGCCAGCACCAGAAACAGGATGGCGAAGCCAAGCAGGGCCAGGAAGTCGACGTATACTGGCAGGTGGCTGGTGTTCTGGATACAGTTCCGCGCGATATCGGTGAAGTATGTTAACGGAGAGATATACGACACCGCCTGTGCCCAGACAGGCAATTCGCTCAGCGGGATGAAGATGCCGCTGATGAATATCAGCGGGAACTTCACCATGGATGACAGCATCATGCTGGTGCTGGGCGAGCTGGTGGGCACCGCCGCCATGATCAATCCCAGGGATGAGAAGCAGAAGACGGCCATGACAACCGCCATGATGAGGATGGGCAACTGTATAACGGCGGCCAGCCCCACGGCCACAATTATCACCGTCAGCACAAGGGAGATGGCGACGCCGAAGATGAACGAGCCTATGATATCACCGAGGATGATGGTCGAGAACGACACCGGGCAGCACATCAGCCGTTCCAGGGTTCTCGCCTGGGTCTCCCAGGGTGTCACCGCCGGCGATATGGCGGTAGCGGTGAAAAAGACCACCATCGCCAGCAGTCCCGGCATCATGAATTCCAGCGCCAGGTTGCGCCCGATGAAGAAGGCGAGGAAGAGGAAGGCGGGGAACATGATGCCGAATATCACCACCGGCCCCTTCGAATAGTAGATGCGGATATCCTTCCTGCCGATGGCCCAGCTCCGCCTCGCCTGGTTCCATGCCGTTACGATGGGGGGCATCATCGCTCACCTCCGCTCACCAGTGCCACATAGGCATCTTCCAGTGACGGCATCAGCGTGCTCATCGATACTATCTTCAAGCCGTGTGTGGAGCAGTAGTTCACCAGCGAGACCACCAGCTCCCCGGGGCTGGCGGTATACAGGCGGTACTTATCCCCCAGCCTGGTGACCTCGGTTACGCCGTCGATGCCCTTCAGCGCATCGGGGCTTACCGCATCGGAGAAGCTGACCTCAACGGAGTGCATGCTGCTGGTCAGCAGCCTCAGCTTCTCGGGGGCGTCTATGGCCGCTATCCTCCCCTTATTGATGATGGCCACCCTATCGCACAGCTGGTTGGCTTCGTCCATATCGTGGGTGGTGAGGAATATTGTCTTGCCCGCAGCGCTCAGCTTCTGGAGCAGTTCCCGTATCAGCCGGGCGCTCTGAACATCGAGACCTGAGGTAGGCTCATCCAGAAACAGCAGCTCAGGGTCGCTGATCAGCGCCATGCAAAGTATCAGGCGCTGCTTCATCCCCTTGGAGTAACCCCGCGCCAGGCTGTCCTTCCTCTCAAGAAGGCCCAGCTCCTGCAGCAGCGCGGAGCCCCTCTGATGAGCCTTCCTTCCGGACACGCCGTAGAGCTCCGCCATAAGCATCAGATTGCCCCAGCCGGAGAGGTCGAGATAGGCGTTCGATGTCTCCGGCACCACCCCGGTTATCTGTTTGGCCTCAAGGCTGCCGGCCCTGTATCCCAGAAGCCGGGCGGTCCCGCCGTCGGGGTTTATCACCCCGGTGAGCATCCTCACCGTGGTGGTCTTGCCCGCCCCGTTCGGGCCGAGGAATCCGAAGAACTCGCCCTTGTTGACCGCGAAATCGATGCTGTCCACCGCGAGGACGTCACCGAAACGCCTGGTCAGGCCATGGACTTCGATGGCGGGTGTAGAATCAGGTTTATGCAGCATGATCTGGTTGTTCTCCTCAATCTGTCGTTGCGCTTCTACCTGACATTACGTATCAAGTATTGCCGCATCTGTATCCACAATCAGGGCCATCGTTATGATATGCCGAAGATTCCCTTAACTTTGGCCGGTATCTCGGCGACCCTGCGCTCGGTGTAATCGAAGAACACCATGCCCATCTTGGCGATGGCCGCCACCCTGCCGGAGTTCTTGCTGGTGACGCGGAAGAACAGGTCCAGCCCATACCGGTTGAAATCGCCGGCCGCCACCTCTATCGACAGGATGTCTCCGTAGAACACCTCAGACTTGTATATCAGCGCCAGGTCCGCGTTTATCATGGCCTTCCCGTCCACCATCAGCTCGGGGAAGCCCTTGAACTGCATGTACTTGAGATGCGCCTCGTTGAGCAGCGCCACGAACAGGTGGTTCCCCATATGGCCGCCGGCGTTGATGTCCGCCATGCGCACCTCGAACTCGGCCGAGAACTCGAACCTTTCCGGCAGGTCTATCTTCACGCGAGCCATACCTATCCCCCGATCGCTGTAATCCTTCGATTCATAGTACAGGGCAGGCGGTGCGGCGTCAAGGCAGAATTGGTATAATGCAGATACGACACGCAATCGTTTGAGGGGGTATGCCATGTCGAGAGAAGAAGGGCGCGATAAGGATAACCCTGCGGCTCAGTTCGGCGAGATGATACGGGCCTTCGGCGAGGCCATAAGCGAGATCTTCAACGACCCGGAGCTGACGAAAAAGGCGAGGGAGTTCGGCGACACCGCGGCGGAATCGGCAAAAGCGTTTGCCGACAGGTTTCATGACGAGGATGTGAAGCGTAAGTTCAACCAGTTCGGCAGGGCGGCTGAAAAGTTCGGGCAGAGCGTTCAGGAATACTGCAGGCGAAAGGAAAGCGATTGAATACGCGCCGCCCTGGTTGTGCGCTTTGTGCCACGAGCGACATGTGATAGTCTGTATCGGATAAAAATTGAATTGTGTCGCATAATGTGACCCGCAATCACTTCTTGCCCTTCCACCACTTCTTCAGACGGGCGTCGACCTCCGGCTGGTAATTATTAATCGAAGGAATTAATAAGCACAACCCCCATATAAATACACCCTACAACCATCCCAATCATTACAAGTATCAAGTAATAATTCCTAAAACGGTTGCCCTTTTCGGTATAGAATTTCGGATTATAAATCGCAAATGGAGACCACCCCAACTTGCGCCTGGATACTGTGAAGTTCTTGTTTATTATAATCAGGCAAATAAGGATAGCAAGACATATTAAGCCTTCTAATACCAGTAAGAATATCTCAAGCGCTTCCAACTACTCTTCCTTCCCCGGTTTTTCTTCTGCACTGCCCTTCCACCACTTTTTCAGACGGGCGTCTATCTCCGGCTCGCAGCCCTGGTCGCTGGGACGATAGTAGCGCCTGCCCTTGAGCGCATCCGGCAGGTTCTGCTGCTCCACGAAGTGCCCCTCGTAATCGTGGGCGTACCTGTAGCCGTCTCCGTACCCGCTGTCGCGCATGAGCCCGGTCACCGGATTGCGCAGGTGCAGGGGCACCCCCTCGTTCCGCGTCCGCTGGACGTCGTGCTGCACGCTGGAGTAGGCGGCATACAGCGAGTTGCTCTTGGGCGCCGTGGCCAGGTACACAACGGCCTGCGCCAGCGCCAGATTGCCCTCGGGCATGCCGATGAAGTGTACCGCCTGCTGGGCAGCCACCGCCACGACCAGCGCCTGCGGGTCCGCCATGCCCACGTCCTCCGATGCGAAGCGTATCAGGCGGCGCACGATGTACAGCGGGTCTTCGCCCGCCTCCAGCATGCGTCCCAGCCAGTACAGGCCGGCATCCGGGTCCGAGCCGCGCAGCGACTTGTGCAGCGCCGATATCAGGTTGTAGTGCTCCTCGCCGCTCTTGTCGTACAGCAGGGCGCGATGCTGCACCGCGTCCTCGACGGTTGAGAGCGTGAGTTTTCTCTTGCCGTCCGCACCGGACCTGGTAGCCAGCGCCGCCAGCTCGACGGCGTTCAGCGCGATCCGGGCGTCACCGTTGGCCACCACTACCAGGAACTTCAGGGCGTCCTCATCCAGCGCGACCCTGAGCCTGCCCAGCCCCCTGTCCCCGTCCTCCAGCGCCCTTTCCACGATGAAACGCACGTGGTCATCGCTGAGAGCGTTCAGGGTGAACACCCGGCACCGCGACAGCAGCGGCGCGATGACCTCGAATGAGGGGTTCTCGGTGGTAGCCCCGATGAGGGTAACGGTCCCATCCTCCACGTAGGGCAGCACGGCATCCTGCTGTGATTTATTGAAACGGTGTATCTCATCGATGAACAGGACCGTCCGCTGCTGGTACATGCCGCGCCGCTCCCGCGCCTCTTCGACCACGCGGCGCAGGTCTGCCACACCGGCGCTGACCGCCGATATGGGGCTGAAATGCGACCGGGTGACGCTGGCGATCAGGTACGCCAGCGTGGTCTTCCCGCTGCCCGGCGGCCCCCACAGGATCATCGACGGCAGCTGGTCGGACTCGATGCTCTGGCGCAGCACCCGCCCTTTGCCCACCAGGTGCTCCTGACCCACGAACTCGTCGAAATCCTTCGGGCGCATCCTGGCCGCCAGCGGCGCATCCTGCTTCAACTCCTGCGCCCGCTGCCTGTCGAACAGGTCCTTCTGCCTGGCGTCCGTCTTCTTCATTCCTCACCGGATAATCGACATTCCATAGCACCCGACTAACAGTAACAAATCGTTGTGGCCCTGACAACAATTATACAACTAAAACAGCGGTTCCATGGCGAAGGAAAGTTGGAATAGATAGCAGGGTAGCTCCCCTAATCGATTGCACACAATAGGCTTTTGTATAGTGCAAAACGGGGCTAGGTTTAAACCTAGCCCCGTTGATTGTGTGGGCAAACCTATGGCCGATTACTCCCAGTCCCCAAACACAGGCTCCAGGGAGCAGTACTCCCTTACAAAGATATGGTCAACATAGATGTCACCTATGCAACCATCGTAGTTGGTATTCCCCTCCCCCTTTATCCTCAATCGCAGGTATTCGGTCTGGCTGGGATTATATGACACCGTAGTCGTTCTCATGTATTCGGTTCCATCCACAACTACATAGCCTATTTTATCTGACTCCATCCACTGTTCCAGATCGTGATAGGTTGTGTTCAGAGAAGGGATCTGAACGCCAATCCCGCCATTAGAGAACTGCGCCTGCCACTGGTTGTAGTTGTGCCATGAGTACCCCGATCTCCACTGCAACACTGTTGTCTGATCGGAATAGTAGTAGAAGTTTCCGACAAAATAAGTGTGATCAAGGTATTTGTTCCCCTGCTTGAGTGGATCAGTCATCTTGACCTTAGCATGTACTGACACGTTTATATCCGTAGGGATAAATAGTGACCATATATCTGCCCTGTTACCGAAGCCTGAAGTTTGTCCCAGAACCTCGAGCACCCCGTCTTCTACCTTAACCCAGTCGCCGTTGTCTTCATAAATCTCTGTCCATTTGTTTGTATCTATCTCCCCATCCTCGAAGTCATCAAAGAAGATAAAGGTATTATCACCATCGCCTATCGAAGTTGCAGTTGGGTTGCCGTAGTAGATGTAGAAGTCGGTACCTGTGGTGGAAATTTCGTCGAACTCTACCCAGACGATAGCCTCCTCGCCAAGTACAATGCTATTCGGGTCTATCCAATAATCCAGCAACTGACTGTCCGCGTTGGTGAACCGTATATCGGCGAAACTCTCCTTACAGTTACCATCAAGAAGTATTCTATTTCCGTAGCTGCTCCCTTCTGCGTAGTCTAGGATTAGTTTTATCTGGTAATCCAACAAATCATCAGCACCACCCGCGCTGATACTTCCCCGCTGGTTATAAGCCCAGTCATTAAGATTAAACGTTGGTGTAGGTGACGGTGATGCAGTAGGTGTAGGAGATGCCGTGAAGGTCGCGGTGGCCGTTGCCGTTGCCGAGGCGGTTGACGTTGGTGTGGTGCTCGTTGTTGCGGTGGCAGTAGGTGTTGGCGTTGGGGTTGGCTGTCCGCACCACACCTCGGGGCCGACGAATGTCACCTGTATGTAATCGATGTTCAGCGCCCTGTTCTTATCCATTAGTATCACCATCAGGTACATGTGGCCGTTATCATCCATGTAGTTATCGACGTTCGGCGGGCCCCAATCGGTCACCATGTAATACGAGGACACACCGCTGGACATGGTGATGGATCCTCCCACCTGATCCCACTGCTCGGAACTGAAGTCCCACGCCCAGTACTGTAACGTATCGCTCATGTACTGGGATGAGGCGGTCACGTTGATCTCGATGTGCGTCAGGCTGGGGGCGCAGATGTGCTCGAAAACGGTGAAGCGGCACTGTACCGTGTTATAGCTGCTGGCGCTGGCCGACATGGAGAAGTAGCTGGCGTCTATGGCCTCCACGTTGGTGTAGTCGCCGGCGGTGAAGTCGGTCCATCCGCTGTCCGCAGGCCATACGACCGATGGCACGTTCGCGGTCTGCTTGTACGCCGCCAAATCGATGGTTCCAGCACCGCCGGTGTTGAAATCGTAGCTGGCAACGTAGCGGTCGCTGGGCGTCTTGACCCCTTGGACCATCGCCCAGATCTCCGCACAGTCTGAGATGTCGGTATCGCCGTCCATGGTGGCATCGGAGGAAGACGACTTAGGTTTGGTCTCCAGTATTATAGCCTCCACCTCCGCATAGTCTGAGATGTCCACCGTGCCGTCCATGGTGGCGTCGCCAAAAGGATACGGTGACTTGCTATACCTGCTGGTGGCAGTAGGTGTTGGCGTTGGGGTTGGCTGTCCGCACCACACCTCGGGGCCGACGAATGTCACCTGTATGTAATCGATGTTCAGCGCCCTGTTCTTATCCATTAGTATCACCATCAGGTACATGTGGCCGTTATCATCCATGTAGTTATCGACGTTCGGCGGGCCCCAATCGGTCACCATGTAATACGAGGACACACCGCTGGACATGGTGATGGATCCTCCCACCTGATCCCACTGCTCGGAACTGAAGTCCCACGCCCAGTACTGTAACGTATCGCTCATGTACTGGGATGAGGCGGTCACGTTGATCTCGATGTGCGTCAGGCTGGGGGCGCAGATGTGCTCGAAAACGGTGAAGCGGCACTGTACCGTGTTATAGCTGCTGGCGCTGGCCGACATGGAGAAGTAGCTGGCGTCTATGGCCTCCACGTTGGTGTAGTCGCCGGCGGTGAAGTCGGTCCATCCGCTGTCCGCAGGCCATACGACCGATGGCACGTTCGCGGTCTGCTTGTACGCCGCCAAATCGATGGTTCCAGCACCGCCGGTGTTGAAATCGTAGCTGGCAACGTAGCGGTCGCTGGGCGTCTTGACCCCTTGGACCATCGCCCAGATCTCCGCACAGTCTGAGATGTCGGTATCGCCGTCCATGGTGGCATCGGAGGAAGACGACTTAGGTTTGGTCTCCAGTATTATAGCCTCCACCTCCGCATAGTCTGAGATGTCCACCGTGCCGTCCATGGTGGCGTCGCCAAAAGGATACGGTGACTTGCTATACCTGCTGGTGGCAGTAGGTGTAGGCGTTGGGGACACTGTAGGCGAGACTGTTGGGCTGACTGTAGGCGATACCGTCGGCGATATCGTAGCAGTAGGTGTGGGGGTCACTGTAGGTGAAACAGTGGGTGTTATCGTCGGCCCACTGCATTCCCAGTAAATTACTGGCTCTGGATCGCAATAATTAGCCCAGATTACTAAATCTCCCCATGCACCAACCGGCGGATCGTCAGAGACTGCCTCAAGTTTAACACCTCTTATCGCCTCCCACGAGTCAAGCGTGTCCAGCCAGCCAGCGTCATGGTCATCAATGATAAACTTCACTTTGCTGTCAGATGATCGCAGCAGAATTTCTACTCTGTGCCAAGTATCAACACCGCAATAGGGAGCGTTTGGCACTTCACTCCACTGGTCAGGGCCAGATTTATACTTAAATTTATGGGCAGGATAAGCCTCTAAGGCAGTTACTTGAGCACCATCGGATAACCTGCTAACTTGCCAATGTGCAGCATCATAATAATCACGCCCACTATACCCAGTTACCCTCAAATATGAGAGTAACCTTGAGTCACCGGACTTGACTATAGGGATGCTCTCACCTATTGAGCCATCGCCTGCAGCTTTGACGCTCTGGCTACCCTCGGCAGCTGAATAGTCCTTCACTCTGAACGATCCGGTCTCGCTCCAGCCGTCAGGAACCTGATCCACAGTGTCCCCTTCGAAGTCCCAGAACGCTAGGAAGGTAGCCTTACCATCGCTCCCTGATGGTAACCCGGGGTTACCATAGTATATATAGAAATCTGTGCCCTCGACGGGTATCGTATCGAACTTCACCCAGACGGTAGCCTCTGTACCATCTACCTCCTCTATCCAGTAGTCCAGCAGTTCTGTGCCGTCAGCGTTGGTGAAACGTATATCAGAGAAATCTTCCTCACAATTGCCACCAAGGTAGATATCGCTGCCAGTATTCGTTCCGCTTCCGTAGTGCAGGGTCATCCTCACCTGGTAGTTATACACATCGCTGTCACCGCCTGCCCTGATGCCGGCTTGCTGGCTGTATGCCCCTATGACACCTGTTATCCCAAATGGATCATTATCATAAGAAGGCAAGTAATCTATATCCCCTTCATAACTAACTAGAACTTGATAATAGTCGCTGGGGAGTTGATTCAACGTTAGGTAAGTGGTCGCGATTCCATCGGCACCGGTTACCGCCAAGGCTGTTTGCTCACCTATCTGGAAATTGACAGCCTTGTCTGAAAGATCAACGCTGTCTCCATAGGTTAAATGAGCACTCAGAGTAACTGTTGTCCCATAGTCACCGCTCAGGTCACCTGTGTAAGAAAGCAGTGTGGCTGGCCTCTCCGTGTATTGGTAGTCGTAGCCTGCGGTTGGGATGTTTCCTATAGTGCTGTCATCCAGAAGGATAGATGTATAACCAAAGACTTGTTCCATGGGCGCAACTTCAATGGTAAAAGGGTCATCGGGCTCTGCACCCGTTTCGGCTACTACTACTATGGTATACTCCTCCGCCTTCCCTTCCGGGATCCATATCCTGTCGTCCGGTATGCCATCCCCATCCATATCGTACTCAGAATAAATCGCTCCAACACTATTACCCGTCTTATCTATAATAACCACACCAGTGGAATCCTTAATAACTATATCTACTTTTCCCGTGCTGGAAGACGTTACTGCATTCTGTGGTAAAAGTGTATCCCAATCCACGGTACCGTCAGGATAGAATTGAACGATTCTGGCAAGTGGGGCTTCCTTATTAGCATCTGTTTCTACAATGCGGAATAGCGGCTCTGTCCAGTCGCGAAACCAAGTTTCTTGAGTTCGATGTAAATGCCCTGCAAATTCACCGATGATGTAGTCCTTGTAGTCCCTAAGGTTACGCAAAGTAGATAATTCGCCGTCTGAAAAACCGGCATGAAGGGCCACTACTGAAGGCCAGTCCGCCTTCGGGTCCATGATGTAATGAAGAAACGGATGATGCGCAAACAAGATAATATGCTTCCCCCTCGCACGATTCCCCTGCCCAAAGTCGGTATTCGGATTAAGGTATTCTTCCAAATGCTTATTCAACCAGTCCCATGTGCCATCGTCAAAATTATGCAAATCACCGTCTGCAGAGCTACCCGGACAGCATCCAAAAACTTCAGACCATGGCTTTCTAGAATTGAAATCTAATCCTATAAAATGATAATCTTCGTAATCAAAATAGAAGTTCTGAAAATATGATGAGCGGTTCCTATCCTCATCCCAAACAGGCATTGGGCCTTGGCGATGCCAGTTCATAGCTGCTGGAAGATCATTTAGTAACACTTCATATTGTGGATCGTACAACCACTGGTCGGGGAAAGAATCAAATGTTGACTCCGGAGCAATGTAATATTGCCATTCACCTGGAAAAATTTTGCATGTTTCACACCATCCATCTTTCAATATCCAACTATGCGGCCAAATGTCATGGTTACCTATTATCGGTATCCAAGGAATGGTCCGGCCAGTGCCAGCACCTATTGAGTCAAGGTTACTCTTAGCCATCAGGAATTCAGATTGCTCCGCGCTATCTGTAAGATCGCCAAGAACGGCTACAAAATCAATCTCATAGTTATCTTCATACTCATTAATAATATTCCATACAACAATATTCAAATACTGTTCGGCTATGCTTCCATACCCAGTATCACTATCTTGCCAGCCTGTGGCTCCATAATCTAGAATACCCTCGCCTATATGTAAATCTGTGATAATTGCAAAGGACCAGTATGAGGCTATTTCCAATGTAACATCTACGTATTGTGGGCTATTAAGAACCTCGAAAGAAGTGATTTCTACAGTAGCTTCATAGGTGCCACCCTCCATCCCTGTGATGTCCACCGAAAGCGTAACAGTATCATGCTCTCCTGTAGAGCTCCCTGTAGTCGGATTGAGGGTGAGCCAGCCTGCGTTGTCACTCACCTGCCAGTTTAAAGTCCCAGTTCCTGAGTTCCATATCTCAAGTACCTGACCTGGCGGGTTAGTGGAATCCTCCTCCGCTTCGAACACAGAATTCCCAGGACTGTATGCAATCAACGGAACTGCATAGTACTCCAGGGTAACATCCACATACTGAGGTGTGTTACTAGCGCCACTGGCAGTGATTGTAATCTTGGCATTGTAAGTGCCCTCTGTTAACCCTGTCGTATCCACCGAAAGCGTTACGGTATCATGCTCTCCTGTAGAACTCCCTGTCGTCGGATTGAGAATGAGCCAGTCGGCGTTGTCACTCACTTGCCAATTTAAAGTCCCAGAGCCTGAGTTCCATATCTCCAAGTCCCGGCTATCTGGATTGGATCCGATTGAAGCAGCGAATGAAAAACTACCAGGGCTGAAAGCTATTGTTGGAACCTCTGGTGGCTCTCCACCCAGGCGCGTGGCTTGACCGTCGTCACCCACTGCAAACACACTATTTACGGAATTAACCCATACGTCCCTATTCGCCTCACCTCCCAGGCCCTCTGCAGTCCACGTATTTCCATTCCATCGCAACACTGTTCCGTAATCGGCAGCGGCAAAGACATTGTTAGAGCTAGTTCCATCTAAACCCCAAATCCCGTAAGGCCAATTCATGTGCCCAGATCCATGCCCGATATTTTCCCAAGTACCATCATAGTGAAAGGCACTACCTTCCACTCCTACAACATATACATCGTTAGAACTTGTTCCCCATACGCCGAGAAGTCCGCTTGATGTAATAGAACCACTAGACACCCAATTACCATTAACATAGTGTGCTACGTACCCGTCATCACCAACAACGAAGAAATCGTTAGAGGAAGTGCCCCAGATATCATAAAGGCTGATTTGATCTTCACTGCCAGGGAGCTCGATTAAGCTCCATGGATTTGATTTAATAATGGTGCCTTGACTACCCACTGCGAAGACATCACCGTTGGGAGCTATCCATACTCCATAAAGGTTGCGGTTACCAATCGAAAGACCGGTTACTTGGAATACCCAAGAAACTCCATTGTAACGTATAACGCCTCCGCCATCACACACTGCCCATATGTTTTGAGTAGAAGTGCCATCTATATCATGGAAGTTCAAATCATTAAGTCCACCATCAGACCATCCAGATGCCTCTACCCAGTTTTGCCCTGTATTACCATCGTAATATAAGATGTACCAATCATCTCCCACGGCCCACACGTGATTCTCATCTGTGCCCCAGACGCCACGGATGTTTTCCCAAACTAAGGGGGTATACATTTCCTGCCATTCTTCTGCGGCTGCAGGTTGAGGAGATTGTATTATCATAAGAACAGAGCTGAGGAGTAACACCATCACCAACGCAATGAATGTGAATATCTTCATCTCTTTTCCTCCTAAAATAATTTGATATATGCATTTAGCAAATAAAAAGGCCTTCCACCAAATAGAAGGCCGCTAAAAAGCTTTCAATCCTCTGGTAGTCCAATAGCTCTTGCATAATATCCTTAAACTTGCGACTTAGCTCCGCCACACTTCGTTTTACCCGGCCTAGCGCTGATATTCAATGTGCGCGGAATATATAAGTATATATCAAGACAATACCTAAATCAATCCGCCAAAATACGTATTCTTAACAGGCTTCCTGAAAATAATGCGCATAAAAAATTTGAGGGCGTGACTGTTTGCACAAAATAGAAGTTTGTGCAGGCTACTAAACACAACGGAAGTTTGTTCAAGAGAAAGGATGGTTACATCATGGCAATCGCTAAAGAAATCAACTTCTTTTATACATCTCGTTGAAGTGCCTCTGGGCGTCGCTCACGGCTCCGCGCATCAAATCC
>CAYRYW010000020.1:0-35675 GCA_964428725.1 uncultured Dehalococcoidales bacterium
GATCAATGCAAAAGAGAGGAGGTCAGGTGTCACTAATCATATGAACGAGTACACGTACTTGATTTGCCCTATAATTGCCAATACAATGGGCACAGACTCGATTATGCACGAAGAATGGCATGCGCTGCAGACGGATGATGTATTAAAGTCGCTGGGATCGAGGCCTTCCGGCCTGACCGGCGATGAGGCAGCTGACCGATTGTTGCAGCACGGCCCCAACGAGCTGCCGCGCAGGAAGAAGGCGCCGGCGGTGGTCCTTTTCCTGAGGCAGTTCCTCAGCCCGCTGATCTATGTTTTACTCACTGCAGTGGCGGTCTCGGCGGCCGTAGGCCATTACATCGACGCTGGCGTCATCGCCGGGGTGCTGCTGATCAACGCCGTCATCGGATACGTGCAGGAGTCGCGCTCGGAGAAGGCGATGGAGGCGCTGCTCAAGCTGACGGCGCCGCAGGCCAAGGTGCTGAGAGGCTCGCAGGTGTACCCGGTGCCGGCGCGGGAGGTGGTGCCCGGCGACATCGTCAGGCTGGAGGCGGGGGACAGGGTGCCCGCCGACGCCCGCCTGTTGCAGTCTTCCAATCTGAATGTGGACGAGTCGATGCTCACCGGCGAGTCGGTGGCGGCGGAGAAGCGCAGCCGCCAGCTCGAAGGGGAGGTAACGCTGGCCGACAGGGTTAACATGGTGCATATGGGCACGGTGGTCACCTCCGGCAGGGCGACGGCGGCGGTGGTCGCCACCGGGCCCGCCACCGAGATGGGCTGCATCGTGACCGCGCTGGAGGAGGTGGAGGAGGAGCCGACGCCGCTGCAGCGGGGCATAGCCCGGCTCAGCCGCTTCATCCTGCTGCTGTTCCTCGGCCTGTGCGCCCTGCTGGTGGTCATCGGCGTGGTGCAGGGGCTGGAGCTGCTGGACATCTTCCTGGTGGCGGTGGCCGCCGCGGTGTCGGCTATACCTGAAGGCCTGCCGGCGGTAGTCACCGTGGTGCTGGCCATCGGGATGCGCGCCATGGCGCGGCGCAACGCCATCGTCCGACGCCTGGTGGCGGTGGAGACGCTGGGCTCGGCCACCCACATCTGCTCGGACAAGACCGGCACACTGACGATGAACGAGATGACGGTGAGGCGCATATTCGTCGACGGCGCGGGGTACGAGGTAACCGGCGGCTCGCGGTCGCTGGAGGGCGAGTTCCACCGCGACGGCAAGGCGGTCGACCCGCAAGAACACTCTGAACTGTCCCTGCTGCTGGAGATAGGCGCGCTGTGCAACGACAGCCAGCTGTCATGGGAGGGCGGCACCTTCAGCGGCATGGTGGGCGACCCTACCGAGGGGGCGCTGGCGGTGGCCGCCGTCAAAGCCGGTATGTCCCGGGACTCGCTGGAGGAGTCCTCCCCCCGCATCGATGAGATCCCGTTTGAGAGCGAGAAGCAGTATATGGCCACCCTCCACGAAAGGAACGGCAAGCGGGTGGTCTACGGCAAGGGCTCGGCGGAACGGCTGCTGGCGATGAGCACGAACGTGCTGGAGGGCGGCCAGCCGGTGCCGCTCGACGATGAGCGCAGGGACAAGCTGCTGCACGAGAACGAGTCTCTGGCACAGGCCGGGATGCGGGTGCTGGCCACGGCCTACGCCGAGCTGCCCGGATACACTGAAGAGCTGCGTGAGAAAGACATCTCGGGAAGCCTGACGTTCGTTGGGCTGGCGGGCATGCTCGATATACCGCGCGAGGAGGCGGTGCGGGCGGTGGAGCAGTGCCAACGGGCGGGCATCAGGGTGATGATGATCACCGGCGACCAGAGGCTGACCGCCGAGGCTATCGCCAAACGTGTAGGGTTGCCCGAGGGGCGGGCGGTGCTGGGCTCGGAGCTGGGCTCGATGAGCGAAGATGAGCTCATGGAGCAGATAGAGGAAATATCCGTTTTCGCCCGGGTGGAGCCGGTGCAGAAACTCAAGATAGTGAACGCACTGAAGAGCCGGGGACATGTGGTGGCCATGACCGGAGACGGGGTTAACGACGCCCCGGCGCTGAAGGCGGCGGACATCGGAATCTCCATGGGCATAAAGGGCACCGATGTCGCCAAGGAGGCCTCCGACATGGTGCTTACGGACGACAACTTCGCCTCGGTGGTCGCCGCCGTTGAGGAGGGGCGGAGCATCTTCAACCGGCTGCGCAACGTGCTGTTCTTTATCCTCAGCGCCAACCTGGGCGAGCTGTTGGCGCTGACCATCACCCTGGCGGTGGTGGGGCAGGCCCCGCTGCTGGCGGTGCAGATACTGTGGGTCAACGTGGCCACCGATACCACGGCCGCCATCCCGCTGGGTATGGAGCCCAAGACCGGAGATGAGCTGGATGCCCCGCCGCGGCACCCCTCCGTCGGGATTCTATATCCCGGCATGATGCTGCGAGTCGCCTACCTGGCGCTGCTTATGGGCGTTGGCATCTACCTGGTGTTCAACTGGGCCTTTTACCGCGTGGGCCTGGAGGAGGCGCGCACCCTGGCCTTCTGTACCATGGTATCCTTCGAGTGGTTCCGCGCCTTCAACGCCCGCAACGACGAGCGCACCGTTTTCAGCCTGGGGCTGCTGCGCAACCGCTGGCTGGTGCTGGCCATATCCGGCGCAGTGCTGCTGCAAGTCGCAATCGTGTACGCGCCTTTCATGCAGACGGCGTTCCACACCGTGCCGCTGGGCGCATCCATTTGGGGCATAGCGCTGGCCGCCGGGGCCAGCCTGTTCGTAGTCGAGGAGCTGCGCAAGGTCTTCCTGCCGAGGCTGTTCTCCCGCGGCAAGTGGGGGCCGCCTAAACGGAAATCGGGCGCCTGACCTTCTTATCGCTCCGTGTTGACACCTGCATGTCGCTGTTTTAGTATCTATGCGACGCTATCTTGCAAAGGAATGGATCGGGGGAGGTGACATGACACATCCGAAAGGGGGGTCATCGTGAAAAAGGCAAGTCTGTTTATGGGTAGCTTTTTGGCTCTACTTTTGCTCGTTGTGGGGTGCGGGGGATGCGACGAGTCGGAAGTTCGAATCGATGCCGAAGTCGGTGTATCCGCCGCCGTGGCGCTGACGGAGGCGCGTGTTGAAGGGCTGGTGAGCATGATGGAGGTCATGGCGCTGACGGATGAGGTGCAGTCGGCGGAGTGGGACAACATGGTGGATATGCTGACCGAGTTCGAGGAGTCGAGCATACCGCTGGTTGCCTGGTTCGCCCTGCCCAACGGCTCGTACTACACGGTGGATATTGGGCTGGCCAGCGGCAACCTCAGCGACCGTGCCTATTTCCCTAAGGTTATGGCCGGGGAGGTGGTGATCGGAGAACTGGTAGTAAGTAAATCGACAGGGCAGAAATCGATGGTGATAACGGTGCCGGTAGATGACGAGGGGGAGGTCGTGGGGGCGCTGGGTGTATCGGTGTTTCTTGAGGAGCTGAGCGCGCTCGTTGCGGCGGATCTGGGATTGTCAGGCGAAATAGTATTGTATGCTGTTAACGATGAGGGCACGGTCGCTCTGCATACAGATACGGCTCTGATAATGGAAGATTCGTTGGCGATTGAAGTGCCGGATATGGTGTTTTCCCAAGTATCGTCCCTGCTGGGATGGACCTTCACCCTGGGCTTCATGGAGTGAAATCGGGCACCTGCCGATGTCGCAAACAGGCCATTTCGAGACGAATTAGTATAAAAGGTGCAAAAACCCCTTGACTTATTCGAGAATTGCTGCTATTCTCTCGTAAAATGCTGCAAAGGAGGGTGGATAAATGCAGGCATATTGTATGAAGTGCAGGAAAAAGGTGGAGATGAACAATCCCAAGAAGATCACAATGAAGAACAAGCGGCCCGCAACCCAGGGCACTTGTCCTCGCTGTGGCACCAAGGTTTTCCGCATCGGCAAGTAGATTAAGTGAACTGAATTGAAACCATGACGGGCGCACTTCTTGCGTCCAGAGCATGGGCTTGTGAGTGCAGGTCGGGGCGGTTGGAGTGGATTCAACATAGTTAGGTGACCTGCAGAAAGGTTTGTTTCCTGAAGGAGACAGTTTAAAGCTGTCTCCTTTGCTATTTAACCTGTAATCCGATACTGCTCAATAGCGTTTCGGGATGTTCCAATCAGCGCTGTTACCATTCACGTCCTTTGTCTTTCCTGTTTCATGTAGAAGCCGTGCCTCATTAACTTATGTCGATACGTATTTTGCACATGCCCGCCGTATCGACAACCCGTGTTGACACGAGAAAATAGCTGTGATATGCTTTGGCATCTGGTTCAAGGTTTGTCAGTCCCAGAACCTAGAGGACCCAGAGCGGACCCCCGGGCGGAGGATGACCAAGCTGAGACCAAGATTACAGGAGGAGGTCATCCATGGCCTACAAAGACAAGACACTGGTATGTGAGGACTGCGGGCGTGAGTTCACCTTCAGCGCTGAGGATCAGGAGTTCTACGCCCAGAGGGGTTACCAGAACGAGCCCAAGCGGTGTCAGGAGTGTCGCTCCGCCCGGAAGCAGCAGCGATCCGGCGAAAGCCGCAGCTACCCTCGCCAGACGTTCCAGGCGGTATGCAGCGCCTGCGGCAAGGAGTGCGATGTCCCGTTCCAGCCCAGGGGCGACCGGCCGGTTTACTGCCAGTCCTGCTACACCCAGATGAAGGCCGGGTCCGGAAATAGCAGCCGGTAAAGAAAAGCAGTGAAGGATTAAACCCCTTCGCGCGCAGTTATAAAAGGGGTTTTCATGTGTGCTTATTCGACGAGTTCTGCGGGCCTTTATCGGCTTCAGCCTGATAGCGACATTGCGTGATGTTCAGTCACGGATTGACTTACCTTGGTAGTGGTTGTCGCTTATCTATTCGGTTAAAGCTGGATGTTGGTGAAAAGGGAGACGATGTTCCTCCACCGTCTCCTTTTTTCTAGCCTCAGCCTTGTCATCAGTACCCCTCAGCCGCTATAATTATAACTCAGCATGACACGGTAAGGAGAATATGTATGTCGCCCATGGCTTTCTTCAATGGAAAATTCATGCCCGTAGAGCATGCTAAGGTCGGCATCATGACGCATGCCTTCAACTACGGCACCGCCTGCTTCGAGGGCATCCGCGGCAACTGGAACGCCGAGCACGGGCAGATATATATATTCCGTTTGGAGGAGCACTACCAGCGTCTCATCGATAGCTGCGATGTGTTGCAGATAGAGCTGCCGCATACCATGGACGAGATGATCGAGATGACGGTGGAGCTGGTGAGGCGCTGCGCCTACAGGGAGGACACCTACATACGCCCCATAGCCTACAAGAGCTCGGAGCGGGTGGGCGTGCGCCTGCATGATCTGGAGGCGGGCTTCCTCATTTTCGCCACTCCCTTCGGGCCGTACCTGGACATTGAGAACGGGGCGCGGTGCTGCATATCGTCGTGGAGGCGCATAGGCAGTGACATGATACCGGTGCGGGCCAAGATCAGCGGCATCTATGTCAACAGCGCCCTGGCCAAGACCGAGGCGCACAAGAAGGGCTACGACGAGGCGATATTCTTAACGCACGATGGCCACGTGTGCGAGGGCAGCGGGGAGAACATTTTCATCGTGAAGGACGGGCGGCTGGCCACGCCGCCGCCGGAGGACGATATACTGGTAGGCATTACCCGCGACACAGTGATGACGCTGGCCAGTCAGGAGCTGGGCCTCTCCACTGACGAGCGCGCCATCCTGCCCGAGGAGTTGTTCACCGCAGACGAGTGTTTCATGACCGGCACCGCTGCCCACCTGACACCCATCATCGAGATAGACGGTCGCAGGGTAGGGCACGGGCGTATGGGGGATATCACCAGGAAGCTGCAGGAGTTGTACTTCGACGTGATATACGGCCGCAATAAGAAATACATCGACTGGTGCACCCCGGCCTATGCCCTGGCGCGCAAAAGCTAGTCATCTGTTGTATCACGGTCACATTCCGATCCCGCTTGACAGCCCTTTTTATCGATGATATGATTCAAAAACTGAACTATCATATCGTTGAGCCACTCGGTTTGGGAATTACAACCATCGGTCGATAAAATGCACAATGATTTGCTTGATAGCGTGACACATGAGCTATCTCTGTTGTTACCTCTGCTGGAGGTCAAGATACTGCGGGCAGGGTTCAAGGCAGTGGAGCGGGAGAAGCGCATCGCTGCGCACCACCTGATGATACTCAAACTGGTGCGCGATGCAGGGCCGCTGCCCGTTTCCGAGATCGGTGGCTGGCACCATATCCCCAAGTCACGCATGACCTATCTTATCGACAGGCTCGTGGAGCTCGGGCTCGTCGAGCGGCAGCCGGATACCAGGGATCGGAGGGTAGTCAAGGTAGCTCTGACCGGTAATGGCAATATAACGCTGAAGGAATGTGAGTCGATCTTTGGGGAAAGCGCCAGGGAGCGGCTCTCCAGTTTGGTCGATGAGGACCTGAGGCAGCTGGCGGCGTCGCTGAAGCGGGTTCGTGAGGTGATCTCGAAAGTCGAGTAGGCGGTTCGCATGGAAGAGAAGAATATAATCGAGGTGCGACACCTGACCAAGAGGTTCAAGTCGCTGGTGGCGGTGGATGACGTCAGCTTTGCGGTGCGTGAAGGCGAGATTTTCGGATTCCTCGGGCCCAACGGCGCCGGCAAGACCACCACCATCAACATCCTGTGCACCCTGATGCGACCGACGAGGGGCAGAGTCATACTCAACGGCTACGATGTGGTAAAGCAATCCAACCAAGTGCGTCAATCCGTTGGCCTGGTGTTTCAGGATCCCAGCCTGGACATCAAGCTCAGCGCCATGCAGAACCTGCAGTTCCACACCGGCGTGTACAATGTGCCGCGCGGAGTTGCCCGCAAGCGCATAGTAAAAGTCCTCAAGATGGTCGATCTATGGGACCGGCGCAACGACACGGTGCAGAATTACTCCGGAGGCATGCGGCGACGGTTGGAGATCGGGCGCGGGCTGCTGCACTACCCCAGGGTGCTGTTCCTCGATGAGCCGACGCTGGGGCTGGACCCGCAGACGCGCGCGCACATATGGGAGTACATACTCGACCTGAGGAAGCGGCTGAACATCACCGTGTTCCTTACCACACACTACATGGAAGAGGCCAACGTAGCCGACCGTATCGCCATCATAGACCATGGCAAGATTATCGCGCTGGACACACCGGAGGCCCTTAAGCGCATGGTAGGTGGTGACGTTATCACCCTGACCACGGACGACCCGGAAGCAGCCATCGCCGAGCTAAAGGGAAAGCACGGCATCGAGGCTAAGCAGGACAGCGACGGCATACACTTCGAGGTGCCCAACGGGGAGAAATTCATCGCCGCGCTGGTCAGGGAGTTCAAGAGCTCGCTCCAGGGTATCAGCATGCGTCGTCCCACCCTGGATGACGTATTTCTAAAGCTCACCGGCAGAGAGATACGCGAGGAGGCTGGTGGAGAGGCGGTGCTCAAGCGGGCATGGGCCATGCGACAGGCCAGCGGCGGCAAGGGATTCCACTGATGCGTAACCTGCACGGCGTTTATATCATCTGGTATCGCGATATCCTCCGTTTCTGGAGGGATCGGGCGCGCATGTTCGTCAGCATGGCGATGCCCATATTCTACCTGGTCATATTCGGCAGCGGCATTGCTTCCATCTTCAAGCAGGGCGAATTCGACTATATACCATTCATGTATCCCGGCATCATCAGTATGGTGGTCATCTTCGGCTCGGTCATATCCGGTGTAACCGTTGTATTCGACCGCGAGTTCGGCTTCCTCAAGGAGGTGCTGGTGGCTCCGATCAGCCGCACGTCGGTAGCCGTCGGCAAGGCTCTTGGCGGCGCTACCATCGCTACCGTGCAGGGCATACTGATGCTGGCTTTCATACCCTGGGCCAATGTTGAGATATCGGTGACCAGCGGTTTCGTCCTGGTAGGCCTGATGCTGGTGCTGGCTTTGGCACTCACATCGCTGGGGCTGCTGCTCGGCTCACGCATAAAAAGCATGGAGGCATTCCAGGCGGTGATGAACCTGCTGATGTTCCCCCTGGTTTTCATCTCGCCGGTGATGTTCCCCGTCGAACAGCTGCCACCTTGGCTGGCGACACTGGTCAAGATAAACCCTGTATCCTACGGGGTGGATGCCATACGACAGGCTGTAATGGGGGTGGAGGCTTCGGCACCCTTCGGCATCTACCTGTTCGATTATCGCATGAGCATCGGGCTGGACGTAGCGGTGGTAGCCCTCTTCGGCCTGGTCATACTTGCGCTGGCTATACAGTCCTTCCGGGCGCAGGTATAAACGTACCGCAGCAAGGGATGGGCTATCGTCCCTGTATCAGGGACATGAACTCGGCGCGGGTGGCAGCCTTGTCGCGGAATATCCCCCGCATCGCTGAGGTGACAATCTTCGACCCCGGCTTCTTCACCCCGCGCATGGTCATGCACAGGTGCTCTGCCTCGATGACCACGCCCACGCCGTTAGGCTTGATCGCCTTGACGATGGCCTCAGCGATCTGAGAGGTCAGACGCTCCTGAAGCTGGGGACGCTTCGCCAGTATGTCCACCGCCCGCGGCAGCTTGGAAGCGCCGATGAGCTGCCCCTTAGGGATATAGCCTATATGCACAATGCCGAAGAAGGGGAGGAAGTGGTGCTCACACATGGAATAGAACGGGATGTCCTTGATTATGACCATCTCGTGGTGCCCCTCATCGAACACGGTCGTCATCACCCCACAGGGGTCGACGCCGATGCCGCTGAAGATGTCGGCATACATCTCGGAGATACGCCTTGGCGTGTCTCGCAGACCCTCCCGCCCGGGATCTTCTCCGATGGCCTCTATCAAAGCTAAAACTGCTTTTTTGATATCGTTCTTGTTTACCAATATACTTCCTTTCAGCGCGAACCGTATTCCTTACGGTCGAGGTGCCGCGGGGTATCCTTCGCGATCGTAGTATAAAGTTCGCCCCCGATATACAGCGCCGGGGATATGCGATCGAAATTCATCATCTGCTCCGATGTGAATAATTCCTTATCGTAGTGTGTAGCGACTATCTCGCCGACCACCCAGATGTGGTCGCCATATGTCCTGTGGTCCACCAGGCGACACTCGTAGCAGGCATGGGCATCCTTCAGGACGGGCGCCGAAATCTTTAGCGGTTTTTCCTTCCCTATGCTCCACTTCTCGAATTTGTCCCCCTTCCTGCCGGAGAAGCCGCCTACGGAAGCTATCAGCGATGCCTTCTCCATGGGAATGAAGTTGATGCCGAACTCCCCGGAATCCAGTATCATCTCCATGGTCAGCCGCTTCGGTGCTATGGATACTCCGTAAAGCGGTGGCGTGTGGGAGATGGACGTATGCCACGCCACCGCCATGCAGTTGTCCTTGCCTCCGGCATGGACGGTGACGATGAGTGCCACCTTGGGATAGTGGTGTGCATAGCTCCCGGCGCCCTCGATACTCACTTTTGACATCTCGCATTCCTCCTATTGCGTCGCCACGTCCAGCGCTGAAGGTACCACCCAGAAGCTGGCCGGCAGCTCCCCCACGACCTCACCGTCCATCTGGATCGGCAGCGGTTGCGACGACTCCACGGATACATTCTTAGCTTTGCACAGATTGATCTTGGGAAGGCCTTCATGGTTTCCCATATAGAAACGAGGGAAGCTCCACAGCGCTTCGAGCTTGTTCATGTCGCCCACAACCGCCACATCCAGCAGCCCGTCGCAGGGGTCGGCGTCGGGGAACACCCTGCCGCCGCCGAGGTACCTGCCGTTATTCACCACGACGACGAAATTGCGCTCCTGCCGACTTTCGTCATCGATACTCAGCTTGATATCCTTGTTGCTGTAGTTCTTCACTGTCGGTATCATCCCGATGACATATGGTATCGTGCCGCCGATGAACTTGATGCGCCTATCTGTGCCGCCGACAACGTCGGTGGCGAACCCCAGTCCCGCTGTGTTGGCATAATATCGTTTCGTATGCTGGCCGTCTTTCATATACTCCACGCATCCAAGGTCAACGGTCATCCGCCTGTAATTTGCGAACAGGCGGCACGACCTGATCACATCCCGCGGGATGCCGAGGCTGTGGACGAAATCCCCCACAGTGCCGGCGCTGATGATGCCCAGCGTGGCTCTCCCCCTGCCACTCTCGTCGATGATGCCGTTGACCACCTCATTGACCGTGCCGTCGCCTCCTACCGCGATTACCAGTTCGAATCCCTTCTCCACCGCTCTTCTGGCAAGCTCGGTGGCATGCCCCGCATATTCGGTAAATGCATAGTCAAAGGAGAGGCCTGCCCTCTTAAGCCAGTAGCTGATGAGTGGCCATTTTGCCCGCGATACCCCGCCTCGTGCCAGCGGATTGACGATTACCATGGCATGAGACATCGCATTACCCCATTCCCAGCGCCCTCTCGATGGCGTTGATTTCAGCAGGGAGTTTGGTGGGCGGCTCGGCGTAATGCACCGCAGTATCGGGGTCCTTGAGCCCGCTGCCGGTGATGATGGCCACCACCGTTTTGCCCTTAAGCTTGAGCCCGCCCCCGGTCGCTTTCAGCAGCCCGGCTATGGGTGCCGCCGACGCCGGCTCGCCGAAGACGCCCTCTTCCTGCGCCAGCAGTCGATAGGCTGCCAGGATCTCCTCATCGGTCACCGAGTCGATTATGCCGCCGGACTCGTCGCGCGCCGCGGTGGCGCCCTTCCAGCTTGCCGGGTTGCCGATGCGTATGGCTGTGGCGATAGTCTCCGGCCTCTCGATTATGCGGTCCTCCACGATCGGGGCTGCCCCCGCTGCCTGGAAGCCCATCATGCGCGGCTTCTTGGTGGAGCGCCCCGCGTCGAAATATTCCTTGTAACCCATCCAGTAGGCGGTGATGTTGCCGGCGTTGCCCACGGGGATGAAGTGGTAGTCCGGGGCATCGCCCAGCGCATCGACGATCTCGAACGCGGCGGTCTTCTGCCCCTGGATGCGGTACGGGTTCAGCGAGTTGACCAGCGTGATGGGGTGGCTGTCGCTCATCTGGCGCACTATCGTCAGCGCCTGGTCGAAGTTGCCGTCGATGGCGACTATCTTCGCCCCGTGTATCAGCGCCTGTGCCAGCTTGCCCAGCGCGATCTTGCCCTCCGGGATGATGACCGCGGTGCGCAGGCCGAACCTGGCCCCGAAGGCTGCCGCCGAGGCGCTGGTGTTGCCGGTGGAGGCGCAGATGATGGCCTTGCTGCCCGCCTCCACCGCCTTGGCCACCGCCACCACCATACCGCGGTCCTTGAACGATCCGGTGGGATTGCATCCTTCCAGCTTGAAGTACAGCTGGCAGCCAAGCTCCCGCTCGATGCTGCGCGAGCGCACCAGGGGGGTATCCCCCTCGCCCAGGGTGATGATGGGTGTCCCGGAGGTGACGGGGAGGTAGTCGCGGTATCGCTCTAGAACGCCGGGTTTCATTTTTATTTGCCCTGTATCTTCTTATTAAACGTCAGCAGATAGCCATCGGGGTCAGCGACAGTGAAGTCGCGTATGCCGAAGGGTTCATCCTTGATGTCGATCACTATATTAACACCCTTATTCTTCAGTTCCCTGTAGTAATCATCGATGTCGCCATCGATCTCCATGTAGAAGCTCACGCCGACGCCCAGCCTCTCGCCGTCGTCGATGCCGCAGTTGCGCGTTGGGATGAACATCAGCACCATGCTGTCCCTGGACATGTCGGCGTATTCCGGGCTGCCCGCGTCGGGGAAGACCATGCCCAGCTTGAAGCCGAGACTGTCACGGTAGAACTCGATGGTTCGGTTCATGTCGCGCACCGCTATCGTGGGCGAAAGGTAGCCCATGTGACGCCTCCGTTGCCCGGTTTAATCTTCGACCCGCACGAAGTTGGCGATCTCCTGCATCACGTCCAGGCGTGATATCCGGTCCATAGCCTGCTGCATCGCCTGTTCCTTTGCAGGGTAGGTCATGAGCACGATCTCGGCTACGTCGTGCGATACATCGCTCTCCTTCTGTATCACCGAGGAGATGCTGATATCTTTATCCGCCATGACCTTGGAGATCTTGGCCAGAACGCCTGGGCGATCGACGGTGATCATCCGCAGGTAATAGCGCGTCTCGATATCGGATATAGGCTTGATCCGTTTCGATGGGTCCAACTGCAGCGTATGGGTCGACTTTGCGCTGCGGCAGATGCGCTGCGCCACGGCGATGACATCCGCAAGCACGGCGCTGGAGGTGGCGGATGGGCCGGCGCCCTGCCCGTAGAACAGCACCCGCCCCACAAGATCGCCCTCCACCTGGATGGCGTTGTAAACGCCTTCTACCTTGGCCAGCAGCAGGTCGTCGGGGAGAAAGACGGGATGAACCCGCGCCTCGATGGAGCCTTCCTGCTCCTTGGCGATGGCGAGGAGCTTTATCTCGTATCCCAGCTCCCGGGCGTAGCGGAAATCGCGCGATGACAGTCTCGATATTCCCTCGTGGTACACGTCATCGGGATGCACCTTGGCGTGGAACGCCAGGGTGGCCAATATGGCCAGCTTATAGGCTGCGTCGATTCCCTCGATATCATTGGTGGGGTCGGGTTCGGCATAACCCAGCTGCTGCGCCTGCTTCAGGGCGGTGGCGAAATCGATCCCCTCGGAAGCCATCCTGGTGAGGATATAGTTGGTGGTGCCGTTGATGATGGCGTAGATCGCAGATATCGCGTTGGCAGACAGGTCCTGCTTGAACGGCGCTATCAGCGGGATGCCCCCGCCGACGCTGGCCTCGTACAGGATATCGACGCCCTTCTTGTTTGCCAGCGCGGCGAACTCAGGGAGGTGCTTGGAGATGACCTCCTTGTTGGAGGAGACCACGTACTTGCCATTGCTGAGGGCCTGGTTGATGAACTCATTGGCGGGGTGTTCGCCGCCAAGGACCTCGATGATGATGTCGATTTCGGGGTCGGCTATCACATCCAGCGGGTCGGCGGTGAACAGTCCGAGGTCGAGCTTTGCGGCGCGGACCTTGGAGCGGTCTTTTTCGGCGATGCGTCGCAACTGCAGACGGCATCCGGCCTCAGCCGCCAGATGGTCAGCGCGACCCAGCAGCGCCCGTGCCACCGCGCTGCCGATGACGCCGAAGCCCAGTATGCCGATGCCGATGCTGCCCTTTTTCACCATTGCTGTTAGACCTGGCCCGTTTAGCGGATTACCCCCCGATCTTCGCCAGCGCCCAATCGTACATTTTGTCCAGGTTCAGATCGGGGTTGCGCTCGACCTTGCCCTCATGCTCCTCCGCCATCCAGCGCGGCAGCAAATTATATTTGAGCTGCTCTCGCAACGCCTCGTCTATGGGGCGTTCCCCTTTGTCAGTAACCTCAACCAAGTAATAGAAACCGTTACCTATCGGTAGGGGGTCGCTAACATTGCCGACGCTGAGGTTGAAGGCGACCTCCTCTATCCCTGTTGGTAATTGGAATGCACCTCGTGGCATCCACCCGATCTCGTTGTAGGTGTAGTTGCCCTGAAGGTCGGCCAGGTGCTCGCCGCCATCAACCCTTGCCTGTACGTCTGAGAGCTGGCTTTCGTTTACTGTCAATATTTCAAGGTAAATCTGGCTCACGTTCTCTCCGGCATCGGGGACATCCGCAAGCAGGTATTCGTACAGTTTTTGCTGAAGGAGGGAATTTTCCATGATCACAGCGAATTGTTTATCGGTCAGTTCCATACTATCGAGCAATTCCTGATACGCTTGTTGAAACTCGTCATCGTTCAAGGTCGCGTTTCCTTGAACTGCGGTCCTCATTAAATCATCGATCTCGCTATCATTAACGTAAATATGCAATTCAGCGGTTCGCTGCTTCACCAGCTCGTTTTGTTCTATGACTATGATGGGGGCTTCTCTGGGGTCGCTGGCGTTGCCGTAGAAACCCAGTTGGCACAGGTGGAGCGCATCGGCGTAGTCCGTGCCGACAAAGCGTGTGCCTCCCACTGTGGTGACCCATTTGTTCGCCATGGAAATGTTTGTATCGTAGACTCCGTAGATGATTGTCCCGATGACAACGGCGATAATGGCAATTCCAGCAGATACGTAAAAGCGGCGTTTGCGCCTTTCCTGCTGCCACCTGGCAAGGCGACGCCTGGTGACATGTTGCCTGGGTAGGACCTTATCTCTTTTGGGCATCGTCCCGCTTTCGATCAATGGGAGGCGGTATGTCTGGTGTTATGTGCGGCCATAAAAAGGGAAAAGCCGAAACGGATTTAGTCTCTGAAACTCCCGATACCGCTCTTCTGGATGTGTGCGGTAGTATAGGGCAGCAGCGCGATGTGCCGCGCCCGCTTTATCGCTGCCGCCAGTGCCCGCTGGTGCCTGGCGCATGTTCCGCTGCGACGCCTTGGCTCGATCTTCCCTCGATCTGTAATGTGGCGGCGAAGCATATTGATATCTTTGTAATTTATATCCTCCACCTTGTTAACACAGAACGTACAGACTTTCCGCCTGGGTGTGAACCTCTTTGACCTTGTATCCCTCTTGGGCCTTGTCGCTCTCACGTCATATCCCCCGTTTACATTCGATATCGATTACATCTAGAATGGCAATTCCTCCGGCTGCAGTTCTTCGCCCATTTCCTCAGAGTCCTCCGGAATTGGCGCAGTTCCGGCACGATCCAGGAATATGACCCTGTTGGCGATGATCTCTGTATTGAATCTCTTCTGGCCATCCTGCCCTTCCCAGCTTCGGGTGCGCAGTCTGCCCTCGACGTAGGCCCTGCGTCCTTTGGCGAGGAACTGGTTACATTGCTCGGCCAACTTGCTCCAGGTGACGACCGTGAACCACTCGGTTTCCTGCTTTTTCTCCCCCTCCGGCGTCGTATACGTTCTCGAAGAGGCGATGCGGAACGATGTTACCGGGTTGCCGTTAGGGGTGAAGCGCATCTCTGGATCAGTCCCCAGATTGCCGATAACCATGACCTTATTCAAACTAGCCATTGTTTTGCTTTCTCCTTTCGCTAATCGCTCAACTTGACTAGAAGGTGACGTAGGATATCTTCCGAGATCTCAATGCTGGCTTCAAGCTCTGCGGTAAGCTTAGGATCCATACTGAGTTTAGTATAGATATAATTCCCTTCGGCGCAATTCTTAATACTATAGGCCAATTTTTTACGACCCCACTGATTCACTTCCTGTATAATACCGCCCCTGTCGGTGATGAATTTACTTGTCTTTTCGATGGTAGCGGTAGCCCCTTCGTCGTCGACAGAGGGGTTGATGATCATCACCAGCTCGTAGTTACGCAACCGATTACCTCCAATATAGAACTAGACTCATGGTAACAATGAACAATAATGGATTATAGCATGAAAAGGTGACAGCAACAACTACTTGATCCCGGGCACAGGGAAACGGGTGGACATATCATCCACTGCCTCCCTCACTTCTCGATAAACTTTCTGATCTCCTATGCTATGCAACACCCTGACCATCAATTTAACCAGCAGCTTCATCTCGTGCGGGCCCATGCCGCGGGTAGTGACGGCGGGGGTTCCCAGCCTGATGCCGCTGGCCACCTGCGGAGAGCGTGTATCGAACGGGATGGCGTTCCGATTGAGGGTTATACCCACCGAGTCCAGCGCCTCTTCCACCTGCCTGCCGGTCAGCCCGAAAGGCGTCAGGTCGACCAGTATCAGGTGATTATCCGTCCCGCCGGATACGAGGCGCAGCCCTTCCTTCTGAAGCTCGGCTGCCATGGTTCTGGCATTGTCAAGCACCGCGCGCTGGTAGCTGGCGAACTCCGGCTTCAGCGCCTCGCCGAACGCCACCGCCTTCGCAGCGATGGTGTGCATAAGTGGGCCACCCTGCATGCCGGGGAACACGGAATCGTCAATAGACGATGCGAATTTCTGGCTGCACAGGATGAAACCGCCGCGAGGACCCCTGAGGGTCTTATGTGTTGTTGACGTCATGACGTCGGCGTAGGGCACCGGCGTTGGGTGCAGACCTGTGGCTATGAGTCCGGCGATATGTGCCATGTCTACCATTAGGTATGCTCCAACCATGTCGGCTATCTGTCGAAACCGCTCGAAATCGATCGTCCGGGGGTATGCGCTGGCCCCGGTGACTATCAGCCTGGGTTTGCACTCCCTGGCCATCTTCTCGATCTCATTGTAGTCCAGCAGCTCCGTTTCTCGATTAACTCCATAGTTGAAGAATCGATACAGCTTGCCGGAGAAGTTAAACGTGCTGCCGTGGGTCAGATGCCCTCCGCAGGCCAGGCTCATCGCCAGCACTGTATCGCCGGGCTGCAGCAGTGCGAAATAAGCCGCCATGTTGGCCTGAGCGCCACTGTGCGGCTGGACATTGGCGTGATCGGCTTTGAACAGCTGCTTCGCCCGTTCTCTGGCCAGCTCCTCGACCTGGTCTACCGCATCGCAGCCTCCGTAGTAGCGACGCCCGGGGTAGCCCTCGGCGTATTTGTCGGTGAGCACAGTGCCCTGGGCTTCGAGCACCGCCCGCGAGGCGTGGTTCTCGGCAGCGATAAGCTCTATATTGTGGCTCTGGCGCTCCGCCTCGCAGCGGATGGCTGTGCAAACCTCGGGATCGCATCGCTCCAACTCGGTGCCGCTCAGGTATTGATTAGAGAGTTCCATATTTCCTGTATTGCATCCGAAATTGCGTGGGTAGCGTCTCAGTTTACTTCACCATCCTTTCAGTGTCAACCGCCTGCCTGTTCCGGTGTCTGGCGATCTCGATCATGGCCAGCATGCCACCGGATACGAGCGAGTGGCCTCCAAGGATAACGGGCATCGGCGCTTCGACAGCCTGACGGGTGAATTCGCGTACGAATGAGTCTCGTATCTTCTGGTACTGTCCCAGGTCTGAATAGAACCGATCATCGATCGATGGGTTCAACCTGAAGTGGGTGAAGATCACCCTTGTATCGATAAAGGCGGCGTGTCCCATCTGTGCCAGCGTTTGGAAGAAACGATCCATGCCTACCTGTTCAAGGTAAAAGCCCAGGATGGTGCATACCTCACCGCGTCTGGATCGCTCGTCGGCGTTCAGGCTGCGCTCCTCGGCCAGCAGGCGCACGCGGCATGACGTCTTGCGTTCCAGCTGCGACCAGACGTGGCTGCCCACGCGGCCGGCCACGGTGACCTGCGCATTGATATCGTTGAACATGTCGATCGCGCGCTGCAGCCTGGTGGTGTCGATGTCTATGCTTTCCAGATATCGTCTGCTGTTCTTTCCCGCCCCGCGGTGCAGCTTCAGTATGGCCAGGTCAGTGGGCGTGTCCACGTCGAACTGGTGGCTGGCGGTCCTCGGCAGGGTTATGGGTCGCAGCCCGGCCTGGCTGATGAGCGCCTGCGCCAGCCGATTATCGGTCGGTGGGAGTTCGATTTTGCCGATCGAGGTTCCCGGGGTAAAGGCAACCATGTCGGAAGAGAAGGTGTTATTGGTGATCACCGTGTCCCTCCGCGATGCAATCGTCTCGCCAATAGATTTAAGTCCACCGGTTTTCAGTAACGGAACGCTCCCGGAGCCTATATAGACAGGGGCTGCGATTCGGTGCCGCTCGATGGCTCGCTTCAGCTCTGCACCGAAGTGGAACGGCCTGCGGCTGCGCTCGATGGTAACGTTAGGCATGTTCACGTTCCGCTCAGTGATCAGGATGATATCGTCGAAAGCGCCCGTCTGCTGTATCCTGTCGATGGTGTCGCCGGCAATGGCGAGCTGACAATCGGCCACCATGTCCGCCACAGCGCCGCCGCCGATCCCGCCGTGGAATATCACGGCCACTGGTTTCACCTTCGCTCATACCTCCCTTGCCAGCGTCAACCCGCGCACCGAGGCGGCGCCGGCGGATTTGAGCGCGGCGGCGCAGGCGGCAAGCGTGGCGCCGGTGGTGCAGACGTCGTCAATCAGCAAGACGTGTCTTCCTGCAAGCCGCCTCCCCCGGCAGACGAAGGCATTGCTGACGTTACGCTGTCGCGCGGATAAACCGGACGTCGAGACCTGGGGGACGGTGTTCTTGCGCCGCGCCAGCGCCCCATCGACTACTGGCAGCGCTGTCAGCCTGCCCAGCTGTAGGGCCAGCAGCAACGACTGGTTGTAGCCTCGCTGGCGCAGGCGCCTGATGTGCAGCGGCACCGGCACCAGTGTATCCACGGGAAGCGGGTTGGAGTCGACATATCGTTTCATCAACCGGCCCAATGGTACAGACAGCGCCTTCACGTTGCTGTATTTAAATTGCAGGATCGCCTGTCGCATCGCACCATCGTAAGCGTATACGGAGTGTATACTATCGATGATACCGGTATCTTTAGCTACGCAGCCCACAGGAGTTAGTTTGGAACGGCATTTGCCGCAGAGCAAGGAACCGTAAGTCCCACACCCCACGCATACAGGGGGGAAAAGCAGATCGAATACCCACCCAATGAGTCGGTTGGGAGACTCAATGAGCTTCACTCTACGGGGTTAGCCTACTTTCTGTGTTGATATCGATAAGCGTTGCGGCCGTTTATAGCCTTGAACTCGATTAGCGTACCTTAACGGTATGCCCGACCCCGCTGATTATAGGCTCGTTTACGTACAGGTCGCCGTTTCGTATTTTCAGATTAAAGCCACAGTCAGGATTGGTGCAGGCCCAGGCCTTATAGTGAATCGGCGCTCCCTGGCTTCCGAAATCCGATAGTGGAACTAACACACCAGTATTGCACTTCTGGCATTTAGGAAAAACGTTGTCTTCCACAGAGGTACCTCCCATCCAAAATATCAACTCTATGCTGTAGTATACAATAAACACCGAAAGGTTGACAAGACTGCCAGTCGGGTGAGACTTTTGTTTTACCTGCGAATCGCCTTCATCTCCACTCGATGCCTTTGGTGCCCTCAGTCCACATCCAGTGTCGGCGTCACCTGAGCTCGATTGTAGCCAGGCGGTCGTAGACAGCGCCTGAAGCCATGAGGGTGCTCCGCATCAGGCTGATACCGTTTACTTCCATCGGCGGACCGCTGCGGAATTTCAATGCAGATACCTCTTTGCCAATGCGCTCTCGATCGCCCGATGATGCCCCTTCCCTTATCCGGCCCAGCGTCAGGTGCGGCGTGAAGGGGCGCTTCTCGCGTTCGAAACCGAAATGCGACAGGGCGATGTCGACGTCTTGCTGCAGTTCCTTCAGCTGTTTTACCTCGCCTGTCACTGCTACCCAGATGACCCTGGGCTGCCTAAGGTTAGGGAAGGCGCCCGGCGCGCCGAGCTGGATTTCGAAGGGGGAGATATCTCGGCTGGCTGAAGCGATGGCCTCGGTTATGCCCGGCACCTGGTCGGCGTAGATGTTGCCGAGGAATTTAAGGGTCAGGTGTATGCCGTCGGGGGCGACCCACTTCACACAGCGGTGCTTCGATGGTTGCAGTTTGCCCGCTATCGCGGAGAGGCTTTCCTTGATCGATTCCGACAGCTCAATGGCGACAAAAGAGCGGATCTGCGCCATCAGAAAAGCCTCGCCGCATTTCCGCTCAGTATCATATCCTCGATCTCTTTATCCAGCCCCAGCGGGCGCAGCTGTTTGATGATGCGGCTGGGCGGCATCAGCGGGTAGTCGCTGCCGAATAGTATCTTCTCCGCCCCGATCAGCTCTGCAACGTGGTTGAATATCTCCGGTCGATACAGGTATGGGGATGCGGAGCAGTCGACGTACACGTTCTTCATGGCCTCTGCGACCTCCGGCATCAGGGCGTAGAACGGCAGCCCGCCGCCCCAGTGAGCCAGCACGATGATGAGTTCGGGGAAGCGCAGGATGAAACGATACAGCTTGTCCGGCGTGGCGACACCCTTGCCGATGTACTCGTGCCCCACCGGCTCGGATGCGTGGATGTTCAATACCAGGTTACGGCGTTTCGCCAGCTCAAGCACATCGTCGATGACCGGCTCATCGCCGCGCTCGATGCCCTGAATGTCGGGGCGCAGCTCCCCGATACCCTTGATGCCACCATCGATGCATCGTTCCAGCTCAACCAACGTGGCATCCCCTGCCTTCGGCGGCAGCGAGCAGAATCCCACCAGGCGTCGGGGATATCGGGCAACAGATTCCATGATGTAGTCGTTGGTCTCGCGGCACATCTCGGGGTTGGTCCAGTTGGCGTTGAGGATGACGGCGCGGTCGATGCCCTCTTCATCCATTTTGGACATGAGGTCGTCGCAACTGGCGATTTTAGCATTGGGTTTGGCGTACAGGCGCTCGAACAGCGGGTCGCGCCCGACATAGTCCTCCCGATGGTCCCTCATGCGCGGGGGGAAGATATGGGTATGGGCATCTATAATCACACCTAGATTTTAGGTGAGATTTCCCCTCTGGTCAAGGAAATATATGGACATGCTATCAATAATTGCTATATAATACTTCTGCAATTCAGGGAGTTGACGCTTGCGTTCGTCCAGGAAAAGTTCTAAAAAGAAACCGAAGGCCTCAGCCTCGGCACCGCATTCGGCAGCCGGGGTTGTTTGTTGTAAAAGGCTGTCGCTTATAGGGATGAAAGCCATGGCGAAGCAGCTGCGCCGCTATATCATTACCATGATCGCGGCGGCATCAAGCGGGCATCCCGGGGGCTCGCTGTCGGCGGTGGAGATAGTGACCGCGCTGTATTTCCACGTGTTGCGCCACGATCCGAAAAATCCCGGCTGGCCTGACCGCGACCGTTTCATACTCAGCAAGGGCCACGCTGCGCCGCTGCTGTACTCCGTCCTGGCGGAATCGGGATACTTCCCGGTGGAAGAGCTGATGACGCTGCGCAGGCTGGACAGCCGCATGCAGGGCCACACCGACAGGGGGCACACACCGGGGGTGGAGATGTCGTCAGGGACGCTGGGGCAGGGGCTGTCCTTCGGGGTGGGCTGCGCCCTGGCGGCGCGCATCGATAATCGCGCATACCGGGTATATGTCCTGATGGGCGATGGCGAATGTGATGAGGGACAGGTGTGGGAAGCGGCCATGTCCGCCTCGCATTACGGGCTGGACAATATCGTCGCCATCATCGACCGCAACCGCATACAGCTTGCTGGCTGGTGCTGCGATGTGATGAACACCGAGCCACTGCCGGAGAAGTGGCGTGCCTTTGGATGGCACGTCATCGAGGTGGATGGCCATGACATATCGCAGTTGACCGACGCCTTCGAGAAGGCGCAGGAGATAAAAGAGAAACCCACGGCGATCATCGCCCATACTATCAAGGGCAAGGGCGTTAGCTTCATGGAGAACAAGGCCGAGTACCACGGCAAGGCTCCTGACCCTGCGGAAACCAGGCGGGCGCTCGAGGATCTGGAGTAAATATGGCAGAGGAGCTATCCCTGAGGAAGGCGTACGGCAGCGCGCTGGTTGAGCTGGGCGCAGAGCGCGAGGATATCGTGGTGCTGGATGCCGACCTGTCGCCTTCCACGATGACCGATCTCTTCGCCGAGGAGTTCCCCGGACGTTTCTTCGATTGCGGCATCGCCGAGCAGAACATGATGGGCATAGCTGCGGGGCTGGCCGCCTCAGGGAAGGTCGTTTTTGCCAGCACGTTCGCCGTCTTCGCAGCGGGGCGCGCCTACGACCAGTTGCGTATCTCGGTCGCCCAGCCCCGCCTGAACGTCAAGGTGGTGGCCACGCATGGCGGCATTACCGTCGGGGAGGACGGCTTCTCGCACCACGCTATCGAGGATCTGGCGCTGGTGTGCTCGCTTCCCAATTTTACCGTCGTCGTCCCCGCAGATGCTGCTGAGGCCAGGCTGGCGGTGAAGGCGGCGGCGGCGACGCCCGGCCCGTTCTACATCCGGCTCGCCCGTCCCAAGTTCCCCGTCGTCTACACCAGAGATTACAGCTTCAAGTTGGGAAAGGCGGTAATCGTGAGGGGTGGTGGTGACGCCACGGTCATCGCTATGGGGCTCATGGTATCGCGGGCGCTTGAGGCGGCGGATATCCTAGCCCGCGAGGGCATCGAGCTGCGTGTGGTCAATATGCACACGCTCAAGCCACTGGATGAGGATGCGATAGTTAAGGCGGCAAAGGAGACGGGCGCGATACTGGTCGCCGAGGAGCACCTGCTGCAGGGCGGCATGGGAAGCCGGGTGGCGCCGGTTGTAGCCAGGACTAATCCAGTGCCAATGACATTCCTGTCGATACAGGATCGCTTTTCCTCGTCCGGCAAGCCCGATGAGCTGCTGGAGCAACACGGGCTGACCGCAGGCAATATCGCCAGAGAGATACGGCACCTGATATCGAGGAAGCACTAGGAGAGATCATTCTCCTGTATTACCATTCCCCTACATCCCAAGGGTGAGTCGAGACTTGTCCCTAAAGGGGAGCTTTTTTATGTTGGGAGACACCACCAAACCCCTCCGCCTGCGGCGGACCTGCGGCGGACTCCCTCAGGATGACAAGCTACAGCATTACGGCCTGACCTGCCCGCTCCCCAGTATCACCCACTTATACGTCGTCAGCTCCTTGAGCCCCATCGGGCCGCGTGCGTGGAACTTCTGCGTGCTGATGCCCACCTCCGCCCCCAGCCCGAACTGCCCCCCGTCGGTGAAGCGTGTGCTGGCGTTGACGTAGACGCAGGCGGAGTTCACCTCGTCGGTGAAGCGCTTCGCCGCCGAGTAGTCCTCGGTAATGATCGCTTCCGAGTGCCCCGAGCTGTATCGAGCGATGTGCTCCATGGCCTCGTCCAGCGAATCGACAACCTTCACCGCGGCGACGAGCGCCAGGAACTCCCTGCCCCAGTCGGCAGCGGTCGCGCGCCTGGCGTTGACGCCCTTGAGTATCTTCATCGCCCGCGGGTCGCAGTGCATCTCCACCTTTGCCTTGGACCACTCTTTAGCTATCATTGGCAGGCAGCGGTTGGCGATATCGCTGTGCACCAGAAGGCAGTCGAGGGCGTTGCACACTGTCGGGCGCTGCACCTTGGCGTTGTAGGCGATACGTGTCGCCATCTTCAGGTCGGCAGTGGGGTCGATGTACATGTGGCAGATGCCGGCGCCGCTGGCCAGCACCGGCATGGTGGCGTTCTCGATGACCAGCGCTACCAGCTTCTCACCGCCGCGCGGGATTATGAGGTCGATGGCTTGCTTCATCTTCAACATCTCGCTGACCAGCTGGCGTTCGGTGGACTCGATGAACTGGATGGCATCGATGGGCACCCCTCCGGCAGCAGCCGCCTCCCGTATCACCTTCGCCAGCGCGCTGTTGGAGTGCAGCGCCTCCTTGCCGCCGCGGAGGATGACGGCGTTGCCCGATTTGAGGCACAGCGCCGATATATCGGATGTGACGTTGGGGCGGCTCTCGAAGATGACGCCGATGACGCCCAATGGGACTCGACGCCGCTCCAGTCGCAACCCGTTGGGCAGGGTCCTGGCCTCGATGGTCTCGCCGACAGGGTCGGGGAGCGCCGCCACGGTGCGCACGTCGTTCGCCATCGACTTGAGTCGCTCGCTGTTCAGCATCAGGCGATCGAGCATGGCCTTATCCATTCCGGAGGCCTTTGCCTCGTCCATGTCGCGCCTGTTGGCCGCGATGATCTGTTTTTCCTTCGCCACCAGTCCCTCGGCGATGCTGACCAGTGCCCTATTTTTCACTTCTGTCGACAGGCGCGCCAGCTCCCGCGACGCTGCCTTGGCCGCCTGAGCCTTTGTTTTCAGTTCATCGCTTGTTGATTTCATAGTCCAGCCCTCTCATAGGTTCTCCAACTGATTTGCTCATAACGCCTCCTGTCATTGCGAGGAGACCCGCCCCCGGCGGGACGACGTGGCAATCTCACCCATTAGCGTCGAGATTGCTTCTCCGCCTATGGCGGATCGCAATGACATTTGTTTCGACTGTACATCCCATTATGCGACCACCAGGTTATTCTTTTGCATACGTCATTGCCAATGGTATTGACAAAATCAATGATTATTATATACTAATATTGGATTTCACCTCATCCCGAATTGTCACCGTAGGGTGTGCGTGCCGAAAGGCTAGGGATGGGGTTTTATTTTGGCCACAATTGCACATACATCTCCCTGTGGCTTATTATGCTTCTATATGTTTGTGAATCTGTTTTAGTACTAAAACTCCTATTTATTGCTCCTGCTATCATATCTGCAAGCTGAATCAGATTGTTTCTGTAAGACTCCTGCACTTTGACTTTTCGTATGAAACGGTTACCGGGTTCATTGACGCGCTGTTTTAGATAACGCTCTAACTGCTTGCGGAAGTCCCTACTTCCGCTTCCATCTATTATCACTATTGAGTTATTCAGGAAGGCTTTAGCATTTTCAAAAAGCAAGCTGCTCGCGTATTTGTAGAAAGACTCTTTATATTTGAAGCCTTCTCCCCATAATTTAGCAGGGTCTTTGTTGATAACTATGCCGTAATAGAAAAACTGGTATGGTGCTACTGCCCGCAGGAATTGCTCTCTAAGACCTCTCTGACATTTGTTAAACCGAAACTCAAAACGAGGGCTCAGCCGCAATTCTCTTTTTAAGGGGTTAATCCTGTCATCTGCAGCTTGCGCCTCATCATGGTCTTCGAAGATAACCAACGCTACGATAAAGTATTTGCTAGAGCCTTGGGTTAGTTTCAGCCCGGGATCGCCTGATTCATCGACGAAAACTAACATCTACCCGTTCTTTACGCCACCACCAGGTTGTTGCGGTGCACCACCTCGTCGCCGTAGCCGTAGCCCAGCAGCTCCTTGATCTGGCTGGAACGCGAGCCCTTGATGATCGACAGCTCGTGTGACGAATAGTTGGTTATGCCGCAGGCGACGCGCTCGCCATCCTCATCGTATATGTTCACCGTATCGCCACGCTCGAACTTGCCCTCTACCGCCTTGATGCCGGCGGGCAGCAGGCTCCTGTTCTGCTTTTTGAGAGCATTGGCCGCGCCATTATCGACCAGCAGCTTCCCCCTGGTGTCCATACCCGAAAGGATCCAGCGCTTGCGGCTCTCCATCTTGCTGGCCGTGGGCGGGAACAGCGTGCCGATAGATTCGCCCTTTACCACTTTGAGCAGGACGTCCTTCTCGTAACCGGTGATGACGACTGTGGCTCCGCCGGCGGTGGCCATCTTGGCGGCTCGCACCTTGGTGGCCATGCCACCGGTGCCGCGGCCGCTGGTGCCGCCAGCCAGCCTCTCGATGCTTTTATCGATGCGTTCCACGCGCGGGATGAGCTGGGCGTTTTCATCTTTGTCCGGGTCGGCGGTGTGCAGCCCGGGTACGTCGCTGAGCAGTATCAGCAGGTCGGCATCCACCAGGTTAGCCACAAAGCCGGAGAGGCTATCGTTATCGCCGAAGGATGCCCCGGCCAGCTCCTCTACCGCCACCACGTCGTTCTCGTTGACGATCGGCACGACCTTGAGGTCGAGGAGCGTGAGCAGGGTGCGACGTGCGTTCAGGTACCCCAGTCGGTCGGTGAGGTCCGTCCTCGTCAGCAGCGCCTGCGCCACCTGTATACCGTGCCAGGCAAACAGCTGTTCGTAGGATTGCATCAGAGCGCTCTGCCCCACGGCTGCCATGGCCTGGCGGCAGGGGATATCGCCGCGGTCGTTGGTCAGGCCCAGCCTCTGCCGGCCGGCGGCAATTGAGCCCGATGTTACGATTATGACATCGTGGCCGCGCTGGTGCAGCCGCGCTACCTGGGCCACCAGCGTCGCCATGACCTCCAGATCGAGTCTATCGCTGCTGGCGGTGAGCAGGTTGGTGCCGAACTTGGCCACGATGCGTCTGTACTTTCCGTACTTCATATTCGTGCCTTACAGATTGCACTATTATAGCACAACGATGTATAGCCACAACAAGTTAAGGCTTCGACTCGGAAAGTGGTACAATCATTTGGGCATGACAAATCACAGAACGGAACGGGGGCTAAAATCGCATGCAGATGAAGAATGATAAAGACAAGCTGCAGAAGCTGGCGGATCTGATGAACGAGCAGTCGGAGACGCCGTTCATGGTTACCGACGATTTGCTGTATATATTTGACGCTGCGCTGGAGCCGGAGGAGGTGGATTTCATGCTCAAGATGGGCGGCGGCAACCTGCATCGCAGCGATGTGCAGGACAGGGTGGGTCTGCCGCCGGCGGAGTTCGAGCGGGTACTGGAGCGGCTGCTGGACAAGGGGCATATCACCGAGCTGGAGCCGGAGCAGGAGTGTGCGGAGCCGTACCTGCACCTGATGTCCATCTTCCCCGGGTGGTTCGAGCACTACCTGATGGGCGGCGCGGACACCCCCGACCGCCGGGAGTTCGCGAGGCGTGTCAGCAACTACTTCGCGGCAGCTCGGGCTGTCCCGCCCGATGTGCTGAACCAGATACTGAAGGACGTGGCGCCGCACCGCTCGGTGGCCACCGCCAACCCGTCGTCGTCGCGACTGATAACAGTCAACGAGGTGCTGCCGCCGCAGGTGAACGAGGTGTACCCGCCGCACAGCGTCCAGAACATACTGGAGCGCCTGCCTGACGATGAGGTGATATCGGCGGGGCACTGCTTCTGCCGGCAACAGAGGAAGCTGGACGGAGATCCCTGCCGCATGGACCTCCCGGAGGAGTCGTGCCTGGGCGTGGGCCCGGCGGCGGAGCATATCATCAGGCGCGGGATGGGGCGCCGCATCAGCAAGCAGGAGGCCATCGATCTGGTGAAGCTGGCCGAGGAGAAGGGCGCCGTCCACCAGGTGGGGCGGCTGGTGCCGCTCAAGGACTTCAGGGTGAAGCACGAGGCGGACATCATCTGCAACTGCTGCTGGGACTGCTGCGGGGTTCTGGGTAACTACCACCGCGGCAACATCCCGTTCATGCTCAAGTCGTACTACATCGCCGAGGTGCCGGATGAGGACGATTGCACCGGCTGCGGCATCTGCGAGCAGTTCTGCCCGGTGGCGGCCATCGCCGTGGGCGATAGCGGCGTGGCGGCGGTGGACGAGGCCCTGTGCTGCGGCTGCGGGCTGTGCGCTCTGCACTGCCCGGAGAGCGCCGTGAGCCTCAGGCCCTACGAGCGCAACGTGTTCCTGCCGGTGCTGCCACCCGGCAAGCGGCGTATCCCCTGAGCAGGTTGGTGCCGAATTTGCCCACAACCCGTTGACATTTTTCGCTCTTTTTGCTCACGGACCTATTCCAGATTGCACTGTCATAGCATACTGGGGTTTGGCTTAAAGGAGGCGATTAGGAATTAGGATGCACGAAAGTGATTGGGCAAGGCATGTAAAACGAATTGGCCTGTTGTGCTACCCGTATTGCGGACCCAGAAGTACGATTATAGATGAGCAAGTCTTCTAGCTTCTTTAAAACCAGCGACGGTTAGTCTGAATAGCATTCCGCTATCGTGTTCGATATATCCACGTTCGCACAGATGTTTGAAGGCCTTAATGTATGCAGCAGTTAATGCAGGGTCAGCGTCCTCAGTAGCAGGAAAATCTTGGCCTTCTGCTCTTATCCATGTCCCTTGGTCGAGCGATATAAAAAGGAAAGTTCCTTCTGAGGCGGCAGCAATGAGTAATTCTCTCTCCGCGTCGGAGAGTTTTCTCTTTCTACGCATTTCTATTTTCTTCTTAGCCTTGTTTCCGCCTGCTAGAGCCAACTGACACAATGCTACCAATGATGCAATATCTATCATTATGTATCTCCTAGAGGCTTTTTTTCTAACTTCTTGATCCAACTAATAAACTTCTCACGTTTGGGTTTCAGGTCGCTACGTTGGGAACCTTCTTGTAGAAGCGTGTCTGCTATTTTCACAAAGGCCCTACAGACACGAATCGCTTCAGAAAAACGTTTTTGTTTAGAGTAGATTACTCTGAGACGGTCATAAGGATGATCTCCGCCAAACAGGTCCGAAATATTTTCTTCATAAAGCGCGATTGCTTTATCTACCTCACCTTGTTTTTCGAGGGTTATGCCGTTCAAGTTTCTATCAACCATAACGTTTAATAGGTGCGATGCCACCTTCATTGATGATTCTTGTTCTTCGAATGATAGTTTTCTGTTTTCCCAGTTAAGTAAGTAGTTCCAGATAATTTGACGTGGTACACTATTACTAATTTGATCGTTTGCCCATTGGAGTAAATCCCTTTCTGTTCTTTTTGCTGGTTCAGTTAGTCCCCACGTCATGATGAATCTCCTCATAGAAGTATCTAAAAGTTTGGCAGCATCGTTAGCTGCGTTTCTCTCCTGAAAGTTTACGCCTAAGGTTAGCAACGTGTGCCTCAACATCAGTAGATAACTTAACCAAAGGCTCTGCTGAAAGAGATATTTTCTTAAATACTTCATACGGAAGTTGTAGATGGAACTGGTCAACATATTGTGAAAACTGAGTAAAGAGCTTCTGTGTTGATGGATATGCGAGGTGCTCTTTGGACTTGAATATATCAAGCATTTCATCGAGTGCGGGGATGACTTTCTTTTGAATCCGCATGTTTTCATCGTCTAATACTTTCTTGTAAGGTTCGAAGGACTTTTCGTGATCTTCAAATGGATGCGAGTGCTTCTTACAAATCTCCTGCCACGCTTGGTTAGAGGCATCACTAACCTTAACGCTCTGTTCGCAATCAGCTCCGACCTGTTTAATCAGGTTAAGAATAGGGCCATAGAATTCATCGAAACGACACTGGTCGAATTCAAACCACTTTTGCTTGCGAAAATGTCTTGCAGCAAAGTGATAAGTTAGCCATGAGGACAGAATGACGGCGGCAATAGGAATGACAACATTTACGACGTATTGCATTGTTTTACACAGCTTCTACTAGTTGCATCATTATAGGCACGTTGGTAAATTTGAGTCAATGTGAAGTACATAAATCAACCCCCTTAATCCCCCAGTCTTTGGGGGATTTTAAAATTTGGGGGACACCCCCAAACCCCTGGCAGGAGAGAAATCTCCTGACACCTCTTTGTTGGCAGATGATGAGATTGGAAGCACTGTGATACAATCTGGACAGGGCTAGTTAATGCTGACTAGCCCTAAAGGTATTTATCATCTATATGGATAGATTGGATCTGAGTCGACTGTTGCATCTGGTAGAGCGAGAGGCTGGCTACCGTTCGCTGGTCGAAATGCTGCGAACGGGCGGGCAGCACGATGCCGTGGTGCTGGATGCGGCACGGCCATGCCTCGTCGCGGCGTTGCACCGTGAACTGGGACTTCCAGCGCTACTTATAACGCATAGCGTTGACAGGGCGAGGCAGATGGTGGACCAGTTGCAGGTATGGGGCGGCGATGCGCTCCATTTCCCGGCGCCGGATCGTTTGCCCTATGAGCAATTACCTTCGGATCCGTCAACGGTGCAGCAGCGCATCGCCGCCCTGCAGGCTCTGGGCCGCGGCGCCGGCAATCCCCTGGTGGTTGCCTCGGCGCATGCCGTTGCTTGGAAGACAGCGGTGCCGACAGATTTCATGTCAGCAGTTCACACAATCGCGAAAGGGATGAGGTTCGATATCGAAAGCACGCTGGCCATGTGGGTCGACATCGGCTATGAGCATGTGACGATGGTGGAGGTGCCCGGCAGCTTCAGCCGGCGCGGCGGCATCATCGATATCTTTTCGCCGTCGAGCGAGCTGCCGGCGCGTGTCGAGCTGTTCGGCGATCGTGTTGAGAGCATACGACTGTTCGACCCGATGACGCAGCGGTCGCTGCGCATCGTAGATTCGATAACTGTCCTTCCTGCCGGCGAGGAAACGGGTTCGGGTAGTGTTATAAATTACCTGCCGGGGAATGCTCTGCTGATACTGGATCAACCTGACGATATCGCCCGTTCACTGGAGACGCTTGATGATGAGGCGCAATGGGTCAGAACGGAGCGAATCTCCAGGGGCGAATTCCTGCCGGATTCCCCCGTTACCTATCTGACATGGGAACAGATGGCATCGCTTGCTGGTCATGTCAACATACAACTATCGTTCTTTTCATGGCAGCCGGGGGAAGAAAAGATTGCCCTCCCCTTCAAATCAGCGCCGGAGTACGGAGGAAGGCTGGATGCGTTCCTGAGAGATACTGAAGCCCTGTCCAGGGGGAAAAAGAAACGCATAGTCATCGTATCACTACAGGCGAGGCGGCTGTCCGAGCTGTTCGAGGAGAACGACATCGTAGCTCCGCCCCGCGATCGAGTCGACAGACTGCCGCCCAGGGGGACTATTTCCCTGATCCAGGGATCGCTCAGCAGGGGCTGGTCCACCGATTCGACGGTGCTTTTGACCGACGCGGAGATATTCGGCTATGCCAAGGTACTGCGACGAATGCCACGGCGATTCCATCGCCGGCCGCCTTCGCTCTCCGAGCTGTCGGTTGGCGACTACGTGGTTCATGTAGAACATGGCATCGCCAGGTTCGCCGGAACAGTTATGATGAAGGTAGGGGAGACTGAGCGCGAATACCTTGCACTCGAATATGCCGCGGGCGACCGCCTGTATGTGCCGGCAGAGCAAATCGACCGTGTGGCTCGCTATGTGGGCTCGGGCGATGCGCCGCCGCGCCTCACTCGCCTGGGAACCAGGGACTGGACGCGAGCCAAACGCCGGGTCAGGCAGGCGACAATAGAGCTGGCCAGGGAGCTCCGCGACCTGTACGCCATACGAAATACAGTACAGGGGGTTGCCTTCTCGCCGGACACGGAATGGCAGGAGGAGATGGAGGCAGCCTTCCCATATATCGAGACCCCGGACCAGGCGCGCGCTGTCGCCGAGGTCAAGCGGGACATGCAGCAGCCCAGGCCTATGGACCGGCTGGTATGTGGAGACGTAGGCTACGGCAAGACCGAGGTAGCCATCAGAGCGGCGTTCAAGGCTGTGCAGGACGGCGCGCAGGTGGCGGTTCTGGTGCCAACCACCTTGCTGGCGCAGCAGCACTATGATACCTTCAGCCAGAGGCTGGCCGCCTTCCCGTTGAACATCGCCATGCTCAGCCGCTTTTGCTCGGGGAAGGAGCAGGAAGAAGTCGTCAAGAGGCTCGGAGTCGGAACCGTCGACATCGTTATCGGCACGCATCGTCTGCTGCAGAAGGACGTGAGTTTCAGGAACCTGGGGCTGGCGATCATCGACGAGGAGCAGCGCTTTGGCGTGGCGCACAAGGAGCACCTCAAGAAGCTGCGACGTGAGGTCGATGTTCTGACGCTTACCGCTACGCCGATCCCGAGGACTCTCTACATGTCGCTCTCCGGAGTGCGTGACATGAGCACCATGGAGACGCCGCCGGAGGAACGTTTGCCCGTCAAGACGACGGTGTCGGAGTACGATGAGAGACTGATACGCGAGGCGATACTGAGGGAGATGGAGCGCGGCGGACAGGTATTTTTTGTTCACAATCGTGTGAACAGCATACGGCGGGTGGCCGCGAGCGTGGAGTCGCTAGTGCCCGAGGCGAAAGTGGCTACCGCTCATGGACGCATGGACGAGGAGCAACTGGAGGCCGTGATGCTCGACTTCGTGGCAGGCAATATCGATGTGCTTGTCGTTACGACCATTATCGAATCGGGGCTGGACATTCCAAACGTTAACACCCTCATTGTCAACGATGCGGACAAGATGGGGCTGGCTCAACTATATCAGTTAAGGGGTCGTGTAGGGCGGGGCACCAGCCGGGCATATGCCTACTTCCTGTACTCCCGGGGCAAGAGGCTCACGTACCAGGCACAGCGAAGATTACAGACCATCTTCGAGGCGACGGAGCTTGGCGCCGGCTTTCGCATAGCGATGCGGGACCTGGAGATCCGCGGCGGCGGTAACCTGCTGGGGCCGGAGCAGAGTGGGCACATCGGGGCTGTAGGTTTCGATCTCTATTGCCGCTTGCTGCAGGAAGCGGTGGTGGGGTTGGAAGGGGCAAGTGTCGAAAACAAGCCGCATCGCGGAGCAATTGCTATCGACCTGCCTCTTAAGGCTTATCTGCCGGCAACATATATCGATGACCTAGACATGAGGCTGGCTATGTATCAGTGTCTGTCGAATATAAGTGCGGAGGGACAGGTGGAGGAAGTTGCCACCGAGATTGAGGATAGATTTGGTCCGATGCCGGATGAAGTGGCTGATCTGCTGTACGCCATAAAGGTCAAAGTCCTGTCGAGGGAAGCGGGTGTAGGTGCCATTTCCACCGAGGGCCACCAACTGCTATTGAAGATGCAGGAAGATAGGCAGGTGGATGGGGCTGTTTTGCAGAGACTCAGTATGGCAGGTGTGCGGGCGGGTAAAACCATGATACGGCTGGATTTGCGACATGTGGTTGGAGGGTGGAGGAGGGTGCTGGAGGAGATGCTGCGACATCTCGCGATGAGTTGAATCGCCTGCCTGTATGCAATGTTTTGCTGGCTTATCAGCCTGTGTTAAAATATGGGGGCGATCGGTGGGGCGTATAAATTTAAGGCAACTTTTGCGGAGAGTGAATACTATGAGAAAGAGTGGTAAAACCGTGCTGGAGTACGTTCACCAGGACCTGGGTAACGAGGTGACGGCGCTGGCTGGATATTATGTCCCCCTCGAGGAGATGCGGCTGGAGCACGGCGGAAGGGAATTCCTCTGTGTTAGCGGCATATCGGTTGTCGAGAACAGTTGCTGTGGCAGGGGTGGCTGCTCTTATGCCATCGTGCCGGGATATATCGTAAGCTGGCAGTCGAAGAAGAACGAGTCAGGCCTGCCGGTAACAGAGGTCGAGCCGATCAGCGATGCAGCCGCAAGGAAGGAAATAGCGGAAGCCCTCAAGCGGGAGAAATTCTACGGCAGCGTGGAATTCTGGTAGAACTGGACCCTTTAACCTCAGCCAGCGCTCTGGTTAGATAGTGGGCGAACCCCCTGGCATTTTATAAGTATAATACTTAAAAATGTATAGAAATATATGGATGAGTATAACAGGTTACGTTTGTTCAGGTATTGACAAAACAATCCAGATATGGATAATTAAACGCACAGCCGTAAAGGAGGAGATATGAAAGTTAGATTGTTATCGATGCTGCTTGCGCTGATTCTTGCCGTCAGTCTTTCAGTTGTTGCGTGCGGCGGGACACCGGATTTTGAGCTAAGCAATTTGATACTCTCAAAGAGCAGCTTGAAGGTTAATGAGCAACTCACCATTACGGTCACCGTTGAAAACATCGGAACCGCTGAGGGTACCCATACTGTGAACTTCAGTGTGGACGGTGAAGAGTTTACGCGAACAGTTACCCTTGACGCTAATAAAAAAGGGACAGTGGATATCGCTTACACGCCCACTGCAGCCAAGACCTATGCGGTTACGGTTGAGGGCCCCAATGAATTAACTGCCAGCTTTGTGGCTAATCCACTGGAGGTGTGTATAGTGGGCACGCCTGCCGGCGAGGACAGCGAGTGGTGGTGGTTCGATTATGATGTTACGGGAGGCAAGATCGATTGCTATTATTCCACTGCCAATGCCGCCAAGGATTTAATGCATATGGACTATTTCCCGGAAACCAGCATGAGGATTTACTTCAGTAAAGAAGTTACCGATAATAACTCGCGCCAGGTAAAAATCGATGGCGAAAGTTTCACCTCGGAATTTTTTGAGACGCAGTTTATGGGGGCAAAAACGAAAATCTGGCTGTATCTGGGAGAGTATTCCGGTGGCAAGTTGAATCATATGGATGCCGAAGGCACCCTCTATCTGGTGGACGATGCTACTGATGCTGATGTTGATGTGATCGATGAGCAGGGCAAGGAGAGGGAATTCGAATTCAGTGGTGACAGTGTTGCAGGGGATGTAGTGGGAGACTTCCCGCTGTACGCCTACGCTGAGGCGCTAGGTGCGCTGAAGATACGTATCAATTTACCCACCATGATGACTACCGGTCACATATATAATAAGGCAATTAAGAAGGATCCGGCTGGCGCAGGTATAGATGGCTCTGAAGTTGAGGCTACGGGTTTACACTTCTGCCATGGAGGCGATGATGGGGCGGTGGCTCCCTATGTCGGCACGCAGGGTACACTTGTTGTAGCCGCAACTGCGACCGATATGAAATATGCCAGCTTTGATGTTGACTTCCAGATGCTGCTTGTTATGGAGATAGAACCAAAGTAGTTTATTAGTATTAAGTCGTGATCGCCCCATCGCAGGTGACCGGTGGGGCGACCACGGTATATATTCACACGGTAGGCGTAATTTAATAGAATGGTCGGCAAGGCGAGATAGGCGCGCAAGTGCTCCTATTTTTGCTGTTTTGTGGTATCGGTGACTGGCTTTTCAGTCAGATGGACATAGGCTGGTGTTGGTGAACCGTGGGATTTATTGTAAATATGTGGGATAGGCTTCGCGATCTATGGGATGTGCTTAGATATAAGCTCGGGGATGGTTGGGCTAGGCTTAAGCAGAATCGGAAGCTTTTGTATGGAATATTAGCAGCTTTGTTGCTGCTAATAATATTAATTGTTATATTGGTTCTGTTTGTTTGCCCTCCTCCTGAAGAACCTCCGCCACCGGTACCGACTCCGACTCCTGTTCCAACGGCAACACCAACGCCTACCGTTGAACCCGTCACCATCTGGATTGAAGCCCCTGCAAATGTTGGCAGGAACGCCAGGTTCAGCGCGATAGTCAATATCAGTGATGTAACTGATCTGGATACTGCTCAGTATGATGTCGCGTATGATCCAAAAATCATAGAAGTGGTATCTGTATATGATGGCTTTATAGGTGGTACAAGAATCCCTGTAGATATGTGGGGTTTCATGCCCAAAGGCCATCAGGGTACTATAAGGATTTTAAACAACTTGCCTGGGGCTGGGGAGGGCTCCGGTGTTAGCGGGTCGGGGTATCTTGCTGAAATCCGCTTCAGGGTTGTCGGAGATCTGGATGAGAGCAGTCCAATAGATTTTATCGAGGGCTATGGGGAGCCTACGGGTATCCTGGAGCTGGGTGATATATACGGTTTAGTTATACCCGCAACGTGGGAGGGGGATTCGGTCAGGGTATCGGCCTCGCAGTCTGAAAACTATCGTGAAGATACTTCGAACTACGTATATCTAACTCCAGGGGTTCGTGTCAGCGAGGATATCGAAATATATCGCTCGGATGGCCATGCCATATCGAACATGTTAATGCCTCCTGAGTTATCGCTTTCAGGAAGAATAAGAGCTGGAGCGCCGTCACTGACGGCGACTTCCAACTTAGAGCCACAACCTGTATCCGCGCCATATTCGGGAACACCTGGAGATGCAAATGAGGATGGTCAGGTCACAATGCGAGATGTGACGACGATAGAGATGATCATCCTTGGTTTAATACCTGCCACAGTTGGTGCTGATGCTAATCAGGATGGTATTATAAACCTGCGAGATGTTACTGCTACAGAATGCATAATTCTGGGACTGGGTCCGGATTGCGGTGTAGGCGGTGGTGGTGGTGGCGGTGGTGGTGGCGGGGGCTCGATCTGGTGGCCCACGCCGACACCTACGCCGACGTTAACTGCCACGCCGACACCTACGCCGACGTTAACGGCTACGCCGTCGCCCACGCCAACTGCGACTGCTACACCGTCGCCCACGCTGACAGCCACACCATCGCCGACGCCTACCGCTACGCTGACCGCCACGCCGTCGCCGACGCCTACCGCTACGCTGACAGCTACACCGTCACCGACGCCTACACCGACATTGACAGCGACCGCCACCGTGTCACCGACGCCAACTGCTACGCTGACAGCTACGCCGTCACCGACGCCTACGCCAACGGTAACCGCCACCGTGTCACCGACGCCAACTGCTACGCTGACAGCTACACCGTCACCGA
>CAYRYW010000021.1:0-34591 GCA_964428725.1 uncultured Dehalococcoidales bacterium
TCGACGTATCGGACACGATCGATGTTGACGACACGATCGACGTATCGGACACGATCGACATATCGGACACGATCGATGTATCGGACACGATCGGAGTCGACACCGGATCGCATGGCCATTCAGCATCAGGTTATGAAACTATTATTTGGACCTTTGACACCTATTCCGTCACCGGCGGGGCGATATCTTTCCCCTGGGCCGCGATAGATTCAGATTGGAATACGGCGGCCACGTTTGACAGCGCCGCAGACGTTATGACCGTTCAACCGGGTTATTATCGGGATTACTCCGGTCCGCCTTATCAATTCCGGGTTTGTGCAAGATCGGGGGCATTTGACGGGGGGACGATTACCTTTACATGTTTTGGTGTAACGGTTTCAATGGTTGCGTCAAATACGACATACCGTTCTTCATGGACGGCCGTTTCATCGGGTTGGGACACATGGGCCGAAATGAACGCATTGTCGGGAACCATTAATTGCACCGGAGCGCCGGCGACACAGTCCAAGGTTGCCGAGGTTTGGGTTGAAATTAGATATTATGTGAGTGTATCAGCGAGCGCCGCAACGGGCGTCGCAAAGACCGGGTCCGCGACAAAGACCGGGTCCGCAACAAAGACCGGGTCCGCGACAAAGACCGGGTCCGCGACAAAGACCGGGTCCGCGACAAAAACGGGCGCCGCGACAAAAACGGGAACCGTTACATTGACCGGGAATTCAACCGCGGAAACCGTAATCGGAATACGGATCGCGGTTGATTGCGACGGTTATCTTGACGACGGCGCCGGGACATACACCGGGACGCCGTCGGCGTTGATAGAACGGCCGGACCATATCGCGAAGCATGTTTTAATCGATCGATGCGGATTGACGTCGGACGAAATCGATTCGACGTCATACGCCGCGGCAGGGACATATTACGCCGCGGAATCGTTTGTTTTGGGGTTTGTTATCCTTCAAAGGCCGAACGTCCGATCATTGTTGAACCGGATCGCGCGTCAATCGAGGTCAATCGAATTTTGGGACGCCGGCGCCCATTTCTTAAAGCCGATTCAGTACGCGGCCATTGATAAGACAATCGACGGAAACCGGGTCGATTTAGGTCAAATATGGCTATCATATACCGACCGGGTTAATATCAAAAATACTATTATCGGCCGGTATGGTCGACAGTGGTCGGGGCATGACGACGAAGAAACGGCGGACAGGGCCGTCGTTACCGCGATCGATGCGGCAAGCGTTTCTAATTTGGGGACATTGCAGGGGGACCCGCTTTCTTTTCCATACGTTGCCGGGGAAGTGCAAGCACAAGCTTTATTGGATTGGGCGCTTGACGATCTAAAGGGCGCCCGTCTAATGGTCGAATTTGCCGGCGGTTATTATTTGGAAGATATACAACGCGGCGACCTTATCGGGTTTGACGTCGACAACGACGAAACAATTAATTCCGCATTGTTGGGCCTTGTTTCGTACTACCTTGACGCGTTCAGAGTCCTTGAAAAGAGTTACAGAAACGACGGCGCGATCCAATTAAAAGCGGTCGTTGCCTATGTAATTGATTTTATGACGACCGAGGCGGGCGATTTCATTACTACCGAAGCGGGCGATTTATTAATATTAGAAATAGAATAGGTGTCCATTATGGCAAATAAAAAAATATCCGAACTGACAGCATTGACCGAAGCGGCATCGGCGGACCTTTTGCCTATTGTTGACGATTCGGAGTCGGAAACCAAAAAAATTACATTGGCGAATTTAATCGCTTCTATGTTGGAAGCAGAAAAAATGGCGCCATATCAAAACATATTGACAAATTCGGGGTTCGGAGTTTGGAGCAATTCGACGCTTGAAAATTATGGGGCCGCTATTGCCGACGATGATTGCGCGGACGATGATACAGCAGATTGGACCAAGGCGGGGACGGCCGCTTTGTCTTTTGATACCGATCATTATGAGTTTAGCACTTCCGGGGGGGAGGGCCGGACATCTCTAGGAAACCTATCATTTAAAGCCGGACATCTCTATTTAATACAATGTGATATCAAGGACGGGACACAAGCGGGGGCGACCCTGCAATTAAAGGCATACGACGGCGCTAGTCACTACACCGAGGTTACAACAACGGCGGGATGGGTAACTGAATCTTGTTTATTTGAGGCAGGATCAACAACAGCAACTGGATGGGCAGGTATTTATGAAACGGACGATCTAAGTGGCAATAATATTGAGATTAAAAACTTTACTTGTTACGAAGTAACGCCGGGTTGCATTGCGGCGAATGCCTTGGGGCCGGACGGATGGAGTCACCATACAAGCGGAGTCGATTTATGGCGGGAACCGAACGGCGACAATACAAAAAGTGGTTCATATTTTGCCATGAAAATAACGCCGGCATTACAAGATGATTATGTTTATTTTCCCAATGCGACAATTGCAACGTTTCCGTTTTGGTATAAAAGATTTCAAGGCAAAACTTTAACCTTTGGGGCATGGGTTAAATCATCAACGGCAAACGACGCCAGAATCGCAATATATACTAGTGAGGACGGCTATACTTATTCATCCTACCATTCGGGCGGGGGTAGTTACGAATGGTTGGAAGTAACGGCGACAGTCAATGCCGCGGCAAGTAGTTTATACGCTATGATTAGATTTAGCAACGCGTCGCCCGGAACCGCGTATATGTCACAACCGATTCTTGTCTTTGGGTCGTCAATCGGCGAAGGAAATTATTCAAGTACACCGGGGGAGTGGGTCTATACCGAGGCGCCTATCATTCCCGCCGATTGGACCTTAACAACAAGCGGGATAAGCACCGGGGCCGCCATTATAAACCTTGAGGTTCAATCAAAAGGCATGATCCCAAAAGGTGCATTGGCGGTTTTACTGTTAGCGACCGCAAGAGATTCTAACAGCGCCGGGGGAGGAAATTGTTATATCCATTTCGGGAGATCATCGTCTAATTATTATGCCTTGCGCGTTGATATAGACGAAATAGACGACGATCTAAAAATCAGTAATAGCGGCATTGTCCCTTGTGATTCAAATGGTGATATTTATTATTCCGCAACGGCGACAGGATCAGGGACAATGGACGTTTCGCTTAATATTGTTGGCGTTCAATTAAGATAGGGGTTTAACATGGAATTAAAAATAAATCAGACCGGGGACCATAACGATTATTTCACCTTAACGGACGACGCCGGGAACAAATATCCTTGGCATTGCCGGGAAGGGGTCAAGCAAGACCCGGAAAAGGTTTTATTGTTGATCCGCCGGCGGGAATATCCGACCGCGATCGCGGGCCGGGATTACATCGTCGACGAAGGTCAAAGCGAACTGGAAGCATTCGAAGAATGGATCGCCGACGGCGCCATGTTGAGAAACGACGACGGCGAATATTCGGAAAAGGCCGAACGGGTTTATTGGGTTTCAACGCATCCGACGCCGGAACGTATAATCGACGGCGAAAAGATCACCGGGGACACTTTGGCCGCATTAACGAACGCGAAGACAATCGCGGAATTAAAACAGGCGTTGATAACGATATTTAAGGGCGGATAATTAAAAACGGGGCGATTATGGATTGCAACCAATGTAAAGAGCATTCCGGGCTTGTTGCGAACATAGACGGTTTATGCAAATTCAAGGATAAAATGACAGACCCGACCGGGACCATTGAAAGATTATGGTCCGCGATCGACAAAAAGATTTCAAAGGGTTTATTGATAACGGTCGTCGTCGTTGTCATTGGATTAATCGGAACGCTTTTCGGATTGGTTTATAATTCCAATCAACAAATATTAACAGAATTCGCGACCATGAAGGCCGACATTGCGACCATAAAGGCATTAATTAAATGATAATTCAATCACCGACAGGGAAAGGCATTCGGAGCGATCCGGCCGGCGACGGTCATTTCGGCGCGTCCAGGGGGTCCCGGATACATAACGGGGCCGATTTCGAATGTGTCCCGGATCAATTGGTTACATGTCCGATCGAATCCGGGGTCCTTGTACGCGAGTCGCGGCCATATGCCGACGATTCGCGATATAAAGGCGTCGTAATAAGAAGCGACCGGATACATATCAAAATGTTTTATTGCGAGGTTCTTGATCGATTGGTCGGGACGAAGGTTCGACAATCGCAACCGATCGCCGTCGCGCAGGATATTTCAAAGAAATACGGGGGCGGCATGAAACCCCATATTCATTTGCAGATTGACAAGATCGATCCGACACTTTTAATGGAGGTTGATTAATATGGACCAATTAAATTTATGGCTATTGATTATTTTTGTCTTTTTTCAAGTGGTCGATTTCTATTCGACAAAACGGATCATTATCGATCGCGGTGGCCGCGAAGTGAATCCAATATTATCAAGGCTATTTGATGCGGTCGGTGTTATTCCCGGTTTGATTATATCGAAGGGCGTTATATCCGCGGTTATGATTTATTTCACGATCGCGAACATGGGGCATTGGTTGATAATGACCGTCCTTGCCGCATTGATCTTTTATTATACGGCCATGTTGATTAAATATAATATTATGAGCATGTAAAAACCGATCGCAACATATGGGGGCTTAAAATGGATTGGAAAGAATTAGGGAAAAAGATAGTCGGCATTGGCGCGCCGTTATTGGGGACCGCGATCGGCGGACCGGCCGGCGGCGCCCTGGGGTCGATCCTGGGGGCCGCGTTGGGTTCAAGTGGGGACCCGGAAGGGATCGCGGCGGCGATCGATGCAAAAGGCGCGGGCGCATTATCGATCTTGACCGAGTTTCAAACGACATACAAAATCCGGTTGGAAGAATTGGCCGTCGATCGCGCCCGGATCGAAAGTCAAGAACGGATCGCGGCCATATCACAAGTCAATGCGACCATGCGCGCCGAAACGACGTCGAAATATTGGGGTCAACGGAATTGGCGACCATATAACGGGTTTCTATTCGGAACGGCCGTCGTCTTGATCTATTTCATATTACCGATCGCAGGGGCGGACGTCCCGGACGTCCCGCCTACCATGTGGATTCTTTGGGCGTCGGTCCTTGGCATTACCACAATTGGCCGGAATGCCGAAAAGAAGGCCGCGGCCGGCGATACGAATCCCGGATTATTGGGTCAAGTATTGAGCGCTATTAAAAAATAGAGATCGCGCGCAACCCCAAACAACCCCCGCGCGATTGAACCCGGTCCTTTCTTGATTGAAGGGCCCGGGTTTTTTGTGCAAAATAAATTTCGGGTTCGTTGCTTGTTTAAGCCTGTTCGTTATCGATCATTTTTCTAATTTCAATTGCATCTACCCTAGCATTTTCCAGATGCGTTATAAGTAGTGGGACATCATCTGGATGAACAATTATCTCTGCAGGTACATCGTAAGGGTTTGCTTGTTTTATAACAACATGCCCCTTTTGGCCTGCAAAAACATTAATTTGGTCGCGTTGCTCGATGATAAACTCTGGCCCTTCATTATTAGAGTCTGACATGAATATACCTCCTAAATCTATAGTTGTTGTCTTGAGCCGCGGAGTTTGCCCGGTTATTTATTGGTAATACATTACCAAAATTGAAAAGCGCCGGCTTTTTTAAGGCGGCCTAAGTTATTGTTTTTATTGGTGGAGATGATCGGGATCGAACCGACGACCTGTACGTTGCGAACGCGGTAATTGTTTGGAAACCCTTTATTGACGCGGGTTTTCGGCGCTTGATTTTGGTAATACATTTTTTGTGTTACCAATAGGAATGTTCCAGCTTAAGGTAGTAATATTAAAAATATTATTAATTTACATAATTATGTTTCTCGCAATATTTTGCCTGAAAATCAGCATATGCTGTGCGGGAGTTACGTTCAACGGTTTCAGTACCGTAGTACATATAGGAGAATCCAGAGGTGTGTTTATTCCCATAAATATCTTCGTAAACGATTTCCCCAAACACATAAACCCGCTTCGACCCTTCTTTAATTGCATCAATGTCTTTATCAGTAAATATATACCTATTTGGCAATTCTTTGATGATAGGAATATTATCTGTTATAGTCTTAGGGCTCATTACTATCAAACCCTCTTCCGTGTCCATCATAGATTTAAGGTCATCAATATTATCTGTTCCAGGTGGTTCAAGCACTCTCATCCCAACAAATCTTTTAACATTAATAGCAAAGGTATTTCCGCTATTCCCAAAAAAGATATAGGCTTGTGCGGCGTTAGCAGTATTAAAGCCATAAAAATAGCCAGGCTTGGCGTAAACATAGGCTCTATTTTGGATTTGAGCGGCTCTTTCAGACTGTTCAGACGACGATTTCATTTGATCAAGTTGTCCAGACGTAGTATTCCATTGGAAACAAGCAATTCCGACATTAACAACAGTAGCGATTGCGATAACTATTGTAGCGCGTTTTATAGCGTTTTGACTAGTTTGGTTTTTGTTTTTTTCGGGATATTTTGTTTTGCTGTCGGATGTATTATTTTCTTCATGTATGGAATTTGGGGGGGGATCAATAGAAGGAAGAATATTATTCTTGGTTTGATTTTTGTTTTTTTGGGGTATTTGCCCTTCACTCTTGGTTTCGGAATTTTGTGTCATGTATGGCACCCCTCTATTAATGTAAATTATGTTTTATGGACACTGAAATTTTTTGAGTTTTTTTTCGGGATATCTCCTTAATTAATACAATAAAAAACCCCACCTAAAAGACGGGGCAGTCCGTTACCAATCAAGCGGAGGCAATTTTTCAATAACGTCGCGCTTTAATTCCGTATCGACATGTTGATATATTCGCGTCGTCGTATCGGGCCGGGAATGTCCAAGCAGTTCGGACGTTGCTTTTAAGTCGGACCCGGCGCGCAAAGCGGCCGTTGCGAACGCATGTCGGAAATCATAAGGACGAAGTCGTCGGGAAATCCCGGCGTTTTTTTTGGCCGTTTTAAAAGAACTAATAATCGTTTTCACCGGGCGCCCGCGAAATTGGACGATGTATTCGCCGGCGCCGTTTGATTCGTCCAGGGCGCGCCATTTCCGCAAAAGGTCGGCGAAGTCTTTATGCAGGGGGACGGAACGGGATCGCGGGCCGTTCTTTTTGGCGGACCGGATAAAGATCGATCCGGCGCCGAAATCGACGTCGGTCCATTTAAGGGTTAATAATTCGACATGGCCAGGTCGGATTCCGGTATAATACGAGATCACAAGGGCGCGCAATAGATGGGGCGGGGCTTGTTTTAAAAGCCGGCGGGTTTCGTCCGCGGTCGGGGGCGCGATAATTTCGTCGTCGCGTTTCGGTTTCTGATATCCGGCCGCGGGATTATGGGTCAAGTATTTGTTGGCGACCGACCAATTAAGGACCGCTTGAATGTCGCACAATTCACGATGAACGGTCGACCGTTTGATATATGCCGGCGCGCCGTCGGGTCCGGTTATAGGCTTTTTCTTCCGCAGGGTCCCGCCGGGACCGTGACATATCGTTGTTGTCTTTTGGGTTTTTAATCTTTTGGCGACGTATTGGTCGAATCGCCGCGGGTTTAATTTGATTGCCGGCGTTTGTCCTAATTCTGGAAGAATGACATTCGCCATTTTTATTTTTAAATAGGCCATGGTTGATTGTTCGATAATACCGACCCGCGATTCTAAATAAGCATTGACCAATTCAAAAAAAAGCGGCGAACTGTTTTTCGGGGTCCGTCGTTTCCAAGGTCTATTGTCTAATTCCTTATCGCGCTCGCGGGCTTTTTTTTCGCCGTCGATACCACGGCCGAAATATTCGCGGGTCCGTTCCGGGGCGTCTTTTATGGTCCCCTTTCGATATTGGACGATCCATCGGCCGTCTTTTAATTTATGAAAAGACATAATAATTATTTGTAATAAATTATAATATTTGATTATTTCGTTGATTTATAGTCGTCAAGCGAAATAACACGGCGGTCTTTTTTGCGACGTTCAGTTACGCCGTCCCATTTCTCATTTACCCCTGGTAAAAGTTTGTCGATGCTTTTCATAACCTTGTTCAATTCCCGATCGTTCATTTTTTCAACCAAGGCACAATATTCCTTGATGAGTTTTGACCTTTCACTTTTCTTTATAAAATCAGTGATGTTTTCAAAGCCTAAAAAAACAACCGATTTATTCAGAAGATCATAACTGCCCGGTCTTTTCCCGTTTAACACGTCGCCTATATGCCCGGCCGATATTCCAATATGTTTTGCGATATCTGATTTTGTCAAACCTTGTTCTTTTCGAGCTTTGTTAATTTCAGCGGCCAAAGCAAACCTGTCTGGCATCCCGTCAATATTAAACATAAATACCCCCCTTAAATGAGTTCAATTAAGGCGCATTATATTCGAATAAAACGAACAAGTCAATAAAATTAATATATCCCGATTTTACCGTAAAAAGTACTTGACATTTCGTTATTATCGTATATATTACGATAAAATCGAAAAAGGGGGCAAATTATGAAGGAACGATTTAAAAGGTATGTGGTCGCGAGGCGCTTAAATGTCAGCAATGGTCACCTATCGGACATCTTGAACGGCAAGGTGGAAATGGGAAAGCGAACCGCGAAGGAAATCGGAAGGCTTATCGGCCAACCATGGAACAAGGTTATTGCCATGGAGCCGGATACGGTCGAAGCGGAATTAATTCGCGCGGCCGGGGGCGAATAGTGGGCTTAAAAAAGATCAAGCCGGCCGATCTCCTTCTTGTTGAAATTCGCCGAATGTATCGCGAATTAGGGGTCGCGATCGCCGAATACGAATCGCAAACAACGAAGGTCGACCAGGGCCGGGAAAATAAAGGGGTCTTTTTAAGGGACCCGACAACCGGCGAAAAGATTATCGTAAAAACAAATGGACGCGGGTCCGCATAAAGCGGAGTCGCGTTTTTTTATCAATCTATCAAGGAAAGGGGGCCGGGGAAATGAAGGTCGTTTGTGCATGGTGTAAAGACGTCATGCGGCCGGGACCGGCGGACCCGGTTTCGCATGGGATATGCGAAGAATGCCGGAATAAAATTCTAAAGGAAAGGGGGACCGATGGAAATAAAACATGCGGCGAAAGTAATCGGCCGGGCATGGATCGACAATGGAAAGATTAACGGATATCGGCCGATATATTCAAGGCGCGAGATCAAGCGCGGGAAGCATAAGGGCCGGGTCGAAGTTACGGTCCGCAACGGCGCCGGGTTTCGCAAGTTGATAATCGATAACCCATAAATCGAAAGGGGGACACAATGAAAAACGGAATAAGCTTAATGGACCTTGCCGCCGAATTGACGCGGCAACAAGACACGCGCCGCGATTTTATCGCGGACACAAGGACAACGCCAGTTATGGTTAAGGAACGGGAAGAAACGGTCGAAATTCCGACCGCGCTTGAAATGCAGATCGGCGACGACAAACATACAATCCGGCCGCATGCGTTACGGCAGATTGGCGAACGGTTGAAAATTCCGGCAAAGTATGTTGACCGATTGGCGGCGGATCATCCCGACATGTTGGCGTATAATATCAACGCGCTTTTTTCAAGGGAACCGGAATCAAGAATGATTCGAACTTTAGACGGAAATGTCCGCGCTTTTCTATCTGACAAATATAGACCGCTAGACAATTTCGATTTGGCAAATGCAACATTGCCGCATCTTGCAACGGCGGGCGCGGAAATTCAATCTTGTAATATCACAGAAAGCAAACTTTACATTAAAGCGATCCGGGCGGACCTAAAAGCGGAATTGCCGCCGCCGCCGGGGGTTGAAATGGGGACCGGACATAATTTCTTTGTCGAAACGGTCCAGGCCGGTTTGACGATCAGTAATTCGGAAATCGGGGTCGGACGATTGGCAATACAACCGGGCATTTTTACCGAACGATGTTCCAATTTGGCGACGTTTACAAGCACAAGCTTTTTCAAGGTCCATTTGGGGCGCAAGATCGGCGGTCAAGACGAATCGGTATTATGGGAAGTCCTTTCAGATAAAACGAAGGAATTATCCGACGCGGCGATTTGGGGACAAGTCAACGATCTGACAACCGCCGCAATGGACGGGACATTATTTAAAAAGATTTGCGACGACCTGATAAAAGCAAGGACCGACGTCATAACGAAAGACGTCCCGGACATGATCGAATTAACACAAAACAAATTCGGTTTCACAAAGGAAGAAACCGGGGGCATCCTTGCCGAACTTATCCAGGGCGGCGATTTGTCGCGGTATGGGTTGCATGCGGCGGTTACGCGGCATTCTCAAAATATTGATGATTACGACCGGGCGTCCGAACTGGAAGCGATCGGCGGCAAGGTTATTGAATTGAAACCGACGGAATGGGCGGAGATTGCGAAGGCGGCATAATTGACGATTGAGATTTCCGCCGGTCCGATCAACCGCGCGGGAATGATAAAAGGGGCGGGGCATTATGGGGCCATAAACCTATGATGTCCCGTTTTTTATTAATTCATTAAATGACGGGGGTTGAAATGGGGAAAATAGGGGAACAGTTAATCAAGGAATCACGATCGCTTTTCGTTGGCGCGTTGCGTTATTACCAGAACGATTTAAACGCCGCATATTTGAAAGCGGAAAACGCGCTTGACGTTGGCATCAAGCTTTCATTCGTCCCGGACCAAGAGGGCATTAAACCGGAATTGACAATCAATTTTGTTGCGGAACGGAAAAAACAGAAATTCACCGGGCGCCCGATAGACGAAGATCAATTGTCTTTATTCGTCGAAGGAAGGGCCGACAAGGGGCCGGCAAGGACGCCGGCGGATCGCCGGGGGCCGGTCGGAAACCCGGCGTTTTATCTTTACGGCGGGATTGGAAGCAAGATCAAGGCGCGGCGCCATATGCGGGACGGTAAAAAAACGGCTTGCGGGGTTGACATCAAGGGCATTGTCGACGTTGCGCTTAAGTGGGAACGCGTTACATGTCCAGATTGTTTGTCTTTAAAATTAGCGGGGTAATACAATGAAATATTTATCCGTAACGACGGTCTTGAATCCGTTTATTGATTTTTCAATGGTTCGCCCGGACGTCTTGACCGCGGCGTCGGATCGCGGGACGAAGGTTCACCATATTTGCTTGAAAGTTTACGCGGCCGGCATTCCGGCGTTGTCGATCCCGGAAGATTGCAAGCCATATGTTGAAAGCTTTAAGCAATGGTTCGACGAATGGGTCGACGTCGTCGCGGGCATTGAAGCGGAATTTATCGACAAAACGTTCGGGATCGTCGGGCATATTGATCTTATTTGCCGCTTGATCGACGGACGCATCGTAATTGTTGATCTAAAAACGCCGGCCGTTGAATCGCCGACCTGGAAGGCGCAATTGGCCGCGTATCGATATTTAGTCAATCTGTATTACGAAAAGAACAGACTAACTTATCGTATTTCGGCGGCAAACGGTTGCATGTCGTTACGGTTGAAACGGAACGGCCGGCCGGCGGCGGCGACGCCTTATCAATATTCAAACGATGATTTCGCCGCGTTCATGTCGGCATTAAACGCGTATCGATATTTTAAATCATAAAAGGGGAAACGCCATGAACAAGGCAAGGCGCAAAGCGTTAGAAGAAATCTATAACCAATTAGAGATATTGGCCGGGGAAGAACAAGAAGCCTTTGACAACATGCCGGAATCTTTGCAGGGGTCCGAACGCGGTCAACGGATGGAAGAATATATTGACAATATAGAAACGGCAAAAGGCGAAATCGAAAACATTATTTTTAATTGAAGGGGGGCAGTATGTCTTTAAATTTAGATTTCACGGAAAAGGGACCCGGCGAAGAAATGGACGCTTTTAATTTGGACGCCGAGGAAAAGACGCCGGAACCGATCGAAGATCAACCGCCGGTCAAGCGCGAATACGATCTTGACGCGATCAAGACGCTTTTCGCGTCATATGATCCAAGGTTTGAAAGTATTAAAGCGGTCGCGGTCGCGTTGGAAGTAAAGGACGACGACACCGCGGCGACCGCAACGGAAATGATCGGCCAGGGATCGAAATTAATCAAAGCATTGGACGCAAAACGGAAGGAAATCATAAAGGACCCGGACGCATATGTCCGGGGTGTTAATTCGATCGTTCGGCAAGTCAAGCAAAAGGTCGAAGGCATCGTCAAGATGCTTAAAAATCAAAAGTTGGGGCCGTATCATTACAAAAAGGAAATGGATCGGCGCAAGGAAGAAAAGAAGGCGAAGGACACGGCCGCGGCAATGCAAAAGGAGATAGACAAGGCCGCAGAAAAAGCCGGCGTCGAAACGGTAAATATGCCCGATCCGGTTATCCCGAAAAAAACCGAACCAATTCGGACGGACGTCGGGACGTCGTCAACCCGTATGGTTTGGGATTTTGAAATATCCGAACCCGAAAAGGTCCCGGACGATTACAGGGTCATTGACGAAAAGAAAATCAAAAGGGCGATTGACGCGGGCATTCGCGATATTCCGGGGGTCCATATTTACGAACGGCCGCAAGTCAGCGTTAGAACAAATTAACCATTGGGAAGGCGGCCGCAATCTTCATTGAGATACGGGGAAACGTTCTATCTTTTTAATTTTGTGGGGCGCCGTCGCCTTCCCGACGATTTTCGAAAGGGGGACATTATGAACGATAAAGCATTAGTCGAGTTTGAAGGCGTTGGAAACAGTATTCAAGAAATAATCGAAGCATGTTTGCCGACGACAATGGGGACCGCGAAAGACGTTGTCGCATCGTTGCACCTTGCGGCCGGCGTTATCAAGATGCGGCAAATATTAGACAACCCGCAAATCAAAGAAATGATCGAAGCGTTAAAGGATTCGCCGTTAGGTTTTATTACCGATCGAAGTCCGGCGGCGATTGAAAACGCAAACAGGAAACAGAAAACACTTAAACCTTATACTTGGAATGAAATTCGCGAATGCGTCGCGGAAGCGTTGTTAAAGGGTTATCGCATTACTAACAATGAAATGAATATTTTGGCGGGCCGATTCTATGCCGCGAAGGACGGTAAATATCGACGCATTATAGAATGGCCGGGAATTACCGATTTTGAATTCCGTAACAGCGCGCCGGCATATACGACCGAAGACCGGATCGGGTATCAAGGGCGAAAGGATACGGTTCAAGTCGCCGATGTCGAAGTCGGGGCGACCTGGAAGCAAGACGGGGAACGTCGAACGATTGGGCGAATTGCCGGAATGGAAAAAACGGCAAGCGATAGTCAAGTTTTCCGCATTCGCGCGCATGGGGGCGACGACGACGCGGTCGTCGGGAAGGCTTTGTCTAAATTATTTTCGCGCGTCTTGATGCGGATTAGCGGTCAAATTATGCCGGAGTGTACCGACATTGACCTGGACGGATCGCCGGAATCAAGTTCAGATATTATAGACGTTGAACAGGCATCCGGCGCGGGAAACATGGAAATCGAAAACGCAATCGCGGATTTTGACGATAAAAGGGCCGCGTTGGGTTTAGACGCCGACAAAATGGCCGAATTCGTTTCCCTTGCCGCGGCACAAAATCATATCACAGACGCCGAAGTAATGGTCGAAGCGTTGAAAGACTTTGACGGATTTATTTCGGCATTCAAAAAAACCTATCCCGAAGCGGACCCGAAAGACGAAACCGGGAACGCGCCGGCGGAAGGGTCCGAAATATGGGGCGCGTTTGTAAAGCGTTGGAAGAATTTAGCGCCTAGAAATTTCCGGGCCTTTTATGATTCGCAAAAAGACAAGTTCGAAACGGCGCCGGAATGGGTCAAGCAGGAAACGCGGGAAAAATGGGCGCGTCAATTCAAGGGCGAGATATGCCCGATTGACGAAAAAGACCAAAGCGAGGCGTCAAATTCAAGCGACGACGACGAAACCATAGGCAAGGGCGCGACGGAAGATAATGTCGAGGGCAATCGGACAGGGAAAGACGGGAACGTCGATCCTGGGGCAAATACGGACGACGAAGAATTAAAGGCGTTAATGGAAACGGAAGAATGGCAAGTGATGATCGAATTAAAAGAAAAATATCCGTCAATATTTAAAAAGATTGCCGGGTCCGAAGTCCCGAAAACTTTAAAGCGCGTAAATGAAATCATAGACCAAGTAAACGCAAAATTCACCGTTTTATAGGGGGGGGCAAGCGGGGTCATAAATGGCGGATAACGGACCGCAGATTGAAAATGGCTATACAAGAATCGCCGATGAAATTATCGATGCATTGGCGCGTTATCGAATACCGGGCGAACAAATGCAATGCCTTTTTTTAATAATTCGGAAGACATACGGGTATAATAAAAAGGTCGATTCGATCTCCTTATCTCAATTCGTTGACGGAACAGGATTAAAGAAGCCGACGGTTTGTCGCGCATTACGCGAATTAAAGGAAAAAAACCTAATTATTATCAAAAATGATAACGGGGGCGGCAAAGAATACAGGTTTAATAAGCATTACGGGACATGGCGCCCGTTATCAAAAAAGATAATATTATCAAAAAAGATAACAAACGTTATCAAAAATGATAATAAACCGTTATCATTTTTGAGTACTACAAAAGATAATATAGATAGATATATATATAATCTTCTTTTCTGTTTTTGGAATGAACAAAAAATTATTGTTCATAGAAAACCAAACCGGGACATTAAGACCGCTTTAAAAAAGGCTTTAAAGGATTATGAAATCGAAGATATTATTGACGCCTTTTTTAATTATTCCGCGGTCGTAAAATCAAAAAAACATTATTTTTCGCACAAGTGGACCTTGAAAGATTTCATAAATCGGGGCTTGCCGAAATTTGTCAACGAAGCGGACCCGTTAAATAATTTTCTTGACGATAAATTCAAAGATGAAAATTCGGAATATTTCGGGACATGCCCTGGATGCGGCCGGCCGAATATTGAATTGACCGAAAAGGGCATTTGTCTTGAATGCACAAGAAAGGGGGTAAAATGACGAACGGAGAAACGGCATATATTGGGATCGATCCCGGAATGAGTAAACAGAATCCCGGCGCGGCCGCGCTATTGGTCGACGACGGGTTCGTCGCCTTTTACGATTGGCACGATCCGAATTCGGCGGCCGATGTCATGCGATTATGGGGCGACCAATACAAGATATTGGGAATCACAATCGAAAAAGTATGGGCGCGACCGGGCGAAGGTCACACTTCAAAGTTGTTAGAAAACTTTGGATTCTGGCAGGGTGTCGCGCGGATCATATGTCGGCCGGATTTATACAAGCCGAAAGAATGGCAACAAATTATCCCAAATCACTTTAAGGGAAAGGCGAAAGAAAAATCGATCGCCGCCGCAAAATTCTATTTCCCGGAAATTAAACCGCTAATTTATCTTAAAAAACATGCCGGCCGCGCCGATGCTTTATTGATTTGCGAATACGGAAAACGAATGAATCGATTTAAAAAAGGGGTTTAATATGCCGGTTTTAATTATTGAACAGGACCCGATATCGAAAAAGGTATTAATCGACGACATTGAATCAAAAATTAAAATTGAAAAAGAGTTATGTATTAACGGTTCAACGGTTATAGCGATCGAAAACAGGCCATATCCGACAACGCATCATATTGACAAACATTAACAAACATTAACAAACATTAACAAACAAGTTAACAATCATTAACAAATAAGATCGAACAGGGGGCGCTTATGATTTCCATTAATTTTAAATCGAACATTAAGACATTCACGAAGGGATTGACCCGGATTCAAAAGAAACAGGTCCCGTTTGCAACCGCGCGCGCTTTAACATGGACGGCGCAAGATTGCCAAAAGGCGTTGCAAGACCGGGCCGCGACCGTTTTTAATAATGTCAAAAAATGGTGGTTAAAACAGCAACCGACCGGAATCAAGATCATTGCGGCGACAAAAGCGCGGTTGATATCGTCCGTTTATACAAAGGCACATTTCACGGAATTACAAGAGGAAGGCGGAACGAAAACGCCGTCCAGGTCGAAAAACCTTTTAATTCCTTCCGACAAGGTCCCAAAGTCCAGGCGCAAGGCCGGCGGCGCCGGAATCATGTTGAAAACAAAGAACGTCTTTTCGACGGCCAAGGGCGTTTATCGTCGCAAGGGCGGGGCAAAGCGCAAGAATCAAAAACGCGAATTATTGTTCCACAAGGACAAACGCGCGACCGTTCGTCCGCGATTTGGTTTCCGGCGGACCGCGGCCGGGATCGCGGCGCGGAAGTTCAAGCGGAATTTTTTCAGATCGTTAGAAAAGGCGCTTAAATCGGCGCGATAAAAGGGGTTGGCATGGGGACACGGCAAGCGAAGCGGAACCGAAAAGAGATCAAGCGCCTTTGGAAAGATTATATTCAAGACGCAAAAACCTTGTCGCTATGGAAGCGCGTCAAGTTCGCATTTGCCATAATATTTAAAATCGAAGGGGATTGATATGTCTAAAATCGAATGGACGGACAAGACCATAAACCCGGCCGTCGGTTGTTCGAAGATATCGTCGGGTTGCAAGCATTGTTACGCCGAACGCATGGCGCGGCGTCTAAAGTCAATGGGATATCCGCAATATCAAAGGGTAGTCAACGGGGACGGTTGGACCGGGAACGTTGCATTTGTTCGGAAGGAACTTGAAAAATCGTTGCATTGGAAAAAGCCGCGAAAGATATTTGTCGGATCAATGGGGGACCTTTTTCACGGCGAATATTATATCAATCGGTTTATGCAGATATCAAAAATATTCACGCAACGGCCGGAACATACGTTCCAGATTTTAACGAAACGGCCGAAAGAAATGTCGAAGGCGGTTCAAGCATGTTACGCATGGCGCCCGCCGCCGAATGTATGGCTTGGGGTTACGGTCGAAAATCAACGATATGACGGCCGAATATTAGACTTGATGGATATCCCGGCCGCGGTCCGATTTGTATCAGTCGAACCGATGTTAGGGCCGGTGGATTTACATATTGGCGATAACCAAGAAGCTGTCATTTGGAGACGATTACACGGCGGCAGTTATCAACGCGAGTTTATCCATTGGGTTATATGCGGCGCCGAAACCGGACCCGGCAAGCGGCCGATGTCGATTGAATGGGCCTTTGATTTACAGGAACAATGTCGCGCGGCCGGCGTTCCGTTCTTTTTCAAAAAGGATTCAAAAGGGGAATATCCCGCAGGGTTGGCGCGGGAATTTCCAAAGGGGGCAATATGAGAAGATCACCGGAATATAAAAAAGACGTTACCAATATGAGACTTGACATAAAACAATTAAAGGGCCTTTACGAAGGGCGCCCGATCGCGGTCCTTGGCGCCGGGCCGTCTTTGCCGGCGGACCTTGAAAAAATCCCGGATGAATCGATCTTGATGTCGGTCAATTATCATGCGCTTCTAATTGCCGAATGCGATTACATGGTTTTCATGGATCAAAAGCGCAGAATGCCGGCGGAGCAAATTCAAGCGATCGAAACGACGTCCGCGATCAAGGTTTCACAGTATATTGAACAAAGCGACGTTGATTTATCCGGCGTTGATTATTGGAATGGCGGAATGTCGTCAACGTTGGCGACATGGTTCGCATGTTACCTTGGCGGCGATCCGGCCCTTTTATGCGGCATGGACCTATTTCGCGGCAAGAAACCATATTTTCACGAAATAGACGAACCGCCGAAAATTGCGCAGCAAAGGGCATATCCTATTGAAAACCATTTGAACGCATGGCGCCCGGCGTTGACACAATGTCCGCATTCCGAACGTATCCGGGTTGTTTCCGGGCCATTGGTTGAAATCTTCCCGCTTTATAAATAAGGGGGCTTTATGAAAATATGCGCGGCAATACCGGCCAGGCTAAGATCAAGGCGCGTCCCGGAAAAGCTTTTGATCGAGATCGGCGGCAAGACCGTTATTCAACATACAGTTGATCGCGTCCTTGAATCGTCGTTAGTCTTGACGGAAGTTTTTATAATAACAGATTCGGCGCGCATCCGTCCCGCCGGGGCAATTAATGTTTTGCGTCGCAAATCATACGAAAACGGGACGGCGCGAATATGCGACAATCTTGATCGCATCCCGGCCGAGTATTCGCATATTCTAATTATATTGGGCGATCAACCGCTATTGAACCCGGACCATATTGATAAAGTGATATTTTATTCATCGGATTGTTCAAGCGCAATCAATACAGTTGTCGCGCCTTGTTTCGATCCGTTTAACATGTCCATTGCCAAGGTGGTTTTGAATTGTCGGAACGGCATAACTCATATATCACGGCAACCGATCGGAGTATATCAACACATATCGCTTGTTCTGATACCGCGGGGAATTTTGGGACGATATAACTCCATGAAACCGACGGCAATTCAAGACATGGAAAATAACGAATGGATAAGGTTTTTATTTAATTGCGTTCCAATGCGGGCGCATATTGTCGCGGAAGTTGAAAGGGACTTAAATACGCCGGAAGATTTGCAATATATCCAGGGCGCGATATCGGCGCAACGTCTTAATCCTTAACAGGGGGGCCGGAATAGCACCGAGGGGGCGTTTAAACAGGGGGGGCATAGGTTGGCAAAGGGTAAATGAAAAGCGGGTCCTTTCAACCAAAACACCGCGGGTAACGCGAAGATCGCGATCTTTTTTTAGTTAGAAAAGTTTCCAGGGGACACCACCACCACAAGGGAAAAGGGAAAAGGGGGTTGAAATGCCATTATTGGGATATCAAAAAGAATTTGCGGCATTGGTTGAATTTTTTATAAAGCGGCAAACGGTCCGGGCCACGCGGAAACGGCCTTTTAAGGCGGGCGATCGGCTTTATCATTATTCCGGCTTGCGAACCAAGCAATGCCGGAAGTTGTTAGAAACCGATTGCATATCGGTTGCCGATATCTTGATCGATAAAAAGGGCGACGTCTATATCGACGGCCGTTGCATGTTCGAAAGCATGAAAGAATCGTTTGCATTCGCGGACGGTTTTCGACCGTTGGGCGAAGCATGGGCGCGCATGTTGGAATTTGTCAAGATGAATCATGGCTTGCCGTTCAAGGGTCAATTAATCAAATGGTAAAGGGGGCGACATGTATCGAAAGGGCGCGATATTTTCGGATGATCGGGTTTATCGTTATTCATTGTGGAGGTTTTGGGACCGTTCAAAAAGCGGGTTGAACGGCGCCGTTGTTTTTGTTGGGTTGAATCCGTCGACGGCGGACGAAACGAACGACGATCCGACCGTCAGGCGTTGCATTAACTATTCGCGGGATTGGGGTTTCGGCGGGTTGGTAATGTTAAATATTTTTGCGTATCGGTCGACCGACCCGAAAAATTTAAAACAAATTGAAGACCCGATCGGACCGCAAAACGATTTGACGATCAAGAATATAAGTAGTCATGCCGCCGTTACCGTTGCGGCATGGGGCGCGCATGGGGACCTTTTAAATCGCGGTTTCAAAGTAATGTCGTTATTGACAAGGCCGCATTATTTGGCATTGACCAAAGACGGCGCGCCGCGGCATCCATTGTATTTAAGAAAAGATTTAAAACCCATTCCGTTTGAAAAGGGGACGCCATGAATAAAATTATAATCATATGTTTATTCTTGTTCGGGTTCGGCGGTTGTTTGACGGTTAACCATCGAATTTTTATGGGGCCGGGGTCTTATATAGTTATTCCCGGCGACGGCGACGTCGAACCGGAACCAAAGGAACAAACAAAGGACCCGCGGGACGAATCAGTCGAGAGGACATAGGGGAATGCAAAGCATTTCCGTATTAAAAGGCCGACACGCGGGCCGACCGATTGCGATAATGGGCGGGGGGCCGAGTTTAGCGGACGATCTAAAACGCATACCGCGAGACGCCGTCAAAATATCTGTCAATCAACATGCGTTATATATTACCGGCGCCGATTATGTTGTCACGTTGGACGATCCGACGGGGGACCCGGTCGCGATAAAAATGTTTAACCGAGTAAAGGGCGCGCTGATCGGCAAGGCGGAAGGGCATGTCGATTATTTGTTTGATGTCCGATTTTGGTATGGCCAAAGCGGGCATTCCGCCGCATGGGTCGGGTGTTACATGGGCGGGGACCCGGTTTTATTATGCGGTATGGATTTATATCAAGGGCCAAAAATGTATTGTGAGGAAGTCGAGGACCCGGCCGGCGCGATCGGGTTGAAAAATAAACCGTTAAAAAATCATGTTAATAATTGGCGATCGGCCTTTTCAAAATGCCCGAATGCCGAACGAATACGCGCAATGTCGGGGCCATTGGTTGACGTTTTCGGAATCTATTAAATGGAAGTAACATGCAATCGATTGTCAGAATGGACCGGGATCACACGCAGGGTTATTAAAAAGCGCCTTGATAGTTTGACGCCGGTCGGCAAGGGTCCAGGCAACGCGATCTTGTGGGAGTCGCGCGAAGCATTGCCATTGATATACGCGCCGGCGGCGAAGGTTATCGCGGACAATGGATCGGGAAATTGGGCGGAAGAACGCGCCCGGTTAGCAAAGGAACAGGCCGACGGGCAAGCGTTAAAGAACGCGAAGGATCGCGGCGAATTGATCCCGGCGTCAAAGGTCGCGGAAACATGGGGGCGGATTGTAACAGCGGCGAAATTGCAATTTTTAGCGTTGCCAGACAGACTAAGCCAATTGCTTGAAACGGCAAAATCGATTGACGACCGGCGCGCGTTGATCGATGCGGAAGTTAAGACGATCCTGGTCGCATTGTCGGACGACAAGGACCCGGACCTTAAACCTTTAAAAGCAAAACCGAAGCGGAAGGCGAAAAAGAAAACGAAACCCAAAAAGAAAAAAACGCCGGCCAAGCGGAAACCGGCGGCGAAGAAAAAAGTAGGGAAGAAAAAGGCCGCGAAATCGAAAAAGAAGAAAGCAAGGTCAAGCATGGCTTGATGTAGCAAGACCCGGCACGATTAGGCGGGGCGACATACGGCAAGACAGGTCAAGGAACCATTAATCTTTTATCAGGGGGTGTTATCATGCGGGTTGCTAAAGTAAATTTAAGAAGTGTTTCACCTTATAGTCAATCGAGATTTCACGACACAGAAAAATTAGACAAGGAAATTCCGAAAGATTACGAGGATCGGACATGGCGGGAACGGTTGCACGTTGACAAGGACGACAACGTCTTTATTCCGCCGATGGCATTTAAAAACTGTATAGCGGAAGCGGCGAAGTTTTTGTCGATCCAGATTCCGGGAAAAGGAAAGGCTACATATACAAAACATTTTGAAGCGGGGGTTTTGGTTACTGACCCGTTGAACCTGGGCATTAAGAAGGCGGACGTTCAAGGCGAATGGTTATTCGTCCCGGCCGACGGAATGCGAGGCGGAAAAAAGCGCGTAATGAAATGCTTTCCAATTATTCACGAATGGGGCGGGACCGTTGTTTTTTATGTTCTTGACGAAACGATAACGGCGGACGTTTTTGAAAACCATATCGGCGAAGCGGGGAAGTTTATCGGCGTCGGTCGTTTTCGTCCGCGAAACAATGGTTTTTATGGCCGGTTCGAAATCGAAAGCGTTGTTTGGGAACAATGATTCGCGGCACGATTCGGCGGAGCATGGCGGAATTCGGCGTAACACGTTGGGGCGGGATACGGCAATGCAAGACAAGGCAATATTAACTTTTAAAAAAAGGGGTTGAAAATGAATAAAGGCGATTTTGAATTAAGCATTGACACAATGTTGGTTTATGAAAAACTGATAACGATAGGGGAAGGGGAAACGATCATATATGAAGACATATCGGCTATTATACACCGCGACATAATGGAATGCCGTCATATTTTAGATTCAGCGCGACGAAAGGCATTAAATCAAGACCGGATCGTTTTCGATTGCGTCCGAAATGTCGGTCTTAAAAGATTAGATGATAAATTGATCGCATGTATAGGGGACGGAGTTATCCCAAAATTGCGTCGCGCGATCCACAGGGGCCGGAAAGCGTTACATTGCGTCAAGGATTTTGATTCTTTGTCCAATGTTGAAAAAGTCAAACATAACGCGAGCCTTGCGGTTTTGGGCGCGGTTGCCGTGTTCACAAAGCCGAAAAAGGTCGCAAGGTTGGAAGCGTCAATCAAGGATTCGCCGAGGTTGTTGTCATTACCGGAAACATTCGAACTGTTTAAATAGTACGGCAAGGCGGGACGCGACGCGACCAGACACGTTTTTGCGAGATGACGCATAATGTTGCGAGTCAAGGCAAGAAAACCAAAGGGGCGTAATGTCAAAAGATAATTGGCAAGATGGATTGACGGCGGAATTAAGATCGCAGATTCAAAGGTCGGCCGACGATATTTTCGCCCTTATTCAAAACATGGATATCGGTTTAAATGCAAGAAAGAAAAATAATATCTTAATTATTCAAAACGTGAACGTAAAACAGGAAGGCGACGTCGTCCCAATCGATCCCGACGACCTTTATTTGCAGATCATAAAGGAAATAATAAAAGTCGGGGGCATTAAGACGTTTTTAAAAATTGTTTATGATCGGTTTATATCGCATTGCGGAACAAAGGCCGCGGCAAGTCGTCAATTGGGCGTATCGTTAAGGTCATTATATAATTACAAAAAGAAAGGGGCCGAATAATGCAACAACTGGCCATTGACTATAATTACACCGATCCGAACGTTGAACAGGTTCGCGCCGAGGTTATTTCATTATGGGCGCCGCCGCCGGCGATCACCGTCGCGGAATGGGCGGAAGAAAACCGCATCTTGTCGGCGGAAAATTGCGCGTTGCCGGGACCGTATCGCGTCGCGGTTACGCCGTTTATCCGGGAACCCCTGGAATGCGTTACCGACCAGGACATTGAAAAGGTTGTTATGCAAAAAAGCGCACAAGTCGCATGGACCGACGGCGTTGTCAATAACGTTGTCGGGTATTATATCGACCATGATCCGGCGCCCATGTTGACGCTATTCCCAACCGATAACATGGGGAAACGATATTCGAAAGAAAAGCTTGACCCGATGATCCGGGATTGCAAGGCGTTAAACGGCAAGGTCGCGGAAAAGAAATCGCGGGATTCTAAAAACACTATGACGTCTAAGAATTTTAAGGGCGGACACCTTGAGCTTGTCGGATCAAATTCGCCCGTCAATTTGTCGTCGTCGCCGATCCGCGTTGTTATTATCGAAGAACCGGATCGATGCGCGGCGAATAGCGGGGGCGAAGGAAATTCAATTAAATTGACGATTGAACGATCGAAATCGTTTCATAATCGAAAAATCATCCTTGGCGGATCGCCGACAATCAAGGGCATGTCGGAAATTGAGCGCGAAATGAATATGTCGGACAAGCGTTATTATTACGTCCCATGCCCTAAGTGCGGCGCTTTTCAAAGGCTTAAATGGTCAATGGTTATTTGGGATAAGCAACCCGGCCGGGATCATCCTGTTTTCGGCGACCATGTCCCGGAATCGGCGCGGTTGCGTTGCGATCATTGCAAAGGCGAATTTTCGAACGCGGAAAAGAATCAAGCGTTGTCAAGGGGCTATTGGGAAGCGACCGCGGAGTTTACCGGAACGGCCGGTTTTTATATCAACGAATTATATTCCCCTTTTCCAAAAGCGAAGTTGTCAGATATCGCGGCGAAGTTTTTAGAAGCAAAGAAGGTATTAAAAGCCGGCGATCCATTGTTAATGATTACATTTGTCAATACTTCACTTGGCGAAACATGGGAAGAAAAAGGCGAAGGCGCTGAAAAAGACGACATTATCGACCGGGTCGAAACATACCGCAAAAGCGATATCGATCCCGGCGTTTTGGTCATTACCGCGGCCGTTGATGTCCAGGACGACCGCCTTGAATATGAAATCGTCGGTTGGGGCATTGGCGAAGAAACATGGTCGCTTGATTATGACGCGATCGAAGGGGACCCGGAACGCGCGCCAGTTTGGAAGGCGCTTGACGAGGTCCTTGAAAAGAGGTTCACGCGGAACAAAATCGATTTGCGGGCATCTTGTGTTTGTATCGATTCGGGGGCGCATACGAACGCGGTTTATAAATACGTCTTACCGCGGCAGGTCCGCCGGGTATATGCGATCAAGGGTTCGTCGAAGGAAGCGGAACCGATTGTCGGCCGGCCGTCGAAAAGATCATTAATGAAGGGATTGAAATTATATCCGGTCGGAACGGACACCGCGAAAACGGTTATAATGGGCCGATTGAAGATAGAAGAACCGGGGCCGGGTTACTGTCATTTCCCGGATCATTACCCGGACGAATTTTTCAAGCAATTGACGGCGGAAGAATTGGTCACGCGTTATAGGAACGGGGTCGCCCGGCGCGTATGGAAGAAAAAGCGGCCGCGAAACGAAGCGTTGGATATCCGGGTTTATAATTTGGCGGCGTTTAATATTTTGAACCCTAATTTTACAAAGATCGCGCGCAATTTAAAGGCAAAGGAAGCAAGGGCTAAAGACAAACCGGATACACCGAAGGAAAAAGAAGCCGTTGTCCCGCGCGGGCGTCGACCCGGCCGGCGGCGTAATTATGTCAATCGGTATTGATTAGGGGTTAAACTTGGATAATAAGATATTGATCGGCAGGGATAATATAAAAAGTTTTATCGGAATTACTTCAAATGAATTATTTCAGCAATTCATTACAAGTGGAATGCCGGCGAAATTAATTAACGGCCGTTGGTACGCGCACAAGGACAACGTCGAATTATATTTTAAAAATATAACCAATATAAAAAACAAAGGAAGAAAGAATTTTGAAGGGACAGCATAAAAGTATGTCAAGACCCTTTAATGTATCATTTCCGACCTATTTCCGACCTATTTCCGACCTATTTCGCAAAATCAGCAAAAACCCCATGTTACCGTATTATCAAAAATGATAATCGCAAAACGAGGTTTCACCATGAGGTAATACGGGGTTGTCCATGTCAGATATTTCAACAACGGAACCGTTGTCATTTCGCGCCGGCGATAAAGTTCAATGGAAGATTTCAGATTCAGATTACCCGGCGTCCGATTCTTATGTCCTTAAATACTATCTTACCAAGGCGGGCGAAACACTAATCACGTTGACCGCGGCCGCGTCCGGGGCCGACCATTTAATCACGATCGCCGCGGCCGATTCCGCAAGTTATGATCCGGGAATATATTCATATCAAGCGCGCATCGAAAAAGACACGACGAAGGTTACACGGAAAGAAGGCGTAATCCAGGTTTACCGGGACATTTCCGGGGACGCGACCGGCGTTACGTTGACGGCGGCGCTTGCGATCGGCGACCCGGTCCTTGAATTGCAATTCTGGATGGCCGTTCAAGCTAATATTATGGCGCTTTTAGCGGGGAAGGCTTTAAAAGACAATCAATCGTATTCAATCGCCGGCCGGTCTTTAAGCAAGTATACGCCGGCCGAATTAATTGAACTATTGGCATATATCGAAAAGAGATCGAGCAGGTTAAAGCGAAAATTAGGATTGACGCGCGGACAAAAAATTCAAGTTCAATTTTCTTAAAGGTTCAATATGTCGATTATTAAACGCTTGACGGGTTTATTTAAGGGAAGTCGAAGCAGGGATCGCGCGCGGCGATCTTATCAAATGGCGGACAATTCGCGCCTTTTAAAAGATTGGCCGACGACCGGCGGGACCGCGGACGCGGACATATACGCAAGCTTGCGACCGATGCGGAACCGATCCCGGCATCTTGCAAAGAATAATGATTATGCAAAACGATTTTTTAATCTTCTAAAGGCGAACGTTATCGGGCCGACCGGAATTAAATTACAAGCGCAATCAAGAAACGAAAAGGGCGAACTTGATAAAGCGGATAACGATTATATCGAATCGGAATGGAAAAATTGGAGCAAGAAAGGGATTTGCACCGTCGATGGAAAACTGTCATTGATCGATTGTCAAAAGCTATTCATTGAAACCGTCGCGCGCGACGGCGAAGCGATTGTCCAGAAAATTAGCAATTGGCCGGGGAACCGATATCGGTTTGCGTTGCAAATGATTGAACCGGATTTATTAGACCATGAATTAAACAAGCCGCTTCAAAACGGGAACTTGATTCGGTTAGGGGTCGAATTCAATAAATGGCGCCGCCCGGTCGCGTATTGGTTCAAAAAAAGTAACATGCCGTCGACAATATATTCCGAAAGTTTTGACCATTATACCCAACATGAACGAATTCCCGCGAGTGATATTATTCACGAATTTATTGTCGAGCGCGTTGGACAGTCGCGCGGGGTCCCCTGGATGGCGACGGCGGGGCGACGGTTGCAGTTGTTGGGCGGGTACGAGGAAGCGGAGGTCGTCGCCGCGCGGACCGCATCGGCCAAAATGGGCTTTTTTAAATCGGAAAGCGGGGACGAATTTGTCGGCGACGAAGATATCGCGGACGATCCGACGGCAACGGCAATAATGAACGCGGAACCGGGAACATTCGAAGAATTGCCGGCCGGATTGGATTTTGTCGAATGGGACCCGCAACACCCGGTTTCCGCTTATGAAGCATTTGTTTTGTCTATATTGCGCGGGATCGCGTCCGGGTTGAACGTTTCTTATGTATCGCTTGCAAACGATTTGCGTAGCGTTTCCTATTCGTCCATAAGACAGGGGGCGCTTGACGAACGGGACGCATGGCGAATGTTGCAAGGTTGGATGATCGAACACTTTAAAGCGGATATATACGAAAATTGGTTGAACATGGCTTTAACGGTTGGCGCGTTGAATTTGCCGCCGCGAAAGATCGACAAATATCGCAACGTCATTTGGCAACCGCGCGGTTGGCAATGGGTCGACCCGCTTAAAGAAACCAAGGCAAACGAAAACGCCGTCAAGAACGGATTTAAGAGTCCGCAGGAAGTCGCCGGCGAACAGGGCCGGGATTATAACGAGGTCCTTGAACAGATCGCCGCGGCCAAAGATTTAGCCGAAAGTCACGGCTTGAAATTAACGGTTTTTAGTGATGGGGGTCAAAATGGAAAAGAAAACGGAACTAATTAAAACAGGGGTTTTTTATCGCATGATAGACGGCGGAGTCCGCAAGATGGACGAAGAAAAGCGGACCGTCGAATTATCTTTTTCTTCCGAAGCGCCGGTCGATCGATATTTCGGGGAAGAAATACTTGACCATGAACCGGGAAGCGCCCGCATGGATTTTTTAGATTCGGGCCGGGCGCCGCTTTTAAAAGATCATTGGATGGATCAACAAACGGGCGTTATTGAATCCGCCGAAGTCGGGGCCGACCACATGGGCCGGGCGACCGTTCGATTTGGTAAATCGAGCCTTGCCGACGAAGAATTCATAAACGTTGTTGACGGTATTCGACAAAATGTAAGCGTCGGATATCGCATACATGAAATGGTACTTGAAAAGCAATCCGACGACGGGGACGTTTATCGGGTTACGGATTGGGAACCATTGGAAATTTCACTTGTTAGCATTCCCGCCGACGCATCCGTCGGGATTGGTCGGGACGTAAAGAAGGACGACCGGGAATTTGACACATTAATTATTCGTAAATCGGAGGTCGTAAAAATGGAAGAACCCAAAAAGAAAGTCGATGCAAAGAAAACACCGGAAGCACCGGAAACGCCGGCAATCGATCAGGCAGAGATTGACCGGATTAAATCAGAAACCGCAAAGGCCGAACAGAATCGCGCCGCGGATTTAATCGCCCTGGGCGAAATGCATAATTTCCGCGACGACGCGATCGCGGCCATTAAAGACGGAAAGTCCGTCGATCAATTCAGACAGTTTGTTCTTGATAAGTTAGGCGAAAAAGGCTTGACGCCGGTCGAAGACCAGGACCCGGAAATCGGCTTGACGGGGCGCGAAGTAAAAGCCTTTTCCTTTATCCGGTTGATTCGGTCCCTTGCCGATCCGAAAGACCCGAAGTTAGCAGAAGCCGCGGGATTCGAACTTGAATGTTCGCGGGCCGTTGCCGATAAGATGCGAAAGACGCCGCGGGGCGCGTTTATTCCCTGGGACGTTGTAACGGACGGGAAAAGGGATATTAACACGACCGACGACGCCGCGCTTATCGCGACAAACCTGTTACCCGGATCGTTTATCGATGTCTTGCGTAATAAGCTTATTATAAGGCAAGCGGGCGCGCGAATCCTTGATGGGCTTATCGGAAATGTCGCCATTCCAAAGAAAACCGCGGGCGCTTCTGTTTATTGGGTCGCGGAAGGGATTACAACGAATCCGACCGAATCCGAAGCGACATACGGAACGGTTTCATTGAGTCCGAAGACCGTCGGAACATATACTGAAATCACGCGGCAGATGCTAAATCAGTCGACACCGGCGATTGAAATGTTGACCCGCGACGATTTGGCCGCGGCCGTTGCGTTAGGCATTGACCTTGCCGGCCTTCATGGGACCGGGGCGAACGATCAACCGACCGGAGTTGCCGCAACAAGTGGCATTGGGAGCGTTGCCGGCGGGACAAACGGCGCCGCGCCGGATTGGGCGGATATCGTCGACCTTGAAACGGCCGTCGCGATCGATAACGCCGACGTTGGAAACCTTGCCTATATCACAAATGCCAAGGTTAGGGGCAAGCTGAAAAAGACACTTGTCACGGCGACATACGGCGACGTCATGGTTTGGGGAAAGAATCCCGATCCATTGAACGGATATCCGGCGCATGTAACGAACCAGGTATCAAGCGCATTGACCAAGGGTTCGTCAAGCGGCGTTTGTTCGGCGATCTTTTTCGGCAATTGGGCCGACCTTATTATCGGCATGTGGGGCGCCCTTGATCTATTGGTCGACCCTTACACCTATTCAAAGTCGGGCGGGTTGCTTGTAAGGGCCTTGCAAGACGTTGATGTCGCCGTTAGGCATGCCGAGTCATTCGCGGCCATGTTAGACGCATTGACGACATAGTCGGCGCTTAATTAACGATACGCGGGGCCGGTTGAAATGCCGGTCCCGATTTTGAATTCAAAACCATAGAAAGCGAGGTTTATCATGGTTGAAAAAAACTTTGATTTAGAACATAGCGTTTCGCAAGTCCACGACCCGGACACCATGACGGGCGACGCCGACGGCGCAAGCGTTGACATGGTCGATTATGATCGATGCACGTTTCTTGCGTTGGTCGGGGCATCGGGCGACACGTTGAGCGCGACGGTCAAGGTCGAACTGGAAGTCGAGGAATCCGACGACGATTCAAGCTTTACGGACGTCGCCGACGCGGATTTGACATCATGGGTCGCCGGGGTCAATGACGGTTGTTTCGGAGTTATCGACGCCGCCGCCGAAGACGACGCCGTTTATAAGACGACCTATAAGGGTTCAAAGCGATATGTCCGGCCGGTAATTAATATCGTTGGGACGCATTCGAACGGAATTCCGATCGGGATTGTTGCGATCCGACACGGCAAGCATGGCGACAGTCTTTAATAAATGGCGATAACAACAAAAACCGCGGGCGCGCTTATATCCGGGCGCGTTCGCATTAACAAGGGGGCGGGGACCATGAAAGTAAAAGCGAAAAGGGACATTCATACATCAAAGGGGCATACGCCGGAAAATTCAATTGTTGATTTACCGGAAGCCGAAGCGAAAGAACTGTTAAAAATCCGGCGCGTTGTTGCGGTTATTGAACCGGAACCGTCCGAAGATTGGGACGATTTCAAGAACGGTTTCATTCGGAAAGGGGCGGACAAATTCAAGGAGTTTGTCGATCAAAACGCCGAAGAATTCGCGGAGGCGCCGGACGAAATAATCGAAGCCGCACAAAAGAAATGGACGCGATTCTTTCCAGGCGAAGAATCACCGTTCCGGGACGTTGCCGACGATGAAGAATAAAACCCATGTCCCGGACCCGGCCAAGATGTCGGGTCCGGTAGTCGAAAACCGGGAAAAGGACCTTGGCAGGAAGATTGTCAAACGCCGGCCGTTGAAAAAGAAAAAGGATTGACATGGCATTTACCGAAGATTTTGACAATTATTTTGATACGGACGATTTCGCGGTAGCCGCATCATGGACGCCGAACGGCGGGGAAGCAACAACCGTCAATGGCGTATTCGACGGCGAATATTTTGACGACGTCGGCGGGTCCGTCGGGATCGAAAGTTCGCAACCGCGTTTTACATGTGCGGCGGCGGACGTTCCGGCCGTTGCACAGGGCGACGCAATTGTCATAAGCGGGACGACATACGAAATTGTAAACGTTCAACCGGACGGAACCGGGGAAGTCGTATTGATATTAGAGGAACAATAGCAAATGGCGCATAAAAGAAAATCAATACGGGATGCGGCCATAACCTTATTGACCGGGCTAACAACAACCAAGGCGAACGTTTTCGCGTCGCGGGTTTATCCGTTGAAATCGGCATCCTTGCCGGGTCTTTTAATTTACACCGTTGACGAAGAATCCGAACAAGCCGGGGACGGTTTAGATCGAATGTTGACGCTTGCGGTCGAAGGCCATGTCCAAGCGGTCGGGGGGGCGATCGACGACACGTTGGACACGATCGCCGAGGAAGTCGAAGCGGCGATCCCGGAAGGAACCAAATTCAGCGGAAACGCGATCAATTCTTATCTTGCGTCAACGGAAATCGAATTCGACGCGGAAAGCAAAAAGCCGGTCGGTATCATTACCTTAAACTTTAACATCGAATATTTAACATAAAAGGGGGCCTAAAATGGCAGTTAAACACGGAAACGAAGGCGTCGTTGAGGTTGCGTCCAATGCAGTTACAGAGGTTCAATCATGGACATACGATCAAGAGGACGTCGCGCCGGCCGAAATAACGTCAATGGGCGATACGGAAGCAACGCCTTTAATGTCCGGTTGTATCCGCGGAAAAGGGACAATAAGCGTTTTGTTAGACGAAGCAGATTCGACCGGGCAAGTTGCGCTTGATACCGCGGTCGGGAGTGATACGGGCGTCGTATTGCATTTATACGGGGAAGGGAAAACGGGGTCCTATGAGTACACCGGGACGGCCAAAATTACGAAAGATGGAAGGAATGTCGACAAGTCAAAACCCAATGAAATGACCTTTGAATTTGTTGGAGTCTTGACGCGGACCGCAATTTCATAAAAATAATATCTATAAAACGGGGGGCGGGTTGCCATGACAAATGTTATTGAGCGCGCAAAGGCGCATTTTGCACAAGAGGGGCCGAAAGAAATAGAGGTCCCGGAATGGGGCGACGAAAACGGGCCGTTGATTATTTATTCGTCGCCCATGACATTACAGGATCGCGACGTTTGTCTTGAACAGGCGGGCGGGCCGAATCTAAAATTTCATTTATATGCAATTATTCGAAAAGCAAAGGACGCCGACGGAAATCCGATATTTACCAAGGCAGATAAAAGCGATCTTCTTTATAAGGTCGATCCGTCGGTTTTGATTCGGGTCGGGGCCGAGATCGTCGGAACGACAAGCGTCGAAGGAATGGAAAAAAATTAAAAAGCGACCCGGTATTGTTCGACGAATATCGGGTCGCGGCATTTTTGCATAAAACCCGCGGCGAAATAATGCAAATGACGATCAAAGAATATTTTGGTTGGCTTGCATTTTTAAAAATTATTGAAGGGGACTCGTCATAATGGCCAAAGGCGTTAAGTTTGACATCAAGGCACAAAACAAGACCGACGCGGCCTTTAAATCCGTTAAGGGCAATTTAAAATCAATAACCGGCGGATTGGGGGGCATGAAAACGGCCATGTTAGGCATCGGCGCGGCCGTCGGCGGCGTTTATGCGTTGGGAAAAGGCATTTCCGTCGTTACAAAGGCGGCCATGGCGCAACGCGACGCGGAAAACAAATTAAATTCGGTCCTGGAAGCGACCGGACACGCGGCCGGGTTCACATTGCCGGAACTTAAAAAAATGGCGTCCGGCTTGCAAGATGTCACGACATACGGCGACGAAACCATATTGTCGGGAATGTCGATACTTGCGACGTTTAAGAATATCCGGGGCGAAGGGTTCGAACGGACGACAAAGGCCGCGCTTGATATGTCAACGATATTAAAAACCGACATGAAATCATCAATGATAATGTTAGGCAAGGCGTTGAACGAACCGAAAACCGGATTGACCGCGTTGACCCGCGCCGGCGTTACCTTTTCCGATCAGCAAAAAGAGCAGATCAAAACAATGGTCGAAGCCGGGGACGTTGTCGGCGCGCAAACAATAATATTAAAGGAATTGGAATCGCAATTCGGCGGCGCCGCGGAAAAGGCCGGCGGGCCGTTTGACAAGGCGCTTAAGCAATTAAAAAACACGTTCGGCGATTTATTGGAGGAAGTCGGGTTCGCCATTGTTGACAATGAACAGTTTGCGGAAGTTTTAAGGATTTTAAAGGAGTACGTCGCCGACCTTATTCCGGTTGTTACCGGGTTGGTTCAACGTTTCTTTGATTGGTTGGGGCCGATCGATCAATTACGCGGCAAGCTTGATATGTTTTTGCATACAGTAAAAACGATGTTATGGCCGTTACAGCAAGCATGGAATTTAATGAAGTTGGTCGGGAAGGGAATCGGGATCGGGGCGGCCATGGCCGTAACCGGCGTTGAAAAAATAACAGGAAATTACGACACCGGGACAGGGCCGGCGGGATTGCCGCGGGACGGTCTTTTTTATGGACATCAAGGCGAAATCGTTATGGACGCGGCGGAGTCAAGCGCGGCGCGATCCGGCGCGGGCGCCGGCCGAATTAATATCACAATTGCACCGACCTTTATGTCGGGCGATCGTAACGCGGCGCGGGAAGTCGCGCGCGAAATAGGCCGGGAATTAAACCAATTAAATATAAGGTGGGGGACCGCGTAACATGGCGACATGGGCCGTTAAGTTTTTTCCTTATAATATCCTTGAACTTGGAACCGTTACAGTTACCGGCGACCCGGATTCCGGTTATCCAGAGTCGCGCCTTTTCGATCGCGCGATTTCTCTATTTTGGAAAGACACGGTCACGGAAGCAAAGAATTTTGTTGTTGACCAAGGCGCAACCGGAAATTTGGCCGTTGATTTCTTGGCGATCGAAAAGCACAATTTCGACGGCGAAGACATGCAGTTTCAATATTCGACCGATAATTTTTCGGCCGATATCAACGACGCCGTAACGGATTGGAACCAAAGCGGGAACGGTCAAATAATAAAAACCTTGTCAGAACTAACAAAACGATATTGGCGCGTTACGTTGTCGTCAATGGCTAATCCGCAATGTTCGGAAATCTTTGTTTCAAAAGGATATTCGTTTAACGCCTTGCGCGAAAATCCGCCGGCCGGCCGGGACATTTCAAATGTCCGATGGAACCGGACCGTTGGCGGCATTGAACGTTCAACCAAGTTTGGCGACAAAAGAAAATCGCGGAATTATACTTTTTGGTTATCCGCTTCCGAATGGACCGATTGGGAAACGGTCATATCGTATTTGAACGATTACGCGAAACCGTTCTATTTTATGGACCATAAGGGCAGTTATTTCATGGCGAAATTCGCGGAAGAACCAATCTATAATTTTGACCACAACATATATACGCGCGTCACGGTTCGAATAATCGAACAATTATAATTAGGTGGTACAATTGAAAACCTTGTCAGCATTTGCAACCGCGGCGATTGATAGTCCGCATATCGACCCGATTCGTTTAGTTGAATTAACGATCGGGTCAACGACGTTGTATTTATGCGACCGCGTATTCGGCGACGATGGGCTTTGTTCATTCGACGGCCATATTTACGAACCGTTTATATTAGCATGGGGGACCATTACGCCGGGCCGAATCAACCCGGTTACATATAAGGGCGAACCGGGCGAACCATCGATCACGATCGATAATTCGAAACCGATCGGGGGGGCGGATCGGTTCACGACATTATTCGCGTCAAATGATCCGCATTATTGCACGATTACGATTTCGGATATATTCGAAGGCGCAACGGCCGAAGCCGACAAGGTCCCGTTGTTTGTCGGTCAAATAGAAGACACGCTTGAAATGACGCTTGATCGCGTTACCCTATCCATATCAAGTTATGACCTGGATATAATCAATAAATTTTCTCATTCGATATTGACGGCCGACGATTATCCAGGGGCGGACCCGGACGATATCGGAAAAATGATTCCGCAAATTTACGGAACCGTCAAACGATCGCCATGTCTTTCAGTCGATGCCGGCGGAAAGTCGACGATCACCGAAGACATGACGGATTCGTCGCCCGGACATTCTGACACGTTGGATATTTCAGACGCGACCGCCTTTCCATTGACCGGATCGTTTACGATCCAGATTGACGCGGAGCAATTATTGATTTCTTCCCGTTCCGGCAACACCTTAACAGTCGGCGGGCGCGGTTACAATTCGACGACGGCCGTCGCGCATGATTTGGGGGCGCCATGCGCGGAGATACAAACGGAGTATGTTTACATTATCGCCGATCATCCGGTTAAATCGATTGACGTTGTATATGTCGACGGCATTCGACAAACGACCGGATTTACGGCATACACCGGGCAAAGCGGCGACGAATACAGCGGATACGCCGGCAAAGCGGTTGTCGTCTTTTCAGCATTGCCGACATTTACAAAGCAAGTTAATGTCGACGTATCGGACACGATCGATGTTGACGACACGATCGACGTATCGGACACGATCGATGTTGACGACACGATCGACGTATCGGACACGAT
>CAYRYW010000022.1:0-34165 GCA_964428725.1 uncultured Dehalococcoidales bacterium
TCAACGATAACGTCGAGATTTTCGGTGGATGAGTGTCGGCATATATATCAGATAGTAGTGTCAGGTGAAGTGTCAATAGGTAAAGCTGTAAATACATGGTTCGATCGCGAAGGCATTAAATGTGTGGTTCTCTGTGCGGGGGAGGGTAAAAGGATTACTCCAGATTCCCAGGAGAGACCCAAGGTCATGATCGAGGTGAAGGGCAAGTCCATCCTGCACCATATCGTCGAATATTGGAACAGGTATACCAATGATTTTATATTCGTAGTCGGCTACAGGCGGGAGCAGGTAATAACATATGCTTCAAAGATGCCGATCAAGGCGCAGTTCGTTGAGCAAACGGAGCTTAAAGGTATTGCAAATGCTATTCAGTGTGCCGATAAGCTGGTTAACGACCGGTTCGTGGTTGTACTTGGAGACTGTATCTGCAGCGGTGAGTTTCGCTTTCCACAGGGCATTGAGCAGGGGATAGGTGTGGTGCGGACAAAAAATCCCGAGGATATTAAACATGGTTATTCCGTGGAGATGAGGGACGATCTGGTTTATAAAGTCAGGGAGAAGCCTGAAGTAGTGCCAAATGATCTTTGTGGCATGGGCTTCTACTTCTTTGACAGGCGGGTGTTCGATTATATTAAAGAGGCCAGGCCATCGAAGCTGCGAAACGAGGTGGAGATCACGGATGTGATTCAGGATATGATCGATAACGGGGAGCGAATATCGCCAGTGTTATTTAAAGGGGATTACCTGAACATTAATTATCCTGAGGATTTGCGCCGGGCGGAGAGTATTCTATAGACCAGGGTAGTTCCATTCGAGGAAGGATCTGCTCGCGGGACTCTGCCGGATACTTGCTCGTACTGCATGACCATCACCACGCTAGACGAGTCGACAGTCGTCACACGTTCGCATGTTCATGGATGAGCCTCTCATATAAATCTGTTATCCTGGGCATGACTGCATCCGGGGTGAAGTTTTCAGTGAATCGCTCATGCCCTCGCAATCCCATCTCGACGGCTTTCCGGGGATCCTTCAATAGTTGTTCCATTGAGGCGGCCAGCTTTTCGGCATCTCCGGGGGCTACGAGGAAGCCGGTGTCACCATCGACTACGATATCCTTCAGCCCGCCGATGTCCGAGGCTATCACCGCTTTACTGTGGCTCATGGCTTCGATGGCAACGATACCGAAACCTTCAGCCCAGATCGAGGGGAAGACGGCGAATCGGCACCTGGACATTGCCGACATGACGACGTCACGCGGGGCATTTTCAAGCACGACTACGCTGTCGCCAGTTACGTAGTGGTAATCCGGGTGCCTGCTTCCGATTAAGACCAGCTTCGTTTGAGTGTTGAGCTTTCGGTACGCTCTCAACAATACCTCTGTCCCTTTGTGCGGTGACAAAGCACCTACGAAAAGGATAAAATCGTCGGGGAGCTCCGGGTTAGACTCTGGATCGATAATTTTTCCTTCTGTATCAGGGTCGTAGAAGCAGGGGATTACTTCGACGTCTTCATCGTTAAGGCCGAGGTATGTGACATTGACACGTTTTGTCGACGTGCTTATGGCGATGAACCGGTCCACCAGCTTCAGCTTCCTGCGGCTGTCCCTGATCCCGCAATATGTGGCAATCGATTTAGCCAGGCCATAGGTCGTCTTACCACATGTGATGCAACGCGGCGTGAAGGGATGGTCGCAAAGGCTGTCGCCGTCGCATACCAGCGATTGCTTGGGGCAGATGAACTCGCAGTCCATCAGGCTGAGCACCAGCGGGATGTCGTACCGTTTAACCCACGGCAGGAGCGAGAACAGCATCCAGCCGTGCGCATTTATCACGTTCGGCTTCTGTTCGTCGATTATTCTTTTAAGGCTGCGGCTGATCGCCGGGTCGCGGGCCGGAGGATGGTGCCTCTGTCCCGGGTCCTTGAACAGGAAGGGCATTTGCTGGAACAATCCCTTCAGCCTCAATACCGTCACCCCGTTGTCGGTCCCGCGCATTGGCAGAGCGCGCTGTGCCGTGGTGCATACGATGACCTCGTGTCCACGCTTCACCAGCTCCCGGCTCACTGACTGCACGTGGTGACCCATACCCCCGATGATCGGCGGGTAGAAGTTGGTCAGCATGAGTATCTTCATAGCTGGTAAACCCTGGCGGTCTCCGTGGCCACTTCATCCCAGTCGAACAGTTTGACATCGCCGGCGCGTGTGCCAATCGCCCTGTTGACGAGCCTGGCCAGCTGATCTCGATCAACAGGGTAATCGATGCCGAAGCAGTTCCTGTTATCGATCCACTCGCTCAGTGCCGAGGTGTCGGCTACGATGCAGGGCGTCCCCGCAGCCAGCGCCTCCGCAACCGCGATGGAGTATGACTCATACTGGGACAGCAGGACGAAAACGCTTGCGCTGGCGTACATGTCCAGCAGCTCCTTGCGGGACAGGTCCTGGTAGAAATGAACCCTGTCCCAGAGCCCCAGATTTTCCGCCAGTGACTCCAGGTGTGGTTTGAATGGCCCCTTGCCCACTATTTCGAGTTTGACGGCTGAATCGAGTCCAGGCAGGGCGCGGATGATGTGCTGCACACCCTTGTATTCTTCCAGCCGCCCGACGTACAGGATAGTTTTTTCAGAACCCTTCTCCTTGTTCAAATTCTCGAACTCGGAAAGGTCGATGCCGCTGGGGATCACGATAACCCTGTCCGGTTCTATCCTGAAATCCTGCAGCAGTAGCCTCTTCTCGTGATTCGACAGTGCGATGACCCTGTCCGCTTCCTCCAGCGCCTTCCTGCCCATGGGCTTGTACAACCGGATCAGGAAGTCCCTGAAACTGGTCGATCCGTGGCCGTGATAATATGTTGTAACAACGAATCGCTTTCGCTTTGCGTGTCGCGCAAAGTATAGCGGCAGGGCATGGTAGCTGTGCCCGTGGACGATGTCGAATTCGGCCGACTTGAGTTCGCGTGACATCTCGAGCGACAGATGATAAGAGTCGCTAGGGGAGAAGCCCTTAAATCGGCGAACGGCGACGCCGTTTATGGTTTCCTGTTGAGGCAATCGTCCTGAGGGGTCGGTCGTGAATACGGTCACACTGTGACTGCGGGCCAGCCTCTCGCACACGTTCCTGACGTGCTCCTCCACGCCACCGATGGAGGGGTAGTATTTAGGGCAGACCTGCAGGATATTCATATGGCTTCCACTCGATCGGATATGAGCTGTCTGATGATCGTTTCGTATTGTCTGGCGATGTCGTCCCATGCGGGGTGAGAGCTGGCGTACTGCGGGCGCTGTCCGGAATCGATAGCATGGTGTAATTCTCCCAGCCTGTCTCTTATAGCAGTGGCGTCCCCCGGCGGCACGAAAACCGCCCCCGGATAATCGCCCAGGGTCTCCTTCAGGGCTTCGACCTGCGACAGGATGACGGGTTTCCCGTATGTCATAGCCATGTGCGCCACGCCGCTGCCGGCTGCCCTGAGGTAGGGCAGAACCACCACGTCGGCTGCGCCGAAATATGCAGGTATCATCTCGTCCGGGACATACTGATCGATGAGGCTGATGCGTTCTTTATAAGGCGATGACTCCATCTGGCGGCGCAATCCTTCACCTTCTTCCCATACCTCGCCAACGATTAACAATCGCGAGTTTACAGCGATTGGCTCCGGCAGCATGTTGAAAGCTTTGATGAGATATGAAACGCCTTTGTAGTGTCGTATCAGGCCAAAATATAATATTACGAAGCCTTCCCTGATATTCAGTTTCTTTCTGGCTGTATCGCAGTCTTCCGCCCTGTTGAAATCTTCATACAGCCCGTGGGGAATTACGAATATCCTGCCTTCGTCTATGCCGTATATTTGCGACACCTGCGATTTATTGAACTCCGACTTGGTGGTGCAGGCATCGAAGCCGCGTATCAGGCATCTGCCCGATATGCGCGAATAGAGCCTCAGCGGTAATACCCTCTCCTCGATAGGATCCACCACCTCATGCATCTCCAGTATCAATTTTGCCCTGATCGATAGGGAGTTCATCATCTTGATCAGTAGTTGCATGTGTGCTACGGATGAGGTCCACCATAACATGATTATGGCATCAGGCCTCTGCTGCTTCAGGAAACGATAGGCACGAAACCAGCTCAAAGGAGAATTGTAGTCCATCCCATCATATACGGCTGTGTCGCCGGCGATTTCGGCCACATATTGATCCCTGCCGACGCGAACATGGCCCGGGAAGAGCCTTCTGGGGAGCAGATTGCGGAGTAGAAGCACAGAAACCTGATTGCGCCTGCATAGCGCGTTAGACAGGAAAATCGTTTGATTTGTTATGCCGCTGAAGAAACGTTTGGAAGGCCCTACAATACATACTTTCATGTTATCGGTTCTGTAGCTCCGCCGATCCCTCTCCTACCCTCGCTTGAATCTCTTCCTCAGCAGCATTTTGCCTATCCTGTAGCCTGCCTGCATGGAGCCGAGCTTGCTGTCGGTTTCTCTCCTGCGGTAGCGGATAGGCACCTCGCCAATCCTGTAGCGGCGTCTGGCGACCTCGATGAACATATTCGCCTCAAGGTCAAACCCGATAGCATCCAGCCTCAGCGTGCGGATAACCTCGCCCCTGAACCCCCAGAAACCGGTGCACAGGTCGCTGATGCTCGTTATATATAATACATTAGCTGTCATGGCAAGCAGGTAATTACCTATCAGGTTCAACCTGCGCATAGCACCCCTTTCGATCTGCCCTTTGAGTCGAGATCCGAGAACCACGTCGCAGCCCTTCTCCAGTAACTCCAGCATCGCTGGTATGCTGGTTGCCGGGTAGGTGTAGTCGGAATCCAGCATGAAGATATAGTCGCCATTCACCGTGCTGAAGGCTTTGCGTATGGCTATCCCCTTACCCCTCTGCGGCTCATCTATGACACGCGCGCCTTTAGCCCTGGCGATCTCTCCGGTCCTATCCTCGCTGCCGTTATCCACAACCACTATCTCAACCCTGTAGCCGCGCTTCTCTATCTCGGTAACGGGTACCTCGTCGATAACTTTGCCAATGGTCTCCTCCTCATTCAGGGCGGGGAGGATGATGCAGACACTTTTCATAATATATTAACAACTTTCGATTATCGTCCCATCAGAGGGGATCGATTCAGCCTGAGATATCAACAAATACTATAGAGAATCTATACGATAAAAGCAATCTTTTTTTGCTTTCGATGAAAGCTCTCAGGTATCAGGGTGTAGGGGTAGGGTCGAAGTCGAGACGGCGGTCGAAGTCGGCGTTGGCGTCGATGTGCCGGCAGGGGATAGCGTCGATGTTGCGGTCGAGTTCGATGTGGAGGGCGGTGTCGGCGAAGCGGTCGGAAATGGGGTTGGTACAGGTGCGGTACTGCCTCTGTTATAGCTGGCGAAGGGTGTGGCCACCAGCGCCAGCAGGGCTATCAGGACAACTATCTGCCAGAACATTACCCTCCGGGAGGTACCTTTCTTCACACGAGTCGCTCCAATATTATGTGCAGCGTCAGGCGGTCGACAGACAGATTAATGGTTACAGCGCCGGCTGCAGCACCACTATCTCCGTGGCGGATGGCAGTTTGCCACCTTTCAGCTCGATTTCGGCTGTATTCATTCGCTTCACGTTTTTCTTGCCGGCCAGGAATGTATCGCATTCGCTGACAGGGAATCCGGGACACCTTTTATTCTTGAAGTGCATTGGTATGACCATGCGCGGCTTGATCTGGTCGATGACGCCGTCCGCTCCAGCGGCATCTATGGTGAAGGCACCGCCTACCGGTATGAGCAGCACATCGACGGTACCGATGGCAGCCGCCTGTTCCTTGCTCAGCAAATGTCCCAGATCGCCGAGATGGCACAGCTTCACGCCATCGACCGTGAAACAGAAGATTGTGTTCGCCCCCCGCTCCTTGCCGCCGCTCTCGTCATGGTGGCAGGCGATGCCCAGGAACTCTATGCCGTTCACTTTGTGACTGCCGGCACCCCGCACCACGCGCGGTGAGCCGGGGACACCGGCCACATAGTTGTGGTCGTCGTGGTCATGGCTCACGGTAACGATATCGGCGCTGTCTTTTATCTTCCCGTACTCAAGCCCATAGACGCCGGGTTTATACGGGTCGGTAATTATCTTTTTCCCCTCATCGGAAGTGATTAAAAAAGCGGCGTGTCCCAGCCATTTGACTTTCATTTTTGACCTCCTCATTTACCAGTTTTAATGGAATCGTCGGCAGGTCGACGATTTTTACCTTAAGCTAACGCCCCTTCTCCATGCCCAGCACAAAATTTACCAGCGTGCGCACTATAACGCCGGTTTCCCCCTTGACCAGCGGCCCTCGTTCCTTCTCCGTCCGAGACGTCCCGGCGATATCCAGGTGCACCCATGGCGTATCCTCGATAAACTCCGACAGGAACTGTGCCGCCGTAATAGCCCCTCCGTACCGGCCCCCGGAGTTCTTTATGTCGGCGATATCGCTCTTATTGAGTTCCTTGAATTCATCATACATGGGCATCTGCCAGATGCATTCCCCGGATTCATCTCCAGCCTTCTTTATCCTGTCGATCAGCCCCTGGTCGTTGCCGAAGGCGCCGGTGCAGAACTCTCCCAGAGCGATCTGGCAGGCGCCGGTAAGGGTGGCGATATCCACCACGGGCGACAGCTTGAGCTTACGCGCGTAGCTCAGCGCGTCCGCCAGTATGAGCCGTCCCTCGGCGTCCGTGTTCACCACCTCGATCGTCTTTCCGTTAGACGCCTTCACTACGTCGCCCGGCTTCAGCGCCGAGCCGTCGGGCAGGTTCTCGGTTGCCGGCACTATGCCGGTGACGTTAATCCCCGGCTTTAGTTCACCTATGGCGCGCATGGCGGCGATAACGGCAGCGCCTCCGGCCATGTCGCCCTTCATATCCCCCATCCTCTCCGACGGTTTAATGGATATGCCTCCGGAATCGAAGGTGATGCCCTTGCCCACCAGCCCGATGGTTCTGCCGGCTGGACCGCCGCCTTTATAGCTCAACACTATCATCTTGGGCGGCTGGACGCTGCCCCTGGCCACACCGAGGATGGCCCCCATCTCCAGCTGTTCCATATCGGCCTGCTCCAGCACATAGCATTCCTGCCCCTGTTCACCGGCCACCTTGAGAGCCACCTCCTGCATGTCTGAGGGCGTCATGAAATTTGCCGGCTCATTGGCCATATCGCGGGCCATGATGGTGGCTTCAGCCAGTATGCGCCCTTTTTTTACAGCGCGTTCCAGTGAGGCAATACCCTTCTTCTCCCTGTACACTATGCGCAGCTCCTTTATCTCACCCTCCTCCGAATCCTTCGTCTGGTGTCTGCGAAAAGTGTAAGTCCCCAGGAGCGCACCTTCGGTTATCGCCTGGGCGGAAGCCTCGGGGTCGATGCCGCCGGCGCCGGAGCCGTGCAGTATGGAGGCGATTTTCCTGCACCCCACCTTCCTGAGATAGCGACAGGATTCGGCGGTCACTTCCCGTACCCGCGAGGTACTGAGCTCCTTTTCCTTCCCCAGCCCAGCGACCAGCACCCTGTCCGGCTTGATCCTGCCCATCGAGTGTACCAGGGTCATCTCGTGGCGTTTGCCTTTGATCTCGCCGTCAGCGATGAGCTTCGATATGATGCCGCCCAGTGCCTGGTCCACAGCGCCGGTGGCGCCGCCGGGGTGCTTCACCCCCTCGAGCAGGTTCACGATGATGGCGTCCGCCGCCACGCCGGAGATATCACCGGCTGTAGTCTTTATATCCATGACATGGCTCCTATCTCAGGGAATGGACCTTCCCCGATTTGTTACAATATCGGACTGTCGCAGGTGTTCAGCGTTTATCGGTTCACCTCGCGGACGATCTTGTCGAGCACCGGGGTGATATCGCGGGACGTATCGACGGCGAAGTGGTTGCGCCTGATGCGCTGCGATGACTGGCTCATGCGTCGGTATACATCCCAGTCCGCCTCCGAGTTGTCCTCGGCGTCGGCGCCGGCCTTCCTGCGGCGGAGTCGCTTGTGCACCAGCTCCGGCGGAGCCTCGACGCGGACCAGTATCAACTTGGCACCTGTGTCATCGGCTATGCGGTATAGTTGCTCGCGGTGGCGCTCTACCAGGTTGGTGGCATCGAAGATGATCGACACCCCCTTTTCCAGAAAATCCTGTATCAGCAGGTGGCAGGCGCGGAACAGGCGCTCGCTCTCAGGACGGTCGTGCACAGGTGTGGGATACAGCCTGCGCCTCATTACGTCGCTTTCCAGTATGGGGAGCGAAAGGCGCTCCGATAGCTGGCGGCAGAAAAATGACTTGCCGCTTCCGGGAAGGCCGCTGACGGCGATCAGCACCGGAGTGCTGACCGGTTCCGGCAGGGCGAACCTCTGGCAGAGGCTCTCTCGCAGCAGCTCAACATCTGCTTCAGTCTGGACGCCCTTCATACCGCTCAATTATAAAGCAAGTTTGCAGTAAATGGCTACGGTCATGGTCGTGGTAAGATGGGGATTAAGTATCGGTATAAAATGCCGCTCCCAGAATGCCCGGGCCGGCATGTACCCCCATGCTGGGCATGAACTCGTTCAGGTAGATCTCGGCACAATTGAACCTTCTGGCTATCTCTTCCTTCAGGCGTTTGCCTTCTTCCAGCTCATCGGCGTGGTTCACGATCACGTGTGCCTGTGACTTGCCGATCCTCTCCGCCATCAGACCAAGAAGGCGGCTCACCGCCTTTGCCCTGGTACGCGACCGATCGACAGGGATGGTCACACCGACAGACGTATCGTGTCCTACGATTGGCTTGATATTGAGTAGCGAGCTGGCCCATGCGGATGCCTTGCCGATGCGCCCGGTGCGTGCCAGATAGTAAAGGTCATCCACTATAGCCAGATACTGCACCCTGCGCATCATCTTCCGCACGACCTCGATTGTTTCATCCAGATCGGCGCCCCTTTCAGCAGCGCGCGCTGCCTCCACCACGATCCAACCCAGCGCGCTGGATGCCGCCTGGCTATCGAATACCTCGATTTTATGGGTCGTTAGTTTCTCGCGCGCCATCTCCCTGGCCACCAGCGCTGTGTCGAAGGTCTTGCTCTGTTTGGCCGTGACGTTGATGCAGAGGATGCTTTCCACCTTCTCTGAAAGCTGGCAGAAAGCATTAAAGAAATCGCCCACCGATGGTGTCGAGGTCGTCGGCAGGTTCTGTTTGCGCCGCATGATCTTGTAGACTTCGCCGGGACTGATATCGATTCCATCACGGTAGCCGCGGCCGTCGATGATTATCAGCAGGGGGACTACACAGATATCGTGCCTGTCGACCAGTTCCTGTGGCAGGCACGATGTGCTATCCGTAACAATGCCGACCTTCTTCATCTCAACCCCCTTTGTACAGGATAAGACCAGGGCGACGTTTCAGATGGCGGAGATCGACGCTGCACTGGCGGCATATTATCGGGATCAGCCGCTCGTTTGCCGTCGATGGGACCAGCGCCTTTCATTTGCCCAGCTCCTGCGCCCGCCGATATGCGGCTTCGACCGCCCTCCTGAAAGCGTCCCTGATGCCGTCAAGCTGCGCTATCCCCGCCTCCGTGGTACCGCCGGGCGATGTGACCATCCTGCGCAGCTCTGCGGGAGACCTGCCTGTATCCTGCGCCAGCAGCGCCGCCCCCAGCGTCGTCTCGCGCACCAGCGTCTCCGCCGTATCGCGGTCCCACCCGATGCCCGTCGCAGCATCTATCAACGCTTCCATGACAAGGTAGATATAGGCCGGGCCGCTGCCGCTGACCGCCGTCGCCATGTCGATATATTTCTCGTCGCGGGCGTATATCTCGCTTCCCAGTGCCCCGAGGATCGATTTAGCCTTCTGCTTCTGCCCGCGCGTCACGACGTTTGAAGCCGTCCACACGCACAGGCCGGCCCCTACCTGGGCCGGGGTATTGGGCATCGCCCGCACTATCGCGTCGTGTTCCAGCCCTGTCACAATTGTGGATATGGTTGCCCCCGCAACTATCGACAGGATAAGCTGCCCTTTGTCTATCTGCCCGTTGAGGGAAGGCAGGAGCTCTGGCAGGTTCTGCGGCTTTATCGCCAGTACCACGACATCGCATCCGCGGATTGCTGCAGTATTACTCCGGGCCGCCTCTATCCCGTATGTGGAGCATACAGCATCCAGCCGCTGCCTGTTGGCGTCGCTGGCTGCGATATCTCGCGGTGAGCACAGCCCTGTGGACAGCACCCCCTTTACGATCGCCTCGCCCATGACCCCGACACCGATAAACGCCAGCTTCATAATGCCTCAGCCAGGGCTTCATTCAATGCGTTGAGTATCTCGTCCTGGGACATGCCTTTCAACGGTACCTGTCTGCGACACTTAACGTCTTTGAAGCTTATTTCATTGCCGGTTGCCGTGATGCTGCCGCCAACAAGGAGTACCAGATCATCGTGTCCCCGTCTCTTGAGCCTCTGGAGGTGTTTGCTGATGGCGCTGGCGATGGCTGTGGCATCGGTATTGGCACCGGTGGTTATCATCACGAAGCTGGCAAGTCCGCCGCTGCGGAAATCGGCAGCCAGCCGTCTTGCCTCAATGCGGATGCCGTCGATGAAGTCCAGGTCCCACAGGAAGGCATCGGGCGGCGTCTGTCGCCCTGTCTGTATGATGATTGTGCGTGGAGTCTCCTCCATCTCAATGAAGCCCCCATGTTTGACTGCCTTCTTCTTCTGTGCCATATCAACCTCCAAATATAGCTCGGCCGATCCTTACCATGGTGGCACCTTCTTCGATGGCAACCTCGAAATCATCGGACATGCCCATGGAGAGATGCCTGAGGCCGGTTGTGTCGCGAAGCTGGCGTAAGCTGCGGAAGATGGGGCGGGTCTCCACCGGGTCGCTCATCAGGGGCGCTATCGTCATCAAACCTGTTACTTCCAGTCTTGTCAGCTGTCTTAGCGATGATACGACGTCTGGAACCTCTGCTACGGCGAAGCCCCCCTTGGTATGCTCCTGCGACACATTCACCTGGAGCATCACCGGCATGACCCGTTTTGTCCTCTCGTTCAATTCCATGGCCAGCCTTAGCGAATCAACGCTGTGAATTATATCAAAAATATCCACGGCTGTCTTAACCTTGTTGCGCTGCAGGTGACCGATCATGTGCCATACAGGCTTCAGCCCCGATGACTGCAGCTCGGACACCTTGATCGCCGCTTCCTGCACGCGATTCTCGCCGATGTTATCGATGCCAGCTTCAATCGCAGCCTGCACCGCGTATGATGAAAGCCCTTTGGTCACTGCGATGAGCGTAATCTCGTCGGGGGAGCGCTGCGCCCGGCTCGCCGCCCTGGCGATTCGCTCGCGTACCTCCTGGAGATTTCGTGCGATATCCATTCAGCACACCCCGCATCTGTGGCATTCGATTGAAGGGCAGGGCGGGCTCTCTTCCCCCAGCAGCCCGCGTTCCAATTCCTTCTCCAGATATGATGCATCCACACCTGATCTGATATGTTCCCAGGGCAGGCGCTCGTTAGGGGGTATCTGCCGGTTAATGTACCTGTCAGCATCGATGCCAAGCTCGGCCAGGGCCAGCCGCCACGATGGCAGCGATACACTTTCACCATCGCCTTCCCTGTATCGGGCGACCGCGCGCACCAGTGCCTCCGCCAGCCTGCGGTCGCCTCGCGACAGGGTGCCCTGGACGGCAGCCCATGGTACACTCTCTGCCCGCAATTCGATGCCCCTGGGCTCGAGGCTGCTCCTCAGCCTGGACAGGTTATGCTTGAGCATCTTCTGGCTGGCCATGGGCAGTCGCTGGAACGGCGTTCCCGCCTTGGGCACGAATGGCTCAAAAGACAGTACGATACGCGTGCCGGCACGCTGCTGTACCAGCCGTTCTTTCAGGGCGAGCACCAGCCTTATCATATCGTCGATATCCTCGGCTGTCTCTGTAGGAAGCCCGATCATGAAATACAGCTTCATCTGGTGGAAATTCAGCGCACCGACCTCATCGGCTGCAGTGATTATATCCCGCTCGGTGATGCCCTTGTTTATGACCTGCCTCAGCCTTTCCGAGCCGGCCTCCGGAGCGAAGGTGACAGTGGTGGAATCGCTCTCAGCGATGCCGTGCAGCAATACTGTTGACAGGGGGCGAATCCTGAGCGAGCTTGCCGATATTTCAGCGCCCATGTGGCGCAGTTTCACGACCATCTCGTCTATCTGCGGGTGGTCCGCAGGCGATGCGCTAAGTAGCCCGATCCTCTTTCCGCAGGTCAGTCCTTTCTTAGCCGTTCGTAGCAGTTTCTCCGTGGAGCGGAAGCGCATGGGGCGGAAGGCGAAGCCGGCAAGACAGAAGCGACAGCCCCAGCGGCATCCCCTGGATATCTCCAGAAGGTACATGTTGCTGAATTCGGTATGCGGGGTGAGGATAACCGAGGCGGTTTCGAAATCATCCAGATTATGCACCATTTGCCGTTCGACGATATCATTGTCCCTGATTAGGGGCACATACATGCCGGGTATTGAACTCAACCTGTGCAGAAGCTCGTCCCTGCCCATCTGGATGCATTCCTCGAAGGCTGTCACCATTGACGGTACGATGGCCTCACCCTCGCCTATGGCGAAGCCGTCGAAGAACGGTACCAGAGGCTCAGGGTTGGTGGTGACACAGGGCCCCCCGGCGATAACTATAGGGTGTGAATCACTGCGTTTGGCGGCATGCAGGGGCACTCTGGCCGTTATCAGCATATCCAGGACATTGAAGTAGTCCAGTTCGCTGGATACGGAAAAGGCAAATACGGCAAAGTCGGCCAGCGGACGGCCGGACTCTATGCTTTTCCCTCCGCTATTGCAGAACACCCGCTCGCACACGATGGCGTCATAGCTATTGAACAATCCGTAGATGGTCTGCAAGCCAAGGCTCGACATGCCTACGTAGTAATTATTGGGGTATATCAGGGCTATGGGTATGCGGCCACCCCAATCCTTTATGATCGTGCCCTGCTCATGAGATAACGCCTGTCGCGCACCCGAGTTCCATGTCATATGATACAGTTACAGCTTCTTGGTCATTTTCTCGCTGCCGACGATCCCGATCTCTACTGTACGCCCGCAGTTAGGGCATCTTACCGATATTTCCAGTGGCCGCTTCATCGCCCGCTCCGCGATGGCGCTGACCATGCTGTCGATATCGTCCAGCCTCCTGTCGAGCGCATCGAGCCGTCTGTTCAGCTGCTCAATTCCGGACTGTTCTTCCTTGGTTCCGCGTTCAACTTTCTGAGCCAAATCACCCTCCTCAATCGATGAATAGGAAGATGATGCCCATAAAGAACACCACCATTCCTAAGATGATAAATATGCGGCCGCCGATCCTGATTGCATCCGGCCCGATGCGCATCGGCCAACCGGTGACGAACTCTCTGAGGTCGAAACGCTGCGACAGGACTTCGGTCAGGTGGCGCTCCTCACTCCTGGCCAGCAGGAAGGAAACACCACCCAGCAGCATGAACAGCGCTCCTATTCCCATCATTATATAGCTATCGAGATCAGGCACTGAACTGTACCTCACCCGCATTTGGTATAACCGCAACCGTGGCATATCTGGCAACCTTCCTGATATACCAGCATGCCGCCGCACTCCGGACACTGCCCGCCGAGCTGTACTGCTACGGCAGGAGAAGTTGTGCGCTTGGACTCATCTGTAATATTTCCGTTTATCTGTCGCTCCAGTACGCTGGCGATAGCATCGGGGCACGACAGTATGGCGTGGCCCTGGTCCCACGCTATCGATGGACAGCGAATGCCGCGTATGTGCTTTACTATCGCAGCTACGTCCATGCCGGACCTCAGCGCCAGGGATATCAGCCTGGATATAGCTTCCAACTGTGCCGAGGCGCAGCCGCCCGCCTTGCCCAGGCTGGAGAAGACCTCGCAGATCCCGTACTCGTCGAAGTTAACCGTGACGTAAATGCTGCCGCATCCGGTGGTCACTTTCTCGGTAATGCCCCTTGTTACCCTGGGCCTCTTGCGTGGCTCCAGTCTGCTTTCCTGTGTCTCTGTTTCAGCGGGGATGTTAAGTACCTGCGCATCCTTGCTCCGGTCCCGATAAATGGTGATCCCCTTGCACCCCAGTTGATAGGCGAGCGTATAAGCCCGGGAGACATCCTCCCTGGTAGCGGTGTGGGGAAAGTTGATAGTTTTGGATACAGCGTTATGGGTAGATCTCTGGAAGGCGGCCTGCATTTTGACGTGCCACTCCGGGCCGATGTCGTGGGCGGTAACGAATACCTTCTTGACCCATTCCGGCACTGCGCCATCCATGGCCCGTATGCTGCCCCTGGTGGCAAGCTCTTTCATCAGATCGGTCGAATAGAAGCCTTCACCTCTGGCAACCTCTTCAAAATAGGGATTCACCTCGAGCAGCTCATCACCGTCCAGTATGTGGCGAACATAGCTCAGCGCGAACAGCGGCTCTATACCGCTGGAGCAGCCCGCGATGATGCTCAGCGTACCGGTAGGGGCGATGGTGGTCACAGTGGCATTTCTCACCCTGCGGCGGCCGAGCACTTCATGGTCGCTGCCCTCAAAGGCAGGGAACACGCCTCGTTCCTCCGCCAGCGCCCCCGAAGCCGCAACTGCCACATCATTTACATAACGCATAACCTTTTCACCAGTCGCCAGGGCCTCGGGCGAATCGTAGGGGATACACAGCTTGATTAGCATGTCTGCAAAACCCATGACCCCCAGTCCTATCTTGCGCGTCTTCTTGGTCATGTTCTCTATCTCGGATAGCGGGAATCTGTTCTTGTCGATCACGTTGTCCAGAAACCTGACTGCTATATTTACTGTATCGGCAAGCCGGTCATAGTCTATCTCGTAGCGGCCATCGTCGGATTTCGCCACCATCCTGGCAAGGTTTATCGATCCCAGGTTACAGGATTCGTAGGGGAGCAGCGGCTGCTCGCCGCAGGGGTTGGTGCTCTCGATAGTTCCCAGCTGCGGTGTGGGGTTCTTGCTGTTGATGCGATCGATGAACACCAGCCCGGGGTCTCCGGTGCGCCACGCCATGTCCACGATCTTGTCGAACACTTCCCTGGCATTGAGACTCTTTTGCGGCGATCCGTCTCGCGGATTCCTCAGCTCGTAGTCACCACCAGATTCGATTGCCGCCATGAAGCTGTCAGTGACCGCCACCGACAGGTTGAAGTTCGCCAGCCTGTTACCGCTCTCTTTCGCAGTTATGAATTCCATGATATCGGGGTGGTCAACATTGAGTATGGCCATATTTGCCCCGCGGCGCATGCCTCCCTGCTTGATTACATCGGTGGCAGCATCGAAGACCCGCATGAAGGATACAGGCCCGCTGGCAACCTTGCCGGTGGAGCCCACCATGTCACCCGCCGGCCGCAACCTGGAAAAGGCGAAGCCGGTGCCCCCGCCGCTCTTGTGGATCAGGGCGGTGTTCTTTATGGTGTCGAAGATGCTCTCCATGGAATCGCCAACCGGCAGCACGAAGCAGGCCGATAGCTGCTGCAGCTCACGCCCCGCATTCATCAGGGTAGGGGAGTTGGGCAGGAACTCAAGGTTCGCCATTATCCGGTAGAACTGGTCTTCCCAGTGTCCGGGATCGGCAGACGGGTTGTAGATTTGCTCGGCGGAGGCGATGTTCTGTGCCACGCGGCGGAACAGATCGAAAGGCGTTTCGATTGCCTGGAACTGTTCATCAGTCTTGAGGTATCTCTTCTCCAGGACCCTCATCGCATTCGTGGAAAAGGTGGAGAGATCGGCATCGACGGTCGCCGGTCTCCCGGGGACCGACTTCCTGGAAGGCGATTTCTTGGCGATCGTCGGTTTACTCTCGCCATCGATCCCGGCATCCTTTTGTATCTCATTTTTTCGTTCTTCAGCGACCTTCATATCGCTCCCTTCAGCTAGAATAGTTTTCACTACGGCCTGTATTTCAGAGGGCTTAAGCCGCCATTCGGGTATTGCACTCGCGACTTCTATGCCCGGGAGGCTGAGCTGGGACTTCTCCATATAGTGAATGACCCTGTCCGTTATCCTCTCCAACAGCTCCCGGTCGGCTAGACCCTCAGATTCGCAGTAACGGAAGACCTGCCGTGCGATCCTGGTGCGAACCGCCTCCAGCCTGTATCTCCTGCCCGGATCATTTGACATGGTATTCGTCCCTGCTCGTTTGTCTGTGTGCAAACTACCCCTTCGATTTTACCGACGCTGATACGGTATCCAGCTCGTGTTCCATATTATCGGCAGTGTCCGGCGGATCGGGGAACAGCGGCAGCTGAGCCGTATCGTCGTGTGACAGTTTCAATTTAATGTATGCATCGGCTGCCGCGCGTACCTCGTCGATGTCGGCGAAGTCGCGGTAAACGCTGGCAAAGCGAATATAGGCGACGCCATCCAGTTGCCGCAGTCCCTCCATCACCATATCGCCTATCAGCGATGCCGGCACTTCACCCCTTCCCGTGCGGCGCAGCCTGGCCTCGATATCGTCCACCAGTTGCTCAATCATCGCCTGCGACACCGGCCTTTTGGTACATGCCTTCCTGATGCCTGATATAACCTTATCCCGATTGAACTCCTCGCGGCGGCCGTCTTTCTTGACCACCAGCAGGGTTGCCATATGCAATCGCTCGTAAGTGGTGAAGCGAGCACCGCATTCAAGGCACTCGCGCCGACGTCGTATCGCATCACTGACGTCCCGCGAATCAATTACTTTTGAATCGCCGTAGTTACAGTAAGGACACCGCATGTTTTACACCACATCAGGTTGTATCAGGGCTATGATGATACCACAATATATTGTTGTTGTCAACCTTAACCCTTTTTAAAAACAAGAGGGCCACAGGTCGCGAAAGCGACTGTGGCCCTACGATTGTCCCGACTATATCGGGTATCACTATTTTACTGGTGACCGGAAGCGCAGCGTCTTCTTGTCCACCGCATGTGTCTCGAATGTCTGGCGTCGCGGCAATGGCCGTCGCAGGAAGGTGGGAATATCCAGTTCCTGCTCGCTGTCCGCACCCTCCACCAGGCGTCGCAGCTCTTCATCCTTGCGTATGGTTTTGCTGCCTGCTGTGTGGAAACCGGTGGCAACCAGCGTGATCTTGACCTCACTATCCATGGACTTGTCATGGACCACGCCGAAGATTATATTCGCCTCAGAGTCTACTGCTTTCCCTATGATCTGAGCCGCTTCGTTTACCTCCGCCATCGTGAGCGACTCGCCGCCGGTGACATTGTACAGCACGCCCATTGCACCATCGATTGAGACATCCAGGAGCGGGCTGGCCAGGGCTGCCTGTGCCGCATCGATAGCGCGCTTCTGCCCGCTGCCACGCCCGATGGACATCCACGCCTGTCCGGCATCCTTCATCACCGCCTTGACATCGGCGAAGTCCAGATTAATGATGCCGGGCACGGTAATGACTTCTGCGATAGCCTGCACGGCATGCAGCAGGACGTCGTCGGCCATTTTGAAGGCCTGGTCAACGCCTGTCCTCTGGTCGCACAGCTCGAGCAGACGATCGTTGGGGATGGTGATCAGGGTATCTACCTTATCTATCAGGCGCGATATACCGTCCTCAGCAGTCGTCGCACGGTGTGTTCCCTCAAAGGCGAATGGCCTGGTGACAACGGCAATGGTGAGAGCTCCGGCCTCCTTGGAAAGCTCGGCCACTACCGGCGCACAGCCGGTCCCGGTGCCGCCGCCCATGCCCGCAGTGATGAATACCATGTCTGAATCGGAGACACAGGAGCGGATCTCATCACGGCTCTGCTCTGCCGCCTTCATGCCCTGTAAATGGTCACCTCCAACACCCAGCCCCCGGGTCAGCTTCTCGCCGACCTGCAATCGGGTGGGGATATTGGTGCACAGTAACGCCTGGGCATCGGTATTCATCCCGATGAATTCAACCCCCTGGATCTCGGCTTCCACCATGCGGCTGACAGCGTTGCAGCCGCCGCCGCCAAGTCCTAGAACTTTTATCTTTGCTGGATTTGGAACCAATCCCGGTCTTGCCATCTTTTCCTCCTTACTTAAATATTTTTAATGTAGTATCAATTTCCTCATGCGGATAGCGAGCTTTCTCAGTGAATCGCTTACCCCTGATGAACGCCAATTCTGGGCGCTGCCGAATTTCCTGTCTCCCCAGAGGAGCAATCCGACCCCGGTGGCGAATGCGGGATCCGGCAGCACATCCGCTATCCCATACACACCCTGAGGCACGCCCACACGCACCGGCAGCTCCAGGATATCGCGTGCTACTGGAGCTATGCCCTTGAGGTTTGCACAACCGCCTGTGAGCACCAGGCCGGCAGGCACCTCTCTATCGTAGTCAGAGGGCAGTTCCAGGGCGATCAATTTGATGATTTCCTCAACCCTGGCCCGGATAATATCACTGAGATCCTGGTAAGATACCCCGTATCCGTTGGTGCTCAGTGGAGTGGCAGAATCGTCCTCCGCAGAATCGTATATGGGCATCACGCTGCCGAACTTCCGCTTTACCTGCTCCGCTGTATCGAAGGGTATACCCAGACCTATAGCGATATCCCGCGTCATCTGGTATCCGGCAACGGGAAGGATTGCGGTATGCCATATGCTGCCGTTCTTGAATATGGCTATGTCAGTGGTGCCTCCGCCGATATCGGCTAGGATAACGCCGGCGTCACGCTCGTCATGGCGCAGCACCGCTTCCGAACTGGCAAGTGGCTCCAGGACCAGGTCCTCGATCTCCAGATTCACGCCCCGGATACATTTGACCAGGTTCTGTACTGAGGCTACCGCGGCGGTGATAACGTGCGTCTCCACGTCCAGCCTGAAACCGTGCATTCCGACCGGATTCTTTACCCCTGTCTGCCCGTCGATGGCATAGCCTCTGGGGATAACATGGAGCAGCTTCCGGTCGTTGGGCACGGTGAAGGTCCTGGCCGATTGCATTACTCTTTTAAGGTCATCCGGGCGTACGAGTTTGTCGTTGCGGGAGATGGAGACCACGCCTCTCTTATTAAGAGATGTTACGTGTCGGCCTGTGACTCCCACATATACGGACTCCATCTTCAGTCCGCTGGCCTGCTCCGCCTTGCGCACAGAATTGCGTATCGATTCCCTGGCCTCGCTGATATTTACCACCAGCCCCTTATGCAATCCACGGGATGGTGTCAGACCGACGCCCAGCACCTGTAGCTCGCCATTCTGACCCGGTTTAGCCATGATGCTGCATATCTTGGTGGTGCCTACATCTATACAGGATATAATTTCGCTTTTTGCCATTTACCTCTCCTCCTTCTTCTAAATTTTCTGGCAATAGCTTGAAACATCGTCTCATGTCATCTATCTACCCCCTTTATAGGAGGGGCAGTGTCGCTGCCCATAGCTCTGGGCTCGACGAAATTGCTCACCAGTTTCGAGCAGGACACTGCCCACACTCCCTATACATTAGACTCGCTCAGCAACCCGCATCTTAGCGCTGCGGCTGCGTGGATTTGCCTCTATCTCTGACTGCGAGGGTGTAATCACTTTTTTGTTGATTAACTTAAGGCTTGCCCTGTGTTTGCACATACAAATAGGCGTATGGGGTGGACAGATACAACTGGCAGCTTCCCTTTTGAAGAACTCTTTTACGATGCGATCTTCCAGGGAATGAAAACTGATCACCACGAGGCGCCCCCCCAGTCCCAAGATATTGACAGCTTGCTTCAATGATTCCTTTAATCGCTCCAGTTCGTCATTGACGAATATGCGCAGCGCCTGGAAAGTCTTCGTTGCCGGGTGGATCCTCCCACCCTTTCCCACTACCTTCGCCACCAGTGATGCCAGCTGTGTTGTAGTACTCACGGGTCGACTGGCAACAATCGCTCGAGCTATCTCTTTGCTCCTGCGTTCCTCACCATATCGCTGAATGATATCCCTGAGCTCCATCTCGGGAAACTTGTTAACTACATCTGAAGCTGTCAACTGTGTGTTCGGATCGAATCGCATATCGAGAGGGGAGTCGACCTGGAAGCTGAATCCACGGCTGGCGTCCATAAGCTGGAATGACGATATACCGAGGTCTAAAAGTATGCCATCCGCAGGATTGAACCCTGTTTCAATCGCGATACACTCCATCCGGTTGTAACTTTCGTTGATTAATATAGCCCTTTCGCCGTACTGCCCCAGCCTTTGCCTGGCGACCTCGATAGCCTTCGGATCGACATCGATGCCCAATACACAACCGCCGTGCTCCAGCACGGCGGCGGCATGTCCTCCATAACCTACAGTACAATCTATGTACTGCCCTCCAGGTTTTACCTGCAGCGCTGCTATGACCTCTGGCAGCAGTACCGGCACATGTACGCCCATCATTTATTCTCCACGCTCTCGTAGATCTGCCAGGCCTCTTTCCTGACCTCAGACTTTTGCTTTTCCCAGCTCTTCTTGTCCCAGATTTCGAGATACTTGTTGGCGCCCAGTATTACCAGGCTGTCTTTTATGCCTGCGTGCTGGCGCAGCGGTTGCGGCAACATTATCCTGCCCTGGTCATCCAATTCCTGTTCGAAGGCGGTAGCGAATATCGCTCTGGCCCTCTGGCGCGTTTTGCTCGGCGCTATGGGACCGGAATCGTATTGCTCTGCAATCCGTTCCCAGACCTGCAGCGGATATACATTTATGCATTCCTCAACACCCATATTCAGCACGATGCCACCGGCGAAATCCTTGCGGTATTTGGGCGGCAGCGGGATCCTGCCTTTGGCATCTACTTTGTATTCGTATTCTCCGAGGAAACCCATATTAAAATTAATCCTCTAAAACAAATTTCCCAATTTTCGGTTTTTAGGCCCTTCAGGGCAGAAATTAAAATTAATCATCTGATTTACCACTAATTCCCAATTTAAGCCAAAGATTACCACAATACCCCACCATTTGTCAATACCCCCTGGGCACATTCAGACATTTTGGCTATTTACAAAAGTTGTTTAATGTGCTATTATTCCAGCCGTTTTCAGTTCTTTGTATCGCATAATAGATGTTACATATAGTAAATAGCGATATGATCATTGCAAAAGGAGGCTGAAGATGATTAAGTACTCCAAGTTGTATGGACTGCTCGTAGTATTATTGCTCGCGAGCCTGATCCTGGCTTCTTGCGGCAAGAGGGAGCCTGAGGCAAAACCTACTCCAACGCCAGCGCCGATTGCCGGTTGGTACTGGAAACCAGCTAACTTAATCGACTATGCCATGAGCGGCATGCCGGATTTCGATCAGAAGCAGTATGGCTGGTCGTCGACGGCGGCGGCTCCGACGTGGAGCCATTGCGGGCCGGTGGCTGTCGCCAACTCGCTGTGGTGGTTCGATTCGAAGTACGAGCCGAGCCCCAAGGCACCTCCAATCGTCAATGACAATTACCCCATGGTTCAGTCCTACAGTCCCGTCGGTGCGCCCGGTTGGGATGACCACGATTCACAGAATGTGAAACCACTTGTAGAAGACCTGGCGAAGCGCATGGACACCGATGGCCAGTCATCGGGCGATGGACATTCTGGTACGAACGTCGCTGATATGAAAGACGCCATCGAACAATATTTAATCGATAAAGGCCTTGATGACGATTTCTACGTTCATCTGGAGAAAAGCCCTGAGTTTGAGTGGATCGAGAAGGAGATAAGACGCTGCCAGGACGTTGTCCTCTTGCTGGGCTTCTGGCAGTGGCAGGAATCGGCTGTAGCCGCGGGTGGACGGTGGGTGCGCATGGGCGGGCACTATGTCACCTGCGCCGGTGTCAACTCGGAAGAGTCCAAGCTCGGCATCAGCGATCCGTACTGGGACAATGCCGAGGCCGGCGGCGAGGGCAGAGTACCTGTGGCTCATGCCTATCCGCACAACTCCTCGGTGCATAACGATACGAAATACGTCTCGCACGATGTCTATAAGGTTGTCGCATCCACCAGCCCTGGAGGCCTGTGGGCGCTTGATGACTATGCAGAGGGCAAGGATGTTACTAACTTCCAAGGGCAGAACCGGGCTGCCGATTTGCTCAACTACGAAGGGACATATTCACCGAATCTCCCGGTTCATGTCGAGATAGATTATGCTGTCGCTGTATCGCCGTATGTAGTGCCGACGCCTACGCCGACGGCAACCCAGACACGTCCGCCTACAAAGACCGGTGGTCCAACACCTACCAAGACTGTTTACCCCCCACCTGTCCCCACGGCGACGAAGACAAAATTACCAACGGATGAACCCACTGAACAGCCGGGGGAGACGAGGACTGTGCAACCAACACAAACCCCCAAGCCAACCGTATGTGCTGATGCGCCGGTTGTTACCGGTATCCACTCAGTGCACAGGGCCAAGCCTACCGGTGGCGGATTCACTGTTGAGATGCACTGTATCCCTGCTTACTTCCCTAACGGGACAAATATCTACGATCTGCATTTCTTCAGCGGCAGTACATACCTGGGCAGCGAATACTTCGACACTCCACTGCAGCCGTGCACGACATATACGTTCGATGTATCGGTACCTCCGGGAACCGCAGTGCCTGAGTGCATTACCATATGCCTGACCGATAAAAACCACAATACCTGGGGCAGGATCGCAAGCTGGCTGGTGGGGCCAACAGTGGTGGACCTGACTACCCATCTCACTGATTATGGTACCGGCATATGGCCGGGTACGAGCTACTGGGAAATCGAAATTCATCCAGAGACGAGTTACTTCGGCCCGGCGGGTACACCTACCAGCATATATGACCTTCACTTCTGGACGCTGGAATTCTGTGATCCAATATTGCTGGGCGAGGAGTATTTCCAAGATAGCCCTCTGGTTTCTGACGGTTGGTACGATTTCACGCTGGATGTGTCTGCCTCCAGTCCACCTCCGGATGTGGTGCTGGTTGAAGTAAGTGATGCGACTGGTGCGATATGGGGTGTTGCCTGGAGCTGGCCGTTTGTAGAATAAGCTGCAATGTTTAACTTAGGCATACTGACAATCAGCGATAAGGGCTCTCGCGGCGAGAGGGTTGACGAGAGCGGCAGGGTCATCAAGGAGATGCTTGCCGCTCTCGATTCGAATCTGGTAAAATATGAAGTCGTCCCCGACGAGCGCGAGGTGATTTCTGCCAGGCTTATCGACTGGGCTGATAAGCTGGGACTCGACCTCATACTTACTACGGGCGGCACCGGCCTTACCCCGCGCGACGTGACGCCGGAGGCTACACTCGCAGTCCTGGACAGGGTAGCGCCGGGTTTCGTCGAGGCGATGCGGGCCGAGAGCCTGAAGAAGACGCCCATGGCAATGCTGAGTCGGGCGGCCTGCGGTATACGGGGACGGACGCTCATACTTAACCTGCCCGGCAGCCCGAGGGCGGTTCGTGAGTGTCTGGAGGTTGTCTTGACAGCTCTGCCGCATGCGATTGAAACGCTCAGGGGAGAGGCTGGAGAGTGCGGTGAAAAACACAGAGGGTGAATTGAGAGATACGGGCACAACAGGATATGCATATACACATAATGACACTCTTCCCCGCCATGTTCAGCGGCCCCTTCGGCGACAGCATCATCAAGCGCGCTATCGAGCAGGGTATTATAAACCTGTCAATATATAATATCAGGGACTATACCAGCGATAAGCACCATGTAGTCGATGATTCCCCGTATGGCGGCGGCCCGGGCATGGTGCTTAAACCGGAGCCGATATTCGCTGCAGTTGAGGCGGCCAGGAAGTGTAGCGGCGCGCCTGTCATCCTGCTAACTCCCCGGGGAAGGCTGTTCAACCAGCGCATAGCTGATGAGCTATCGAGGCACAGCGAGCTAGTGCTCATCTGCGGGCACTATGAGGGAGTGGATGAGCGGGTACATGAGCACCTGGCCACCGACGAGATAAGCATCGGAGATTATACCCTCAGCGGGGGAGAACTCGCTGCGATGGTAGTGGTGGATGCCGTGGTGAGGCAGTTGCCCGGCGCTCTGGGGTCGGAGGAATCGAAAGTGGAAGAGTCACATTCGAATGGTTTGCTGGAGTACCCTCAATATACGCGACCCCAATCCTTTCGCGGTTGGCAGATTCCTGATATACTTCTTTCAGGCAATCACGCGCAGATCGCTCGATGGCGCCGGGAGCAATCGTTGCGCCGCACGCTAGAGCGGAGACCAGACCTGATACAGAGAGCCGAGCTGTCCGATGATGATAAAAGGCTTCTGGCACGAATCGAAAGAGAGGACGATTAAATGAACATGCTGATTACCGTTGAGCCCAATCCCAATATACCCGCAATCAGGCCCGGCGATACAGTAAAGGTAAGCATCAAGATTGTTGAGGGTGATCGCGTACGGACACAGATATTTCAGGGCGTGGTCATCAGGATAAGGAAGGGTGGTAATAACGCCAGCTTCACAGTCAGGCGAGTGTCGTACGGCGTGGGTGTGGAGCGGACATTTTTCTTCCATTCACCCTCTGTTGAGAAAGTAGAGGTAGTGCGACATGGCAAGGTGCGCCGCGCTAAACTCTACTACCTGCGGGGCCTCACTTCCAAGCAGGCTCGCCTCAAGGAACGAAGGTCCAAAGAAGAGGGCGCAGTAGCTCAATAGCACAGGGGATGGTATAACCTCTTCGATTCCGGCCCTTTTTCAGCACTCACTGCATCTTTTAGAGGATGAAAGCGGGGATGAGTTTTGTCGAAGTAGCGGTCAATTCCCCGGCAGCCCAGCGTCAGACGTTCTGTTACGCTGTGCCTGAAAACATGTATCTATCCGTCGGGCATGCAGTCTGGGTTCCGTTCGGGCCGCGGGTGCTGCAGGGCATAGTCTTCGAAGTTAACGAGTTCCCCTCAGTGTCTGAGGTCAGACAGGTCGCCAGCCTCATTGAGCCGCGGCCTTTGCTGTCGCCGTCCCAGATCCAGCTTGCCCGCTGGATCAGCAATCGTTATCACGCCTCTCTATTTTCCTGTGTCGCGCTGATGCTGCCCCCGGGATTTTCGCGTCGCGTGCTCACATTCGTCAGCCTGATACCCTATCCTCCCGGGAGCGTTATAGCCACGCTCAATCACAGACAGATGGCGCTGCTGGATTTAGTCAGCGGGAAGGGTAAAGTGGAGATGCGAGAGGTCGAGAAGGTGATCGGTAAGGGGGAAGCCAGAGCCTTGATCGACCAACTGGTGCGCAAGCGGCTGATAAAGAAGACCCAGTCGCTGGAGAAAGGTATAGTCAGACCCAAGACCATCCCATACCTTCACTTGTCGTTGGAGGCAGTGGGGGAGATGGAGCGCCTGCTACATAAGAACCGCGCGCCCAAGCAGGCGGAACTCCTGAAGCTACTCGAAGAAGGCCCGATAACGCTGGCAGAGGCCAGACAGCGCCTGAAGCATAGCGATTCAGTTGTAGCCGCTCTCAAGAGAAAGGGACTGGTGTCCATCAATCAGGTCCAGGTCTACCGCGACCCTCTGGCGCATCGCACCTATGCAGCTACACCTGCACCCGATTTGACGCCCGCGCAGGAAAATGTCTGGCGCGAGGTCAGGGCAGCCCTGATCGACAGGCTGTCGTCTTCGCCGGCGGCTTCCAGTACGGATAAGACGGGCGTATTCCTGCTCCATGGCGTCGCCGGCAGCGGTAAAACGGAGATCTACCTTCGGGCGCTGGAGCAGACGGTCAGGCTGGGGAAACAGGCTATCGTGCTGGTACCCGAGATCGCTCTGACACCGCAGACCATCGCCCGGTTTGCATCGCGTTTCCCGGATAAGGTCGCGGTATTGCACAGCGGGCTGTCCATCGGGGAGCAGTTCGATGAGTGGCGCCGCATTAAGGACGGTGCCTCCGATGTGGTGATCGGTTCGCGCAGCGCTATCTTCGCTCCACAGGTAAATCTCGGGCTTATCGTCTTGGATGAGGAACACGAGTGGACATACAAGCAGCATGAAAAATCACCGCGATATCACGCCCGCGATGTGGCCATCGAGCTGGGCAGGCTTACAGGTGCGGTGGTGGTGCTGGGCAGCGCCACGCCGGACATAGCGACGTATCACAGGAGCCGCACAGGCGACTGCAAAATACTGGAATTGCCGGAAAGAATTGCGTCCGGGGAGAATCGGGTGACGGTGGTCGATATGCGCGAAGAGCTCAAGTCAGGCAACCGCAGCATCTTCAGCCGCACATTGCACCGGTCTGTACAGCGGGCGCTGGCAGCTAGAGAGCAGGTGATCCTGTTCCTCAACCGGCGCGGAACCGCCACTTTCGTGCAATGCCGCGATTGTGGCTATGTTCCCCGCTGCCGGCGATGCGATATACCGATGACTTATCACTCCGCAGGTGAACGGATGGTATGCCATCAGTGCAACTACAAGTTGAGGGCACCGCGGGTATGTCCGCATTGCCACAGCCGGCATATCAAATTCCTCGGCATCGGGACACAGCGGGTTGAAGAAGAGATACTTCAGGCCTTCCCCGACGCAAGGACCGTCCGCTGGGACCGTGATGTGACGGGCGGTAAGCATTCCCACGAGAAGATCCTGGACAGGTTTATGGGACACGGTGCCGACATTTTGGTCGGGACGCAGATGATCGCCAAGGGGCTGGATCTCCCGCTGGTCACTGTCGTGGGGGTGATCAATGCGGATCTGAGCCTTCACCTGCCCGACTTCCGTGCCGCCGAACGCACCTTCCAGATACTGTGCCAGGTTGCGGGACGGGCGGGCAGGCGCACCTTGCCCGGTCGCGTCGTTATCCAGAGCTATACCCCGGATCATTACGCCATACGCTGTGCCGCAGAAAACGATTACGTTGGCTTCTATCAACAGGAGATCTCCTGTCGCCAGCAGTACCAGTTGCCGCCGTTCAGCCGTCTGGTGCGCCTGGTGTATACGCACACCAGCAACAGCCTGTGTCATCGGGAGGCAAACCGCATGTATCAGGCGCTGGAGGAAGAGCGCATGTCGCAGGGACTGGACGTATCCGTTATCGGGCTGGCGCCGGCCTTCATCCCGCGCCTTCGCGGCAAATACCGCTGGCAGATAATTCTGCGCGGCGATGAACCACAGCGCTTGCTGGAAGAGGTTCCCCTGCCGCAGGGATGGGCCGTTGACATCGATCCCGTAAGCCTGCTTTGACAGGGGAGAATGTCCTCGGCTATAATATGCCAGGTATTTAGGCAGACCGATGGCAGTCCTGCAAATGCGTACCCACCCCGACCCTGTATTACGCCAGAAGGCAAAAAGGGTTACCAGGATCGATAGGAAGATATCTCAACTTATCGATGACATGATTGAAACCATGCACGCCTATGGGGGTGTAGGGCTGGCTGCACCCCAGGTGGGGATATCGCTGCGAGTGGCGGTGCTCGAGATACCCGGTGAGGATACCATAGTGCTGGTGAATCCTGAGATCGTTAAACGCTCGGGCGAGATGGAAGTGACTGAGGGGTGCTTGAGCGTCCCGGGCTATCGAGGTGAGATAAAGCGATCTACCAAGGTCATCGCCAAGGGTATCGATCGCTATGGTAAACCGATACGCATCAAGGGGCAAGGGCTGCTGGCTGAGGCGCTGGAGCATGAGATCGACCACCTTAACGGGATACTGTATATCGATCACCTGGATAGTCTCGACAACCTGGAAAAGGTGACCCCTTCCGAGACAACGCCGGAAATATAGTCACCGTTAAGTTCGTATGTGGCGTATCCGCCAGAGGCGTGCTGCCAATGAGAGCAAAGCGTTTTAGTTTAAATGGAGAAACGATGGGCATTCTAACACAGGTACAGGGGCTCCTCGCCAGCCGTGGCATCGAGGGCTACCTGACGGGTGGCTATATACGTGACAGACTCATCGGGCGTGAGAGCCAGGACCTGGATATCGTGGTCAACGCTCCGGCCATGCAGGTGGCCCGTTTCCTCGCCGAGTCGCTGGACAGCAAGTTCGTGCCGCTGGATGAAGAGAACGAGATCGCGCGGGTGGTGTTCTCGGCCGAAGTGCCGGATCACCTGGACCTGTCCATGATGCGAGGTGCTATCGCAGACGATCTTGCGTTGAGGGATTTCACTATCGATGCCATGGCCATAAAACTGGAAGATATCAACATGCCTGCTCCGACGATAATCAATCCTTGCGATGGGCTGAAGGATTTGAAGGCCGGTGTCGTGCGTTCCGTGAGCGAGGAGGGCTTGCGCCGCGACCCGCTACGTCTGCTGCGTGCCGTGCGGCTGGCCGCGGAGTGCGGTTTCTCCATCGACAATTCGACTGCGGAGCAGATAGCGCGTCACCATGAGATGATCGCGACTGTTGCCGCTGAGAGGATTCGTGACGAGCTATGCCGCCTGCTGGGAGTCTCCCCGGCAGCTGTTTGGCTGCGCAGGCTTGACGAGTTGGGATTATTGCTGGCAGTATTGCCTGAGCTCGCTCCATGCAAAGGTGAGCCTCAGCCTAAGGAGCACTTCTGGGACGTGCTTTCTCATTCGATAGAGACGGTAGCTACCATCGAGTTTCTGCTGCACGCATCCGATGTTGAGTACCTTGGTAAGCAGGTGAGAGAGGCTGCGCCGTGGCACCCGCAACTGGAGGACTATTTCTCGGAAGCGATATCCAGCGGACACAGCCGGTTGACACTGCTCAAGCTGGCCGGCCTGCTGCACGACATCGCCAAACCGCAGACAAAAACTGTCGAGGCTGACGGGCGCATGCGCTTCTTCGGACACTCTCAGGAGGGCGCCGCTGTGGCTGGTGGGATCATGGCCAGGCTGCGCTTCAGCAACCGGGAGCGCGACATGGTAGCTACGATGATCGAGCATCATCTGCGGCCGGGTCAGATGGCCCGCGATGAGGAAATGCCTACACGCCGCGCCATATATCGCTATTTCCGGGATACAGGTGATGTCGGCATCGATACAATCTTCCTCAACCTTGCCGACCACCTGGCGGCGCGCGGCCCTACACTGGAATTCGACGAGTGGCTGCGGCATGCCAACGCCATGAGATATGTGATCGAGAACAGGTTGAGCCAGGATAACGTGGCATCGCTGCCCAGGCTCATCACCGGATATGACCTGATGGAAAGATTCGGCATCAGCCCCGGGCCGGAGATCGGCAGACTGCTTGAAGCGGTACACGAGGCACAGGCGGCAGGGGAGATAGCCAGTCGGGAAGATGCACTGATTTATGCGGGAGGCTTACTCAAAGAGGCAAAGTAGTCTATAATATAGCGAGCGGCAATCATCCGGTATAAGGACTTCAGATAGAAATGACAAGCAGGAATAGACGGTAACGATACATGGGAAGACGGCACTCACTAACTCTCCTTATAATCGCTGTATTGATTATATTCTCCGTGGTCGTGCTGGCTCAGTACCAGATCTTCAGCCGTGAGGGCATGTCGCTGGGGCTCGATCTGAGAGGCGGCACGCACCTGGTCTATGAAGCCGATTTCTCCGATATCCAGCCGGGCACTGAGTCTGATGCCATGGCAGTTGCCCGAGGGATAATAGAGAAGCGCATCAACCGATATGGCGTCAGCGAGCCCAACGTTCAGACGCTGGGCAGCGACAGGATCTCGGTGCAGATACCCGGCGTCACTGCCGAAGAGTCCAAATCACTTGTCGGTGCGGTGGCAGAGCTTGACTTCAGGGAATTGAAAGGGGCGAGCACTGGCCTGTTGGCGGCGGCAAACGTCGGTGACACTAACGTGACGGTCGCGGATGCCACCGGGTTCGAGGTGGGAGACACGCTGGTGATCGGTCTGAGCGCGGCAGGCAGTATCGGAAAGCCATCCTGGGAAGCAAAGCAGATCACCGCTATCGAAGGGGACAATTTCTCCCTTGACTCCGGTATGTATTACCAGCACCAGGCTGGCGAGCCGGTGAGCGCGTGGATACCGGCGACGGGGACCATTGATGATGAGGTGATACACCTTACCGGCAAATACCTCTTGCCGAACAGCTATATTAATATAGATCAGCAGACCAATCAGCCGGTGGTGGCCTTCGAATTTAACGAGATTGGCGCCAGGCTGTTCGCCCAGATAACCGCTCGCTTGCTGGATCAACCGCTGGGCATCTTCCTCGACAGGGATATCATTTCTGCGCCGACGGTCAAGGCGCAGATCAGCGATAAAGGAATCATCGAAGGACTTACCTATGAGGAGGCGCGGATATTGTCCAGCCAGTTGAACGGCGGTGCTCTGCCGCTGCCGCTGGGCCACTGGGTCGATGAGGAGTTCATCATCGGTGAGCCGGCGGTCATACAGAGCGTGGACGCCACGCTCGGGGCCGACTCGCTGAGCAAGAGCTTGGTCGCTGGAATTATCGGACTGATACTGGTGATGGTCTTTATGATTGCATACTACCGTCTGTCGGGGTTGCTGGCCTGCTTTTCCCTTCTCATATACGGCTCCATCATGCTGACCATTTTTAAGCTGGTGCCGGTAACCCTTACGCTGGCGCACATTGCCGCCTTCATTCTGTCCATCGGTATGGCGGTTGACGCCAACGTGCTTATTTTCGAGCGGATGAAGGAGGAGATGCGCTCGGGCAAAACCCTCGGGGCGTCTATCGAAACCGGCTTCAGCCGCGCCTGGCCGGCCATACGCGACAGCAATTTCTCGACACTGATAACGTGCATCATTCTGTTCTGGTTCGGCAGCCAGATCGTGGCAGCCCCGCTGGTGATGGGATTTGCCCTGACGCTGGGCATTGGCGTGGTGGTAAGCATGTTTTCTGCCATCGTTGTCACCAAGAGCTTCCTGCGCACGATACTGTATACGCCGCTGGCGAGAAAGGCCATACTGTTCCGGCAGTGAGTTAGGAAATGATCGATTTTATCAATAAAAAGAAGTGGTTCTTCCTGTTCTCAGGGATAGTCTTGCTCATCGGTATCATATCCCTGCTCTCCGTCGGTCTGCAGCAGGGCATCGAGTTCAGCGGCGGCACCATGATGACCCTGCGCTTCGAGCGGGAGGTGTCGCAAGATGAGCTGCGCGGAGAGATGGCTAACCTGGGCCACAGCAACGCGGTCATTCAGAAGACGGAGTCCGGGGACTATCTGATACGGACGTCGGTCCTGCTGGACGAAGAGGTAAACCAGATAATTGCCGGTCTGGGACAGAGGTTCGGCGAGGAGCCGACAGTTGAGGAGATATACGAGGTTTCCGGCAGCATCGCCAGCGAGATAGTCAGCGATGCTTCGATAGCTGTGGTCATCGCTGCCATCGGCATCCTGGTTTACGTGACCTGGGCCTTTCGCAAGATGCGGAGATCGTTCCGCTACGGCGTATGTGCCATCATCGCCCTGATACACGATGTGCTGGTTGTGCTGGGTGTATTCTCTATTCTGGGACTGGCGCTGGATCTTGAGATAGACGCCATGTTTATCACCGGCATCCTGACCATTATAGGTTACAGCGTAAACGATACCATCGTCGTATTCGACCGCATACGAGAGAACAGGCTAAAGAACCCGGGAGCCGCTTTCCCCACTATTGTCAATATGAGTATAACTGAGACCCTGGGACGTTCTCTTAATACCGCTATGACTACACTGCTGGTGGTATTAGCCTTGCTGCTTCTCGGTGGAGCAACTCTACACAACTTCGTACTTGTTCTGCTTATAGGTATTATCACCGGCACCTATAGCTCCATCTGCATTGCCAGCCAGCTGCTGGTCCTGTGGGAAAGCGGCGCTTTCAGCCGTGTCTTCCGGCGCCTGTTTCCCAGGCGCATGCCCGCCGGGGGGTGAAACATGCTGCAAACCAAGACCGGCGCCGCCGGCGTGGCGTTGTGGGTGAATGTCCTCCTGATCGTAGCCAAGGTAAGCGCCGGGGTCATCAGCGGCAGCGTCAGCATCATCGCCCAGGCCATCGACAGTCTGCTTGACCTTTTTGCCTCTCTGATTAACCTCTTCGGCCTGCGTTTCGCTGCCAGACCCGCCGACAGGGAGCATCCATTTGGTCACGGCAAGATGGAGGCTGTCAGCGGGTCAGTCCAGGCGGGGCTCATCTTCGCCGCTGCCGCCTACATACTGTATCAGGCCATCGACAGGTTGCTGCATGGAGCAATTGTTAGATATATCACTGCGGGTGTGGCAGTGATGGCTGTGTGCATAGCGGTCGACATGCTGCTTGCGAGGTACCTTGGCCGCATTGCCAGGAAAACGGATTCCATCGCCCTGGAGGCATATGCTCGCAATATCACCACCGATATTTATAGCATGTCAGCGGTACTTGTCGGGCTGCTCGTAGTGCGCTTCACAGACCTGGTACAGGTCGATGCCGCCATCGCCATAGTAGTGGCCCTCGTTATATTGAAGACGGCTTACGATGTCTTAAAAAGGTCCTATCAACATATTATAGATGTCCGGTTACCCTCTGACGAAGAGACCGCAATCGAATCCTGCATACAGGGGCACATGGGGGAACTGGCGGGCTACCACAGGCTGCGCACCCGGAAGTCGGGGAGCGATCGGCATGTCGATGTACACTTGGTAATGCCGGCCAGCGCCAGCGTGCAGCGGGCACACGAGATGTGTGACCATCTGGAAGCCGAGATCAGGGCAAAGTTGTCCAACGCACAGATAACGATACATGTAGAGCCCTGCGATGGTGAGTGCAGCAACTGTCCCGCTGAGTGCCCGCAGGACCAGGCCATGCCCGGACCCTAGTCCAGATGCTGGTTCTTCTTTATCTCCTGCAGGCGGGCATCGATGTCCGGAATGCTGTAGCGGCTGCGGGCTTCACCCAGTGGATCAGCCACTTTTTTACTGCTCAGAAGGACATCTATAGTGGCTCTGACTGAGGTGGCCAGCGCTTCGAGGTTGTAACCCCCTTCGAGGGCGTAGGCCAGTTTCCCCTCGCACAGCTCGTCGGCGAGCCCTTTAATGATTCGGTTCATTGCGGCGTAACCGGATGAGCTTACCTGCATCATCGATATCGAATCGGCCCAGTGCGCATCGTAGCCGGCGGACACCAGCACTATCTGGGGTCGGAATCGCTTCGCTACCGGCACCAGTATTTCCTCGAAGGCTCGCAGGTATTCCTCGTCGCCACAGTATGCGGGCAATGGCACGTTGACGGTGTAACCTGCGCCTACCCCCTCACCGATCTCATCGATCCAGCCGCTTCCCGGATAGAACGGATACTGGTGTGTGGAGAAGTACAGCACCTCGCGCTCGCGATAGAATTCATCCTGCGTGCCGTTGCCGTGGTGTACGTCGAAGTCGATGATCATCACGCGCTGCAGCCCTCGGTCTGCGATCAAATGCCTGGCGGCAACAGCAACGTTGTTGAACAGGCAAAAGCCCATCGCTTCCCAGCGCAGGGCATGGTGCCCCGGCGGCCGAACCAGGGCGAATGAATATCGGATATCGCCATCGATTACCGCATCGACCGCGTTTATCAAACCGCCGGCGGCGTACAACGCTGCCTTGTAAGATCCGGTAGAAACTGCTGTATCCGGGTCCAGGTGCCCACCACCCCTGGCTGTAAAGTCTTCGACATATTTGATATAGGCTTCGGAGTGTACCCTCGTCAGTTCGTTGAGTGTCGCCGGACGGGCAGGGATGGACACCAGTTTGTCCATCACCTTTGTGTTTTTAAGATGACTTATCGTTGTCTCCAGCCGCCGCGCCACCTCGCAGTGGGGTCCGGTGTCATGCTCCAGGTATACCGGGTCGTAGACTATTCCGATGCTCAATCCCTGATCCTCTATCTCAGGTTCATGATACCAGACCTTTCTGCGGCTATCAATCGCTATCGTAGACTGCACTATGCGATTGTCATTGCGAGGAGTCCGCCTGCATCCCGTGGGATGACGAGGCAATCTCGGTGGTGTGGGGCGCTGAGATTGCTTCGCCCGCCTCTGGCGGACTCGCAATGACAGAGGGGATTGCGGGCGGAGTTGCAATGATGGTTGGTATGCGGCCCTGGCAATGACACTTGAACCCCCTGAATCCCCCTTTGACAAAGGGGGACTGAGGGGGATTTCTTATCCGTCATTGCCCGGCTTGATTCCCGGTTTTCGCGGGGACGTAGTTTGGGGAGCATTATCTGTCATGCTGAAGTCGTCTAAGGCGACTGAAGCATCTAATAGTTCGGATGCGAGGCACTGCGGTGAGATTCTTCTCCGCCTATGGCGGATGGACTCGCAATGACATCAGATGTATAGTCGCGATGACGTGTAGTGGATGAGCTAGTTCAGATAGATTGGTGACACTTATAATGGTGTCATGAGGATAAA
>CAYRYW010000023.1:0-34072 GCA_964428725.1 uncultured Dehalococcoidales bacterium
AAACCGTAAGAATCATACAACACAGAATCGACGAACCCCCCGGCTCAGGTCGGGGGGTTCTCTTTTTAGGGCAGGAGCAACGCAAGCAATTTTATATTATTTTATGCTGTGGTTGACAAAATCGAACCTGCGGGATATAATAAGTCTCCACGATGAGGGCCAGCGGTAAGGTTCAGGTAAAGGCTATGGCATAGGTGAGTATAGATGGGGACTGACATAAATCACCGCTTGTTACGCTCACTGGCGATGGCGCTCGCCGTGATTTTAGCTTTGCTGTTAACCCTCGTTTCCCCCCTTTGGGTCGTCGAGGCCGCCACTCAGAATACCGGATACCCGTACGGAGACTGCAACCGGAGCGGCACAATAACTACCACTGACAGGGCGTACCTGAACCAGATGCTACTGGGGCAGCGGGCTGGCGACCCGATAGCGGACGTCAGCATGGACGGCAGGATAACCTCCACGGACAGGGCGTACCTGAACCAGATCCTGATGGGGCAGCGGACATCGGTGGACATGTGGCAGGCGACGTATGACTTCTCCACGGGCGCCGGTACGCGGCATCTGGCCAAGTCCAAGAACGTGGGCAGCATGCCGACGGACAATTTTTCTGCAGATAGCGGCTGGACCGATTTCACCACGCAGGATTACAGTGACGTAGCGGCCGATGATGCGGCGGCGTTCACGCTGGCTGGCTCGACAGGGGAGATGAGCGCGGTGCAGTGCCGGTTCGACATCGATGAGAAGCCGTGCGCCGCCAACCTGACCAGCATGGACGTGCAGGTGGTGGGGAATGCGTCAGCCGCCAGCAGCACCATGCAGTACTGGATATGGAATTTTAACTCAAACGCATGGGTGCAGCTGGGTTCTGATATTACGATAGGTACAACAGAGGACACGAATACAAAATCTTCGTCTGCGGAGGGATGGCAGAAGACGCTGACCAATTATATCGACACAGACGGGTCGGTATATGTGCTGGTGATAATTACGACTAATGACGTCGACCTGACCATAGATTATATCAAGTTATCGGTAGAGACTAGCGATACAACATGCCCGGTGCCGACCCCGACGCCTACGCTGACGGCTACACCATCGCCGACACCTACGCTGACCGCTACACCGTCGCCGACACCTACGCTGACAGCTACGCCATCGCCGACACCTACGCTGACGGCTACGCCATCGCCGACACCCACGCTGACGGCCACACCATCGCCGACGCCCACGCTGACGGCCACACCATCGCCGACGCCCACGCTGACGGCCACACCATCGCCTACACCAACATTGACCGCTACACCGTCGCCGACACCTACGCTGACGGCTACACCATCGCCGACACCTACGCTGACAGCCACACCATCGCCGACGCCCACGCTGACAGCCACACCATCGCCGACGCCTACGCTGACAGCCACACCATCGCCGACACCAACATTGACCGCGACGCCGTCGCCCACGCCAACATTGACCGCAACGCCGTCGCCGACACCTACGCTGACAGCCACACCGTCGCCTACACCAACGCTGACGGCTACACCATCGCCTACGCCAACATTGACCGCAACGCCGTCGCCGACGCCTACGCTGACAGCCACACCATCGCCGACACCCACGCTGACGGCCACACCATCGCCGACACCCACGCTGACAGCCACACCGTCGCCGACGCCTACGCTGACGGCCACGCCATCGCCAACACCAACGCTGACAGCCACACCGTCTCCTACACCTACGCTGACGGCCACGCCATCGCCAACACCAACGCTGACGGCTACACCATCGCCTACACCCACGCTGACCGCCACGCCATCGCCCACACCAACGCTGACAGCCACACCGTCTCCTACACCTACGCTGACGGCCACGCCATCGCCAACACCAACGCTGACGGCTACACCATCGCCTACACCCACGCTGACCGCCACGCCATCGCCCACACCCACGCTGACGGCCACGCCATCGCCAACACCAACGCTGACAGCTACGCCATCACCCACACCAACGCTGACGGCCACACCGTCGCCTACGCCCACGCTGACAGCCACGCCGTCTCCTACGCCTACGCTGACAGCTACACCATCGCCGACACCCACGCTGACAGCCACACCATCGCCGACGCCAACGGTAACGGCCACGCCGTCGCCGACGCCAACGGTAACGGCCACGCCGTCGCCGACGCCAACGGTAACGGCCACGCCGTCGCCGACACCAACGGTAACCGCCACGCCGTCGCCCACGCCAACATCTACACCGACACCTACGCCGACACCGACATCCACGTCTACACCCACACCGACACCGACAGGTACACCATCGCCTTCACCCACACGAACCCCAGCGGATACTATATATGACCTGGCTACCAGCGGGACAACGTGGAATTCCACCACGCTTACATGGACGTCGCAGGGAGAAGGCGATGGCGAGAATGATATACGGTATCTGACAAACCCCATCACCAGTTATAACTGGGAACTGGCTTTCCAGCTTCTGGGGGAGCCGACACCTGCCCCTCTCTACGGGGAGCAGACGTATAATGTGAGTGACCTGGCGGCTGAAACTAAATACTTCTTCCGCATGCGGTACGCCGATGACCCGCCAGCTTTTTCTAACCTGTCTAACGAGGCCAACTGCACCACTTCTGAATGGCCTAGCGATATAATCTACAATCTGGTTGGTGTGAATAACAGCAGCGCGGAAGCCGCATGCTACGAAGGGGCGGTGGGACATTGGACCACTAAACCGGAGGGCCCCAACCTCGTCTTTAAGAATCCGATGAACGATTCGCAGTATGAGCAGGTGGAATCCAGCGATGATTCGCGCCTTATCACTACCAGCCCCGGCGGCTCGAACGATCCCATGATATGGTGCGAATTCGACATCTATGAGAACGTGAGCGATATAGTACGCATGGACTTCCTGTTCGAGGGCTATAACGAAGGTGGCACCGTGGACCATCAGGTATGGGTATGGAAACATTATGGTGCAGATCCGGGATGGGAGAAACTGGGCCCGTATGAGGTTGTCCCCGGAGGAAATGACACTACGTTTGAACGCTCGCTGATAACGGATAACTTCTCCGAGTACTTGTGGGATGGTGTGCGGCTTTACTGGGTGGTGATGGCTGACGGCAACGGTAACCGCATGGTGGTGGATTATGTGGAGGCGCGTATGGTGATACAGGAGCGCGATATCTCGCCTCCGGCCTCTGTATACCTGACAGCCGTGGGGGAAAGAGAGTGCGTTTATCTGAAGTGGACGGCCCCCGGAGATGACGATATCATAGGCATCGCTTCGAGCTATGACATGAGGTATTCCACCTCGGGCGAAATAAACGAGGGCAACTGGGGCAACGCCACCGAGGCTACAGGTGAGCCTTCGCCCGGCGAGCCGGGAACCCTACAGGATATGTTCGTTTACAACCTGAGCTCATCAAATACTTATTACTTCGCTCTGAAGACTGCGGATGAGGTGCCGAACTGGGCCAGCATATTCAACAGCCCCAGCGCGAAACCGGCAAGCAACGATGTTACACCACCCTCAGCCGTCACCGATCTGAGCTGCGGAAACATTACCGGGCGCAGCATAGAACTCAACCTCACGGCGGTCGCGGATGATTACAGAAGGTGGTGGACCGGCCCGGCCTACTACTACGATATCAGGCACTCTACCAGCGGTCCGGTGAATTCAAGCAACTGGAACAGCGCCACGCAGTACGTCGGTGAGCCCCGGCCGGGAGCACCGGGCAGGACGGATGTGTTCACGCTGACCGGGTTCAGCCCGCAGACAACCTACTGGTTTGCCCTCAAGGTGGGCGACGAGGTTATTAACTGGTCCGGTATCTCCAACAGCGCCAGCGCGACCACGGATGAGCCGTGGCCCCAGACGATCACTGACCTGTCAGTCGCTGCTGAGTGGGACAGGGTAAGGCTGTCATGGACCGCTCCTTACGAGGACTACAACAATAGCGGCAGCGGCAACTGCACCGAATACGATATCAGGTATTCCTACGTGCCCATCACAAACACCACCTGGAGCCAGGCGGTACAGTGTACCGATGAGCCCGTGCCCGGGACGCCGGGATCAACCGACGCTTTCGTAATCTCCGGGCTCGAGGAGGGCGAGACATATTACTTCGCTATTAAGGCTAAGGATGCAGTTGCGGACAACTGGAATGATCTCTCCAACAGCCCCAGCATCACTGTGCAACAGCCCGATCACGAAGTGGGAGACTGGTGGATGTGGTATGCCTGGTATGACGACCTGGGCACGCAGAGCGTACAGAATAAAGGTTACATAATACAGAATGTATTCGCGGTAAATGAGACGGTTCAGGTGCGCGTGAACAACAGCTCCAGTTACTTCAATGTTACCGGATGCACCCGCATGAACTGGAATGTCGACGATCGCAAGACGGAAGACGGAGGCTGGGGTGGTGTTCGCACGGAGTTTACCAACCGTTTGGATGTGACATCGGCAAAGGGACGCATGTATGATGCCGAGATGTGGACCGGGGCACGGGATGCCACCGTGAGGATCAGGCTGGACTCGATATTTGAATACTACGGTTTGCCATACGGCTTGCCGGATGAGGACGTCGCCATTGAGACGTGCTATACGTATCAGGGCAACGGGAGCGCTCCAGCGGCAGATGACGGATACCCGCTGAGTATCAACGATGTCATGGATCAGTATGAATACAAGGAAGTGGATTACGGCCTGATTGACCCTATTTATAGTGATTACGACTGGGAGGTTGTGAGCTTCTTTGAGAATTACAATGTCAGCGCCGAGACCAATATATCGGCCTGTGACCACGATGGCAATTACAGCAACGGGATATATGACGTGTATAAGCTCGATGTGGCCAAGGCGGGCGCAGGGAAGAGCGGATACTGGTACTCGCCGGAGGTGCACAACGTGGTGAGGAAGCTGGATACCACCACGTATTACGGGATGGAAGAATGGGGCATAGTCGCCTATGAGGTAGCAGATTTTACAAAAGAAGGCCTTACCGTATCAGCAGATAACGACCCTCCCAACGAGGGCGATACTCTCACAGTATCGATAAACGTCACCAACGATACCGGAGAGGAGCAAAAATTCAACATGCTGCTCCTCATCATGGATCTGAATGCCTCCACCCCGACGGACGGCGAGCCGTATTATAACGGGAAAACCGTGTATCCCAACATGTCAGCAGACCCCAATTCCACATGGCCGCATTATGATGCTATCAAGCAGACGTCCCTGCTGCAGCCCGGCGACAGCGAGACGGTGACCTGGAACAGCTGCTATACGATTCCATACAACAATCCGAATCACTGGTATGAGGTGTGGTGCTCCGGCGAGACCTACGGGCCGTGGGAGGCGGATTGATAACACGGCTGTTCGTGTCGAAAGCTTAGAGCCCCCGCGGCCGTGTCTCGCGGGGGTTCTCTCTTTCAGGGGGCTGTGGTAATATATAGGCATTACTGTGGTCAAATTAAAGGAGGAAGAATGGAGGTAAAGACCATACTGTCCGAAAAGGAGATGCCCACCCGCTGGTATAACATCCAGGCCGACCTGCCCAAGCCCATGCCGCCGGTGCTGCATCCCGGAACGGGCAAGCCCATCGGCCCTCAGGACCTGGCTCCGCTGTTTCCCATGGAGCTTATCAAGCAGGAGGTGAGCCAGGAGCGCTGGATAGACATACCGGAGGAGCTGCAGGAGATCTATAAGATCTGGCGCCCCTCGCCCCTTATACGGGCGCGCCGCTGGGAGAAGGCACTGGGCACGCCGGCGAAGATATACTACAAGTGGGAAGGCGTCAGCCCCCCGGGCAGCCATAAGCCCAATACGGCAGTTGCTCAGGCGTACTACAACAAGAAAGAGGGCGTCAAGCGCATCACCACAGAGACCGGCGCCGGCCAGTGGGGCAGCGCCCTGTCCTTCGCCTGCAACATCTTCGGCCTGGAGTGCAAGGTTTACATGGTGCGGATCAGCTACGACCAGAAGCCGTACCGCCGTATCATGATGGAGGTATGGGGGGCGACGTGTGTGCCCAGCCCCAGCCCGGAGACCAACGCCGGCCGCACCATACTGGAGCAGGACCCCAATTCGCCGGGCTCGCTGGGAATCGCCATCAGCGAGGCGGTGGAAGTTGCCGCCCAGAGGGAGGATACCAAGTACTCGCTGGGCAGCGTGCTGAACCATGTTCTGCTTCACCAGACCATCGTGGGGCTGGAGACGCATAAGCAGTTCGAGAAGATCGGGGAGTACCCCGATATCGCCATCGGCTGCGTCGGCGGCGGCTCAAACTTCGGCGGCTTTCAGATGTACTTCGCCCGCGACAAGATCGTCGAGGGCAAAAAGACGCGCATCATCGCGGTAGAACCCACCGCCTGCCCGACGATGACCAAGGGGCTGTACAAGTACGATTTCGGCGATACGGCATGCACCACGCCGCTGATAAAGATGTTCACCCTGGGCCACGGCTTCATCCCGGCCCCCATCCACGCCGGCGGGCTGCGCTATCACGGCATGGCCCCACTAGTTTGCCACCTTCACAAGCTGGGGATAATTGAGGCGGTGGCGGTACACCAGAACCCCTGCTTCGAGGCTGCCATCAGCTTCGCCCGGGCGGAGGGACACGTGCCGGCGCCCGAGACGGCGCATGCCATCAAGGTCACCATGGACGAGGCACTCAAATGCAAGGAATCGGGTGAAGCCAAGGTCATCGTGTTCAACAACAGCGGACACGGCCACTTCGACCTGGCATCCTACGAGAAATATCTGTCGGGCAAGCTGGAAGACTACGAGTTGCCGGATGAAAAGATCAAGGAGGCGCTGGCTCAGCTGCCGCAGGTCGGCGACTAGACACTCCTTTCAAAAACACTTTCAGTTCTGTATTGGTACCGCCCCTTGTGGCAAGGGGCGGTACTTTTTTACTTTTCCTTTACCCCGCAGGTGATATAATAGTAATTGGTGCCTGTGAAACGATAATGAAGGTCAACCCCTTTTTGCAGAGATTCGCCAACGTCGCCATCGCCTCGCTGCTGGTGGCGATCGTGGCCACGACGGGGGCCATTGCCTGCACGGTCAACGCTAACGATCAGGTATCCCTGACACCTACGCATACGGCACAGCCTGTGCCGACAACATATTTTTCGCTGCCCTCCATCACGGACATAGTGGAGGAGGTCAAGCCTGCGGTGGTCAATATACTTGTCGGGACCGTCAGCTACAATTTCTTCCTGCAGCCGGTGCCCACGGAGCAGGCAGGCACTGGGATAATCATCGATCCGCGGGGCTACATCGTTACTAACGCGCATGTTGTGGAGGGTGCCAACAGCATAACCGTCAGCCTGCCGGACGGCAGGGATTTCGAGGCCGTGATCGTGGGCACGGATCCCCTGACAGACTTGGCAGTCATCAAGATCGATGGCGGCGACCTGCCGACGGCTACCTTCGGCAACTCCGGCGCGCTGCGGGTTGGCGAATGGGTCATTGCCATAGGTAACGCGCTGGCGCTGAAAGGCGGGCCCACCGTTACCGTCGGCGTGGTGAGCGCCATGGGGCGCACCATCGATGCCGAGAGCGGATGGTCCCTGTATGACATGATCCAGACGGATGCTGCCATTAACCCCGGTAACAGCGGCGGGCCGCTGATAAACCTTCACGGGGAGGTGATCGGCATCAATACCGCCAAGATTGCATCCATAGAGGTCTCCGGCGTCGGCTTTGCCGTAAGCTCGGATACTGCCAGCCCGGTGATTGAGGAGTTGATCGAGAAGGGGTATGTCTCCCGCCCTTACCTGGGGATATCCCTGGTCAGCGTCACCCCGGCCATAGCCAACAGCTACGATCTTTTCGTGCAGGAAGGGGCGATGGTGTATCACGTTTCGCTGGATTCCCCGGCGTACGCAGCGGGGCTGAAGGCCGGCGATGTCATCGTGGAGATAGACGGCAGCATCGTGAAGACGGCGGACGATGTCATCCTGGCGATTCGCGGCCGCAGCGTAGGCGACAGGATCTATATCACCTACTACCGTGGCAGCAGCAAGAAGGATATGTCAGCGGTGCTGATAGAGCGTCCCCGCGACTAGCTTATCCGCTTGACGCCCAGCTCCATTTTCTCCCCGCCTATCCTGTGGCTCTCGGTATAGGCATCTTCCGGGATGCCGTCGAGAAGCTCCCGTGACAGGGTCTCCTGCTGGATGTAGCTGCCCCACGCCTGTAAAACACGCTCGATCATGTCGCTACGTTTGTAATATGTCGTTATATAGTCCGCGATATCGAAACCGGCGTTCTTGCGCATGGTCTGCAGGCGGTGCACTATCTCCCGCGCCAGCCCCTCATCGGCAAGCTCAGGGGTTATGGCAGTGTCGATGGCTATGAGATAGCCGCCCTCCTCGGATGTCTTCAGGCTGGCGTTGTCGGCAAGTCCCTCGGGCGAATCAACGAATTCTATAGCTTTAACGTTCAGCTCCTCGAGGATTTGAGCCTTGACCCGATCGATGCCCTCGCGCTCTGCGGTCGAATGTGCTCCGACGATGACCCTCGATAGCGGCTGTCGCACCTTGATGCCGGCGGCGCTGCGGGCGGAGCGACCCAGGCTGCATATCTTCATCGCCAGGTGTACATCCTCGGTCAGTCGCTGGTCTATCTTGGACATGTCGGCGGTCGGAAATTCTGACAAATGCACGCTGTCCGGGGCGCTTGGGTCATGCGCCCGCACCAGGTTGCGGTACATCTCCTCGGCGATGAAGGGGGTGAACGGGGCCATCAGCTTTGCCAGCGTGACCAGACATTCGTACAGCGTCGCATATGCCGACAGCTTATCGGCATCGCTCTCGCTCTTCCAGAAGCGGCGGCGGCTGCGCCGCACGTACCAGTTGGACAGGCCGTCCACGAATTCCTCGATACGGCGGCCGGCGTCGGTGGGGTTATAGCCCTCCAGACTGGCGGTTACATCGGCGATGAGCTGGTTCAGGTCGGATATTATCCAGCGGTCGAGCTCCGCCTCGATGGGGACGGCGGTCGCCGCGCTCGGCTCGAACCGATCGATGTTGGCGTAGGTGACAAAGAAGGAGTAGACATTCCACAGGGTGCCGAGGAAGCGCCGCTGCGACTCGCCCACCAGCTCCGCCGAGAAGCGGCGCGGGTTGCCTGCCGGTGACGACGTCAGCAGGTACCAGCGCAATGCATCGGCACCGTGCCTGTCGATGACCTCGGACGGCTGCACCACATTGCCCCGGGACTTGCTCATCTTTTCGCCCTCGGCGTCCAGTATGTGCCCCAGGCAGATGACGTTGCGGTAACATGGCTGGTCGAACAGCAGAATCGATATCGCGTGCAGGGTGTAGAACCATCCGCGCGTCTGGTCCACCGCCTCGCAGATATAGTCGGCAGGGAACTGGCGGTTACGTTCCAGCAGTGCCTGCGCCTGTTCAACCGACATGCTGTGGCAGTCGTGCCCCCAGGAGGCCACCGGCATGGCCCCGGAGTCGAACCAGGCATCGAGCACGTCGGGGACGCGCCTCGCCTGCCCGCCGCACTTGTCGCACCTGAAGACCACCCGGTCGATAAAGGGCCGGTGCAGGTCCATCGATTTGCCTGTCTGCTGGTCGGTCAGGAATGACGCTTCAGGTTCGCCGGCGACTTTGTCCTTCAGTTCCTGCAGGCTGCCGATGCACACGTCGCTGCCGCAGCCATCGCAGCGCCACACCGGCAGCGGCGTGCCCCAGTAACGCTCGCGGGAGAAGGCCCAGTCCACATTGTTCTCCAGCCAGTCGCCGAAGCGCCCGAGCTTGATGTGCTCCGGGTACCAGTTGATCTCCTCGTTGCCGGATATCAGCCGGTCCTTCTTGGCGGTCGTCCGTATATACCATGACGGCTTGGCGTAGTACAGCAGCGGGGTGGCGCAGCGCCAGCAGAAGGGGTAGGTATGCCGTATGGTCTCGCTGCGGTACAGCAACCCCCGCTCCTTCAGGTCGTCCAGGATCAGCGGGTCAGCGTCCTTGACGAATTTTCCGGAGAAAGGATAAGTGCCCTGGATGACGCCCTTGAGGTCGACATAGTCCCGCACGAAATCCAATCCTTTCGACACGCCGACATTGTAGTCATCCTCGCCGAACGACGGCGCAATGTGCACGATGCCGGTGCCGTCCTCCATGGAGACGAAGTCGGCGGAGATAACCTTGTATTGGAGGCCATCCCGTGACTCCTGTAAAATAAGGGCCCCTCTCTCGTCGAAGCGCTTACGCTCTATCCCATACTGGTGTGGATTATATAGCGGCTCGTAATTTACCCCATTAATAGTTGCTAGATTGTCTCCTTTTAACCTCTCCACCACTTCACAATCATCAAGTCCTGCCTGTTCTAAGAGAGCTGAAGCCAGTATTATATACTCGTCGTCTTTCTTCACTACGACATACTCGGCATCAGGCGCTACTGCCAAAGCTGTATTGCCTGGCAGGGTCCAAGGCGTCGTTGTCCAAGCAAGCAAGTAGACCGACTTATGCTCCTCCAAAAGCTCATTTAGTCTTTCTTGTACTTTATTCTCTGGTGTCAGCGAAGGAGCAACTTTGAACTTGATATACACCGATGGGTCGGGGGTGTTCTCCTCATAACCCAGGGCCACCTCGTGCGAAGATAGCGAGGTGCCGCAGCGGGGGCAGTGGGGGGTGACCCTGTAACCCTGGTACACCAGCCCCCTGTCCCACAATTGCTTAATGATCCACCAGCAGCACTCGATATAGTCGTTGGTCAGCGTCACGTACGGGTTGTCCATGTCAACCCAGTAGCCGATGCGCTCGGTGAGGCGGTTCCACTCCTCGACGTAGCGGAACACGCTCTCGCGGCAGCGCTGGTTGAACCTGGCCACGCCGTAATCCTCGATGTCGTCCTTGGATTTGAACCCCAGCTCCTTCTCTGTGGACAGCTCCACGGGCAGGCCGTGCGTGTCCCATCCCGCCTTGCGCGGGGCGCGGTAGCCCTTCATGGTCTTGTAGCGTGGTATCACGTCCTTGAACACACGCGACAGGACGTGGTGCACGCCGGGGCTGGCGTTGGCAGTCGGTGGGCCCTCGTACAGCAGGAACACGTTGCCCGGGTCGCGCTCCTCCACGCTGCGCTCGAATATGCAATTTTCTTTCCAGAACTGGATCACTCGCAGCTCCAGCTCCGGAAAATTTACCCTGCTGGATACGGGTTCAAACATCTCGGGACTTAACCTCTTTTCAGCATGTTCATCGAGTTCGGGCTGCCTTCCGGCGTCGAGGAAACATCTCGGTTTATCCTGTTCGTGCGGGTTTCACAAAAAAAGCCCGCCCCACCGGGACGAGCTGTGATGCCCGCGGTACCACCCCTTTCCCCATAATCGGGGCACTCGTTTCAGACATTTCCCATGTCTCCGCCATGCATAACGGACGGCGGCTCCGTCCAGGCCTACTCGCCCGATGCAGAGGGCTTTCGGCTGGCGGCTCGGGAGGGATTTTGGGAGGAGCGGCCTGCGTCTGCTCGCATCGTACCAGACTCGCTGTGCGCCTTTCCCCTCTTACTCTTCTCCGTCATCGCCTTTAAATGTTCAGTTTTTACATAAAGAGATTATCACGCTGTTGTGTCCCGGTCAACGCCGGCTCACTTTTTCCTGATGGTCACCTTGCGCTCGTCGCCGAAGCCAAGGCTCTGGGTGATAACGCCCGGGTGGTCCCTGAGCGCCAGGTGGATGATGCGCCGCTCGTTCGCCGGCATCGGCTCCATGGCCACCGGCTTGCCGGTAGCCATAACGCTCTCCGCCATACGCGCCGCCAGGATGTTCAGGGATTCGTAGCGGCGGTCTTTGTAACCCTCAACATCCACGTTGATGGGCACATGCGTTCTGAGCCTGTGGCTGACGATAAGGTAAGCGATAAACTGCAGCGAGTAGAGGGTGCTACCCCGCCTCCCGATGAGGATCCCGAGATCATCGCCCACGATGTTGAGCTTGACCGCCAGCTTCTCGCCGGGCAGTGGCTTTCCGTCCTCCACCTTCGCTCTGAGGTCCATCAGCGATAGCAGTTCCTCCAGCACTTCCCTGCCCGTCTCCCGAGCTGCCGCCATCACATCCTCTGGTGGGATACGCGTGACCTTTACCGTGACCTCGCTGCCGCCGAGTCCGAGGAAACCATGCTTGCCATGGCTCAGGACCTCTACCTCTACTTCGTCACGATTTGCGCCTAGCTCTTCGAGAGCGATATTTACGGCTTCTTCTTCTGTCTTCGCGCTTATCTCGATACTGTTTTCCTCCATGCTCCGCCCTCTGCTCAACTTTTTCCTGATGTTCGGCCAGTTTCTGTTCCTGAGCGGCCGCCTCAGGGGTCTCTACAACCTGATTTACAGTAGTGTCCGGTGGTCGGTTAAGTGATGGTAACCTGGTGAACATGGTTTTTACCGAGCCCAGAGAACCCCACCCGGTAATAAAATACTGCATGACTATGCCGATGATGTTGGATACCACCCAGTATAGCGCCAGCCCGCTGGGGAAACTGAGGGTGAAAAAGGCGAACATCAGCGGCATCAGCCACTGCATCATATTGTTTATCGATTGCTGGCGGGGGTCGGCTGTGGTCATGGTGGACATCTTTTGCAGCACCCACATGGAGACGGCAACCAGGACCGGCAATACGAAATATCTATCGGGCACGGCCAGATTGAGCCACAGGAAGTGCGGGTTGAGGGGCACTGCCTCATTGACCGCCGACAGCGAATACAGCATCTGGGAAAGCCCCAGCAACTCCTCCGGGGAGGCCGCCAGCGCCTTGAGTATCGATTGATACAGGGCTATCCATATGGGGAGCTGCAGCAGCATCGGACCCAGGCAGCCCAGCGGGTTAATGCCGCTCTCCTTGTACAGCTTCATCATCTCCTGCTGGAGCTGCTGCTTGTCCTTGGCGTACTTCTTCTGCAGCTCTGCCATCTTTGGCTGCAGCGTGGACATCGCCTTGGTGGAGCGCAGCTGGCGCAGGGTCAGCGGCAGCATCAGCAGCCGCACGATGATCACCAAGATGATAATGGCTATGCCGAAGTTGTCAAACAGGGCATTGGAGAGCAGGATGAGGAAATTGAGCATGGGGCCCAGCAGGATCAGGTTCCACAGGTCTACGATCCCGTAGCTGAAGGAAACGATCAGCAGCGCTACTGCAATGAGGATGATTATCAGGGTCTTCCTGCTGAAACCCTTGAACGGCATGCCTGGAGACGGCTTACTGACCACCGGTTGATACGCTCCATTTAGTGTTGCCTGATTCTACATACAGGGCATATATTTTCTGGTTCGCTGCGTGAACGTATACCACATCCTCCCCTTTGCTGTTGGTATGGCCATATAGCGATGCCCGGATCTGGGTCGGTGGCTCCCCCAGCGTCTTCGACCATAGCTCTGCACCGCTGCTGGCATTGAAGGCGCTGACCCTGCCGCTCTCCGTCCCGGCGATAACCGTATCTCCCATGAGCACTATGTCTCCCCTGATCTGCCCGCCCGCTTCCCTGGACCAGATAAGGTTACCGCTGTCCGCGTCCAGGGCGTACAGGTTGCCATCGAGTGAGCCGGCGATGATGCTGCCGTCATAAGCCACCGCCTTGCCCCAGAACCAGTTGTCCGCCTGATATGGGGTGAACCCCCCCTTCTCTTCGCCGGTCTCGATATCTACGGCATAGAACCGGCGATCCAGCGCCCCAAAGTACAGGCTGCCGTTGTAAATGATAGGCGTTGCCGCAATGGCCCCTCGCGCTTCGAAAGGAGAGGCCCATACCTCGCTTCCATCGCTGGCGTTGATAGCGTACATCTTGTGGTCGAATGACCCGATGTACACTGTGCCGCCGCTAGCCAGGGGGGTAGCCCAGACTTGGTCGCCGGTTTGGAATGGTGAGTTCCACGCCTGCTGCCCGGTGGTGGTATTGACGGCGTACAGATTGCCATCGGAACAACCGACATACAGCGTGCCATTGCAGGCTACCGGCCCGCCGATGATGGACTCTAGATTGCCCTCGGAGGGGAACCACCACATGCGGCTGAGCCCTTCTGTGGAAAGGGCATATATACGGCCGTTATATCCGGCGGCAAACAAAACCCCACCGTCCACGAAAGGCGACCCGTAGAAATAGGTTAGCGAGGATTCATCCGGGTAGGACCAGCTTCTCAGTCCGAACGAGTCGATGTCTTTTATGGCAACTATGCGCCCATCCATGGACCCGATGTACAAGATTTCGCTCGGGGTGTCGCCGGAGGAGATATTTGCCACTGCGGGGCCAGACCAGCCTCTGGGGGGCGTGCCGCCTCCCGTACACGTGCTGCCAGGTAGGCATCCTGAAGCGGCCAGCCCGGCGCCTATCGCCAGTATGAGTAAAAGCAGTATTTTTATCTTCATTCAGGATCTTTTTTCAGTCTCAACGCACCGGGTCGTAGCCGCCGGGATTGAACGGATGGCAACGCGCCAGCCGCCGGGATCCCATCCAGAACCCCTTCAAGAACCCGTATCTCTCGATCGCCTCATACATATATTGTGAACATGTCGGCAGGTACCGGCAGCGATGGGCGGTTGATTGTGAGATAGTCGCCTGATATATATGGATTAATCCCAGTGCGATTCGTTTCAATCCCGCCCCTCTGCGTTTTCCAGCAGTTTCGCTCTCGCCAGCACGCTCGATACCGCCTTCAGTATATCGCCGTAGGACGCCGTCGCGGCTGTCCGCCGGGCTACGAAAACCATGTCCCAGCCCTGCTTGGTGGGGGTGTTTCGAATTGCCTCCCTCATCCGTCGCTTCACCCGATTGCGGGCTACCGCACACCCCACCCGCTTGCCCACCGCGAACCCGTACCGGTTCAAACCGAGGTCGTTGGGGAGCGCCCGCAGCAATAATATCTCTGTAGACCAGGACTTACCTTTAGTATATACGGCAGTGAAATCCAGCCTGGAACTCAGCCGCGCGATCCGCGCCATCCCGACACACTGCCTCAACCCGATACCGTGAGCCGATAGCGGCCCTTGAGCCTCCTCCTGCGAAGCACGTCGCGGCCCCCCCGCGTCGACATTCTGGCGAGAAAACCGTGCACCCGTTTCCGGGGTATCTTTTTAGGTTGCCACGTTCGTTTCGGCATGATACGATTATACTTCACCGCAATAGGGGTGTCAAACAGGTGTGCTCGAAAGCCGATATGCGGCTCCAGACCCATCTCCCAGCCGATAGAATGCTATGGACTTATTTCCAGTTTGTATAGTATAATAGCTGCGGTTTTTACCCCGGGAGGATAATGTGGAACGAGAGGAATTAAAAGCAAAGAGACGAGAAGTTGCTGGCAAGCGGGTGCGCTTCATTCGACGTCAGGGGATGATCCCGGCGAACCTGTATGGTCCCAACCTGGAATCCATCTCTTTGGAGATAGAGACGGCGCCGCTCAGACGTATGCTCACAAAGGTTGGCCGTAATGCGCTGATCAACCTCAAGGTGGACCACGATAAGAAATCGCGGATGGTGATGGTGCGCGATATCCAGCACGATCCGTTGACAGATGCGTTGTTGCACGTGGACTTTTTCCAGCCGGTGATGACCCACAAGATAAAGGCGGATGTGCCCCTGCAGTTCATCGGGGAGGCGCCGGCTGCCAGGAGCCGCCGCGCCATAATGATCGAGAGCATGACCATGCTGCATGTGGAGGCCCTGCCGGCTGACCTGCCGCGCCACATAGAGGTGGACCTGTCGGTGCTGCGGGAGCTGGAGGAGGCGATACACGTGCGCGATATCAGGCCGCCCGAAGGGGTGGAGATCCTTTCTGATCCGGATCAGGTGATCGTGAAGGTAATGGAGGCCAAGGCCGAGGTGGTGGAGGAAGCGGCGGCGGCTGAGGCCGAGGTTGTGGGAGAGGAGGAAGCGCCTGCGGAAGAAGGGGCTGCTCCTGACGAATCGGGGGCAAAGGCCAGGAAGAGGGAAGAATAGCTTTAGCCAGTCGACAGTCGATACTCAACGGGGCCTCGCACAGGCCCCGTTGTTGTTGTACTACACAGGATTTCGATGTCGCTTCTGGACCGCCGTTTCGCTCGCTTGTAATGCAACGGGCGACGTCCCTGCGGCGGCGATAATAGGACGGGGGATTACGCCTGTTCTCAGCTTGAAGGACGTTTCATGAATTTAGCCTTCATTGCCTCGATTTCCTGTTGCCTCTGGTATTCCTCTCTGGAGATGGGCTGACAGGACTTGAGCTGACCGCCCACCACCTCTATGGAAAAAGGCGCCTGGCATTTCCAGCATGTGTACAGGCCTTTGTAATCCGGCTCCAGGAGCGATATGCGGCCTTCGGTGTCACACTCGGCACACTTTATGGTTAACGCTGCCATGCTCCAACCTCCTGATCAAGCTCGCGAGCCATGTTGGTCAGAAGTATAACACATATTGCTGCGAGATGCCCATCGCCCGTGTCCCCGAACAGCTTGTAACAGGGAGTCGTCAGCGTGTTTTATGCTGGTCAGTATCGGGGAACTGAGCAGACGTCGGCAGTGATCGCCCTGTATCGATATCGGAGAGTAAAATGTCGATGGTGATCTCCCCCGGTTGTGTGACTAAAGTCATGGTGAATCGCGCATTGCTGCTATATCATTGTCTCGCCGTTGACATCGGGACATCTAGCGGCGGGGGTGATACAGATGAAGGTTACATGTTCGGGACAGGATTTCAGGAACCTGCGGGTGGAGCTCTACCGCTGTCCCAAATGCGGCTATGAGGTGGAGATCTTCTCCAACGAGACCAGGGTGAGGTGCCCAAAGTGCAGGCAGTGGGTGTACCGGGAGAAGCTGCCATCGTGTATCGAGTGGTGCGCTTCGGCACGGCAGTGCCTCGGCGAGGAGCGCTGGAAGCGATTGATGGGAGCGGATTAATAGGATAGACTGAACGAAAATGCCGCTAGGGGGTAAAACATGAGCCAACATAGGGGATCGAACATAGACGAGTCCATGGAGCGGGAGATACGGGCGGTGCTGGTGGGTGGTAAGCTGCCGTGCGCTGCGGCGTTCGGGGTGGCAAAGAAGCTGGGCGTATCGCCCGGCGATGTCGGAGACGCGGCAAATCGATTAGGCATCAAGATAGCCAGCTGCCAGCTGGGGTGTTTCCCGTAACAGGCCTCTGGTCGAGGGGGTGCCAGATGACGGCGAAGACGCTGAGGAAGATAATCCGGATCGATGAGGATAAGTGCGACGGCTGCGGCGCCTGCGTCCCGGCCTGCGTTGAGGGGGCCATCTCCATCGTGGATGGCAAGGCGCGGCTGGTCAGCGAAACGTACTGCGACGGGCTGGGCGTCTGCCTCGGCGAGTGCCCGCGGGGGGCCATCACCATCGAGGAGCGCCCGGCCGAGGCGTTCGATGAGGTCGCTGCCAAACGACATATGCAGGAGGATCGAGTCGAAAAGCAAAGGCTGCCCTGCGGCTGCCCGTCGTCCACGATAGCCAACTTCGACCGGACGGATGTGTCGTCGGCGACGCCGGGAGATGGCGAGCGTCCGCAGTCGCTGCTGGGACACTGGCCGGTGCAGCTCACGCTGGTGCCGCCCGGGGCGCCGTTCCTGCAGGGGGCGGACGTCGTGCTGTCCGCCGACTGCGCGCCCTTCGCCTATGCCGGCTTCCATCGGGAGTTCCTGCAGAGTCGCGCTCTGCTGGTCGCCTGCCCAAAATTGGACGACTGGCAGGCGCATCTGGACAAGCTGTCCAAGATATTGCGCCAGTCGACCGTCAGGAGCATCACCATCGTCCGCATGGAGGTGCCGTGCTGCTCCGGGCTGACCACCATGGCGCGGCGGGCGATAGCCGCCAGCGGGAAAGACGTTCCGCTACGAGAGGTGACGGTCGGCGTCAATGGAGAACTGTTATAATGTACCTCATCATCGTATAGTTTAAGGAGGAGGACGAGATGGAGCGCGACCGCATATCACAGCACGAGTCTGTGATTAAAGTCTACGACAGGATAAAGCAGGACGGCATGACCAATATCTGGGACCGCTTCGAGGCGCAGGGACTGGGGAGCGACCCGGACAAGCGCTGCCCCTTCTGCATGGGAGGAGTGCGCTGCGACCTGTGTTCCAACGGGCCGTGCCGCGCCGATGCCGAGAAGGACAAGCGCGGCGTGTGCGGCATCACCGCCGACGGCATGGCCATGCGCATGATGCTGCTGCGCAACATACTGGGGGCTTCCACATATCATTATCATACCGAGCAGACCCTCAGGACGCTGCGGGCCACTGCCGAAGGTCGCACGCCCTTCGAGATCGCAGAGAAGGGGAAACTGAAGACGTTCGCCGGCAGGCTGGGGGTGGCGACGTCGGGAGGGGACAAGAGGGTCGCCCTGCGCCTGTGCGATTTCGTCGAGACGGACTTCAACCGCAAAGCCGACGAGCCCAGCCTCATCGTGGAGGCGCTGGCGACCGAGGAGCGCAAGGCGCTGTGGCGGAAGCTGGACATCTTCCCCGGCGGCATCTACGGGGAGATGCTGCGTGCCAGCAGCTCGTGCCTCACCAACGTCGACGGCAACTACGTCAGCCTAGCCCTCAAGGCCATGCGGCTGGGTGTGGCCATGGCCTACCAGAGCCAGATAGTCAACGAGTTCTGCCAGGACATCCTGTTCGGCATACCGCGGCCGCATAAGATGCGCGTCGACCTGGGCGTGCTCGACCCGGATTACGTGAACGTGCTGCCCAACGGGCACGAGCCGTTCCTCGGCTTCGCTATGGTGCAGCTGGCGCGACAGGCGGAGTGGCAGGACAGAGCCAGGGCAGTAGGGGCCAAGGGGCTGCGGGTCATCGCCAACATCGAGACAGGGCAGGAGATGATCCAGCGGTGGAACATGGATGACGCTTTCTACGGATTTACCGGCAACTGGATCATGCAGGAGGCGGTGCTGGCCAGCGGCTGCGTGGACCTGTTCGCCTGCGACATGAACTGCTCCATGCCCATCGATCCGGCCTACGCCGAGAAGTACAAATTCAAGCTGATCCCGGTAAGCGACCTGGTATCGTTCGAGGGGGTGACCGACCGCATCGATTATCAGCCGGCGAAGGCTCAGGAGCAGGCGGCGCAGCTGCTGCAGATGGCCATCGATAATTTCAAGGTGCGGCGCTCGTCGGTCGAGCCGGTGACGGCGTTGCCGCAGGGGGAGGCCGTCGTCGGCTTCTCCACCGAGAGCATACTGGAGGCGCTGGGCGGAAGCCTGGAGCCGTTGCTGGCGGCGATCAAGGACGGCACGATTAGAGGGATCGCCGGCATGGTGTCTTGCACCACGCTGCGGGACTCGGGGCAGGACGTGCACAGCGTGCGAGTCGCCAAAGAGTTGATCAAGCGCGACGTGCTGATACTCTCCATGGGCTGCGGCAACGGCGCCATGCAGGTGGCCGGCCTGTGCCATCCCGATGCCAGGGGGCTTGCCGGACCGGGGCTGAAGAAGTTGTGTACTGCCCTGAACATACCGCCGGTACTCAGCTACGGGACGTGCACCGACACCGGGCGCATGGCCGACCTGCTGGCGCACGTCTCGAGGGCGCTGGGCGGCGTGCCGATACCGGAGCTGCCGGTAGCCGCTGTCGCACCGGAGTACATGGAGCAGAAGGCCACCATAGATGCGGTGTTCGCCCTGGCGCTGGGGCTGTACACCTACGTCAATCCGGTGCCCACGGTGACCGGGGCGCCGCGCCTGGTCGATCTGCTGACCGGCGGTTGCCAGGAAGTCACCGGCGGCCAACTTAACGTCGAGAGGGACGCGGTAAAGGCGGTGGACGCCATCCTGGCGCACATCGAGTCCAATCGTAAGAAGCTGGGCATTTAGGGTCGTAATATCTGCCGTCGCACGCTAGCTTGGCAGGATGGAACCGATGAAGTCGCGCTGGCCGCGGAGGAACTCGGCGATGTCCATGGGGCGCTTGCCCTCTAGCTGCAACTGTCGCAGTACCAGTATACCGTCGCCGGTCTGCACGCCAGCACCATCACCGTCGATGGGTATCACCTTTCCCGGTCGCTCGCGTTTTCCACGGAGCGGGGTCGCCGCCATGACCTTGAGCGTTTTGCCTTGCCATCGCGTATAGCAGCCGGGCCACGGCTGGAAGGCGCGCACCCTGCGCTCGATGTCGGCCGCCGGCATGCGCCAGTCGATCGCGCCATCGGCCTTGGTCAAAATCTTAGTATAGGTGGCATCCGCCTCGCGCTGCGGTTGCGGCTGAATCTCACCGCCGAACCAGCGTGGCAATGTCTCCATCATCAGTCTCGCTGACAGTTGAGCCAGCTTGTCGGTCAGCGACGCAGTGGTGTCGCCGGACTCGATGGGCAGCTCGCGCTGGGCCAGAACCGGCCCGGTGTCGATGCCCTCGTCCATGAGCATGATCGATGCGCCGGTCTCGGAGTCGCCGGCGAGGATCGCCGCCGGTATCGGCGTGGGGCCGCGATGGCGCGGTAGCATAGAGGGGTGCAGGTTGATGCAGCCGAACGGCGGGATGGAGAGGACATTCGGCGGCAGTATCAGGCCGTAGGATGCCACCACGATGGCGTCGGGTTTGAGCTGCGCCAACTGAGCGATGGCGTCGTCATCCTTGAGGCTGTGCACCTGGCGTACCTCGATGCCGTGCTCCAGCGCTACCCGTTTGACCGGTGAGACGGATAGCTCTCGCCCGCGACCTGCGGGGCTGTCAGGCGAGGTATAGACGGCGACAGGGCTGTAGTTGCCGGACAGGAGCAGCTCCAGCGACGGCACGGCGAAATCGGGTGTGCCCATAAATATGATCCGCATAGCAGCGCGTACATTCTAACATGGCATAGTTTACATAGCAAAAGAACCCTGAAATTGGTGCATAACTGGTGCAAAAACCTATTGACCATGCCTGGGGTTTCTGTTATCTTTCCATTTGCACCCGCTGAAATCCCCCCTCTCTGCCTCCTGCAATCCGCGTTCGGTGGTGCCATAGTCCTCAGGGCACGCTCAAGTTTATCGATTATCTGTGCAAACAGATCCGGTTGTAACTGCTGGATCAGGAGAGTGTAGCGTATGTTAGTAAAGGAATCGGCTAAAGAGATATGGGAGGCAGTGCTTGGGGAGCTTCAGTTGCAACTATCGAAACACAATTATGAAACCTGGTTGAAGGATACGTCAGGTTTGAGCTATGAGAACGGGCGGTTTGAGGTGGGGGTCCCATCACCGTTCAAGATGGAGTGGCTGGAGAAGCGCCTGGGCTCAACCATACAGAAAACCCTGATCAGCATTGTCGGCGATAAGGTCGAGGTGGAATTCCGCATCGATGGGGCAGAATCGCATGGCAAACCCGGCAGCAAGTCGAAGCCCACGGCGTTGACCGCTCAGAAGAAGTCGGGTACGAACGGATTCAATCACAAATACACATTCGAAACGTTCATCGTCGGCAACAGCAATCGGCTGGCCAACGCTGCGGCGCAGGCAGTTTCTGAGAAGCCGGGGCACATCTATAACCCGCTGTTCATCTACGGCGGTGTCGGGTTGGGCAAGACACACCTGCTGCACGCCATCGGGAATCATCTGGCGTATAACGGCCGTAATGTCCTGTATGTGAGCACCGAACAGTTCACTAACGAGTTCATCAAGGCCATCAGGGAGAGCAAGACCGAAGAATTCCGCAACAAGTACCGCAGCGTGGATGTGCTGCTCATCGACGATATACACTTCATCATCGGCAAGGAACAGACCCAGGAAGGATTCTTCCACACGTTCAATGATCTGCACAACGCCAGCAGCCAGATCGTGATCACCAGCGACCGTCCGCCAAGGTCCATGCCGCTGCTGGAGGATCGCCTGCGCTCCCGATTCGAGTGGGGTCTCATCGCCGATATACAGCCTCCCGACCTGGAAACCCGGCTGGCCATACTGCAGGCCAAGGCCGAAGAGAACGGAATCGCGGTGTCGCAGGACGTTCTTGACTTCATAGCGCGCCGGGTCCAGAAGAGCATTCGCGAGCTGGAAGGATCGCTGAACCGCGTAGTCGCCTTCGCCAGGCTCACGAAGGCGGAGCTTACCCTGGATCTGGCAACCAGGGCGCTGGCGGAGTTTCACGAGGCCGCGCCGCGCCGGGCGCTTACCCCGCAGACCATCATCGAGAAGACCGCGCGTTTCTACGACCTCGAGCCTGAGTCCCTGGTGGGGCGCAAACGCGATAAATCCACAGCGCTGGCACGCCACATCTCCATCTACCTGATTCGTGAAGAGACGGAAAGCTCCTTCAACGAGATCGGCCGGATGCTGGGCAACCGGGATCACTCCGCTGTGCTGCGAGGCTACGATAAGATTGCCTATGATATAAATACCACTCCGGGACTCCGCCGCGACGTCATAGAGATTCGCGAACGACTTTACGATAAAGGTGCCGCTTAAAAACTGTTAAAAATATATAAATTGGTGCATAACCATCTATTTTCGGTGCAAAACCCCTCCATTATGTGCATAATTTACCCGTTTTTATGTTAATGTTCCCCGTTTGCAGAAAGTGTTTTTAGCTGGATACAGTACGTATGGATGCTCACCTTTCTCGTATGTGCCGTCATATGTATGGATTGAACAGCATCCGCAGCGTGGCGACAGTCAGGACACTGTCTCATCCAGTCGTTCGGAGACGATAGTACCTTACATTCCTTCGTTCGAATTATCGAACTCATGTGTAGTGCTTTTTGCTGTGAATCTGCGTTGTATCGTTATATAATATTACTTGTGAGGTATCAGGGGGCACCTTCTTGATTGACAGGGTAGAGATTGAGGTAAAGGCTGGTGATGGCGGCAACGGCGTGGTAAGCTTCCGCCGCGAGAAGTATGTACCGCTGGGCGGGCCGGACGGTGGCGACGGCGGCCGTGGCGGCAATGTTATCATGCGGGCAGATACCGGGATGACCACCCTGCGACGGTTCCACCACGGCAAGAAGCGTTTCGAGGCGGAAAACGGGTCCAGCGGAGCGGGCAAGAAGATGCATGGCAGGAGCGGGCAGGACATGGTGCTTCATGTGCCGCTGGGCACGACCATATCGGTTAGGGGTGATGGCCAGTGGGTGGCTGTAGCCGATCTGACCCGGGCCGGGCAGGAGATCATCGTTGCCAGGGGAGGTCGGGGCGGACACGGCAACACCCGTTTCGCCACGTCGACGAATCAGGCGCCGCACATCGCCGAGAAGGGAGACCCCGGCGAGGAAGCCACGCTGTTGCTGGAGCTGAAGCTGCTGGCCGACGTTGGCATTATCGGACATCCCAGCGTGGGCAAGTCCACGCTGCTGGCGTCGGCGTCGGCGGCCAGGCCCAAAATTGCCGATTACCCTTTCACTACCACCGAGCCGGTGCTGGGCGTGGTTGACACGGGACAGCGTTCGTTCGTGCTCGCCGAGATACCGGGGCTTATCGAGGGGGCGCATCGCGGCAAAGGGCTGGGGCTGGATTTCCTGCGGCACGCCGAGCGCACCCGGGTGCTGATCCACCTGCTGGATGGCGGCTCCGAGCGGCCGCTGGCCGACCTGGAGCAGGTGAATCGGGAGATGTCTCAGTTCAGCCGGCTGCTGTCGCAAAAGCCCCAGATAATCGCGGTAAACAAGATCGACCTGCCGGAGGTCCGTGACCGCATGCCCCGGCTGGAGCGCGAGCTGAAGCGGGATGGCGAATCGGTGCATTTTATCTCCGCGGCGACCAGGGAAGGCGTAGAACAGCTCATGTACAGTGTTTGCCAGATACTGGATAGCCAGCCCGCGCCGCAGCTGGAGGAGGCGCTGGCGGTGTTTCATCCCCGGCCCAAGCGTGAGCCGGTCGTGGTTTCGCGGGAGGGGAAGGCGTTCAGGGTATCATCGCCGCAGGTGGAGCGCATGGTTGCCCGTATGGACCTGGCGAACCCGGAGGCCAGGGCATATCTCAGGACGAAGTTTGACCGCAGGGGCGTCACCGGCGCGCTGGAGAAGGCCGGGGTAAAGCCGGGCGATATCGTCTGGTTCGGCAAGATAGCCATGTTGTGGGAGTAGTTCGATCGCAGACGTAGGTATCATGGGCGGGACCTTTGACCCGATTCACCTGGGCCACATGGAGATAGCGGCGGAGGCCGTGCGGAGACTGGGTCTCTCCGACGTAGTGTTCGTGCCCGCCGGCGTGCCGTGGATGAAGGCGGGGAAGGAGTTAACGCCGGGCGAGCAGCGCCTGGAGATGGTCTACTTGGCAATCGCTGCCAACCCCAGCTATCATGTCTCCATGGTGGAGATGGATCGGGGAGGCCCTTCGTTCACGGTGGACACGCTGCAGGAACTGAAGCGTGAGCTGGGCGAGGGCGCCAACCTGTATTTTATTCTGGGCATGGACGCGCTGGCAGAGCTGCCGTCGTGGCGGGAGCCCCATCGCATCATCGAGCTGTGCCATCTCGTCGCAGCGAGGCGCCCCGGCAGCGCGGACATCGATGTCGAAGCTCTGGAGCGAGCTATTCCCGGTGTATCGGATCGCATCGTCATGCTGAACAATCGCATGGTCGACATAAGCTCCTCCGATATCCGCAGGCGGGTGTCTCGAGGATTGTCCATAGATAGTATGGTGCCGGAGGCGGTGGCGCAGTATATAAAGGAGAAAGCCCTGTATATCAAGGAGGTCTGAATTGTCTCCAGAACTACGGCAGAGGTTCCTGCAGCTGGTACGAGAGCTGGCCGTGCTGCGCGGCGATTTCACGCTGGCGTCGGGTGAGAAGGCAACGTACTTCTTCGATATGAAAATGGTGACCCTGCATCCGGAGGGGGCTTACCTCGTGGGGAAGCTGGTGTATGAGTCGATCGCCGATGCTGCGGTTGACGCTGTCGGCGGGCTGACGCTGGGTGCCGACCCTATCGCGGCGGCGGTGGCCGTGGTCAGCCACATGGAGGGCAGGCCGATACCGGCCTTCATCGAGAGGGGCGGGAGCAAGGATCACGGCACGCAGAAGTCTATCGAGGGTTACATGCGGGAAGGCAGCCGCGTCGTCATAGTTGAGGACGTCATAACCAAAGGAGGCGCCACGCTCAAGGCCATCGAGCTTGCGGAGGCGGCCGGTTGCCGTGTGGTGAAGGTGGTGGCGCTGGTGGACCGCCATCGCGGGGGCAGCGACGAGGTGCGGCGCCGCGGCTACGACTTCGTCGCCATACTGCATGCAGATGCCGGGGGCGAACTATCGCTCGGCTGATACAGAAAGGATGTCATCATGTGTCCATCGGAGAGCGAGATTTTCGACAGCGTGCTGGATAATGCGGTGGAGCTGGATGAGGAGCCGAAGCGTCCCGTCGGTGGTATTCTATTAACCATTCTGCTGTTCCTGCCGCGCCTGCTGCTCAGGATAATCGCCTGGCCATTAAGGTGGCTCGGCAGAGGGATGCAGCCCTGATCCCATCGGGGCAGCCCTGCATGGCATTCGTCTTGCCGAGTTGACAAATATGGCCATATTCATTAACCTTTCGCATATGGGACGGCGGAAGGTGAGGACGAGACTGTTATCGCTGGCGGCTCTGCTTATCGGTTGCGCGCTGCTGGGTGGCGTCGCCTGTGGCGGTGGGGTGACGCTCAAGCCCCCGCCCAGGTTCCCCACGCCTACCCCTTCGCCAAGCGCTCTGCCGACAGAGACATTTGTGCCCTCTACGCCGTCGCCCACATTTACCTGGTCGCCTGAGATCGCCTATTACGTGAAGATACGTTACATTAAATTCAAGGGCGATTTACCCTTCACCGAGGCAGACGAGTACGTGAGTATCCGTAACGAGGGGGATAAGCCGATAAACCTGGAGGGTTGGGTGTTGAAGAACATAACCGAGGGCAACGCCTCCTTCACCTTCCCGTTCTTCATCCTGAATCCCGACAGCACCTGCCGAGTATACACGGACCAGTATCACGCGGATTGGGGCGGGCTGCGCTTCAAGTCCAAGGTGCCGATCTGGAATAACAGCCAGCCGAATGTGGCAGCGCTGTACGATAGCCGGGGCAACCTGATATCGGAGCGCAGCTACGTGCCGTGAGCGCCGGCTCGCGCGAAGTCGTGTGTTAGAAGGTGCAATCTGCCTCTGCGGGGGCTGACTGCATCAGTCGAGGCAGGCTTCAGTACAGGGCCGCTGTATCAGGAGGAGAACAATGCGCATAATGCGGATAATCGCGATATCTCTGGTCGTCATCCTGCTCCTTCCCCTGCTCGCGTGCGGCGATTCGACGCCACCGCCAAAGCCAACGGTCAAGCCCACGCAGAAGCCGCCGGCCACTGCGACGGCGGTGCCGACTGCAACGCCTACCCTGTCACCCACGCCCACGGCGACGCCCTCGTATTCGGTGTACATATACGAGATCAACTACAAGGGCGATCCGCTGACCAATGAGGCGGATGAGTATGTGGTGATTATAAATACGGGGACTGAGTCGGTGTATATGGGTGAATGGGTTCTGAAGGACATCACCGACGGCTACCCGTCGTTCACCTTCCCGCATTATTACCTTGAGGCGAAAAGGATGATACGGGTGTACACCAAAAAGAACGATGCCGACTGGGGTGGCTTCCGCTTCAATTATAACGAGGGCATCTGGAACAACAGCCACCCGGACGTGGCCGCGCTGTATGATAAGCACGGCAATCTGGTCTCCCAGGCGACGTACGAGATCAAGTGAGACGTGAGAAGGGGTGAGGGGATGAGAATAAATAGGTCGGTCCGGTCGGTCGTATTATTGCTGCTAGCGGGGGTTGCCATCGGTGCCTGTTCCTGTGGCAATTACAATCCCGGCGCTCCGATAGAGCAGTCTAAAGAGAGTGCGTACAGTGTGGTGAAGCCTCAGATTCAAAACGCTGTGACTGCCTACATGGTTGAGAATCTGGGGGACAGTCCAACGATTATAGGCTCCTATGAGGTTATCGCTCCCATTGGTAAAATCGATGCCTATGTGTTTGATATTTGCGCAATCGTTGGCGCGGGAGGACTATTGCGCGATGTTCCCGACGGCTGCGCTCAGCTGCCCGGCTCTGATAACGATAACTTCGATGCGGGGAATTGCAGCCCGCCTGTGGTGGGCCACTATATCTGGGTTATCGATGTGGCCGGAAACGTGTTCTCGATATGCGACGAGAACCTGGACGGCACGCTTGAAGGAAACGAACTTGCCGATGGATTCCACTACAACATCTGGCCGTGACGTGAGAAGGGGGTGAATGTATGAAGAACAGCCAGATCGTGTTGCTCTCCTTCGCACTCCTGTTTCTTGTAATAGTCGTGATACTAATAGTGATGGTGCGCTCCGAACCCTCAGGGGAGGTGGTAAATGGGGGGCAGGAGGACACCGCGAGGAGCTACGCCTACGAGGCGGGGAAGGGAAGCATCCAGTCGGCGGTCGACAATTACTACAACATCGAAGGTGACCTGCCGGTGCTGGAGGCGACCATAGCCGTCGGCGGGCAGGAGTACTACATTATAGACGTGTGCGCGCTGGTGAACCACGAGCTGGAGCTGCTGATGGACGTGCCATCCTCATGTGCGTCGGTCGACGGCGCGGACAACGACAACTGCGACGGCGGGGGCTGCACCTGCGGCGGCGGGCACTACGTGTGGCTGGTGGACGACTACGCGCACGTCCACTCCGTCTGCGCCGGGGAGGCCTGCGATGCCAGCGACGCCGACGGCAACCAGGGTGTCTGGCCGTGAGCAGGGGGTGAGGGGATGAAGGATAGTGCAGATAAATAGAGCAGAAACACAGCACAATTTACAGGAATCAAAGGCTTATAGAAGAATAGCTTTTAAAATAGGGTTGATATGCTTTACTATCGGCTTGACAGTATCCTACATATTTTTAATTTTAGCTCTGGATGCAGGTTTTGCAGAAGATTGGAATGAAGTACGGATTTATGGGATTATTTTATATGTTGGTATTTTTGCAGCCTTTATGGGCATAGTTATTTTGTTTGCTGCTTTGATGATGCATGTCCAATGCAGATATTTAGAACAGCAGGCGAAGAAACTTAATGACGTACCAAACGGTGGAATTGGTGGTGAGCGAGACGTGGAGAAGGAGATTTCGTTTTAAATGTCCAGGTTCTTGACGCTCTTGGCGTGCGCCTGGATGAAGGCCTTGCGCGGCGGGACCTCGTCTCCCATCAACGTCTCGAATATCTTATCCGCTTCCACCGCATCCTCGATGGTTACCTTCAGCAGCGTGCGCGTCTCGGGGTTCATGGTGGTCTCCCACAGTTGCTGGGCGCTCATCTCGCCGAGGCCCTTGTAGCGCTGCACGCTGGCCTTCTTGCCCTTGGCTTGCCTCAGGATCATCTCCTTCTCGCCCTCGCTGAATACCCAGTTATGCTCCTTGCCGATGGAGACGCGGAACAGCGGGGGCTGCGCGATGTACAGGTGCCCCTGGTGGATCATCTCGGCCATGTGGCGGAAGAAGAAGGTCAGCAGCAGGGTGCGGATGTGCGCGCCGTCCACGTCGGCGTCGGTCATGATGATGATGCGGTTATAGCGCAGCTTGGCGATATCTATGACGTCGTCGATGCCGATGCCCAGCGCGGTGATTACCGTGCGTATTTCCTCGTGGGCCAGCATCTTCTCCGGCGACGCCTTCTCCACGTTGAGGATCTTGCCCTTGAGCGGCAGTATGGCCTGGAAGCGCCGGTCGCGGCCCTGCTTGGCTGAGCCGCCGGCGGATTCGCCCTCTACCAGGAACAGCTCGCACTCCTCGGGGTTCTTATCCGAGCAGTCGGCCAGCTTGCCGGGCAGCGTGCCGGTATCAAAGGCGTTCTTGCGCAGCACCAGGTCGCGCGCCTTGCGCGCCGCCTCCCGGGCGCGGGCGGACGTCATGCACTTCTCGATGATGCGCCTGGTCTCCGCCGGGTGCTCGTCGAGGTACAACGCCAGCCCGTCGACCACGGCCGTCTCAACGTGGCTCTTGACTTCAGGGTTGCCCAGCTTGGCCTTGGTCTGTCCCTCGAACTGGGGCTCGCCCACCTTCACGCTTACGATGGCCACCAGCCCCTCGCGGGTATCGTCACCGATGAGATTGGAATCGTCGTCCTTGAGCAGCTTCTGTCCGCGCGCCTGGTCGTTGAGGACGCGGGTCATTGCCGTGCGGAAGCCGGTGAGGTGCGTGCCGCCGTCCTCGGTGTTGATGCAGTTGGCGAAGCCCAAAGTGGTCTCGGCGAAGCCCTCGTTGTACTGGATGGCGACCTCGACCTCGGTGCCGTTGACTCGTTTCTCGATGTATATCGGCGGGTGCAGCACCGGGCGGTTCTTGTTAAGGTGACGGGCGAAGCTGGCGATTCCGCCCTCGAAGTAGAAGCTGACCTCCTGGTCGATGCGCCGGTCCTCGAAGTGTATGGTGACGCCCTTGGTCAGGTAGCACATCTCGCGGAAGCGCTGCGCCAGTAAGTTGAAGTCGTATTGTATCTCGCTGAATATCTGCTCGTCGGCGAGGAAGCAGGTGGTGGTTCCACTGCCGGTCGATTCCCCCACTTCTGTTACCTGGCCCTGGGGCACGCCGCGGCAATACTCTTGCCGATAGCGTTTGCCGTCGCGCCTGACCTCGACCCAGAGTTCGGAGGACAGGGCGTTGACCACCGATGCGCCGACGCCGTGCAGCCCGCCGGACACGGCGTAGCTGCGCTTGTTGAATTTGCCGCCGGCGTGCAGTGTGGTCATCACCGCCTGCAGCGCGGAGGTACCGGTAATCGAGTGGTTCTCCACCGGGATGCCGCGCCCGTTGTCCGATACCGTGACGCGGTTATCCTTGTCGATGACCACTTCTATGCGGTCGCAGAAGCCGCCCAGCGCTTCATCGATACTGTTGTAGACGATCTCCTGCACCAGGTGATGCAGTCCGCGGGAACCGGTGGAGCCGATGTACATGCCCGGGCGGCGCCGCACCGCCTCCATCCCGCCCAGAACCTCGATATCCTCAGCGGTGTAACCGCCGTTACCTTTATCGTTAGGGTTTACCCTGGATGTCTCCTTCTCTTTATCTTCTATAACCAAAAGCGACCTCCGCTAAAAAAAACAGGTTCCGCCCCGGTGAAAATCACCAATTGGCGAAACCTGAAAAACCAACTGCTCCGGACATTAAATAATTATATCACAGTTAAATATGAAATGCAAGTAAAAATGGAGAGTTTTTACGATTAGCCCGCAATGTGGGCTTAACTTCCAGCATTTTTCAGGGTTGAAATCGCCGTGTTAAGTTGTCGGGGGTGCACTGGCAGCGGATTCGATATGGGCTTGCATCGGATTACGAGGGATGACGAAACCCCGGCGATTTTTGAGGCTTCAAGACGGAGAAATAGTGTTGTGGGATTATCTGTCGGCGATGCAGGCTTTTTGTGCCCGTCCTGCGCCGTCTGGGGGCAGAATCGCCCGTGGCCGGCCCCCGATTTTTCTCGCCGGCAGAAAAATGCCCGGATATCGTTCCAGTCTTGCGGTTGACGTCGGCGTAAATCGCATATATAGTTTTCACATGCTCAGCGACAGGAGGGATAACAATGTTTTCGGTCGATGGTGACAGATGCAATTCCTGCGGCATATGCGTTGACGAGTGCTCGCCGCGCCTTATCGTGATAGATGCTCCGAAATCGCTACCGCACCGCATAGCGGGCGGCGATGAGCTGTGCAACAAGTGCGGCCACTGTGTGGTGGTGTGCCCCACCGGGGCTATCGCCACCGATGTGATGGCGCCGCAGCAGTGTGAGACGTTCGACAGGAAGCTGCTGCCGTCGACGGAACAGGTAGAACTGCTCCTGAAGACGCGCCGCTCGATACGCACGTATAAAGATAACACGGTGCCCCGCAAGACGCTCAAGAGGCTGATAGACATCGCGCGATATGCGCCATCCGGCCACAACTGGCAGCCGGTGAACTGGCTGGTCATCGAGAACCCGGAGCAGACGCGGCGACTCGGCGGGATGGTGGTGGACTGGATGCGCTCCATCGTCGAGTCCAAGCCGGAGATCGCTAAATCGATGCGCTTCGACCGCATCGTGGCAAACTGCGACAGCGGCATCGACATCATACTGCGGGAGGCGCCGCACGTCGTGGTGGCGCACTGCGACAAGCAGTACGGAGCGCTGGGGCAGTCGGCGTGTGTTATCGCGGCCACGTACCTGGAGCTGGCGGCGTACGGGATGGGGCTGGGGGCGTGCTGGGCGGGGTATTTCCAGGTGGCCTCGAACTCCTACCGGCCACTGGTGGCGGCGCTGGCCCTGCCCGAAAACCACCAGGTGCACGCAGTGCTGATGCTGGGCCACCCCAAGTATCGCTATGACCGTATCCCACGCCGCAACGAGCCGGCGATAATCTGGAAATGACACCGCTTGTTTAAAAGGGGAGGTGCGATCCGATGCGAGAAACGTATTCGAGGGTAATCTTGTCGGCGATGTGCCTTGTCGTGCTGCTCTTGTTCGGCTGCGGGGGTAGTGGGTCGGGTATAGTCGAGCCGACCCCCACGCCGACGTATGATACCTTCGATGAGGCGGCGTTCAGCGATCCACCGTTCGCATATTACCCCTACGTGCGCTGGTGGTGGCCCGGCGGTGCGGTGGATGCAGTCGAGCTGAGGCGGGAGGTAGCGTTTTTCCGGGACGCCGGCTTCTCCGGGCTGGAGGTGCAGGCGTATCGCTTCGGGTTGACGCTGGATGAGATCGAGAACGATGCGCGTGTGCTGACGGTGGCGACGCGTGATTTCTTTGAAAAGATGCGCATCGTCGGCGAGGAGGCTGACAGGCAGGGCATGGCGTTCGCCTTCACGCTGGGCAGCGGCTGGCCCTCGGGCGCGCCGTCGGTGTCGGATGCGGCGGAGCGGCAGCTGCTGATGAGCAGCCTGAACGTGAGCGGGCCGTCGCTGTACCAGGGTCCGGTCCCGTCGCCGGAGCCCCCGGCCTATCGCGAGATAGTGGAGAGCATCATGGACGTGCTGGGGCCGTTCGACCAGGATTGCGAGCTGGTGGCGGTGACCGCGGCGCGAGTGGTCGACGATACGGTAGAGCCCGTCGCGATGGACTCGTTCATCGACATCACTTCGTCGGTCGATGGCGGCAACCTGAGCTGGCAGGTGCCGGCTGGCGAATGGATAATGTTCGCCTTCTACCACAACCGCACCAGCCACAAGCCCGCGGGAGCGGCGTACCCGCCGCCTGCCGACGCTGCGCTGGTTGCCGACCATATGGATACGGATGGCGCTGGCGAGCTCATCGAGGGGTTCGCCGCGCCGCTGGTCGAGGCGTGCGGCAAGCACCCGCCGGGCACCGTGTTCGTGGACAGCTTCGAGATGGTGGGTGAGCTGCCGTGGACGCCGTCGTTCCTCGACCGCTTCCGGCAGTCGAAAGGCTATGATTTAACTCCGTACCTGCCCGTCGTATTCATGGACGGCGGTGAGTCGAAATATACCCAGATGCTGCTGGACATGATCGGGGAGGAGCAGTTGTCGGCGTATGCCTCGGCAGACGATATCGGGTCGCGGGTGCGCGAGGATTACGAGGACGTGCGCTCTGAGATGTTCATCGATGGTTTCGTCATACCGTTGCGCGACTGGGCGCACGACAACGGCATGCTGCTGCGCATGCAGGCGCAGGGCGGCTGGGCGGACTACCTGGATGCGTACGAGATGGCGGACATACCGGAGAGCGAGGGGCTGTTCGCCGGCGGCTCGTTCGATTTCATGAAGCTGGCGTCATCGGCGGCGCACACTGCCGGCGGCACGTACGCCTCGACGGAGGCGTTCGTCGCCATCGCCAACGACCCGCGCGCCATCACGCTGGAAGACCTGTACCTGCTATCCGGCCGCGCCTACGCCGCGGGCATCAACCGCATGATCTACCACGGCTACCCCTACCGCTACATCCGCGAGACGGGCGAGCGGTGGTACGGCTATCCCAAGGAGCAGGACGAGGGCATGGTGGTGTCCGGGCCGTTCCCGTTCACCTTCTGGCTGGACGAAGAGCACCCGGTGTGGGATGACCTGACATCGTTCAACCGCTACCTGGCACGCCTGTGCTACGCCCTGACCCGCGGCACGCACAAAGCGGAGGTGGCGTGGCTGCAGCCGGACTGGCGCTATCCCGATACCGTGAGGTCCAACGCATGGGGCTTCCCGCCGGAGGAGGGGGAGTCGGACGTCAGCATTGCGCTCAAGCGGGCCGGGCTGGTGTATGACCGCGTCAGCCGCAGCGGGCTGTCGGAGGCCGTCGCTGGCAACGGCAGCTTCACGGTAGGGGCCGCCGGGTACGATGCGCTGCTGCTTACCGACCTTGACGTGGCGTCGCCGGAGCTGATGTCCTCGATCGAGGCGATAGCCGACGCAGGCATACCGGTAGTCGTAATCGGCGAACTGCCGGGCAGGGCTGTGGGCCTGGTCGATTACCAGCAGAGGGACGCCGCCGTGCAGTCGAGCGTCAATCGGTTGAAGTCGAAAGTGGTCGCGGTATCAGGCGCGGATGTGCTGGGCACCGCGCTGCTCGATGCGGGGGTCGAACCGTCGCTTGTTCCCGCGGGCGGCGAGTTCGCGTTCTCCATAGACCACCGGCAGGTGGATGACGGGGACGTGCTGTTCCTGTTCAACGAGTGGGGGGAGCAGCGCACGCAGTCGCTTGCCCTGAGTCCTTCTGCCAGCAGGGCGCTGGTTTATGACCCCGTCGATGGGGAACTGCTGTTCGAGGCGCTTCCCGACGGTTCAGGTCGGATCAGCTTCGAGGTGACGATAGCGGCGCGCCGCTCGCTGGTGGTGTGGGTGGAGCGATAAAAATATCGAACTGGATTTTCGCTTACCATCAAATGGTTGACAACCTCCCATCGCGGCGGGATAATGAAGTACCCCAGAGGTGGTGAGATATGCCTTTTCCCGGAGATGTAGTCAGGCGGGCGTGGATACGGCAGGGCGGCTTGTGCGCCCACTGCGGCCGCGGCCTGGCATGGGACAACCGCGATGGCACCGGCATGGGGGCGTGGCATGCCCACCACCGCAAGCCGGAAGCCTTCGCCAACGGCAACTCCATCGAGAACTGCGTTATCCTGTGCTGCAATCACCCCGATTGCCACCTCAAGGTGGGACACGGCGGCAACCCGGAGCGGCG
>CAYRYW010000024.1:0-34040 GCA_964428725.1 uncultured Dehalococcoidales bacterium
CCGACTTGACTTTTTAACCATTTCGGGCGTATATTAGCCCACTCTGGGTTTGTAACAAAACTGCGATAGACGCTATGATGTATTTGTTCCGTCACCGGTGAAACAGGTGGAGGCAAGGCCTTGATAATATTGTTTTCTCTCGGGCTGGTAGCCCTGGTACTGTGTATCGTGGGGCTGTGGTTATCGTACCGGGCGTACCATTCGAGGAATTTGATCATAAAGTCGGGACGGGAAGTTACCTGGATAAGTTCCGGAGAGAAGAGGCGGCGGAAGCGCTACCCGCTATGATTGCGAGTCTTCGCGTTACGGCAGGGTTTACGCTATCGATTTTCGGTCGCTTGATTTATCGCTCCGGTTATCTATTAGATACGGTCGCTCGCGCAATTAGATGTCAGGTGCTGCTGGGAACAGATTTACGAGGGGTGGCAAATGCGAAAAAGGACTAAAATCAGGAAGCAACTGGCTAGCGAATTGAAACAGGGACAGCGCGAGATAGTCGATCCGGATGCCAGACGCGTCCGGGCGAAGCTGTCTCGAAAAGCTACCGAGGGGACGCCCCAGCAATTGGAGCACAGGATATCCCATATTCTGGCACTTCAGAAAGTGATCGCATCGATACAGCGGAGCCTGGACCTCGGCGAGGTGCTCCTGCAGGTGGCCCGCGCAGCGGTGGTGAATCTGGAATACGACCACTGCCTCGTTCTGGCCCTCGACGAAAAGAGAAACATTATCCGCGGGCAGGCGTTTTACAGCAGGGAGGGCTCGGCCTTTGTGAACGATGTCGAGAAGGCGATGGGAAGATCGATATTAGAGGTGGAGCATCCTCCGACCAAGGGCTATAACCGTGGATTGGACTACGCCATGAGCGGACAGGTGATGATATCACGTTTCCTCCATGAAATCCTGGAGCCGCCGCTGACAAGGTACGAGTGCGATGCTGTACAGGACCTGCTGGCTGCGAAGACCATCGTCAGCGTTCCCCTGTTCGCCGCCGACCAGTACATGGGTTGCGTCATCGCCTTTTCAGTGCAGGATTTCGATGTGCAGATAGATTTCGAGCCGCTCAAGCTCCTCTGCGATCAGTCGATGGTAGCAGCGGAGAACGCGAAACTCTACGACGAGATGCTGGACACCTACCAGAGACTGCGCGAGTCCGAGGAGCTGACGCGGGGTATGGTAGAGAGCGCCGCATCAGGGATATACCTCGTGCGCGACGGCAGGTTCCAGTATGTGAGCCCCATGTTCGAGGAGATCACGGGCTACAAGAGCAACGAACTGATCGGGCGGATGGCCATGGACTACATTCACCCTGACGATCGGGATGAGACAAGGGAAAAGGTGATCGACAATCTCAAAGGCAAGAGCGATGCGCCCCATGAGTTCAGGCTGTTGCGCAAGGACGGGACAACCGTATGGGTGCTGGAGAAGGTGGCTTCCATCGGGTACAAGGGCAAGAGGGTGACCATCGGCAGCATAATGGATATATCCGATCTCAAGCATACGCAGGATGCGCTCAGGGACTCCGAGGAGAAGCTGCGTTTCATGTTCGAATCCATCATCGACGCGGTTATTGTCGTAGATAGCGAAGGCAAGGTGGTCGAGGCTAACCGCGCGGGGATTCGGCTGGCAGGGTACAGGCGCAGGGAAGACCTCATTGGCAGGAGCGGATTCGATTTCATAGCCGAGAAGGACCGCGACAGGGCCATAGCGGATATGATGGAGGCGTTCGTTGCGGGACCAGGAAGGGTTGTGCAGTATACCTTCTGCGATAAGGATGGGAAAGAGCTGGATGTGGAGGCCAGCGGGGGCATGCTGTACGACCGCTCGGGGAAGACCTCCGGTTTCATCGTGGCGGTGCGGGATATCACCGAGCGCAAGCGCATCGAGCAGATGAAGACCGACTTCGTTTCCCTGGTGTCGCACCAGCTGAAGACGCCTGTGGCGGGGATCAAGGCGTATATCGAGAACATGCTCGAGGGCCTGGCTGGCGAGGTGACAGAGAAGCAGCGCACGTATCTGCTGGAGATGCGGGAACTGTGCTCGCGGAACTATCGCCTGATATCCGATCTGCTCAACATCTCGATGATAGAGCGCGGGATGCTGAAGGTGGACATCCGTCCCGCCAGGCTGCGCGAGGTCGTCGACCAGGCGATACGGGACTACATTGGGCGCATCGAGGATAAGGGGCTGGCGCTCAACATCGAGGAAAGGGGTCACGGCGTTGTGGTCATGGCGGATAAGGATAAGCTGGTGGAGGCGGTGAGGAACGTGGTGGACAACGCGATCAAGTTTACCGATAGCGGCTCTATAACCGTCAGGATGGGCAGGGATGAGGGATACGGGTTAATCGAGGTCATAGATACGGGCAGCGGCATGGCGGAGGACGTATTGAAGACGCTGTTCGACAGGGACAAGGTATTGAGCGGCGGGCCGAAGGCGGGGGCCGGCGCTGTGCTGGGGCTGTTCATAGCCAAGGGTTTCATGAAGGCGCAGAATGGGGATGTCACGGCGACTTCTACTCCCGGTGGGGGCAGCACCTTCACATTCAGGGTGCCACTGAAGTAAGATAAGTGGGTCGGGATACGAGATTTAAACAGGAGGGCAGCTATGGGACTGGATCCTAAGGGCACGATCCTGATCGTAGAAGATGAACTGGCGTTCCGCCGCGTGTACGAAGACCTGCTCAGGAAAGAGGGTTACAACGTGCTGGTGGCCGACGATGGTGAGAAGGGTTGGATGATGGCCAGGACAGATATACCCGACCTGATCGTGCTGGACCTGGCGCTGCCCAAGCTCCACGGTTTCGAGGTGCTGGAGAATATCCGGGCGCATGGGGCTACCAGGCATATACCTGTACTCATCATGACGGTTCTGGGTGAGCAGGAGGATATACGCAAGGGCTTTGCGCTGGGGGCTAACGATTATCTGGTAAAGGGATACTACACCCCGCTCGAGATGCTGAACAAGGTGAGGTTGCTGCTCTCGGAGGCCGAGGTCAAGAAAAGCATCGGCTCGTATAAGGTGACGGTAAAGGAGAGGAAGATGGATGCGGCCAAGCTGGAGCACGATATCGGGCTGACCACGCTGTTCTCCTGCCCCTTCTGCGGTGCCGAGCTGGCGCTGGAACTCGTACCGGACCACACGCGGACCGGCGGGCACTGGTTCTCGGCGCACTTCCTCTGCCCCAGTTGCGACAGGCAGTTCTGATGCGGTCGATTGGGAGAGGTTGCCGATTAAAGCGCTGTTTTAACGAGGCGCTGTAGCACCGCGCATAATTGAGCAGAAAGCAAAGGACTGCGTGCACTGCATCCTCAATCGCAATCGGAATCCCAGACTTGTCTTTCACAAATATCCGAATATGTCTCCGTGCAAGTATCCTGAACCTGACGAGTGCCGGTGCGCTGCTCAGTTCGATAAGCGAGTACTTCCTTTGTATCTGGTTCTACTGTCGGGTTTTTCCATGACCAATCTTGGCAACTCCCTAACATGCCAGGGAGTGGGAACTCTAATTCAAATTCAGACTCCTCACCTGCTGCCAGCCATTTCTGCTGGGTTTTTGTATGGTAGTAGCCATCGTAGTAACAGTAGAACGTTACTGTAAAGTATCCTGCCTGTGTATCAGTGTTTCTCACGAAAACCGAAAGATGGACATCACAGTCTAATGTAGTTTGCCATCCTGCAGCATCTCGCATACTGTACTCTAGCGACTCCTGCGTGTAGTAAGGTACCGTCTCATTGTAGGTATAGTATTCGGTCTTCCAGCAATCATATTCCCTGGTTTTTTCGCAGGTATAGTACTCTGTCTTATAACAGCCTGTAGCTGACGGTGTTGTAACTTGACTGCTCCCCGTCTCACCGCAAGCGACTCCAGACACCGTTAGTGTGATCAACAGCAGCAAAATCAAAATGCTCTTGGTTTTCATTATGCGCCTCCTGCTCACGGGTTCGTTTTTTTGGTCTTTATGAATCAACCTCTGTTTAGACTAGGCGAGCTTAGGAAACGCTATTATATAAGTTTAATTGCCTAGTGTCAATATACGTCTATTATAGTCTAATTGTGCCTAATGGCTCCCATTATCATACTATTACGTCAAGATGAAGTGGGAGCATTGTAGTGGGCAGAACGAAGAAACCGCAGCAGAACACGGAAAGAATATTTCTTAGTTTTTCGGAAACGCAGGAGTTTCTAGGCGTTAGCCATCAGACCGTTTATAAGCTTATGAAGGAAGGGCTGCCTTCTCACAAGATAGGTAAAAAGAGAGTTTTTCTAAAGGAAGATTTAGTCCGATGGATAAAGGAACACTGAGGTTGTACTTGTCTACTCCAGTGTAAGTTGTCCTCGCTATCCCATCTTCAGAACCGCAGCTCCCTGAATCTTCCCCTGTTTCAACAAGATAAGCGCCTCGTTTGCCTGCTCCAGAGGAAACTCCTGCACCTCGGTGACTATCGGTATCTCGGCGGCCAGCGGCAGGAACTCCTCGGCGTCGCGTCGGGTGATATTGGCGACGCTCTTTATCTCCTTCTCGTCCCACATAAGTTGGGCATAGTCCAGCGGCGGCACCGGATTGCGCTTGCGAATGACCGCCATGACCAGCCTGCCGCCTTTGTCCAGCACGCGCAGGGCGTTCGGCACAGTCTCGCCGACTGGGGTGAAGTCGATGGCTCGGTCGAGCTTTGCAGGAGGGTCATCCTCCGCCGCGCCGGTCCACACGGCACCCAATCGTTCGGCCAGCTCGCGGTGCTCCCTGCTGCGGGTGAAGACGTACACCTCGCAGCCGCGGCGTATCGCCAGCTGTATCACGATGTGCGCCGAGGCACCGAAGCCGAACAGCCCCAGCCTCTGGCCTGGCTGGATGTCGGACAGCGCCAGGTCGCGGTAGCCGATAGCGCCGGCGCACAGCAGGGGCGCGGCCTGCGCGTCGCTGAACCTGCCGGGGATAGGGTAGGCGAAGTCTTCGGAAACCACGGTGTACTCGGCATAGCCGCCGTGAGCATGGCAACCGGTGCCCTGAAACTTATCGCACAGGTTCTCCAGACCCGAATTGCAGAATTTGCATTTGCCGCAGGCTGAGTGTATCCAGGCGATGCCCACGCGGTCGCCTACCTTGAATCGACTGGCTCTGTCGCCACGCTGCTCCACCCTGCCGATTATCTCATGGCCGAGGATGATAGGCAGGTTCGGCTGGAGCCGGCCCTCGATCTCGTCCAGCTCCGTGTGGCACACCCCGCAGGCGGAGACTTTGACCAGTATCTCCTTAGCCTTTGGCTCGGGGACGGGCATCTCTACCAGCTCCAGTGGCCGCTCCTCGACGGGGGAGATTTGTTTTAAAAGTTGTGCTTTCATGATTACCTAAGTTGTGGCATTTAGAATAGATATGCTGTTACAAAATTAATCAATCACCCTCTTGTTCATTTAAAATAGCCCCACTAGTTACGTCTATCGCCCTTCTTCGGGCAATCTCTATAACCTCAGGGGGTATTCTATTTATTGTTAATTGGCCAAAGATGAACAATTGACTCTCTTCATCCCATTCAATTCTGCGTTCCGAACTGAACCAGCGATTGTGTGCATCTTTGTAATGTACGATTATACCGCGATAACCTTCCATGTGAAATAGGGCGGCAAATTTAGCGATTTCTGTCTGCTCTCTTGGCTCTAAGGTTTTCATACTCATAGGTCTAGCATTGGTATCTTCGATAATTAAATATGCCCAAACATCGGAGGCAGGTCCAAGCCCGACGTTTCTTAAAACACAATCGAAACCTTGTGACCAATCTCCACTTTGATGTGATTCTTGTGGATGAGACGCTGGATCCCACAGTATATCCAGAATCGGTAGCACCATATCTAGTCTCTGCTCCTTTATTTCAGAAGCTTGTTTTTCTGAAGCCTTTGCTATACGAAGTGTGCGCTCAGCATATAAACCAGTTATTAAAACAAGCGTAAATAGAACTAATATTTCTATAATGTATAGATATGTTTGATCAATGACGCTAATGATAATACAAGCAACAGCAACAATGAAGATGTAGATGTATATATTATTTCTAGTGAAGATTTCCTTTTCCAAAGTTATAACCTCCCACCCTTAAAAATATGGCAGCAATTAACCCTTATAAGACTCGCTTATTCTGCCAGAGCTTTTAGTATGACCCTCTTCCCGCGCTGGCCATATAACTCGGCGTAGTAGAAACCTTTCTTAGGCAAAAAGCCATGGCCATTCACTATATTTAGCCACGAGAACAATGGCAACAGCCCATACGAACCACACAAAAGTTCTTGCCAGCTTCTGCCTGTCGGTTGGATACTTGCCAGGAGCAGTCTCTGCGAAAGATTGACCTATGACGAAGGGGAGTATCATTGAACATAGTAACCCAAGTGCAGAGACAAGAGTTCCCAAAGCCATTAAGAAAATGTCCATAAATGTTACCCTCTCTATTAGATATCACTCACCCAGCGCTTTGAGGATGACGCGCTTCCTGCGCCGGCCGTCGAACTCGGCGTAGTAAATCTGCTGCCACGGCCCGAAGTCGAGCCTGCCTCCGGTGATGGGCACGATGACCTCGTGGTGCACCAGCAGGCTCTTCAGGTGCGCGTCGCCGTTGGATTCGCCGGTGTTGTGGTGGCGGTAGTCGGGCCGGTACGGGGCCAGCTTCTCCAGCCACTCCTCTATATCGGCTATCAGCCCGTCCTCGGCATCGTTTACGTAGACGCCCGCAGTGATGTGCATGGCGGACACCAGCACGAAGCCCTCGGCGATGCCGCTGCGCCTGACAAATTCCTCCACCTTATCGGTGATGTTGATGAACTCACGTCGTTCCTTGGTATTGAACCACAGGTATTCGGTAGACGATTTCATGGCTCACCTCCCGCGGTATGCAGTTTCGTCGTCGTTTACCGGTCGCACCGGAAAACCTCCATAATCCAAATCACGGCAGCATCGGAATGGCGATGGCAATCTACTGCGATTGAATGTCCTCCCATCAAGAGACCGCGACATTGCTCTCGCCTGCAATAACGCCGAGCTCCCGGTGAAGCTCCGGGCAATACTCCACACCCGGCAGGCGCAGCGCATATGTCTCTACGCCGTTCTTCACACGGAGGCGCACTTCGTCCCGCCCGGGGTACATCCTGAGCGCGGCGAAGATACTCTGCAAGCGCTGGGTATCGCCGGCCTCATCATCGGTCTCGGCGATGTCGATGGTGATGCGGCGCATCGCCGGCTTGGGAGGCGGCTCAGCCTCGTCGGCGTGATATTCGCGTACCCGCTCGCAGTTCAGCTGCACACGGTCGCCCCGGGCGCGCACCTTCCCCTCTATCAGCAGGATGTTGCCCTCATGCCACAGCTCTGTGGTGCGCTCGTATACCTCAGGCCAGGCGGTCACCTCGGCGCGGCCGTCCAGGTCCTCCAGAGTGGCGCTGGCGAAGGGACGCCCGTCCTTGGTATACAGGTGCCTTATGGTGGAGACCATGCCGGCCAGGATCACCTCCTGACCGTCCATATCCTCGTTGATCTCGCCGCACAGCGCGGTCACCTGACCGGCCAGCTTTGAGGCGGCGCGGGTGAACGGGTGCTCCGACAGGTAGACCCCCAGCAGTTCGTGTTCCCATGCCAGCCTCTCGTCGGGGCTGCACGCGCCACCCTCTAGCTCGATCTGCGGCAGTGGCGCCTGCACGGCATCGCCCCACAGGTCGAACATGGTGGACTGTCCGCTCTCCTTCAAGTGCTTCTCCCGGTGTGACAGCGCGATGATGCGATCCACGCTGGACAGAAGGGCGCCGCGCTCGCCGAGGCAATCGAGTGCCCCCACCTTTATAAGGCTCTCCATGGCGCGCTTGTTGATAGCCCGGATATCGGCGCGGCGGCACAGGTCGGCGATGGATATGAACTCGCCTTCAGCGCGCGATGCGATCAGCGGCTCGACAGCGCCGTAGCCGACGTTCTTGATCGCCGCCAGTCCGAAGCGTATCCCCTCGCGGCCGTCTACCGCTTCGATGGTGAATGTCGCATCGCTCTTATTGATATCGGGAGGCAGCACGGGTATTCCGAGGCGGTTGCACTCATTGATGGCGGAGCTTATCTTATCGGCCTGACCCATGTTGTTGGTAAGCAGCGCGCTCATGAACTCGGCGGGGTAGTTCGCCTTGAAATAGGCGGTCTGGTAGGCGATCATGGCGTAGCTGACGCTGTGCGCCTTGTTGAAGGCGTAGCCGGCGAAGGGCTCGATGAGGTCGAATATCTCTCCTGCCAGCCTGGTCGAAAAGCCTTTCTTCTTGGCCCCGGCGATAAAATTCTCCCTCTCCTTTTTCATCACCTCCGGTATCTTCTTCCCCATGGCCTTGCGGAAAATGTCGGCCTCTCCCAGGCTGTAACCGGCGAACGCCTGAACGATGAGCAGTACCTGGTCCTGATACACGATGACCCCGTACGTTTCCTTGAGTATCTCAGCCAGTGTGGGGTGCGGGAATCGGATCGGTTCCAGCCCCTGTTTGGCCTTGATGAACCGGGGGATGTGCTGCATGGGGCCGGGACGGTATAGGGCGATCATGGCGGCGATGTCGCTGAACGCTGAGGGCTTAAGCTCCCTTACGAAGCGGCGCATGCCCGAACCTTCTAGCTGGAACACGCCGGTCGTCTCCCCCGCCGAGAGTAAGTCGAATGTCCGGGCGTCGTCGAGGGGGATCTGGTTGAGGTCGATTTCGATGCCCTTGTTCCGATGAACAAGTTGCCTCGTTTTTTCCAGCACGGTAAGGTTTGCCAGCCCCAGGATGTCCATCTTAAGCAGGCCTATCCGAGCGATGGATTCCATGGGGAACTGCGTCATAGCGATAGCACCTTCGCTAGCGCGGGCAGGCCGCTGCAGGGGAACGTGGTTGGTTAGCGGCTCCTTGGAGATGACCACGCCGGCGGCGTGGGTCGATGCATGCCGGGCGATGCCCTCCAGCCCGCGGGCGCTGTCCACCAGCTGGCGCACGCCCTCGTCGTCGCGGTACAGCTGGCCGAACTCGGGGTTCTCCTCCAGCGCCGCCTGCAGCGTCATGTGGGGGCTGGCGGGGACCAGCCGCGCCACCCGGTCGACGTCTCCGTACGGCATGCCCAGCGCGCGCCCCACGTCACGGATGGAAGCCCGTGCACCCAGCGTGCCGAAGGTGATGATCTGCGCCACGCATTCGGGGCCATACCTCTGAGCGGCGTAGGCGATCACCTCGTCGCGCCTCTCGTCCTGGAAATCCAGGTCTATATCGGGCAGCTCCTTGCGCTCTATATTGAGGAAGCGCTCGAATACCAGACGGTGGTCCAGCGGGTTGATGTTGGTGATCCCCAGTGCGAACAGCACCAGGCTGGCGGCGGCGCTGCCCCTGACGCCGTAGAGGATCCGGCGCTCCCTGGCGAATGATATGAGGTCCCAGACGACGAAGAAATAATCGGCAAACCTGGTGGTGCGGATGACGTCCAGCTCGTAATCCAGCCTCGCCACAGCCTCCGATGAAGGCTCGCCGAGGCGCCGCGCCAGCCCCTCGCGGCACACCTGCGCGAGATAGTCGTTGGTGCTCATGCCCGGCGGCGTGTTTGCCTGTGGCAGCAGCAGGCGATTGAATTCCAGCTCCAGGTTGCACATCGCGGCGATACGCTCGGTGTTGCTGACGGCTTCGGGCACATCGCGGAACAGGTCAGCCATCTCATCAGCGCTCATGAGGTAGAAGGTCTGTCCCATGCTGAATCGCTTCGGGTCCGATATGGTGCTGCCGCGCTGGATGCACAGCAGGAGCTCGTGCGTGGAGAAGTCCTCCTTTTTAGTGTAGTGGACATCGTTGGTGGCCACCAACGGTATGTCCAGTTCGCGCCCCAGCTCGATGAGCGATGGATTCACCTTCTCCAGGTCGGCGATAGGATGGCGTTGCAGCTCCAGGTAGAAGTCGCCGAACGTGTCCCTGTACCATCGAGCTGCTTTTCTGGCGTCGTCGGCCCGGCCCTCAAGCAGCAGGCGCGGCACCTCCCCCTGCAGGCAGCCGGAGAGCGCGATCAGCCCATCGTGGTGCTGCTCCATCGCCCGGCGATCCAGCCTGGGTTTATAGTAGAAACCCTCGAGATGAGCCCTGGTGTTGAGCTGGAGCAGATTACGATAGCCCCTCTCATCGCGGGCGAGCAGGGTTAAGTGGTACGGGTTCTTATCGGCCGCCTCCCGCGATTCCAGACCGCGCGTCGCCACATACAGCTCACACCCGATGATGGGCTTGACGCCGGCTTTCCTGGCCTCCTGGTAGAACTCGATGGCGCCATACATGGCACCGTGGTCGGTCAGCGCCAGGCTGTCCATGCCCAGCTCACCTGCACGCGCGATGAGGTCCCTGATGCGGCAAAGCCCGTCGAGGAGGCTGTATTCGCTGTGTACGTGCAGGTGGGTAAACATAGGTAAAAATATTATACCACCGCATGCCGCTGCTGGCTCGTGCTATAATACCCCCGTGAATTACCGCGAGGCAGTCAGCTACATACTCAGCTTCACCGATTTCGAGAGGCTGCCCGGCTCGGCGTATGCGGCCGCCAACTTCGACCTGCGTCGTATGGAGGAGCTTCTCGATCGCGTGGGCAACCCACACCTTGCCTCACGCTCGATCCACATCGCCGGGACCAAGGGAAAGGGCAGCACCGCAGCCATGATAGCCTCCGCCCTTACCGCCTCTGGCTGCCGCACGGGGTTGTACACTTCGCCTCACCTGCACACCTTCCGCGAGCGCATGCAGGTCGATGGACAGATGATAACCGAGGGGGAATTCGCTGCGATAGCGTCGTGGCTGCAGCCCGAGGTCTACGACCTGAACCGGCGCCATCGCTACGGCGAGCTGACCACGTTCGAGATACTGACAGCCATAGCTTTCGTGTTCTTCTCGGAGACTGCAGTCGATTTCCAGGTGCTGGAGACGGGACTGGGCGGTCGCCTGGATGCCACCAACGTGGTGAATCCGGAGGTTTGCGTCATCACCTCCATAAGCCTGGACCACACCGAGGTTTTGGGTGATACGCTGGCAAAGATCGCGGGCGAGAAGGCGGGCATCATCAAGCCGGGCGCAATCGTGATAAGCGCCCTGCAGGAGGCAGAGGCTGAATCGGTAATAAGGCAGGCCTGCGAGCGCAATCACAATCGTTTAATCGTTGTGGGTCGGGACGTCACGTGGCGCCGTCTAGGCTACAACCTTGACGGGCAGTCGCTGGAGGTGGACAGCGGCGACCGCGGCTATCGCCTGAGGGTACCCCTGCTGGGTGCGCACCAGCTGGAGAATGCAGCGGTGTCGGTCGCCGCGCTGGAGGCGGTCGGCATCAGCTCGGAGCATATCGCCCGCGGGCTGGCTGAGGTGCGCTGGCCGGGACGTTTCCAGATTTTACGGCGTGAGCCGTTGCTGGTCGTCGATGGCGCCCATAATTCCGAGTCGGCGATGCGGCTGCGGGAGTCGATCGGGGAGTATCTTACTTATAGACGCCTGATCCTGATAATCGGCGTATCCTCGGACAAGGACCTCGACGGTATGCTGCAGGAGCTGGCGCCGCTGGCCGACGTCATCATCGCCACGAGGTCGCGGCACCCCCGCGCCATGGCGGCTAATGCGCTGATGCAGCGGCTGGGCATGGGTCGGCATGAGACGGTCGAGTCGAGCAGCGTGTCGGATGCGATCGAATGCGCCTCGCGGACGGCGGGTCGCGACGACCTCATCTGCGTCACCGGCTCGCTGTTCATGGTCGCAGAGGCCATCGAGCACGTTCAGGGCATCGTGGCTGATATTATTTAATCTGTTCCTAATATGCGAGTGCTAGAAAAAGGCCCTTATAATGCCCAGCACGCCTATTACGATAAAATAGATCCCGATCAGGTAGGCCAGTATCTTCGGACGGACTATTACTAGGATGCCGAACAGGATGCTGAGGATACCGATCACTAGGGCAATGATCTCGCTGTTTTCCATCGCTGTCTCCTTCCCTCCAGTTTTTCGATAAAAGATGACGGTTTAGACTATTCTACAGTCATTTTCGCCCTTGTCAAATTGATTGGGTGGTCGTTGACTTCAGGGTTTAAGCCGTGTTAAAATCTCCCTCGGGTTAAAAGTTGAATACGAGCTTTCCGAGCTGCCGCGCCTGAACCCGAGGGCATGGCGAGCAGCCGATACGGTGCAGGGGGAAACGCCTGCGCCCCCCGATGTGGAAAGGAGGGCTGAAGCGGTTAGTGAATGCTGACTGCCTGTGCCTCCCTGTGGAGGCATTTTTAATGCGTCTGGCGGGCGAGACATGCCATCCTGACCTCCATCTGCAGGCCTCTACATCGCGATGTGTCATCGTATCGGCGCGACGGAAGGCTTGGAGAGGAAGGTCGTATAGGCATATAGATCGAAGAGCTTTCCGGAAGTGTAATACGAATTATGGAGGTAAAGGCTTGAGGAAGTTAACTTTGTATATATTTACCGCAGCATTCATCGTCGGCCTTGCTGGCATTGGCACAGCATGTGGTGGGACAGCAGTCCCTGCCGGTGGGGATATTCTTACCAGGGCAGAGCGGTTCCGCGTGGCGACCACCACCAGCCTGTACGATACCGGGCTGTGGGGATATATGGAGCCGATGTTCGAGGATGAGTACGATGTCGAGCTGGACATCCTTTATGCCGGCACCGGCATCGCGTTGGAATACGGCCAGAGGGGCGATGTGGATGCCATCACCGTTCACGATAAGGCCCGCGAGGAGCAGTTTGTGGCCAATGGCTACGGACTCGAGCGCGTCCCCTTCGCCTATAACCACTTCGTGATCGTCGGGCCGGAGGGTGACCCGGCTGGCATCAGTGGCCTGTCTCCTGAAGAGGCCTTCACCCAGCTTACCCAGGGTGGGGATGCATCGTTTGTATCCCGCGGCGACGATTCGGGTACGCATGCTAAGGAGAAGGCGATATGGGCGGCCGCCGGATACAATTATGAGGATATAAGAACTGCGGGTGACTGGTATATCGAGGCCGGCAGCGGGATGGGGCCAACGCTGCTCATGGCCAGCGAGAAGCAGGCCTATACGCTGAGCGATATCGGGACGTTCCTGGCATATAAGGGCGACTTGGAGCTTGTCAAGTTGGTGGACGAAGGTAGCATCCTGCTCAATGTTTACACTGTGGTCGTGTGTAACGCATCCAAAAATCAGGAGATGGGGCAGAACCTGGTGGACTTCCTCACCTCTGACGAGATCCAGCAGCTTATCGGTAACTACGGTGCCAACCAGTACGGCGAAGGCCTGTTCACGCCCTGCGCCGGCAGCGAGCCGACAGAGTAAGGAACGGGAGGCTTAGGTTTATTGGACAGCATTTGGAATCAGTTAGTATCGCTGGATTCCGATACCTGGAGCGCAGCCGGGAGGTCGCTGTGGTTTGCAGCGACCTCCTGCGCCATCTCCATTATCATATGCTTCCCGCTGGGCAGCCTGATCCACTTCCGCCAGTTCCGTGGCAAAGGCTTGCTGGTAAGCGTACTTCAGTCATTGTACTGCATGCCGACCGTACTGGTAGGACTGCTCGTTTTCTCTATGCTGTCGCGCGCCGGCCCCATGGGCGAGCTGGGCTGGCTTTTCAGTCCAAACGCCATCATATTCGGTCAGGCAGTGCTGATATCGCCTATCATGATGGGACTGGTCATCTCGGCCTACAGCGGTGTGGACAAATCTATCACCGAGACGGCGGTATCTCTGGGCGCTTCAAAGCTGCAGATGGTCATTGTGGCGGTAAGGGAAGCCAAATACGCCATGCTGACGCTGGTGATTATAGGCTTCAGCCGCGCCATATCCGAGCTTGGCATATCGATGATGGTAGGCGGCAATATAAATTTCTATACCAGAACCCTTACCACCGCCATTTCACTGGAAACACAGAAGGGCAATATTGAAAAGGCCTGGGCCATGGGAATTCTCCTGCTTCTGATAGCTCTGGTTATCAACATCACAATATATTCTCTGCAGAAAAGCGGAAGATTAAAGAGGTTGAATCTGTTCAGGAGGATTCTTCCCGTCACGCAATCGCGAAGCGGGTAGTATTCTTCAATGGATGGCAAATCGATTACAGGTTACTGACAAATGGCTTTTTTACAGATATCGAACCTGAGTAAAACATACGACAGGCGAAGTGTCCTGAGCGGTGTCAACCTGTCCGTAGATAAGGGTGAAACTTGTGCGGTCATCGGGCCTACCGGCGCCGGCAAGACAACGCTTATCAGACTTATCGATCTACTGGACACGCCATCATCCGGCAGGATATTGTTCGACAGCATCGATGTAACGGCTTCAGGACGTGCCGGGAACAGCGCGCGTCGCAGAATGGCGCTGGTGCAGCAGAAGCCCGTCGTCTTCAAGATGAACGTTTTCGGCAACATCGCATGCGGGTTAAAGTGGAGGCATCAGAGAAAGGATGTCATCTGGAGCAAGGTGAACGATGTGCTGGAGATAGTCGGTATGGGGGATTACAGGGAAAGGGATGCGCGGACGCTCTCCGGCGGCGAGATGCAGCGCGTGGCCATAGCGCGGGCACTGGTCATTGAGCCGGAGCTGCTGCTGCTGGACGAGCCGACCGCCAACCTCGACCCCGTTTCCGTATCCAAGATCGAAGAAGTGCTTGCGCATATTATCAAAGAGCGCAAGACCACAATACTGATGTCAACACACGATATGTCACAGGGACAGCGGCTGGCGGATAAGGTCGGTGTGCTTGTAAACGGAGAATTGCTGCAGGTGGGCAGCCCGAACGAGATATTCTGTGCGCCGGCTAACAGGAAGGTGGCTGAATTCGTCGGTGTGGAGAACATCCTCGCCGGCAAAGTGCTGCGGCAGGAAAGCGGACTGGCGATTATCGACGTGAAAGGCAGGGAGATTCAAGCTGTTACTGAGCTTCAACCCGGCGAAGATGTATATGTGATGATACGTCCCGAGGAGATAACCCTAGCACGGGATAGAGACACTTCAAGCGCGAGGAATGTATTTGAGGGAAGGATCAACAAGGTGGTATTACTCGGGCCGCTTGCGAGGGTAGAGGTAGATTGCGGTTTTCCGTTGCTGGGCGTACTGACATCAGCATCGGCGCAGGAACTGAAACTGACCATAGGCAAGCCGATATATCTCAGCTTCAAGGCAACGGCGATCCACATCGTAAAGCGACAGGCTTAGAAATTGCAGCAAAGGGGGATGACAAATCCCCTTCTACTTAATTGCCCGGTCAGTTATGCCTGCGGTCGCGGGAGCAGGCCGGCCTTCTCCGCGATCTCGTGTACCGCCTCTTCCCACTCGATAGCCATGATATGTACGCCGGCCACGCCCTCGATCTGGCGCACCTGCTTGATGATGTCCACGCACAGGTCAATGCCCACCTGCTTGGCCTCGCCCTTGGGGGCGGCTGACATGCGCTGGACGACCTCGTCGGGTACATCCATGCCCGGCACGTTGTTCTTCATGTACTTGGCGGCACCCGCCGATTTTATGGGTGCCACTCCAGCCAGTATGTACGACTGCTGGTGCAACCCGAGCTCCCGCACCTTCTCCATCCACTTGGCAAATTTCTCGACGTTGTAGATGATCTGTGTCTGGACGAAATCGGCGCCGGCAGCCACCTTCTTGGCCAGCCGCAGCACGCGGAAATCGAACGGGTCGGCGAAGGGATTGGCGGCAGCCCCGATGAACAGGCGCGGCTCAACATCCATCGCATCGCCGCTCTGAAATTTCTTCTCGTCCCGCATATCCTTTACCATCTTGATTAGCTGGATGCTGTCTATATCGAAGACGCCCTTGGACTGGGGATGGTTGCCGAAGGACTGGTGGTCGCCAGTGAGGCACAGGAAATTCTTTATGCCGTTGGCGGAAAGCCCCAGTATGTCCATCTGGATGGCTATGCGGTTGCGGTCGCGGCACGTCATCTGGACCGTGGGCTCCAGCCCGTCGCGCATGGCTATCAGCGCCGCGCCGAAGCTCGACATGCGCACTATAGCTGTCTGTCCGTCGGTAAAATTAACGGCATCGACGTTACCCTTCAGCAGCTTGGCCTTGTTCCGGATGACATCTGCACTGGCGCTCTGCGGTGGCCCCAGCTCACCGGTGGCGACAAAAGCCCCGCTCTTCAGTATTTTCTCAAGATTGCTTCCTGATTTGAAAGTGCTCTCTGTGTCCATCTCCTGCCTTTCCTATCGATAAGCGAGCGTTTTGCTCAAAGGAAATGCGTGTCAAAGCACGCAGGAATATTATAATCGATTGGAGCGAATTTCGTCCACCGCAGGGGGGTTCGCATATCCCGTATGGACGCAGGCAGAGGCGTACAGTGTAGCGCAGATTAGCTTCGCTGAATTACAACTCAACACACGAGATTTCCGGGAGTCGCGAATGCACTATCGCATCTTTCTGCCCAAGGCGATTGGCAGGCGGATTTTCATGTTCCTGAGTCTGGAGATGACGATAGGTGCCATGTTCGCCAGTACCTTAAAACCTATGGAGGGATTATCGTCCAGAAAATGACGCAGCTCGCTGCCGTTTATGGCGATTACCCTGACCGGCTCGGCGCACCTTGCGCTCATGGTATATACATGGGAGCCTATAACTGAAGACCAGCCGCAGGTTTGCCCTTTGCCCAGCGTGTCGACAGTTACCTGGTGTCCCAGTCCCGGGGTCGGGGACAAACTGACATCCATATCTATCCTGCCCTTCTGGATAATGAATACATTCGTCGGCTCCTCTCCCTCGATGAATAGGTAGTCTCTGTCCTCATAGTCTTCAATATGCGATAATTCGCCAATACGAACCAGCCATTCTCCGGGCAGCCCGTTGAAAATATCGGATTCGGCAAGCATCTCTTTAATCGTAGCCAAATTTATCTCCCATCGCTTGTATCCTCATGCAAACATCGCTCTCTTAATGCCCCAGACCCTGGAGGAGACCACCTCTATAAGACCCAGCAGTACCATATATCCCATCTCAGGGTTCTCGTTCAGGAGCTTATACAGGCTTTCTCCATCAATTACAACTGCTTCTGTAGCTTCTATGGCAGTTGCAGTCATGACATAAACGTGAGAACCCAACACCGAAGACCAGCCAAAGGTGTCCCCGTGCTTCAGCACCTCTGCGGTAGCCTTCTGCAGCATGCCGGGGTAGACCGCAAGCCTTATCTCCATGGCTATTATCCCATTGATCACGATGTACATGTCTTCTGAGGGGGTACCCTCGGAAAACACTACCTGCCCTTCCGTGTAGCTTTCCTGATGGCTCAGAGCGATGACCTGCTCCAGCTCACTGTCCGAAAGGCGTTTGAACAGAGCGGAGTTCTGCAGTGCCGTCTTAAGCGTGGTCATATTCGTAACACTATTCGCATAAATGTTAGTGATTATAAATAATAGCCTAAATGGCAACCAAAGTTCAAATATACATCGACTGGCAAATGGACAATCGCGGCCAAGTCTGGTGCTACGGGTAAACGGGTGCTGCGTTCTCCATCGTAGGGGTGGCTTGCCGGGGATGATGGCTAGCGATGGAACATGCGCAGCGTCATGCGGATGTTCCGCAGGCGGGCGGACACGGCGGTAGCTAACCTGGACATCACCCTGTATCCCAGGTGTGGGTCTTCCTTAAGCAGATTGTACAATCGGTTCCCGTCAATAGCGATGGCTCGCACCGGCTCAATGGATCTCGCGGTCAGCGTGTATACGGGTGTTCCGGACAAAGCTGACCAGCCACAGCCGCCACCCTTGGTGACTGTCTCCACAGTGGCCTGCTTCCCCATGCCAGGCGTACCTGCCAGGCTCATCTCCATGGCAACCTTGCCGATCTCGATAATGTATACATCCTCGGCTGCGCTGCTCTCGGTAAACAGAACAGAACCCTTTTCGTAGATCTCTACGCGGGATATTTCGGCTATCCTCTGCAATTCGTCATCGGTCAGCCCCCTGAAAAGATCTGAACTGGCCAATGTCTCTTTAATCGTAGCCACTGATGTTCCCTTTCACCAAACAACTATACGGATAACTTACCTTAGGTGAGCATGGTCTTCTTGACAGAGCGGACTCGTTTAGACACAACCGCTACCAGCCCTTCCATCACCTTGAATCCGATATCAGGGTTCTTGTTGAACAGGGAGAGCAACTTCTCTCCGTCGATAGCGATCACTTTTACCGGTTCCATAGCCCTGGCTGTCATGGTGTATACGCGTGAGCCGATGACTGCGGACCACCCGAACGGCTCGCCTGTGGGTATAATGTCGACCAGCGCGTCCTGGACCACTCCGGGGTATACGGAGAGGCTCATCTCTACGCGCACCTGCCCCTCTTCGACCATGTACAGATCCTTGGCAGCCGAGCCCTCTGATATTATGCTCAAGCCGGCGGAGAAGCTCTCTTCCTTGCTCAGGGCAGCAAGCATGTCCAGTTCCTCGTCGGTGAGCCACTTGAACAGCTCAAACTTTCCCAGTCGCCTTTTCAATTGTGTCGCGTCGCCGGTTGTCATTGTATCCCTCTGAAGGGGATATTATACACCCCCTCGGTTCATATGTCCAGAACAGCGGTGCCTCAGTCGAGTTTGAACATATATACACCAAACTGTCAACTTTGTCAATCATTCGTATTACCTCCGCGGGTATATGCCAGTTAATCTCCGCCAGCCCCCTCTACTCTAATGGTTCAACAGAATATGACTTAATTTTGTAGTGACTATATCGTTTTAATTACCCGGCCACTTCTGTTACATTGGGAAGCCCGGCCTTCGTCTATGGATAGTCGAACGTCCTCCAGGACTGCCGTCTTATTCTCCCATGATCTGGACAATGACCTCCCGGGAACGCGGACGGTTATCGAAATCGGCGATGACAATCTGCTGCCATGTGCCGGTGAGCAGCCTCTTCCCGCTGAACGGTACCACCAGCGATGGGCCAAGAAGCGATGCCCTGACGTGGGAGTATCCATTGCCATCGCCCCACCTGCTATCGTGCTTGTAGGGGATATTTCGCGGCACCAGTCGCTCCCACATTTCCTGCAAATCTTTCAGCACCCCTGACTCGTATTCGATAGTCGTCAGCCCGGCTGTCGATCCGCCGATAAAAAGGGTCACGGTGCCTGAGTCAATGCCGGCGCTGGCTATCTCGCTCTGCACCCTGTCGGTGATATCGATCAGGTCACACTCCCCCCTGGTGCGGATTTCGATTTTCCTCGTGATTACCATATCGCTCACCCCTTCAATTATTCGCATGTTACAGTAACAGGTCGGTCAATTTGAACACAGGTCCATCCCTGCACACGCGCTTGAGCCCTATTCTGGTATGAATCGTGCAGCCATAGCATACTCCGAAGCCACAGCCCATGCGCGCCTCCAGCGACACCTGGATGTTCCATCCTTTGAGCAGGTCGTTCTGGGCCATGGCCCGGTACATATCGTTGGGACCACAGGCGAAGATCTGCATATCATCTTGCGGGTCGATTTTCTCGGCTTGTGGCGCTAGTTTCCGCAAGGCATCGGCGATGAAGTCAGTGGCCAGCCCCTGCTGTCCCAGTGAGCCATCCTCTGTCACGATGGTCGTCAATGCCCCGTGCGGCAGTTGCTGTTCGGGGAAGACCCTTGCGGCGGTATCTGCTCCGCAGAGCAGCACAACGCGGCGGCCCTGCGCCAGGGCGATATCGGCGAGGAAGACGAGAGGTGCTATACCGCAGCCTCCGGCAACCAGCAGCAGGTTTGGGGAATCGACGGTGAAACCGTTGCCCAGTGGCCCCAGCAGGTCGATGGTCGCTCCCGCCTCGCGTTGCGCAAGCCATTCGGTGCCGCGGCCCACCACGTCGTACAGCAGGGCGATCTCGCCGTTGTCGTGCACGCGATGGATGCTGAGCGGACGTCTCAGCAGCGGGTCGCAGTCGAGGCTGGTGCGTACCATGACGAACTGACCGGGGCGTGTGTCGCAAGCGATCGCAGGGGCCTCAGCCCGGAGGAGATAGACCCGGGGCATAATCTCTGCGTTGGATATTATTCTGGCCGATAGTCCTCTCAACCGGCACCTTTATTCTGAATTGGGGGTATTGCCCTTCTCACAGTTCAGGTAATCCTGTAGCTGCTGTACGGAATAGGTCTGTTCACCCATCCTGAGCGATGTAACCACTGCCCTGATAGTATCTAACGAAGTGAAACAGGGGATCCTTTTCTCCACAGCGGCACGCCGTATCTCGAAACCGTCACGTATCGGGCCGCGCTCGCCGGCGGAGGTATTGACTACCCCGTTGAGTGTACCGTCGCGGATTATATCGATGATATTGGGGTAGCCCTCATCCAGTTTCTTGCTGATGAAGTTGACCGGTATGCCCACGCTCTGGATCAGCGCCGCGGTGCCCTCGGTGGCGTACAGCTTGAAGTCCAGGGCAGCCAGTTGCTTGATGATGGACAGGGCTTCGGGCTTATCCTTGTCGGCGATGCTGAGGAGTATTGATCCGCCCCTGGGCGGCATGAGGTCAGCGGCGATGAGCGCCTTGGCCAGGGCTGCCTCGAAGGTGTAGTCCACCCCCATGACCTCGCCGGTGGATTTCATCTCCGGGCCGAGATAACTGTCCACCCCACCGAGCTTGGACATGGAAAAGACCGGCGCTTTAACCGCCACCAGCCCCTGCGTCGGCCAGAGCCCTGTCTCGTAGCCCTGGTCCTTCAGGCTGATGCCGAGCATTATCTTGGTGGCCACCTTGACCATGGGGACGTCGGTAACCTTGCTGATGATGGGCACTGTGCGGCTTGCCCGAGGGTTCACCTCCAGCACATATACCGACGAGGTGCCATCATCATTGGGCATGATCACGTACTGGACATTCATTAACCCTTTTATGTTAAGCGCCAGCCCGATGCGTATTGAAAAATCGACTATGGTATCGATTTCATTGGGGGTGAGGTTCAGGCCGGGGTAGACTGCCATGGAGTCGCCGCTGTGCACGCCGGCTCGCTCGATGTGCTCCATGATTCCGGGTATGAGCACCCTCTCACCATCGGCGATACCGTCGATCTCGACCTCCTTCCCCTCCAGGTATTTGTCGATAAGAATGGGGTGTTTGGTGTCCAGCTCCACGGCGCGGTTCATGTAATGTATCAGCTCGGTGGCGTTGTACACTATCTCCATGGCGCGGCCGCCGAGCACGTAGCTGGGGCGCACCAGCACCGGGTACCCGATGAGCTTGGCCACGTTCAGTGCCCCCTCTACGGTGGTGGCGGTGGAGCCGGGTGGTTGTGGTATGCCCAGCCGATTCATCATGTCCTCGAAGCGGTGACGGTCCTCCGCCTGGTCGATGGACTCAGGGCTGGAGCCGAGTATGGGCATGCCGGCGCGGTTGAGCGGCTCAACCAGATTTATGGCGGTTTGCCCGCCGAACTGGACGATGGACGATGGCGGGACACCACTGCCCCCGGCCTCATTTTCCAGCATATCGCGCAGGCTCTCCTCGTCCAGGGGCTCGAAGTACAGGCGATCGGAGGTATCGAAGTCGGTGGAGACAGTCTCCGGGTTGGAGTTGATGATGATGCTTTGATACCCCGCTTCCTGAAGCGCCCAGGCGGAATGCACGCAGCAGTAGTCGAATTCGATGCCCTGCGCGATGCGGATGGGGCCGGAGCCGATGACCGTCGCCCGGTTGCTTTCGAGGGGCTCTGCCTCGTTTTCCTGCTCGTAGGTGCTGTAGAAGTAGGCGGTCTCGGCAGCGAACTCGGCGGCGCAGGTGTCGACCATCTTGTACACGGGGAGGATCTTCCATTCATGGCGCAGCTGCCTTACCTGCTCCGGCAGCCTGTCAGCCAGAGTGCCGATGTATCCGTCGGGGAACCCCATACGTTTGGCCTCAAGCAGGAGCTGCGGGGTCAGGTTTTCGGATAGCAGGCGCCGCTCCATGTGGACTATGTTCGCCAGCTTATCGGTGAACCAGAAGTCGATACCGGTCTCGATCGACAGCTCAGCAGGTGTCATCTCGCGGCGCAGGGATGCCATAAGTGCCCATAGCCTGAGGTCGCTGGGCGACAGAGGCAGCTTTCCGTCCTGTGACCATGCGGGGTCCTCCCACAGCAGGGACTTTTTGCCGATCTCCAGCGAGCGCACCGCTTTCTGCAGCGCTGCCTCAAAGGTGCGGTCGATGGCCATGACCTCGCCGGTGGCCTTCATCTGAGTGCCGATCTTGCGGTCGCCGCTGGCGAACTTATCGAACGGCCAGCGCGGCACCTTGACCACCACATAGTCCAGCGCCGGCTCGAAGGCGGCCATGGTCTTGCCGGTGACCCTGTTCTCTATCTGGTCCAGCGTCCTGCCCACCGCTATCTTGGATGAGACGCGGGCGATGGGATATCCCGTGGCCTTGGATGCCAGCGCCGAGCTGCGGCTGACCCGGGGGTTGACCTCGATCACATAGTAGGGCGGAAGGTCGCTCTCGAGGCGTTTTATGAAATCGCTTCCGTTGCCTCCGGGTGGCCAGTAGGGGGACAGCTTCTTGTGCGGGGCCAGGGCGAACTGTATGTTGCAGCCTCCTTCAACCCCCAGCGCCTTGATAATCTTGATGCTGGCGGTGCGCAGCATCTGGTACTCTCTGTCGGTCAGCGTCTGTGATGGCGCCACCACGATGCTGTCGCCGGTGTGCACCCCCATGGGGTCGATGTTCTCCATGTTGCATATGGTGATGCAGTTATCGTTGCTGTCCCGCATCATCTCGTACTCGATTTCCTTCCAGCCGATGACGCTCTTCTCCACGAGTATCTGGTGCGCCGGGCTGGCCATCATGCCTGATGCAGCGATGAGGTTGAACTCCTCCATGGTGGAGGCATGCCCGCCGCCCGTGCCGCCCAGCGTATACGCCGGGCGTATCACCACTGGCAGTCCGATCTGTGCTATCGCCTCGCGTGCCTCTTTCATATTGGTGGCGATGAAGCTGGGCGGCACCGGCTCCCCGATCTCCAACAGCATTTGCTTGAACAGGTCGCGGTCCTCTGCCTTGCGTATGGTATCGATCGGCGTGCCCAGAGGGCGCACGTCAAATTTATCGAGCACGCCGGCATCCGCCAGGTCCACCGCCATATTAAGCCCGGTCTGGCCGCCCAGCGTCGGCAGCAGGCCATCGGGGCGCTCCTTATCGATGATGCGGGTGATGACCTCCACCGTTATCGGTTCGATATAGACGATATCGGCTATTCCCTCGTCGGTCATGATCGTGGCCGGGTTGGAGTTCACCAGCACAGTCGTCAGCCCCTCCTCCCGCAGCGCCTTGCAGGCCTGCGTGCCGGCGTAGTCGAACTCCGCCGCCTGCCCGATGATGATGGGCCCCGAGCCGATGACCAGGACCTTGTTAAGCTTGGACATTATTCCCCTTTACCCGATTGCATCGTTCTATTGCTACCCTGATTACATTCGACGTGCTCAACATAAAATTCGAGAAAAGATTCTCCTTAGATTGCTTCGTCGCCCGCCTCAGGCGGGCTCCTCGCAATGACAGTCCGTGTTATGTTCCCTGTCATTGCGAGCGCACGAAGTGCGCGCGGCAATCTCGAATCCCCCGCTGTGCCAGATTCTTCCTCGCCCGTCTGAAGCGGACTCCATCAGACTGACGGCTGCCCTGCCCGATGATGGTCCCCGAGCCGATGATCAGGACCTTAGAGATTTTAGACATTTTCACCTCAGATACCAAAGATAAGCCCGACAATAATGCTAGCTATAAAAGAGGCTATGATTGCGCTTGACAAGCGGTTTTCTTTTACCCACTTCCATAAGAATTCGGCCCAATATAGAAAGCTTGTATGCTTATATCTAGATTTATCATCTTTGATTTGGATACCTAAAAGAGTCTCAAATTCCTTCTTTGCTAAAGCAGAATAAGCATAACTTTGTATCGTTTCTATGAATTGATGGATACAATCACATTTACCTTCGTCTGTTAGACCAATAGATGTATCGTTCAAGCTGTTTTCTAACTCCGACAATTTTTCTAATATGACTGAGGTAGGCCCGAACTTATCTATCAACAAATTCCTTAATGCAAGAAACAGTATATTTGATGTGCCGGGTGGTACACCTGTTTTTTTAATATCGATAATTCTGTTGGTTAATCTTGACAATTCACCGCCTATACCTGTTATGTGCCTATTGAGTATAGCTTCAGAACTCATCTGGGCTTCTTGAAATAGTTTAAAAAGTTTCTCACGAGATTTTGACGGATTTACACGGCTAAGAACATCTGCAAGCCCTTCACAGTCATCTCGACGCCACCCATGTTTAATTGCCTCAATCTCATCAGATATATTTCTGTTAAAAAATTCCTGTATGTGTTCAATATGATGGTATCCACTACGTACCCCCAGTGGGTCTCCCATGCTTTTATCACATTCTCCTCTGTGGACAATAGCAAAGCTATGCCGGTCCAATCTGCCTTCACTAGGAAACCATTTCCAACGTACAATTCCGTCTTCAGGTCTCTCTATCTCTTTGAGGCACCAGTCGCAATAAATCCTTATACTACGTTTTCTCTTTATCAATTCTTCTTACCCCTTCACCATCCCCACGAATTCCTCGAAGGCGCTGACGCTGTCATGCGGGCCGGGGGAGGCCTCGGAGTGATACTGGATGGCGAGTATCTGCATATCACGGTGTTTGATTGCCTCCACGGTGCCATCGTTGAGATTGATCTGGCTTACCTCAAGATCGCCCTTAACCGTGTCGGCATCCAGCGCGAATCCGTGGTTCTGGGCGGTTATCCTCACCTTGCCGCTGGCGAGGTCCTTCACGGGGTGGTTGCCACCTCTGTGTCCAAACTTGAGCTTATACGTTTTCGCCCCGAAGGCGTGCCCGATGTACTGATGCCCCAGGCAGATGCCCATTAAGGGCTTCTTGCCGATGAGTTTGCGCACGGTGTCCTCAAGGTACGGCTGGTTGGGGGCTCCGGGACCGGGCGACAGCAGGATGCCATCGGGCTTAAGCTTGAGTATATCTTCGGCCGATGTCGTGGACGGCACGACGGTGCAGGCGCAACCCAGATGGCTCAGGTAGCGCATGATGCTGAACTTTACCCCGCAATCCAGCACGACGATATGGTACAGCGGTTCCTGCCCGTCGGGGTTATTCCATTTGTATATCTTGGTTGTGCTCGTCTGCTTGACGAAATCGACGTCGTCGTAACGCGGCGTTTGCCTGAGCTTCGCCAGCGCATCCTCCGGTGGATCGGATGTGATTGCGCCCATCATCACTCCTGCCGAACGCAATCGACGCACGATGGAGCGCGTGTCCACCCCCATTATCCCGGGCACCCCGTTTGTCCTGAGGTGTTCATGCAGTGTTGTTGTGCTCTGCGAATGGCTGGGCAGGCGGCACTCTTCCCGCACCACGAACCCGGAGACCTGAACGCGGCCGGATTGAGCGTCGTCATTGTTGATGCCGTAGTTACCCTGCAGCGGGTAGGTCGGCACCACGATCTGCCCGACGTATGACGGGTCGGTGAGCATCTCAGGGTAGCCGGTCATGCTGGTGTTGAACACCACCTCACCGTACGACGGCGTGTCGCCCCCGAACGGTATGCCCTCGTAGGCCGAGCCGTCTTCCAGTACCAGATAAGCCTTATCGGTCACGTGTGCCCCTTTCGTCAGCCTGCCTTGCACGGTTCATTTGCATCCTGCCTGCACCTTCATCGATCGCATTACTGCATCACCCTGTGGCGGAACCTGCCGCCGTATATGGTGGCCATCACCCTCCCCTTCAGGGTCTTGCCGGCCAGCGGCGTGTTCCGTCCCCGGGAAGCGAAGGCCAGCGGATCGACTATCCACTCGGCGTTGGGGTCGAAGATGGTGATATCTGCTGGGGCGCCCACCTCCAGCATGCCGAGGTCCTTCTGGTGGATAATATTTGCCGGCTCGATGGTGAGCTTGGACAGGAGGGTTATCAGATCGATCTTGCCCTCGTGGTACAGCGACATGACGCTGGCGAAGGCTGTCTCCAGCCCGCTGATGCCGAAGGCGGCCGTCTCGAAGCTGCATTTCTTGTCTGCCTCGGCGTGAGGTGCGTGGTCGGTAGCGATGGCGTCGATAACGCCTTCCTTGAGTCCGGCGATAAGCGCCTTGATGTCGGCCTCTGTCCTCAGCGGGGGGTTGACCTTTGCGCAGGTGTTGAGGCTCTTGCCATCCTCGCCGGCGACCTGATCCTCGGTAAGCGTCAGGTGGTGGGGGGTCACTTCAGCGGTTACGTGTACACCCCTTTCCCTGGCGCGGCGTATGAGCTCTACTGACCCTGCGGTGCTCACGTGGGCGACGTGCAGATGTCCCCCGGTTTGCTCCGCCAGGGCGATGTCTCTTTCCACCATGTTCTCCTCTGCGGCGGCGGGTATGCCTCTCAACCCGAGCCTTTCCGCCATCGTGCCCTGGTTCATGACCCCGTCCCGGCTGATCTCGATATCCTCGCAGTGCGATGTAATCGGAAGACCGAAGGTGTTTCCATATTCCAGCGCCTCCCGCATTATGTCAGCATCGCGTACCGGGTCGCCGTCATCGCTGAGGGCGATAACGCCGGCATATTCCATAGCGCCGACCTCCACAAGTCGATCACCGGCTCTCCCCTTGGTGATGCATCCGATGGGCAGAACGCGTATTGCCGCCTCCATGGCGATCTTCTTCTTCAGCAGGTCCAGCGATTCGGCGGAGTCCATGGGCGGATCGGTATTTGGCATGGCGCAGACGGTGGTAAAGCCGCCCCGGGCCGCCGCGCGGGTGCCGCTGGAGATGGTCTCCTTTTCCTCGTGGCCCGGCTCCCGCAGGTGGCAGTGCAGGTCGATGAAGCCCGGGCAGATGATCATGCCGTGCGCATTGAATACCTGCGCATGTTTGGAGGCTTTGGCCTGCCGCGAATCGCCTATCAGCGCTATAGTTCCGCCGCTGATGAACACATCGCCGAACACGTCCATCCTGTCGCCGGGGTTAATCAACCTGCCTCCAAGGATCAGAAGTTCGCTCTCCATAACTCTATCCCGCCCGCTTCGATTCCCGCGCCGGCTTGAACCCGTGCGATTGGGCATCCTGCTCCGAGTCGAATATGATCAAATTCTCCGGGCGTATGCGCTGAATGATGGGATTATCGGAACGGTAGTATCGCTTGTATTCCTGTGTGCCCTCGTGCCACCTGACGCTGGCGAAATATGCAGGGTGTATCTCCTGCTCGCAATAAACGCACCTCAGCATCAGCGGGCTCTTTCGCACCAGCAGGAACTCGGGCTTGATGTACCTCGTCTCCGTCGGCTGGGCCGTAACGCACTTGCGGTTTAAGCATCGCAGCCCGGAAATCCGTTTGTATGTCGGATACTTCACCTTGCGTGCGAAGTCGGCCACCTTCTTCTGTGGTATGTCCGCATCCGTCGCGCCGGTCAGCAGGGCGATGAGGGCCATCCTGATGGGTACCCCGTGTGCTGCCTGCTTGAAATACAGGCTCCTGGGGTCGGAGTCCACCTCATATGCCAGCTCGTCCACGCGGGGCAGAGGGTGCATCACGATGGTCTTCTTGAACTGATCCTCCTTGAGCAGCTTCTTGTCGACGATGGGGTAGCCTGAACCTGTATCCGCCTCTTTTTCAAGCCGCTCTCGCTGCAGCCGCGTAACGTACAGGGCGTCCACGCCCTTCTCTATCTCGATCTGCAGGTTCAGCCCGGGGATATTCGTCAGTTGGTGGGGGTTGGTCGGCGTCACGTAGATGGCATCCAGCGGGAAGGTCTTATCCTTCCTTGTCCCTTCGGCCTCGTCGTACTTCTCCATAATGCCGCCGTATTCCGTGGTCAGCTTGTGGACCACGTGTTCCGGCAACCCCAGCCCGGATCCGGGACGGAAGTGTATGGTCGCCCCGAAGCGGGCTAGCGCGTATGCCAGCGAATGGGTTGTCCTCCCGTATTTCAGGTCGCCCCACAGCGCTATCTTCAACCCCTCGAGGGTGTGCCTCTCCTGCTTGATCGTGTACAGGTCGCACAGGGTCTGTGAGGGGTGTTCGTGGCCTCCGTCGCCGGCGTTGACCACCGGCACCCCGGCGTAGTCGGCGACCACCCTGGCGGCTCCCTCCCACGGATGGCGGATGACGATTATATCGGCGTAGCTGCCGACGATCCGCGCCATGTCAGCAATGCTCTCGCCCTTGGACAGCGAAGTGTTGCTCATCTCCATCACCGAGATGACCTGCCCTCCCAGCCGGTGCATCGCTGCCTCGAACGAGAGGCGCGTCCTGGTGCTGGGCTCGAAGAACAGGCTGGCCATGATCTTGCCTTCGCACAGTCGCCCTTGCCCTTTCATCGATGCTGCCATCTCATCGGCAAGGGAGAAGATGGCCTCGATCTCCTGATTCGACAGATCGTCTATGGTTACCAGGCTCCTGCCTGACAGATTCATGGCGTGCCTCCGCGGTGTGCACTTGTGTCAGTCCCCGGCACCTTACCGTTACGTACCAGTGCCACTTCATCCATGCCGTCGGTTTCCTTCAGCCTTACCACGACCTCATCGTGGGTAGCCGTGGGCAGGTTTTTCCCCACATAATCGGCGCGTATGGGCAGTTCGCGATGGCCGCGGTCGATGAGTACCACCAGTTGTATAGAATTGGGACGGCCGAAATCGATCAGGGCGTCCATGGCGGCGCGGATGGTGCGCCCGGTATACAGCACGTCATCGACGAGGATGACGCGCTTCTCCTCGAAGTCGGGGGGGATATCGGTGTAGCGCAGCGATGGCACCTCGTCGCCGAACGTGATGTCGTCGCGATGCAGTGTTATGTCGAGGGCGCCTACGGTGATATCCGATGGTTCGAACTCGTTGATGGCGGCGGCAAGCCGCCTGGCCAGCGGCACGCCGCGAGTGTGGATCCCGATGAATACCAGGTCCTGGCTTCCGTGGTTGCGCTCCACGATCTCATGGGCGATGCGTGTCAGGGCGCGGCGGATATCCTGTTCGTCGAGGATGACTTTGTCAGGCATAAAAAATCCCCCTATCGGTATGCCGACAAGGGGGCTTATGCAGTTGACTCTTCGATTTCATCTTGCTCCTCCTTGCCAGCCTCTCCGGACTGGAATTAAAGGTCGAGCTGCGAGATTTAAAGTGAATATATTATATCACTTTTTAGTTTTTTTAGCAACGTCGTTTTGGGTATCGGTTTGTGCGTTTGACGGCTCCTTTTTCGAGGGCTGTTCACTGCGGCGCATGGCCGGCATCAACTGTTCTATCCATTGCCAGATGAGTCGTTCGGTTTCCTGCTTGGACAATGATGCATCGATCACCAGCCAGCGCTGTGGATCCTTTTGAGCCATCCCCAGATAGCTCTGCCGCACTTTCTGGTGGAAATAGATATTCTCCTTCTCAAAGCGATCCTGCGGTTTCTTGCGCTTGAGACCTGTCTTGGCGTCGATATCGAGCAGCACGGTCAGGTTTGGCTTTAGACCGCCGGCGCCGATGTTGTTGGCAGCGTCCACCAGCGCGGGGTCGAGGCCACGTCCGTGTCCCTGGTAGGCGATGGTCGAGTGGTAAAAGCGATCGCAGATGACCACGGCGCCGCTCTCCAGCGCGGGGCGGATCACCCTGGACACAAGCTGGGCGCGCGCGGCATTGAACAGCAGCAGCTCGGCCCTGGGGTCGATATCAGATACGGTTTCTTTCCCCTTTGCTCCTTTGCCCTTTGCGCCTTTGCCGGTACCTTTGAGCCAGGCCCGTATATCGTCGCCGAGCTCCGTGCCCCCTGGTTCGTGGGTCAGCACTACATTGACCCCCAGCTTCTCGAGGCGCCCTTTCAGCACCTTGGCCTGGGTGGATTTGCCCGACCCTTCTCCGCCTTCAAACGTTATAAAAAACGACATGTATTACCCGGATTCCAAGTCATTCTAATGGAATTGCGCCCATATTTCAATCCGCAGGCTGGATTTTGTAGATACGATCGAGGGTGACAAGTGCCGATGGATTATGAACGGGTGCGGCGGTTTACTCGACCGAGTTGAATATCTGCACCCTGCGGTTCGGCTCACGGCCGATGCTCTGTGAACTGAGGCCTTTGCGCTCGGCGAGCTGGTGCTGCAGCATGCGCAGGTACGAGTTCTGCGGGCTCAGCTCCACTGCCGGACTGCCTTCATTGACCTGGGCTATGGCCTCCTCTGCCTCTTTGATGGCGAAGTCGAGCGGGTCGTCCGGAGCCTTCAGGTCGAACATATGGATCAGGGAGCGTTCCATCTGGGATATCCTGTTGCTCTTGATAACGTATATCGGCAGGCCGGATGACTCGGCGTCACGGATGGGCTGGGCCTTGCGGCGGTAATAGCTCTTGGAGGTCATGAGGACATTGGCGTCCCTCACATCGTTGGCGAGCCTGGCCTGTACGTTCAGGTTGGTCATCGCCTGCTCCAGACGGCTGCGGTTTATGCCGAAGGGGTAGATCATCGTCGAAGCGCCGTGTAACGATTTACTGGCCCTGGCCTTCTTGGTCGGTGCGGCAGCCTGTTCCCGCTTTATCTCGTCGCTATCGTCTATCCAGCGCAGCTCCGGCGGTTTCGGTCTGCCCCTCAGCATGGCGTCCACCACTGCGGCCACGTCGGCGTGTACCGCCACGTGATACCAGTCCTGTAGCTCGACCACGATGTCGAACGTGGGGGGAGCCTTGCGCTCCAGGATGGATTTCTGCGTGCCGCGGCGCTTGGCTTCTTCATCGCTCAGCGTTACCGTCTGTATCCCGCCGATGAGGTCGGACAGGGTGGGATTCAGTATCAGGTTCTCCAGCGTGTTGCCGTGTGCGGTGGCTATGAGTTGCACCCCCCGCTCCGCTATCGTCCGTGACGCCAGCGCCTCCAGCTCGGTGCCGATCTCGTCGATGACGATGACCTCGGGCATGTGGTTCTCCACCGCCTCGATCATGACAGCATGCTGGTATTGGGGGTGGGTCACTTGCATCCTGCGGGCGCGCCCGATGCCGGGGTGGGGGATATCGCCGTCGCCGGCGATCTCATTGGACGTATCGACGATGACGACACGCTTTTTCTTGTCGTCGGCCAGGACGCGGGCTGCCTCGCGGAGCATGGTGGTCTTGCCCACGCCGGGTCCGCCCATGAGCAGGATGCTCTTGCCCGACTCGATCAGGTCTTCTATGAGGCCGATGGTGCCGTATACCGCCCGGCCGATGCGACAGGTGAGCCCGACGATGTTGCCCTCGCGGTTCCTCATGGCGGATATGCGGTGCAGCGTGCGCTCGATGCCGGCGCGATTGTCCCCGCCAAATGGCCCGATTCGCGATACCAAAAAATCGATGTCCTCAGCGGTAACCTCTTTATCGCTCAGTGCGATTTCGTATTTGGGAAAGCGGGCTTCGGGCAGACGCCCCAGATCCATCACCACCTCCAGCAGATCGCTGCGGTCGTCTCGCTCTTTCAGAGGCTCAGCGATGTGCCCTGGCAATCGATCCAGCATGGCATCCAGGTCATCTGTAATGCGTTTGAACATAATGCATCATGCCCTCATGGGTGCGAACTGAGGCTCCTTCACCTTGATGGCGATCTCCTTAACTGCGTTAGTATACTCCGTGACCAGCTCGAAATCTGATCCCTCCAGCAGGCTTTTAAGCCGAGCCTGATAGGCATCGATGGCACACAATATCGTTGACTTGCCCGCCAGTCGTTGATTAACGGCATAATCGACCAGGGATTGAAGCGCCTGCTCGTTGACGCTGGCGTGGGTTATGTGAAAACAACCCGTTCCGCCGGCAGTGCGCACACGTAGCCAGCCGACCACCTTCTCACGGTCGGTGAGAACGAACTCATCCTCATGCTGGGTCAAAGATCCCCGCTCCTGGCTTCCCCGCCACTCCTCCCGGGTCAACCCCTCGGCGATGCGTATCGATTGGGGGACCGCAGACCGGTACAGCTCGAAGAGCATATGCTCATCGGAGTTGCGTCTGGAGCGGATTCCATAGTTGCCCTGCGCACTCGCAACCCTTGATTCAGGCTCACCGTGATAGATATATACATGCCTGGTTGAATAAAACACAAATCCGGATCGTCTGACAACCCCCAGTAGTTCAGCCATCTTGTCGAGCTTCAAAAACAGCCTTCGGATTCCCACATATGCAGCGGCGGTGCTGGCGGCGTCCAGGAGTTCGGTACATATTTCTTCATCGTCCACCAGCAGGTAGTCAACGTGCCAGGCCACAGGTGCAGCGCCGCCGTTGACTGAGATCAGGCCGTTGATGTTGCTCCTGTCTGAAGATATCCAGGTGTGCCGTTTGCCCCTGGCGGGCATCCAGTGCTCCATGAAAACCTCCGGCGAGAGCAGGCTTTTATTAGCGATCCCGTCACTGGCTATCGCCTGATTCGGCGGCAGGGATTTGGTCCAGAATAGAGGCAGTATCGTGTGTCGGCCGAGCGGGTGTATCATGGCTTGACGTCACCGTTTAACAGGCTCAAAAAATATGAATGCAGCCTTGAATCGTCAGTCAGCTCGGGGTGGAAAGAGAGGGCCAGAATGTTGCCCTGCCGGGCAGCCACGCAGGTCCCGTCGGGCAGGCGTGCCAGGACCGCCACGCCGTCGCCGGCGCGCTGGATGAAGGGCGCCCGTATGAAAACGCCGTGAAAGGCGCGCTCACCTATCGCCGGCACCACGATGTCGGTCTCGAAGCTGTCAACCTGCCTTCCGAAGGCGTTGCGTTTCACATCAATATCCATAGCGTTCAGCGGCGTGACCTCCGCGTCTGCAGGGTCGATAACGTTGCTGGCGAGGAGCACCATGCCGGCGCAGGTGCCCATTACGGGGAGCCCACGCTGGCAAAGCTCGGATATGGGTTGGAGCAGGTCGTATTCGCGCATCAGCCTGGAGATGGTGGTGCTCTCTCCTCCGGGGATAATTAAGCCGCTCAGGTCATCGAGGTCGCCTCGCAGGCGGACCAGGCGGGCTTCAGCGCCGAGATGCTGTAGCATGGCAACATGCTCGGCAAAATCGCCCTGCAGTGCCAGCACCCCGATGCGCTTCAAGCTACCTCCCGATAACCGCTTCTATTCGCTCTGTCGATGATACGCATTTCACGCGAAGATCCTTTACCAGCCCCTCTTGGCCAGCAGATTCTCCTCGGACAGTGTCTTTATGTCGATGCCCGGCATGGCATCCCCCAGTCCTCTGGATACCTCGGCGATGATCTTGGGGTCTCGATAGTTGGTGGTAGCTTTTACAATAGCCTTTGCCCGCACCGCCGGGTCGCTGGACTTGAATATGCCTGAGCCGACGAATACACCTTCGGCACCCAGTTGCATCATCAGGGCGGCATCTGCCGGAGTAGCCACCCCGCCGGCGGCGAAATTCACCACAGGTAGCCTCCCGCCTTTATGTACTTCCAGCACCAGCTCCAGCGGCGCACCGATATTCTTTGCCTCTGTAACCAGTTCATCTTCAGACATGCTGCCTATCTTGCGTATCTCGTCCATAACCGCCCGCATATGCCTGACGGCCTCAACGATATTGCCGGTTCCCGCCTCGCCCTTGGTGCGGATCATGGCAGCCCCCTCGGCGATGCGGCGCAGGGCCTCACCCAGATCGCGGCAGCCGCAGACGAACGGCACCTTGAAATCGTGCTTCCAGATGTGGTGGCTCTCGTCGGCGGGGGTCAGCACCTCGGACTCATCGATAAAGTCAACCCCCATGGCTTCCAGTACCTGCGCCTCGACGAAGTGGCCTATGCGACACTTTGCCATAACCGGTATGGATACCGCCTCCATGATCGCCTGTATCACGGTCGGGTCCGCCATGCGGGCTACCCCGCCTGCAGCGCGAATGTCCGCCGGCACCCTCTCCAGTGCCATGACCGCGCAGGCGCCCGCGTCTTCCGCTATCCTGGCATGCTCCGGGGTGACCACGTCCATGATCACGCCGCCCTTCAGCATCTGGGCGAGCCCTGCCTTTACTGTCCACGTCCCTCTATCCATCTAATCCTCCATCACGGGTTCACATAAATATTCTACTCTCGCTGTTTGCATTTATCAAGCCACTGTACTCGTTCATATGATTAGTGACACCTGACCTCCTCTCTTTTGCATTGA
>CAYRYW010000025.1:0-18188 GCA_964428725.1 uncultured Dehalococcoidales bacterium
TATTGAAAGGGCGGACATGATGGAAGATTACACGGAAGACTTGAAGGGGTTGGCGGAAGTGTTGCCGCGGGAAAAGATTGGTTTCTTGTCCGTGGTCTATGCGTTGGCCATGGCGGATGGCGTCCGGGCCACCGATTGGGAAACGGTCAACACTGCCATCACGGAACGATGGGGGGCCACGGCCGTGGACATCGTGAAGGCCGGGGCCAAGCGGGCCACCAAGAAGGCCAAGGAACAACCACACCGCCACCTGTGGGGCATGGCCATCCGAAACCAAGTCAAGGACTTCTTGCGGCAATACGGGGGTTGAAAAAGCGGCCCTATGTAAAGGGGCGGGAACCGTGGACATCGAAATCAAGCTTGAAGGAATCAATGAAGCCTTTGCCACACTTGCCAACTATGCCGCCCTTGCGGGCCGGGGAACCAAGCGGGCGTTGTTCCGTGTTGGCACCCTTGTCCGGGACACTGCCCGAGAATACGCCCCGCGGTCACCAACTGACACGGACAAGAAGGCGGCCGCCAAGGCGGCCGGGAAGAAGCGGCGGAAGCGGAAGAAGAAGTCCCGGGCCACACACGTCACCAAGCCGGGGGGCCTTGAAAGGTCTTTGGAGTTTGAAGTTGGGACGGATGACGTGGAAGTCTTCATTGCGGACAATTCGGAAGCGGGACCCTATGGCTTCATTATCCATGAAGAAAAGGGAACCAAGTGGCAACGCCGGGGCATTGGGACAGTGTCAAAGGGGTCCAAGGCGGATGACAAATTCATCACCCGGGCCATTGTTGATGAAGAAGACAACATCATTGAAATCATCTTGGATGAACAAGCCAAGGCAATTCAAGGGGCTTAGACATGGCACTTGACAAAGAATCTTTCACATCCGCCAAAGATACCGTGATGGCCCAAATGGTGGCAGGGACAACGGCCGCCTTCCCCACCGGCGCGGCCATCGGTAAAAATCTGTTCAAGGGCTACATGCCCAACGCCACGGACGTGGTGTCAATTGCCTTTGGTGGCGGCGGTGACGTGCAAAACACTTGGAACCATGAAGCCCGGGAATTGCGGATGGATTCCGACATCTACGGGGTTTTTAGGACCCAAGAACGCGCGGACCAATTCATGGTGTTGGCCATCGGGGTCATGCCAATCCGCCTTGTGGGGAATGTGACATGGTATCGACTACGGGGCGGCGGCCAAGGCCGCGTTGAACCGGAAGTCCACCGCATCGCCAAGGACACCAAGGAACGGGTCTATTGGGCGGTTCGGATGGGATGTGAATTGATATTTGACACCACCACGCATTGAATTGGTGGCCTTGTGTGAAAGGGGAACGCCGTGGCCCTAGAACTACAAATTGACCTTCAAATTGTGTTGGATGAAGATGTCCCGAATACAAGCCCGGAATCTTGGGGACCGGCGCAATTGATCCACACGCCATCTGAATCATTACGCCGCCGCATTGCCATCCCCGCGGATGAAAACCACACCCTTTCACATGCCGGGACTTCCGAGTCCGGGCCTTTTATTTGGCTTCTTGTCAACGTCCATGCCACGGTGGCGGCTAAAATAGGATTTGGCCAAGCGTATGACATGACGATCCAACCCGGGAAATTTGCCATGTGGCAGGGAACCCGGATTCCATACGCCCAAGGGGATGGGGCGGAAGGCGAATTGTTGTATTGGTGTATTGCGGAAACGATAAGTTGAAAGGTGTGAATCATGGTTGATTTTGCTACCCAGACTGCGGACCCTTTTGGGCTTGGCGTCATTGATGATGATGGCATTGTTGTCACCGACATCGTGGGCGGACCACGGCGGGAACAAGTGGAAGTCTTGGCGGGTAACGCCAAATATATTGAAGACGCGGTGGTCAACTTGCGGCCCATTGAAGAATGGTCCGTCAGTTATGAACTGCGCGTGGGAACCCTGACGGTCCCCTTTGGCGCGTTGCTGAATAGCGCGTATCTGGTGACATCGTTTTCCGCGTCCACGTCTTCCGATGGATACCCCACCGCAAGCGTCACGGCCATCAAGCCATCCGCCGCGGGCATGATTAAGGCTTACCCGGCAAGCGTCACCCTTGGCATTGGTGGCGGGTTCGGTGTGGTGGAAAAATTCGGGATGACTTCCGCGTCTTCATTCATTTCCACCGGGGTTTCAATCTCCATGTTGACGGCGGAAGCCATGCATGAAACCAGTGGCGACTTTGAAACCGCGGGCATATACCATTATGGCTTCAAGCAAGAAGTCACCGGTGAAGCCTATGCGACAATTACCCTGCCCGGGGACGCCCGGTTGACGGATTCTGACACCCGGGAAGGCCGGGACAGTTGGACCACCTACGCCGCAAGTTGGTGGCGGTATCTTGACGCCATTTAATATGAATGATGGACTTGGCCAAAAGTGGATTTGTCCGGTTGCGGAATGAATACGGGGTCCGGTTGGACCCCGTTGAAGACCTTGCCGTCATTGACAACATCATCCACTTGGCCGAAAAGGTTGACACCGCCGGGAACGCATGGCGGACCCGTCACCTTCTCAATCCCGCGGTGACCATCGGGGACATCACGTTGCGCCATCTATCCCTTGGCGCGCAATCGTTCTTCCGGGACAGGGTTGCCGAATGGTTCCCTGGGGATGACTTCATCCAAAACCTTTCATTGGCTTATTGCATGGCCCACACCGGGACGCCCATGGCCCTTTGGCGGTTCAATGAAGACCCGGCCGGTTGGAAGAAGGCGGTGAAGAAGTGGGCGCGGACCATCGGGGTTGATTATCTGTCCTTATTGGACGCCCTTGCGTTGTTTGAAGACCGGGAAGAAGAACGCATGGAAGCCATCTTGAAGAAGCGGAAGGGAACCAAGGCGGATGAAGGGTTGTTGTTCCCGGCCCGGTCCTATGATTACGGGGCCTTGTTGGAAATCCTTTGCAATGAATACGGCCGGACACCGGAAGAATGGTTGTGGCAGACAAGCATTGATGAAGTGGAAATGTTGTTCACGGCCTTGCGGGAACGGAAAGAAGCGGAAGCCCGGGCAGGACGGAAGCCAAGCGGCGGGATGCGGGCAGTTGCCCCGGACCCGGATTCTTCCCACATCCAATGGCTTGGCCGGTTCTTGGATTACGTCCGGGAAGTTGGTGAAGCCCGGCAAGAAGAAGGGAATGGTTGACCATGCCCGGCGCGCGTAAACTCTCATTTTCGATCATGGCCAAGTCATTGGTTGCCCGCGGCGTCAACGCCGCCACCAAGGCGTTGAAGCGTTTGGGCGGCGTGATGAAGGGGTTGAACTCCATTGGCCGGGGTGTTGCCCGAGTCTTCCAAGGTATCACGCGGGGCTTCTTGCGTCTTGCCGGGGTGGTGTCCGCCGGGGCGGTGGCGTTGTGGACAACCATTTCCAAGGCGTTTGCCTTTGAACGCATGGAAGCGCAATTCAAGGTCCTTTTTGGAAGCCTTGAACGGGCCAAGGCTCACATGGCGGACCTTGCCGCCTTCTCAGCGGCCACGCCTTTCCAACTGGCGGACATTGCGGAAGCGTCCCGCCTTCTTCAAGTCTTCACGGACGGGGTGTTGAACACCCAAGCAACCTTGCGTCTTCTTGGTGACGCCGCGGCCGTTGCCGGGGCGGGTATTTCGGACGTGTCAATGTGGGTGGGCCGGGCCTACTCCGCATTGAAGGCCGGGCGGCCGTTTGGGGAAGCGGCCCAACGCTTGCAGGAACTAGGATTGTTGACCGGTGAAGCCCGGGGGCAGTTGGAGAAGTTACAGAAGGAAGGCGCGTCATCCGTCCAAATATGGGCCGCGTTGCGCGGGTCCTTGGATAAGTTTGCCGGGGGCATGAAAGAACTGTCATCCACCGGTGAAGGTCTTGTCTCGACGCTGAAAGACAACGTGAACCTTGCGTTGCGGGACTTTGGCCAAGTCTTCATGGAAGACGCCAAGAACGCCATCCGGGAATTAATCAATTGGCTTGGCCGGTTACGGGAAGACGGGACCATTGAAGCATGGGCCAACAAGGCCAAAGAAGCCCTTGACGTTGCGGCGGCCGTTGCCAACGCCCTTGCGTCCGGGGAAGGCCGGGCGCAAGCCCTTCAAGGCTTGGCGGACATCGTCATTGGCGCGTTGCGGATTGGCGCGGAAAAGGCCGGACAACTACTCTTGAAGATTGCCCCGGCCGTTGGTGATGCCATTGGCCGGGCGGCCGAGTCCGCTATGACCCGGACCGGGGAACGGTCCGTGGCCAAGGACATCGTGAAGGAACAAGCCCGGCAACGGAAGCTTGCCGGTGACCCGATGTCCAAGGCGGAACGGGACCGGCGCATTGATGAAGAAGAAGAACGCATCCGCGGGGAACGCTTGCGGCAAGAAGGCGCGGCATTGTCTGAACGGTTCGGCAGCGGAACCGGGGCGGACCAACTTGAACGCGGCTTGGAAGCAATCCGGGACTTGGTGAAGCGGGAAGACATCAAGGAAACCCCGGAAGAAACCGCGGCCCGCAAGGAACGGGAAGCGGAAGCGGAAGCCAAGAAGGCCGTGGATGATTTACTTGCCCGGGTCAATGAACGCAAGGACCTACAAGCGGCGGAAGACAAGCGGCGGGCGCAAGCCCAAGAAAAGCTTGAAGGCGTCACGGGGACAGATACCGGCAAGAAGGCGTTGGAAAAAGTCTTGGAAGACATGGGCAAGGACATTGGCGACTTGACCTTGACCGAGTTTGAAAAGGTGGTGGACAAGGTTGGCAAGCTTGTCCCCAAGATGGAAAAGAAGGCCCGGGAAGACCGCAAGAAGGCGGAAGAAGACGCCGCCAAAATCCGGGGCCGCCTTGAAGACCGCTTGCGGAAGATGCGGATGAAGGCCATGAAGCCGGAAGAACAAATGACGGCCCAAGAAGACCACATCCGGCGTCTTGAATCCGAGTTGGACACGGAAGCGGACCCCAAGAAGCGGGCGGAAAAGGCCGGGGAAATCGTGGGCGCAATCGAAGAATTGGCGGACTTGCAACGGGCGGCCGGGAAGCAATTTGCCCGGTCCTTGTCCTTGTCTGAACTGTTCACCAAGTTGACGGGCCAAGCCCGGGACGGGGCCAACAAGAATGAATTGGCCATCAAGGAAAACACTGCCCGGGCGGCGGAAATCCTTTACAGGATCGAGCAAAAGCCAACCGGGATGACGGATTGATTGGGGGTGACCCGTGGCGTATGTTTGGGTGTTAGAAAGCCAAGAAGACAATTTGGACATCCGGGAAACGGATGAAGGCATTGAAATCCGCCACCATTGGACAGTGGTGCGTTGGCGGCATGAACGGCCGTTGGGCGTGGGAACGGCCGTTGGCCAAGCGTCCGCCACGGTGTCTTATTCCGTGGGGGACATCAGTATCATCAAGGGTCTTGTTGGGTTGGGGGTAACGCCCAAATATATTTGCGTCCAAGATTCCACCCACCCGGCGGAAGAACCAACGGACTGGTTGCAGCGGACCCAACAATGGGAAATGTACACCACATGGGAACCCGCGCCCGCTTCTTGGGAATGGGGGTAGGCCATGACCACAAAGACACGCGGCCGGTTCATGCAGCCCAACCGGCGGAAGGGTGACCGACCGTCCGCCCGGGAAAATCGGCAAGTTGCCAACATGCTCAACAACGCCCGGGGTGAAGGCGGCATCTCCGTCCGGGTTGATCGTCGCGGCCTTGTGGTGGATGGTTCGGGCTTGGCCAGTACCGGCGGGGCGGATTCCTTCCGGGTGACCAAGGACAGTGGCAACAATGCGTTGGTCCAACAAGGCTTCATCCATTACCCCGGGGCAACGGTCAACCCCTATCACATCCCGGAAGTCACCGCGGATGACGCCATCAAGATTGAAGGCGGCCCGTTTGTGTGGGTGTGTGCCTTCATGCATTGGGGCAACCATGATGACCGCGGCATCATGGTCCAAGCGGGGGCGGACTTTGTGGATGACTGCCCCACGGCGGACGCAACCATTTACCGGCGGCCTTTGCGGTGTTATCAGTTTGTCAGTGACGGCACACCAACCGGGGGCGTGTTCACGCCTTATTGGGTCCACCACCTTGGGGACATTGAAATTGTCATGGGGATGTGATGCGGAAATCCTTGGCCATTCTGGCGGTGTCCATGATGTCCACGGTGGCGGCGGCCGCCGTCCCGTGGGGTGACCTTGTCTTCACGTCCGGGGTCCCATGGGCGGCATTTGAATCCCAAGGCGTCACGTCCCAAATGTGGGAACAAGCGGGGTTCAAGGTCAATGTGGGCAGGGATGCCGGACAACCCTTCAATGGCGTGTTGTCCTTGCAAGCGGAAGTCTTGGCCGGGTTCACGTCTTACACGGTGATAGTAACCAACCCCACCAACGCTTCATTGATTCTGACCAACTTTGATGTGACCGTCCCGGTTCACACCACCCACGTTCAAACGGCGTATCTTTTACAGTACCCGTCCGGGGTGTTGACCAATGAACCCTTGATATGGACAAACCCCTTTCCCTATTCGTTCCCGTTGCCCGGCGGCGGAACGTCCAACGCTTGGGGAATCGTGGGGAACCTTCCCCGGGAACTACTGTCCGAGATTGACCAAAACGTCCTTTATGTTGATGAAGATGACTTCCGGGAAGGCGCGCCGGTCCGCATCTTTGTGGCCAAGGAATTGGAAGCGGACTTCAATGATTGGTTCACCCGGCCGTTGATATACACCAACCCCGGGCCAACTTATGTGACCAACTACCCCGAATGGTTGCCCCGGTGGTGTCAAGGGTCCTTGGTGCAACACCTTGGCCGGGGGTTTGCCACCAACCTTTGGGATGTCTACGGGATTCCGTGGGATGTCAACCCGGTGGCGCAATTCGGCCCGGAGAAGGCCAAGTCCGGGTGGTTTTCGTACTTTGAAACCGGACAAGACTTCATCATGTGTGAAATGGCGTTGGCCGTTACCAACCCCGCGGCCGCGGTGTCCAACCAATCCGTGGCGTGGATCACCAATTCACCAATGCCGTTCTTTATGTATGACCCCGGGTCCGTGGGCCGGTTCCCATCGTGGCAGTCCCCGCAATATCAAACCCCGGCCATCATGTGTTGGCATGGCAACACCAACAACGCCACCAATCCCTTGGCCGCCACCACCTACACGGTGACGATTGAAGGCCGTGAGGGCCGGTGGATGACGTCCGCTTGGGACGTGGTTGAATTTGACATCCCTGGGGCCATCCTACCGACCACGCCGGAAGTCTTGACCATCACCCCGGGGACCACCCAATCCCTTGGCCGTCTTTGGGTGGCCATTACCAATATGACCATTTATCCGGCCCCGGCCACCAATGCCCGGGACGTGGTGCGTGTGATGCACACCAACTTGATGTGGTACGGCAAGCCCGGGAAAGGGATTGCCCAAGTGTCCCATGTGGGGTTCCAAGAAATGTTCAAGGACCGGTATGATATGTTGAACCTTCTTGATTGGACGGATTGGCAAGTGAGCCTTGACCCAACCAACGGGGCCAACATTGGCGCATGGGAAGGGGAAGGGTTCGGGTATGCCGCCGCGGTGGCGGATTGGCACCGATACGACACCGCCGCTTATTGGCCCTACGAAGTGATTGAAACCGCGGGCGCAACGCCTTATGTGTCCACCACACCATTGGCCACCGATGCAAGCAAGACGGTCAAGTCCGTCATGACCTTGACCAATGAAATGCCGTGGGAATACCAATTCACTGTCACGGCGTCCGGCGGATACAGTGTCACCAACAAGGACCCGGTCAACCCCATCAATGCCAATTATGTCATAAGTGATGAATTTGGTGGGTCCGTGTCTTATCCCGTGACAGTCCCCAAGGATGACCCGCCCGGGCCGCCTTATCCAACGGCGTCCGGGGCTTGGTCCATCACCACCACCGGCACAGTCTTTGAAGGCGGACGTGATTGGAAGTGGACCGGGTCAATATCCCCCGGGTCCCATGGTATTAGTGCAGGGACGGCGTCCTTTGGGGCCGCGGTTCCGTGGGTGGAAATTGGCCGCGGAAGCGGACGGTTGACAACCAAGCCCTTCTTTTACAGTCAAGCCCGGGAAAAGGTTGGATTGACCGCGCCCGCGGTGGCCGCGGATTTGTATATCTCCGCCACCACGCCCAAGGGAAAGCTTTACAATCCCGGCGGGACATTGATGTCCGAGTTTGACCCGGCCGGGGGCGGTATGCCACCGGGGATGGTGGAAGGCTTCAAGCAATACGCCGGTCCCGGGACGGGAACGGATGTTGATGACATTGATTGGCCCGGTTTCGAGTCTTCAAGCCCGCCGCCCTATTCCATGTCATGGCGGAAAGGGTGGGCATTGCAGCCCGGCGGGCGTTGTTTGCTCAAGTGGGTTTGGTGATTGAATTGATGGCCTTGTGTGAAAGGGGACACCTATGACTTGCAAGCGTTCAGTGATGGCGGCCGTTGTGGCCATGATTTTGGCGTCCACGGCATCCGGTCAAGGAATCCCGGAAATCCCCATCCGGTTGGACTTCACGGACCAACAGCGGGAATTTTATGTCCGGGCCGCGGCGGGGACAACGCCCCGGGTGGCGGCGTACCTTCTCAACGACGGCGTGTCCTACACCAACGTGGCGGGCTACACGGGGGAATTTTACTTGGCAGAAAACCCCACCAACGGTTGGGTGACCCCGCCCGTTGTCACCACCAACGTGGACACCACCCTTGGCGTTCTATATTTCGATTTTGCGGCCACCAACACGGCAACCAATGGCGTCTTGTGGGGCCAAGTCTTGGTCAAAGCCAATGTGGATGGCATCCCCCGCGTATGGCAGTGGGGACCCGGCCAATTTGAATTGACACCGTCCCCGGGTTCCATGGGCGCGGGCTTCATTGTCATTGACCCCAACGCGTATGTTCGCCGGGATGGCACGTTGGACATGCTTGGCATGTTCGACGGTGGGTTGCAGGGTCAAACCAACGTGGGGCCGTGGTGGATAACCCCCAACCTTGTTTGGGAAACCAACGGGATTCTGTATTACAAAGACGCCTTCTATGACGGGCCGTCCGTGGACTTTGTCAATTCCCGATACTACTTTGACACCAATATCATTGTCTTGGACAACCTGTTGACGTTGATGCGGGACCAATCGGGCGTGGATTCCGTGGAATGGAACGCCCGGGAATTGCGGGACGCCACGGGCAACGTGGCCTTGGCTTGGGGTGACCCAATCACCGTTCATTGGGATGTCATCCCCAACGCATCCAACACCGTCACACTTGGCCGGGCGGACTTGCCTTTTGCCAACCTTTACCTTGACGAGTCTTCACTTTACCTTGGCACCCAACACGTCACGGCGGCCCGGATTGCGGCCTTTGTCCCGGACACCGATGCCACTTATACGGACACTGTTGCCAAGGCCGCGTCCGCGGTCCAAGAAGGGGATGACCCAAGCTTCAACACGGTGACCCGGTCTTCAACCGCAAGCGTTTACGCGGCGGAAGAATTTGTCACCTTTGGCCGGACGGTGGAATTGATTGAAAGCGTGTCCGCCCAAACCTTGTTTGGGGCAACCAATGACCATCCGTCTTTGGACGGGGCTTCCCTTTGGGATGCGTTGCCCGGGGAAGTGTGGACCAATGAAACGGCCTTGGCAGTTGGGACCAATCTTCTTGGGACGTGGTATTATACCAACGAAGTTGACACCCTTGTCCCGGCCGGAACATTCAATGGGTGGTATTGGGCAAGCTTTTCCGGGGCCGGTGGCCCGGCGGTGTCAACCTTCTTTGAACTGATTGCATCGGACGGCGTGTCCACCAATGTCCTTGGCGTGTCTTCCGCCCAAGGCGTCAATGGCAGTATTGCCCCGGTGGACACACATGTCCACATGTCAACAGGTACACCGTTCGCCGCGGGTTGGTTCCTTGGCGTCAAGGCTTATGGCGTCCGCGACGGCGGGGCGTCCGCCACGTTGACCATTGAAGGCGGGACGGCAGACAGGGACACCCGGTTGTCAACGCCCAACCTGTCCGTGGCGTCCGAGACATTGCAATCCATTTGGTCCTACTATGACGGAACCATCCAAGCGTTGGACGACGCCCAACCGTGGACCACCAACGCGGTGTTGACCTTCACGCCCAACCGGACGGGGACTTACCAGATTGAAGTGGGCGGGGTGTTTAATGCCCAATATTGGACTTTTCCGCCCATCCTTTACACCAACTATCTGGCCCGCAACGGAACGGCCATTGGGATTGAAATTGATGACGGCGGGTTGTCCTGGGCCAAGTGGTTCCGGGACACGCCGCCCATGATGGAAATACAGGCAACCAACGGAACGCCAGAAACCTTTGAATGGCTTTGGTCCATTGACGGGCTTGATAAAACCGGCGCGCTATACGCGGCAAGTATTACCGCCACTTTTGTGGAACCATAAAAGGGGAACACCATGTCAAATAATATTGGGTTGACCATGAACCGGCGTCTTCTTATGGCGGATGCGGATTTGGAACTTGAAGGCCCGGACCGCGGGCCAATCGTGCAATCCCCGGACGGCCACCGCCATTTGATTTTGGTGGACAATGACGGCAACCTTTCAACTGTTGAAGTGTCGGCAAGCCCGGAAGTTGACATGGACACCCGGCGCGCCCGGCAAGCGGCCAAGCGGGACGCCATGGCGGAAGACAAGGCGGACTTTTCCGCGGCCGGTCAACTTCAAGAAAAGATTGACGCTATTGCCAAATTCTTGGGATTGATTCCAAGGGACTGAAAGGGAAGACCATGCGCCGTGTAATTGTTGCTTGTTGTTTTGTTGCTCTGTCCGTTCTTGTGGCCCATGGCCTTGATGAATATGACCCCAATGACCCCGGTGAATCCACCTATTGGGGCGGGGCCACCGATGTGGAAGCCCGGCGCGCGCAATCCAACGCCATTATTGACATCGTGGACGGCCTTGTCTCCAATCCCGTGGTTGACCCTTCCAATGGCGTCCGGTTTGCGGACGGGTCTTCTATCCTGCCCGGCGCGCAATCCAATCAATTCCTTTTCATATCCGCGGACGGTGACACCAACCTTTTGAATTCCGTGGACACCAACACCATCCAAGCCATTGAAGGCGGGGTGGACAGTAACGCCGCCACCGCGGCCGGGGCGGCCGTTCTGGCGGACCGCAATGAAAACAACATCACCATCAACCGCTTTTGGATTGAAGCCTTGAACGCGGTGTCCGCCCAAACCATGGTGGACGGGTACGCGGACGGGTTCCAAGATGAAAGCGGCATTGACGGAGTTTTGACAACGGGCGGCCTTTATTCCGCGGGGGATGACGCTTTTTTGTGGTCATACACGGACCAGGCAATTGCCAATAATGCTTATCGGTGGTTCAAGATGAACGACGATGGCGCATCCCCGGCGGTTGTTGATGCCATTGCGGCGTCCAATGGTGTGGCAAGCAAGAACACGGACGCCATGGCAACCAACGGCCTTGTCAATGGGGCCTTGTATTTCACGGATGATGATTCCATGTCTTGGGGGAAGGATGCCGCGGTATCACCCACCGGCGCGTGGACCGGGTCCTTGTGGGTGAAGCTTGATCCGTCTTATTCCGGGACGGTGGCAATTCAGTCCCGGGACAATGGCGGGGCGCAACGGGACAACATCTTGCAGTATAGTTATTCCGCCAACAAGACCACCTTTTGGCAGTGGGACGCCAACAACAACGCGCAATGGTCGGAATACAACATTGATATGGAAGACAACGCATGGCATAACATCATGTTTGGTTTTGATGGCACCAACATCTTCACCAAGGTTGATGGGAATTTTGGGTCCGTGGGTGGGTCCGCCCCGGCCGTCCCGTTGCGGGTGTCCGGTGTGACTAACATGCTTGGGTGGTCACAATCCGCCGGGGCCGGTGAAGACTACCACGGCGCAATTGACATGGTCATGTTGTGGGACGGATACCTTGACCCGGCGTTGCAGGACCTTGTCTATAATTCCGGGTCCGGGACAGAAACCAACACGGAGATTGTGACGGACTATTCCATGTCATTGGTGTCCACATCGTTCCCGGCCGTATCGGAACCGGCCATGGCCAAGGTGTTGCTTGTGGTGGAAGACACCGGCGTCACGCCCAACGTCATCAATGATGATGTGAAGGCGTTTGCCACCAAGGACGACGGGACCAATTGGGTTGCCGTAACGCTTGAAGACGTGGGGACATATACCCCGGGGAAGTCGGTGTGGGCAGGAACCAACACCCTTGCCGGGTCCGGGACCAACATGCGTTGGAAGGTCAACGCCACCAACGGGACCCAAGGCGCGTTGAACGCCGGGGCCATTCATTGGAAATAAAGGGGAAGACATGAACATCACAAAGGCCGTTGCCATCTTTTTTGCCGGTTGCATTATTGGAACATTCCTTCATGGCGTCATCATGCCGGACGCGGATGCCAAGCCCGTCCGAATTGACAACCCGGAACGTGTCCAGAACACCGCGGACATGCGGGACATGAAGGCGGATGTTGAATGGTATTTGGACCCGGCCACCGTGGATGACATCCGAGGGATGGCAGATGTTCGGGTTTACTTGAAGAAGGAACAAGCAATCATGTCCGTATTGGTCCGGGATTACTTCAAGGACCTTTGACGGACACCAAGGGGGGATCATGGGGGCCATGACCAAGACGCCGGACCAGTGGGAAGCGGAAGACCTTATCAAGAAGATGCAAGCCCGTGTGGAAGGCAACCACCTTGATGACCTTTGTGTCATCCATTCGGAAGCCCTTATCTGGATAATCCGCCGCCTTGACTTGACCACCACATGGCCCGGGCTTCTTCTCCAAATCGCCAAGACATCCCCGGCCGCCATCCTTGGCGTGTGTCTGGTCTTGTGTTGTCTCATACTGGCCAAGATGAATGGCGTTGACATCCCTTGGCTTGGCCAATGACCCCACAACCCCCAATGTCCATGGGGTTGATGTCAACGGTGTCCCGGGAAGTGTCATTGGACAATTTCCACGCTTGGGGAATCCGGGCCGTCACCGGCCGCGGGTTCTTCCGCATGGCACCCTTTAACCATTCCGCGTGGTTCTTTGACGGCGTGGATTGTGACCCCGATGTCCCGCAAGGCGCGCGGGTGTATTTTGAACAGTGGTTCAAGCCCCACCCGGAAAGCAAGAAGAACGGAACCCAAGGCCCAATCCCCTTTGTGGAAATCGTCAATTGGAAGAAGAAGAACCCCGCCCGGCGCGAATACAATTGTTTGACCTTGCCTTATCCGCCTTGTGTTTGCCGTGGCGTGTATGCGGCCGCCAAGGCCATGGTGGGAAATGTCCCCTATGCCAAGTTGCAGTTGTGGCACAATTTCAAGCGGTCCGTGTGGGGCGGCGGGTCCCTGCCATGGTTGCGGACCCCGGACGCCATGACGTGTTCCGAGTTTGCCGCGTTCCTTTGGTGGTTGGCGGACCCCGGCATCCCCGGGAAGCGGTTGTCCCCCGTTGTCCGATACCTTGAGATTGGAACCCGCAACGTCTTGGATGACGTGGCCCCGGCCGGTCAAGTCGGCATCTTTGACGCCGCCCGGGCCTATTTGGCGGAACAAGCTTCCAGAACGGCCCACAACGCGCCGTCCCTGATATACGCCCAAGCATAGGCAACCACCCCATCAATCCACACCACGGCCGTGTGGCGGCCGGGAATCCCGTGAATTTGCCCGCCTTCCGTCCCACCGGGCCACCCCGGGGATGAAGAAGGAAAAAGACGGATGAAGAATTTTCTTGACTTGTTTTCGCAATTATGTTAAAGTAGTTGAAAATACGGTGGGTTAGGACACGCAATTGCGGCCCATCGGCGCGGTTGAACGGAAAGGACGGGCGGACATGGGGAAGCGGTTGGAAGAACGGTTGAAGTCCGGGGATGTGGTGAAGTCCCCATCCGGTGTTGTGGGGGTTGTGGTGACAGTTGCCAAGCCTAATGAATACGGGGAAAGGCTTTACCGGTTGCGGTATCGGTCCGGTGTTGTGGGCCGGGACAAGTGGACGGTGACGGACATGCGGGCCGCGGGCATCACCTACGCGGACAGATAGGGGAAGGCATCATGGTTGAAGAAGGGATCAAGACCATTCTTGCAGTTGCTTGGGCGTGTTGGGGCAAAGGCCCCACGCTTGAAGACGCCGTGGCCAACTGCCACAAGGCCGGTGGTGTCACTAAGAAGGTGGACACCATCCTTTATGTGTTCACCGGCGGGACGCCCGCGCAACACGCCGCCATCCGGGTGGATGATGAAGGCGCGGTCCATTGGCCCGGGGCGGACGCCAGTGGCAATGAAGTCCACGCTTGGAAGCTTGGGCAAGCGGTGATGTAGCCCGCGCGCGCCCGCGCGTGGGGCCGTTGGATTCTGCCCGGGTTCATTGACCCCCGCGGACCCCCAAAACCACCCCCAAAAAAAGATGAAGAAAAATGAAGAAAAGGGTTGAACCGGTTGGCGGAATATCGTATCTTTAGACCATGACAAAGGGCGGAGCTAACAAAACAACCAACACGGAAGGGCGGACGGACATGACGGACAACACCAACACAGTGGACACGGACAAGATGATTGCGGACATGGAAGCGTTGAAGGCCCACCACGCGGACCTTGCGGAATACCCACGCAACACACTTGTTGCCCATCAGTGGGTCATCATCATCAATGACGTTTATGCGGTGGGGTCCCGGTGGGATGAAGAATCCGGCAAGCGGTTTGCAGAGTTGGTCCGTTGCAAGACCCCGCCCACATGGGAACGGGCAGCGGCGGAAAAGCTTGTGGCATGGGCCACGGAGAACATCAAGAAGGGTGACAACACCCCGGCGGACGTTTCCCTTGAACGTGTGTGGGACTACCATGCCCGGCGCGTTGCAAGCCTTGAAGAAACCATCACCATGTTGAAGACGGCCCGGGACATCCGGGACGGGGCCAAGGACCTTGACCGGGAAGAAGACGCCCGGGAAGCGGCCCTATGCGCGGCCAATCCGCATTGCTAACACCACACGGCGGGGCGGGGTGTTCCCCCGCCCCCGGCCGGGAATGGTTCCCGGGCGGGGCTTGGGGAACAACTAAATGCCAAACCCAAACAAGCAATGTCGCGGGATGATAGACCGCCACCGGACCCCAAAGGACCGGGAACGCCTACAGGATGAAAATATCCAACGCGCGCGCAAGTCGGACCCGGCCTTGTGGGATTTGATGGACCGGGTGTCAAGGGGGGAATTGACACCGGAAGAAGCGGTGGACGAACACAAGCAGCTAACAACACGGAAGGAAGGACGGACATGAACGGGACGCAGATACCAACGGAAGCGGTTGACTTATTAGACCGGGAAGTCATTGTGGAGCGTGAACAGCCTTTGCACAAGGACCCGGACCGCCTTGGATTCATCACGCTTTGCAGGATCAAGGCCCGGGTGGTTGGCCACACCGCCGGGTGGGTGGTTTCCTATAACATTCCCGCGGTGAACATGAATGGCGCGTGGTGGTATAACCGGGACGCGGCCGGTGACGCCCTTGAAGACTTTGCGGCCATCAAGCTTTGACACACGCGGGGGATGTTCCCCCGCTTCCGGCCCCGGGTGGTCCGTGGTCGGAACTGGCGGAACAACCAACACAAAGGGGATGGACATGAAGAAGGGAACGGACGGCGTGAAAGTCGGGCGGTATATGGGAAGTTGTCCACATTGCGGGTTGATGTTAATGACCAAGGATTGGGTCACGGTTGAACGCGGGGGGATGTCGGACTTGGTGTTCAAGTGTCCCCGATGCGAGAAGACTGCCACCAATACGGACAACGGCGGGCAGTGTGAATCCGCGGGATGTTGCCACGTCCTTCGACACTCCCCGGCACTTCTGACTGATGTGCACCCGTGGTGAAATTGGCATACACGCAAGGTTCAGGTCCTTGTGGCCGGTGGGCGGCCGCCCATCCTGTTTGGTGGGGCTTCCCGCTAAAAACTAGGCCCGGGGACGCGGACAACGTCACCCGGGCCACCCCCAACACGGGGTTGAACGAATTGGACAAACACAATATCTAGTGGGGACTGTCGGGATGCAACCATTTAATTGGACGGAATTTTGGCGGGCGGTGTGGTTCATCACATTGGCGTTGGCGGGCGTCATCATCCCGGCCGTGTTGGCCGGGATGGCCGCCCCCGTTTGGTCCGCCGGGTGTTTCACTGGCGGCGTTGTGGGGTTCATAGTTGCCCGGGTGACGGGCGGAAAGGACGGAAGACATGGCAAGGCGTGAAATCATCAAGACGGTTCAAGTGGTCTTCTATGATGAAGACCGGGGAACCGTGGCCAAGCTTGAACGCTTGCGCCGGAAAATGGGGGTCAAGGCCGTGTCCGCGGTTCTGCGGCGGGCAGTTGACGCCTTATGGTCCGAGTTGTACCCCAACACGGAAGGGGGTGCCAAGTGATGTTCACATGGCAAGATGTCCGGGAAGCGGAAGCCCAAGCCCGCGCGGCCAAGGCGGTGGCGGACATGTGGGCAGTGGCGGAACGGAAGACACGGGCCGCCTTTAACATGGAAGACATGCGCGCGTTGGGCGCGGATGCCATTGGCCCAATGTTGGACGGCCCCCGGCCGGGACGGACACCCACCCTTGAACAGTGGCGGACACTGGCCATGGTAGCGGCCGCGGTGGCGGCAATTGAAGCGGTGGTCATCTTCTTCTTGACCATCGGGGTGATGTAGGTTTAACGTAGAAAGAACAACCAACACAAGGGGGACGGACATGGACGGACAATCCACCCAATCCACGCCTTTCCCGGACGTTGCCTTCCATTGTGAAGACAACCCCGGGGACGGCCAAGTCTACAAGTCTTTGATTGCAGTGATGAAGGCTTGCGGACCAATCGCCAAGGCCCAAAAGAACCGGGACCAAGGCTATTCATTCCGCGGCATTGATGACGTTTTCAATTCCCTTCATGGGATTGTTGCGGATGCCGGTCTTGTGATGTTTCCACATGTGGTCCATTCGACCACGGAAGACATCTTCATCAAGACCCGGAACGGTGACCGGGCGGCAATCCGGTCAAGTGTGTGGGTCAAATATCGGTTCATTGCGGATGATGGCTCTTTTGCCATTGCAGGACCGGTCCTTGGCCAATCCATTGACTATTCCGACAAGGCGGCCGGGCAAGCGCAATCCTTTGCGGTCAAGTCTGCATTGTTGGCCGCGTTCTTGATTCCGGTGTCTGATATGCCGGACGGGGACAAGAAACAACCTATTGTCACCGGCCGGGAATCCCAAGGCCCCAGGGGCGGCGGGAACGATGGCGGCGGCAAGAAGGAAGACAAGCCCAATGACGGCCGCATCAACAAGCAAAAGCGTCAGAAGCTTGTGGACACCGCGGCCAAGTGTGACCTTACCGCGGAAGAAGTGTCCATCATCATCCGGGAAGTTGCCGGGGTGGATCGTGGCGTCAACATCCATTGGAAGAAGTTTGACAAGGTCATTGAAGCCATGGAAGCCAAGGGCGTGGAAAAGACCGGCGGGGAACCCCCGGCGGATGAACCGGCCCCACCTTCCAGTGGCACCAAGAACGTCACGGAAGATGATGACTTGCCATTCTAGGGGGACGCTATGCAACCGGCATTGAAGAAGGCAAAGCGGGTCCGGGTGGTGGCGGTCATGGGCCAAGTGGCGTTCTTGGCGTGTGGACACGCCCCAACCTTCCCGGTTGGGGTCAAGGTCAAGAAGGGTGACCGGGTACGTTGCCGCGATTGTGAAGGGGGGAAATGATGCGGTTGACTGTGACAGTATCGGTCCCGGACTCGGGTTGCCGGGGTTGTGACTTCTTAGACTATGATGACCCGTCCCGGGTCCCGGTGTGGACATGTAGACTATTCCGGCGCAATCTTGTGGTCTCCACGGAAGGCCATATATTCACGGCCGGACGTTGCCAAGAATGTGTGGACGCCTTGAAGGACTATGAACGGAAAGGACAAGCGGAATATGCCCAAAGGCAAGAAGGTTGACATTGTCAGAACAGAAAACGGAACGGACTTCTTGGCGTGTGGACACGTCATTGAAGCCCGGCGGTTGAAACGGTCCGATTACATCCGGCGCGCCCGGATGAAGTTTGTGGAAGGACGGCGGCCGCAACGGTGTTGTTGGCGGTGTGTGGCCACGGCCCCGCGTGTCCGGGCCAAGCAATGGGAAGGGGAAGACCATGCG
>CAYRYW010000025.1:18288-33731 GCA_964428725.1 uncultured Dehalococcoidales bacterium
ACCATGCGTGACGGTTACGCGGTCGGGTGGTTTGGAATCCCGGGCGGTCCGGCATCACGGTCCACCAAGACCCACATTGTCCCGCGCCGGGCCGGTGGGCGGCCACTTTGCGGTTGCCGCATGGGGCCGCGGATGAAGTTTCAATGGTGTGGATGGTGGCCCGCTTGGGACATCCTTGAATGTGTGGCATGTAAACGGAAGGCAACGGACTTGAACAAGGGGGAACGATGAACCAACCGGAACTCGACTTCACCGGACAAGGCCCCGGGCAGTGTGACACATCCCGGGCAGCACACAAGAAGGCGTTGACACACGCGGCCAGTGACCGCGGTATCATCTTCCGGCATATCAAGGCCCAAGGGGAACGTGGGTCCACGGATGATGAAGGGGAAGTGGCCACCGGCATCCGCAACCAGACTTACACCCCGCGGCGTGGGGAGTTGGTCAAATCGGGGATGATTGTGTGGAATGGAGAAAAGCGTTTGACACGGTCCGGGTCACCCGCTAGGGTGTGGATAGTCAACCCCAACACTTGAACGGAAAGGACGGACGGACATGGTTGCGGACGGACGGACACCGGCCCAATCCCACAAGGCGGCCGGAATTATCAAACGGCCTTCAATCCCCGTTTATCCCGGTGACTTCTTGGCGGACACTGCATTGCAGTTGTGCAGCCTTGCCACCCGGGGCGCGTGGTTTGATTGTCTCTTGCGGATGTGGCGGGACAACACCTATTCCATCACCGGGACACGGGAAGACTTTGCCCGGTTGTGGGGATGTAGTGTTGACGATGTCAACGCGGTCTTGCGTGACATGTCACACCATCAACCGTGTGTTGTCACGGACCATCACGGAAATGTCACATTGATGTCACGCCGGTTGCGGCGGAGTCATAAAGACCGTGAAGGCGCAAGGTTACGGCAAAGAAGACACCGGAAGAAGGCGCGCGGTGACGGTGGTGTCACGCCCGAGTTGACGCCCCTTTCTTCTTCTTCTTCTTTTTCCCCTTCAACATTAGGGGGGGAAGGAACGCCACACCCCACCCTTCCATTGTCTTGTGAAGACTACGAACAACACCCGGCCTTATTCATACTGCATGAACAAGCCCCGGAATTGCGTGGCATCACCTTGGAACAATTCTTGACTGCCAAGCGGGCAAGGGACCAACACATGGACTTTGAAGCGGCCGCCCATGAAGTGGCAAGGCGCGCCGTCTTGGGTGCCATGGGGAACCGCGCCCCGGGCGCGTTCCTTGACATGGTGTGGTCATATTGGGAAAAAGACCACATCAAGGATATACGGGAAAAGAAGGAAAAATCCAAGGCCCGGGACAAGGCGTTCAAGGACCTTGTTGCCTTCTTTCGGGAAGCAACCCCGGAGCAATGCAAGCGGGCGGAAACGGATTTTGCCAAGCGTTATGGCCAAGCATTTGTTGACCAAGCCAAGTTGGACACAGTGAACACGGAAGGCGGTGAATGATGGACAAGGAACACAAAATGAGTAATGGCCAAGGGTTGGCCATCACGGCGGCCATCATCTTGATGGCGGCGTGTTCGGGTGACCCGGAACAAGTGGCCGCGGGTGAAGTGGCAGTCTTTGGTAATGACCCGGCCTTGAAACAACGGGCAATGGTGTGGTTGACATCGCTTCACTGGCAAGAAGCCAACGCGGTGGTGTCGGGTGTCCGGGAAGCCAACGCGGCCGCCAAGGCCGCTTCAAACCCTATTGGGGCCAACGTCCCCGGGAAGGCGGTGTCAAATTGATAACGCCTTGGGAATGGTCAGACAAGAAGCCGGACCAACCGGGTTGGTGGTGGCACCGTGTCAACACCACAACCACGCCCCGATTGGTGATAGTCAACGAAGGCCACTTGAAGGACTTGGGCTTCCCGTTGGGGCAGTGGGCAGGACCCGTCCCGGAACCCTATGACCATTGCGTGTGGGAAGAAACCGTCCACGGTGAATTGCGTTGTGGTAATGATTCCGCCCACGGGTTGACGTGGTGGAACACGCCCACCATGGAACGCTTTGGCGTCCCGCAAGGTTGCCATTGCGGGAACCGGAACCACCCCGGGACGTGTCCGAAATACAAGCCAAGGGGGATGAAGTGATGGGCAACACGTTTGTCACACCCAAGCAAGTGGCCGCGGACTTGGACGCCTTTGCCAAGGAACACCGCCGCATGTTGATTGAAGAAGAAGGGTTGACCCCGAAACAAGCGGACGCCGTCTTGTTGGCGGGCTTGATGTTGGGGGCCATGTCCCTTGGCTTTCCGTCATTGGTGAACGACATGGAAACCATTGACCGGATAACAAAACACGGACTAGGAAAGGGGGCGGAATGATGGACTATAAAGTCATATCAAGTAGTCGGTTGGATCGTATCTGGGAAGAAGCGGAAAAGCTTGTGGGGTTGGGGTTCCGGCCCCACGGTCCCTTGGTCTTTGGGGATGGAGACAACAGGTTCAACCAAGTCATGGTCCGGGAAGACGCCATGGCCGTGGCGGACTTGCCAATCCCGTTTGATGACCAAGTCCGGGAAACCCAAGACACCGCCTTCCGGGCAGGGTTGATGAAGGCCACGTTGATTGTGGACGCCATGGCCAAGTCATTCAAGCCCGGGGCCACGCGCCACATGTTGTTGCAACTGGCGCGCCAACGCATCATTGAAGCCATGCAGACTTGACACCACGCGCGCGCGTGTGGTATCAACGCACAACCATCCAACATGAAAGGACGGACGCCGATGAACAAAGCCCGCTTTGTCTTGTTGCTTGCCGTCACGGTCTTCATCACCGGTTGCACCTTCCCCCAAGTCCCATGGCCATGGGACGGACCAATCACCTTGCCGGAACCGGAACCCGGTGACCAACCCGTCCCGGAAGACCCGGACACGGGTGAACACCCGGAACCGGACACGGGGTCTAGTCAATTCCTTTGGAAGCCCAAGGCGGAAAATGACGGGAAGTTGGTTTGCATCACCCCGGCCCGATACCGGACCAAATCAAGCCAATCCGCTTGCAAGGAATACACTGTCACCAAGGCCGCGGTTGTCATGGTGAAGGATGGGGAAATCATCCAACGTGAAGCCAAGGTGTCATATTTCCCCGCGGAATGGAACAACGGGAACCGGATGCATCACCGATTCAAGAAGACCGGCAAGAAATATGGGAAGGGGTGTTGGTTTGCCTTGTTTGTGGACCCGGGCAACAAGGTCCGATATTGGGAAATCAAGGACGGGGCCAAGCGGTTGGAAGTCCCGGACACCAAAGGAAAGTGGTGGTAATGCCGGACCGCGGATATGTCATCCTTGCCGTCATCATGGCGGCCATCATCGGGTTGATGGTGTGGGACTGTATTTGTCCCACCCCCAAGAACCCGTGTTCTTGTCATCACACAACGGAAAGGACGGACGGGCAATGAAGGTATTTCAAGGAACACCCAAGGATGAATACGGTGAAAAGGTCAACTTTGTTGATGAAGCCAATGTCTTTGTGGGGTTCGATATGGAACAAGATTGTTGTGAACACGCGGGATGGTTCATTGCCAATGACATCACCGCGGCGGTCCCTGATGTGTTGAACCAATCCACGGACCTTGACGGTTGGCTTTTTGACCGGGACTATTTTGCGGAAGTGTTAGTCCAAGAAGAAAGCTTCGACGGCGGCGGGATGGTGGCCTTCCGTATGGTCAAGGGTGACGCGGTGCAATATCTTCACCTATTCAACATGCACAACGGAAAGGCTGACGGTTCCGATGAATGAAGACAGACAACTCATCGGCCCCACCAGCAAGGCATTGCTTGACCAGTACCATGCGGACCATCGACGGCCTTCATCGGATACCGTCGAGCCGCTGGTTCTGTTTCCCGTCCTCACGGCGTGGGGCATCCTTGTCGGCATGGTTATCATGATGTGCGGTGACCCGATTCCGACAACGTGGAAGACGTTTGCGACCGTGGTCGGAGGGATGCTCTCTTGCGTGTGCCTCGGGTTGTCTATGGGATATTGGACTGGCGCATCTCGGAAACAGAACGGATATTATGCCCACGGATTCACCATGAAGGTTGGTGGTGAAATCACCCGGGACGGAAGTGTCTGAAAGGGATGACCATGACGAATGAATCCGAATTGTTGAACCAACGGTATCAAGCCCGCGTTGACCAAGCCTTCCTGGTCCCGGGGACACCGTCCCCGGCCATTACCCGGGAAGACGTGAACCACCCGGAACCGGGTGAACGCCGCCACACCACCATCTTGCGGTTGGCCAAGGACTTGACCGGGTACGCCAACACCGCCCGGGAACACCAATCCATGGTCACCATGTCCCCGGATGTGGTGGCATCGTGGGCGGCCATGCTTGAAGTGGCGGCGGCGGACTTTTGTGATGACGCGGGACACTGCCCGCGTTGCGTGTAGCGGAAAGGGACGGACATGGCAGATGAATCAACGGTGGAATGGCTCAAGGCCCAACGGGCCAAGGTTCTGGCGGAACGCTTTGAACTGTCCACGTTACCCCCTACGGATGACATGGACACCAAGGCGTTGCGGACGGCCCACAAGGCCGCATTGACCCGCCGGGTGAACCACCTTGATGAAATGATTGAAGAAGCGGAAGGCGGTGAATGATGGGTGTCTTTGTCTTGGTGTCATTACGGGACCGCGTTTGTGGCCACGGGGACAGTGTTGAAGAAGCGGTCTTGGCATCCGCGTCCCCCTATGGCGGACGGTTGCTTCCCTTCTTCACCACCCGGGAAGATGCGGAAGACTACTTGGCCGCCCTTGGGGATGGTTGCTTCTTCCATGTGGTGGAAATGGTGGACAAGGCCAACCACCGGGAAGGGTGGGGGTTCCGGGTCCATGAAATCCGGGACGGCCGTGAAATGCCATGGCATGACCCCGCGGAACCACCCACGGAATCCAAAGCGGAATTCACAACGCCCGGGGACGTGGCGGGACACATGGCGAACAAACTCCATGAAGCCTTGAAGAAGGGAAGACCCTGACCGCCCCGCAATGGGGCGGAAAAACCTACGCGCCACATGCGGCCGGGCGGGAATTAGAGCACCTTCTCCGGGAAGTTGTGGGGACGCCGGGCGCAACCCGGCACCATTTGAAAGGGGAACATGATGGCGCAAATTCACAAGACACCCGGACCGTTGGTTTTTGGTGTGGTTGAACCCAAGCCCTTGCGGGACTTCCCGCCCGGGCGCGCGCGGATACGGATACGGACACAAGATTGGGCCACCGTTTTCATCCGTCCGCCGGAAGGCGGGGTCCGCCGGTTCTATGTTTCGGAAGTCAACGGCGCATGGGTCCCGGCATTGGAGTCCGGGGCCAACCGCGTCGTGGCAAGGGGCGTTGTGGTTGCAACCTGCAAACACCCAACCATTGCCCCCAGGCGGCCGTGGGCGGATAGCCCCACCCTGACCATCAAAGCGGTGTTGACGTGTCAACATTGCTTCCAACGCCGGGTGGTGGTGGTTGAAGGCGCGGAAAAGGAAGACGGTGAATGGCGTTGGGCGCACCTCACGTCAACCATCCGGGAATTGTGGGACAACGCGGAAAGGGGTTATGATGTGGATGGTTGAAGAATGGATGTTGTGGGCAACGGGGTTGCTGATCTTGGCGGCCCATGTGGTCGGATATGCCATAGGCCGCGCGGATGAAGCCAATGACCACCTTGTGGAAAGGGGACGCGCGCGCCATGATTAAGAAGTGGACCACCAAGACCATCAAAGCCATTTGGCGCGCCATTGTGCTTGCCCCGGGGCGCGCCCATATCGCGTGGGGGTGGCGTTCTGCCCGCAAGGCGTGGATTGCGGAACATCCCTATTGCGCGGCGTGTGGACACACCCCCAAGCGTGGGTCAAATGATGTTCACCACATCCTTCCCCGGCATGTGGCCCCGGACCTTGCGGGGGTGTCGGGCAACTTCATCACGCTTTGCCGCCGGAACAATTGCCATCTTGTATATGGACACTTTGGCAACTACCGGACCAAGTGGAACCCGGATATTATCCGCATTTTACGGGACCAAGGCGGCCGGATGATTGCCGCCCGGGAAACCTTTGAAACCATCTTGGCAATGACCCCGGATGAACGGGAAGCGGCCGTCACCGGCGTCACGGGCTTCAACAAACGCCTTGACCGGTTGACCCGGAAGAAGCTTCCACCCTTGGGGGCAGTTGAACCGGACGGGGACTTCACCCTTGAAGACCTTGAAGGGGACTTGCGGGGGATGCTGATTGCCCGGGAAATCCATGACACCCGAGTCCAACGGTTGTTGGACCTTGGCCTTGTGGTCCGGCGTGGGGAAATATCAGGGAAGACTTTTTCAATGACCAAGCGGGGCAAGCGGTTCTTGAAGAAGCCATCATGGGACCATTTGCGGGGGTGACCCTTTGGACTGCCACAAATGCCCACACGCGGAAGCCATTGAACGGGGGGACTATCGGTCAACCCCATGGGGCCAAACCCCTTGCGCGGAATGTCACCCCACCCGCCACATCAACCACCATGGAAGAACCCACGTCCGCATGTATGACGGCGCGGAAGACCCGGCCGGGGTCTTCCAGTTTGGCGGGGACCCAACCAAGCCCCACGACACCGGCGGGGACCCGGTCATTGCGGGCATGTCCTACATTGCCAAGTCATTGATGTCCCTTTCCCCGCGGTCCCGGGAAATTGTCTTGGACCGTCTTGCCTATCCAACCCGGTCATTGCGCCACGTTGCGGACCGTCTTGGAATCTCCATTCAGGCGGCCCACTACAGGCTGAAAAAGGCGCGCGCGGAATGGCCCGCGTTGGCCTATGCCGTGACAATGAAGTCATGGCGGAACATTGATTCCGTGGCCTTTGGTGAAGACCATGAACAAGGCCGGGACAATGTTGGTTGTGGTTGCGTTGATGTTGACGGGTTGCGGAACCCTTAAACATGAACGGGACCGGCGCATTGCCCGGGTTTGTGCAAGGGACTTGAAGAACGCGGAATCCCGGGAATTCATCAACGGGTTGATTGACACCCGCCTTGAAGGCACGATTGCCATTGACACCCGGATTGATGACCGGGTCCATAAGCTTCTTCCCCTTGCAATTGGTTCTTTCGTTCTGCGCCATTGGTATGGCGTTGCAATCATGTTGTTGCTTGGTCTTGTGTCCATGCTAGGTGTTAAACACAAGAAGGCGGCAACCCTGTTGAAAGGGGTGTTGGCCAATGCCGGTATTGAAGAACACACGTTGGGAAGCGTACTGCCAAGGTCGGTTCAAGAAGTTGTCCAAGACCGCGGCATATCTGGCGGCGGGTTACGGGGGCAAGAACCCGGAGAAGAACGCGGACCGGAACGCCCACAAGCTTGAACGGGACCACCCGGAAATTGTGGCCCGGATTGCAGAGCTTGAAGAAAAGGTGTCCCGGGCCAATGTCATGGGCCGTCAAGAAGCCCTTGAAGCCTTGACCCGAATGGGCCGCGCCACGCTGGCGGACTTCATTGACCATGACCAAGAAGGTTTGGCGTTCTTCAACTTCAACAAGGACATCCCCAACCCGGAAGCGGTGAAGGAATTGTCTTGTCTTTTCCGGTATGACAAGAAGGGCCTTCCGGTGGGTCATGTTTCGTCAATCAAGCTTCATTCACCCCGGGAAGCCATCATGGCCTTGGCCAAGCTTGAAGGGTGGGAAGCCCCCAAGAAGATTGCCGTTGACATCCGCAAGGTATTGGACACGTTACCCGATGAAGCCCTTGAAGAAATCTGCTCACAAGAGCTTGAAGAAGAAGGCCAAGAAGATTCTTGAAGCCCGGCGGTTGGCCCGGGCGTCATACCTTCATTTTATCAAGTTTGTGTGGTGGAAGGCGTGGCCGTTTGCCATTGGCCGCCACACCCGGGAAATATGTGACGCCATTGATGACGCCATTGACACCTTTGACGGCGGCCGGGGTGAATCTGCCAACCTTGACATCAATGTCCCCTTTGGTCATGGGAAGTCGGACCTTGTGTCCCGTGGCCTTGTGCCATATTTCCTTGGCCGGTGTGACATGGCGGGCCTTGACGCGGATGCCATCTTGACGGGTTACGGGGCGGACCTTGTGGAAGGCTTTTCCAAGGACGCAAAGGAAATTATCCGGTCCACCGAATATCAACAATTGTTCCCGGGCGTCACCATCCCCCGCGGGGATGATTCCGTCAAAGCGTGGAAGGTTGCCGGGCGGTCCGGCCGCATCACCGCCGCGGGCCTTACCGGCGGAATCATGGGGAAACGTGGCCACTTGATTGTGGTGGATGATTATTGCAAGAACCGCAAAGAAGCCCGGTCCTTGACCTATCGCAAGGCCACATGGGCAGGGTTTCAAGACGTGTTGTCCCGCCGCCATCCCGTGTCAATCGTCATTCAGTGTGCAACGTCATGGCATGTGGATGACAACCGGGCGCGACTACGGAAGGCGCAAGCGGATGACCCGGGATTCCCCCGGTTCCGGGAACTGAAATTCCCGGCCCGGAACGAAGACGGGTCCTTCTTGTTTCCCGAATTGTTCCCGCCGGAATGGTACATTGAACAATATGCCGCCCAAGGAACCATGGCCCCGGCGTTGTTGGGTTGTGAACCCGTGGTGGAAGGCGGCAACCGGTTCAAGGTTGACAACGTGGTCTTTCATGATTCCCTTGAAGAATTCCCCCAGGGGCTTTATGTCCGGGCGTGGGACCTTGCATCAAGCAAGAAGGAACGGGACGGGGATGACCCGGATTTCACCGTGGGCCTTTTGGGATATGTCACGGAAGAAAATGTCACCCGGAGCAACATCAAGATTGTGTTGCGGGATTTGTGGATTGCGGACGTGGTGTTCTGCCGGGAAGAAGCCCCGGAACGGGACGCCCTTATCCAAGCAACGGCCGCGGCGGACGGCGGCCGCGTGGCCCAAGCGGTGGAAGCCTTTGGCGCGTACAAAGACGCTTACACCACATTGAAGAAGGTGTTGGCCGGGGTGTCAACGGTCCACAAGTCCCAACTGCCCGGGGACAAGACGGCCAAGTGTGGACCATTAGAAGAACCCTTCAACCGGGGCCGGGTCCACATGTTGCGCGCGCCTTGGAACGCGGAGTTGATTAAGCAATTTGCAGAATTCCCGGACGGCGCGCATGATGACGGACCAGATGCCGCCGCGATTGTCTTTGAACATTTCACCAAGTCCAAGCCTTCCATTGGGATGCCGCGGCAAGGTTGAATTGATGGCCTTGGACAAAGGGGGGCCACATGCCACAAGAATCCGATGTAAGAGCAACCCGGCAACACGCCATTTTAAGTGAACGCCATGGCCAGTTGGCCCGCAATCTTCTTGTGAAGGATGGCGGCGGGGCCTATATCAACGCCCGCCTTGCCCGGTTCCCGTGTGAATCGGACTTGTCATGGTCGGGGAAGGGAACGTCCGGGACCACGTCCCGGAAAGAACGCGCGTTCTTGATTAACTACGCCGCCCGGATCATTGCCAAAATCAACCAATACGTTTTCAGTCAAAACATCACCCGGGATGGCATAGATGAAGACTTTGCCCTTGACGCATCCCGGACGGGCATGTCCATCAACCGTGTCATGGCATCCTTGTCCGCGGCCCAACTGGCGGGGCAATGGTCATGGCTTGGCATAGACCGCGGACGCCCGGAAATAGACCCGGCCACCGGAACCACCTTGACCCGGTCAATTGCGGACCGGGAAGCTTCCGGGGACCGCATATTCTGGACCGTGTGGGATTCCACGGAAGTGGTTGATTGGCGTTTTGGGCAGGACGGCAAGCTTGAACGGGTCATCACCCAAGAAGTGGTCTATGATAATTCCGATGTCAACGCGGCGGCCGTGAGTTTCTTGGTTCGGACCATTTGGGAACCGGGCGGCGGCGTCCGGTTGGTGTTGAACAGTGACAACCCGGAAGAAGTGAAAAGTGAAGAACCCTTTGAACTGTCCGCCCCGGTGGTCCCTTTTGTCTTGCTTGGTGTTCCCACGATCAAGCCATGGTGGTTTGACGATGTGGAACGGGTCCAAGCGTCCATCTTGAACTTGGATTCCGCCCACCATGAAAACTTGATTGGCATGGTTTTCCCGCAATCGGTCCTTCCGGCGGGGTTGGTTGAAGAAGTGATGCGGTTGTCCGGCCGTGAAGGCGCGCAAGGGTTCAATGAAGCCCTTGAAATATGCCGCGGGATGGAATATCCCATCTTTGAACCCACGGACGCCGCCGGATTGACCCGATACTTGACGCCCAACGCTTCCGACCTTGAAGCCATCCCCACGGAAATCTTGCGGCGGCGTGGTGAACTCTATGGGATTGTTGGCCTTGGACTGTCCAAGAAGGACACCGCCCAGGTTGAAAGCGCGGCCGCCAAGGCGTGGGACCATCTTGACCCGTCCGCGGTATTGTCGGACCGGGCGGATGAACTTGAAGAAGCGGAAACCAAGGCGGTTGAAATCTCCGTCCAACTGGACACCGACTTCCAAGCATATACCCCCGCTTATTCCAGAAGTTTCGATCTAATCAACATGGCGGAAGACATGAAGACGGTTCTTGGCCTAAATGGCCTTGACTTGCCGGAATCCGCGTTGCGTGAAGTAGCCCACACGGGCGTTGACATCTTGAACAAGGTGCGAACCATCCCCAAAGACCGCCTTGAAGCCATCCACGCGGACATTGACAACATGACCGCGGCGGACCTTGTGGCCATGACCACCGCCGCGGCCCCGTCCCGGGCGGAAGCCTTTGACGCGGATGGGGAAGGGGTGGAAGTCGAACCCACCACGGACACGGCCAAGGACCTTGTCACCGTCCTTGAAACCCTTTTGAAGCAACGGGAAAATTGAATTGATGGCCCTTTATGAATGAAGACGCCTTCCGCGGTGTGGCGTTGAACACCGCGTCCGGTTCTGGCAACCGGGAAAAAGCCTGAAAGGTGTGGCAATGGACATCAAGTTGGTATTGGGTAAGGTCCGTGACGGGGAAGAACTCACGGAAGAAGAAAAGGCGTTCTTGGCAGATTATGACCATGACAAGGTCATGAATGACGCCGCGGCCGCCGCAAGACGCCGGGCGGAAGCCCGGGCAGCGGAAGCGGAAAAGGAACGCGCCACGCTTCAAGAGACTTTGGCGGAACTACAAGCCAAGATTGATGAAGCGGAAACCGCGGGCAAGTCCGATGTTGAACAGTTGCAAGCCAACATGGACAAGCTTGCCGCCCGGTTGGCAGAACGGGACAAGGAACTTGATGAAGCCAGGGCGGCCAACGCCAAGATGGCCCGGGATACCAAAATCCGGGAAATCCAGTCCGCGGCGGGAATTGCGTTTGTGGACGGCGTTGACGGGACAGTGATGTCCGGGGCATTTGCTTCCGCCTTTGCGGACCTTGATGATGCGGACCTTGGGGATGAAACCGTCACCAAGCCCATCATTGACGGATTCCGCAACGCCAACAAGGCGGTGATTGCGGACAAGTCGGGCGTTGGGTCCGGCGGCAATCCGCATGACGGAACGGGACCGGCCGCCCCGGTGGGTGAGTCGGACCCGGAGAAGATGACAACGGAAGAACGGGCGGCCGATTTGAAGAAACGGGGTCTTTTGTAAGCCCCGGCGTTGGCCGCCAAGGGAAGGGAAAGCATCATGGCGAACACATTCATAACTCCCACGATGGTGGCCCGGGATGCCGCTATCACGCTGCATGACCGGCTAATCACCGGTGACCTTGTTACCCGTGACAAAGAACGCATGTTCACGGCGTCCAAGGTCGGTGACACCGTCCCGGTGACGGTCCCGCCCATACTGGTGGCCAATGAATTCACGGGGACCACCACCCCGCAGGACATCACGGAAACAAGCGTCAACCTTGAGCTTGAACACCACTATGAAGCAACGGGGACAATCACGTCCAAGCAGTCAAGTCTTGAATTGTCGGACTTCACGCGCCTTGTGACGGTTCCGGCCATGGATGCAATCATGGACGCCATTGATGATTACTTCATCACACAGATTGCCCGCGGTTTCACGTCCCATTGCGCGGGAACGCGCGGGACGCAGCCTTCAAGCAAGGCCCACATCCTTGCGGCCAACAAGATATTGAAGGACAACAAGGTCAAGTCCATGGACCGCATTGGTCTTATTTCGACCACGGCGGAAGCGTCCTTCATGGCTCTCAATGAGTTTGTATCCGCGGATTACGGGCAGGATGGAACGCGCGGACTCCGGGAAGCCTACTTGACCCGGCGTTATGGTGTTGACTGGTTTGTTGATGCCAATTCCGGGACGCAGGAACGCGGTGACGTTGCCGGTACGGTTCTCACCAACGGAATCCCGGTTCTTGGCGCAAGCACACTGGCCATTGACGGGTTCACGGCGGCAACCGGTGACCTGTATGAAGGCGCGGCCTTCACGGTTGCGGGTGACACCACGGAATATGCCTTGACGGCAGACGCCAGTATCACGGGCAACGCGGCAACGGTAAGCATCACGCCGGTTGTGTCCGCGGACCTTGTGGCGGCCGGTGACGGCGCGGCGGTGACGTTCCTGTCCGCAGTGACGGAGAATATGATTTATAACAAGGGTGCGGTTGCGGGCGCAATCGTGGCCCCCACCCCGTTGCGTATCGGTTCGGCGGTGGAATCATATCGCGGCATATCGGTCCGCGCCACGTTTAGTTCATCGACAGTCACCCTGTCAGACCAAGTAGTGTTTGACGTGTTCTGTGGGTGCCAAGTCATTCAACCCGTGGGCGGCGTGATATTGCAGGGTTAAAGATTTGACGGTCATGTCCGTCCGTCTTGGGGCGGTCCCGGGGGGAACCCCGGGCCGTCCCGTCTTACCCGGGAAGGAAGGAAACACATGCGGAAATTTTCCACAACCATGGCGGTTCTGGCGGTTCTGGCGGGCGGTCTTCTTCTTGGACAGGTTGTCCGAGTACAGAACGCACACGCGGACCTTGATGATTATGACCCCCTTGCGGATGGGTCCACGTTCTATGATGGCCCGGCCAATGCCACGGCCCGGACGGCCTTGTCCAATAGCCTTGTGGCATTGATGACGGCCCAGGTGGACACCAACACGGTGGCGGATGAAACCCTTTATACGCCCCGCTTCATTGGTGACAAGCTTGTCGGGACGGTGTCCAACCTGTTTTGGATGTCGGAAGGGGTGACAACGTCTTCTTGGCATCGTTTGAATTAGTACCACCGGCCGGGGGTTCCCCGGCCATTGCCCGGGACACACGCCCCGGGTGGCGGCCGTGGAACATCCAACAAAGGGGAACGATATGAAGCGCGTTTGGTTTGCAGTGATGGCGGCCGTTGTGGCCATGGGCGTGGCGGCAATTGGGGCAGAACTTGACCCGGTATCCAAGGACTATGACCTAGCCCGGACGGATAACCCGGCCGCGTTCACCGGGGTTTATTTCGACGGGACCACGTTGACCATATCCGGGACCGTGTATTCTGACGCCGTATCAAGCAACGTCCAAGACCTTGCGGACATCACCATGGAGTTGCGTGTTGGGAACGTCAATTCCAACGTGGTTTATGTCCCCACGTCCACCAATGAAGCCGGTGGCCATTACACCGTTGACATCACCATCCCATCTTCAACCAACATCACCGGGACGGCCCTTCTTCAATGGAAATTCACGGACACCAATGGCGTGGTTGTTATCTATCCGCGCCCGTCCATCACCCGGCAGACACCGCTTGAATAACGGACGGACAGAACGTCCACAACGGAAAGGGAAGGCATCATGGCAAGTGTGGAAACGGTATTGGTAAAGAAGGACACCGCGGTCATACGGATCAATAAATCAGACTTGAAGGCCCGGGAAAAGGACGGTTGGAAGCTTACCGACCATGACGGGGACGGCAAGCCCGATGTTGACCCGGACGCCCCGGCGGACCTTTCCAAGATGTCCAAGGCCAAGCTTCTTGAACTGGCGGCATCCAAGGAAATTGAAGTCCCGGACGGGGCCAACAAGGCGGACATCCTTGCCCTTCTTTCCGAGTAGGCAAGACGTGACATTGCAACCTTGCGTGGCCTTGGCCCTTCACCGGGTCAAGGCCGCGTCATAAAGGGGACCACCATGGCCATTGACCTTGCGGGCGCGGACGCCTATTTTGCCGCGGACAATCATTTCATGTCGGAAGTGTGGTTGCAATTCACGGAAGATGACCACCGGACGGCCGCCATTGCATCCGCAAGGCGGCAATTGATCCGCCTTCTTGCGCGGGACCTTGATGACACCACCACCACGGACACGGACTTCCCACGGGAAGACGTGGCAACGTATGAACAAGCGTTGTTCTTACTCCGCAACGGGTTCATTGCCAACGGGGACTTCACCACACCCAAATGGACCTTGGGGGACCGTGACGCGGATGACGATGGCATCCCGTCCCCGGAGAAGATTGGCATTTGCAATGAAGCCAAGGGTTGGATTTTTGAACGGTCCGGCCCAACCGGTGGGGTCATTTCATCCCGGGGGGCCTAGTCCATGCCCCGCCTTCCCGGGTCAATCACCAAGTTGCGGAAGCAACAGGCCACAATGCGTTCCGAGTTGGAACGCCGCATCAAACGCGCCCAACGCCGCCTTGCGCCCATGATCCGCAAGGCCGCGGCGGATGGTAACAACATCAACCGGGCGCGATACCGGGAAGCCTTCTTCAATCAAATATCATCCCACTATGAAGGGCTTGGCAGGGAATTGGACGGGTGGGCCAAGGAATTTGTGGGAACGGCCGCGGTGGATTGGCACAAGCGCGCCTTGTTTGAAATGAAGCGGCAAGGCGTGGGGGCGTTGGGTTCCCGGGTGACCAAGTTTTCCCGGAACCGGGTTGACCGGTATTGGCGATTGATCCACCCGGACAACAAGAAACACTTTGCAGCGGTCTTCACGGACAAGATGGCAGTGTCCGACATTGAAAACTTGCGGACGGCGTCCCTTGATGTCTTCCGGCAAGCCCAACTTGAAGGATGGACTGCCAACCAAATCCACGCGCAATTGCAAGAACGATGGGACAAGCTTTCCGGGAACCTATTGGCGGAACGCTTTGTGGACGCCGCCGGGCGGCCGTGGACAAACCGGAATTATCTGCGGATGTTGACCCGGACCACCATGGCCCGGGTTTCCCGGGAGTCATACGCGGACACGCTTATTGCGGCCGGGGATGACCTTGTCCGCGTTGTTCCGTCCGGGGAATCATGCCGGGTGTGTTCCCGGTGGGTGGGGTTGATTCTGTCAATCTCCGGGGATGACCCACGCTTCCCGAGTTACCAGCAAAGCCTTGACGCCGGGATGTGGCACCCCAATTGTGATTGCTTCATCCGGCGCGTGGACGCCACCATCCATGACCAAGACATTGCCCGGCAAGCGGCCGTGAAGAACGTGGATTGGAACAACCTTGACGCCGTTGATGAATACAAGCGGGAAATTTTGAA
>CAYRYW010000026.1:0-33507 GCA_964428725.1 uncultured Dehalococcoidales bacterium
TGTAGGCGTCGGCGATGGTGTAGCTGTCAGCGTGGGTGTAGGCGATGGTGTGGCTGTCAGCGTGGGTGTCGGCGATGGTGTAGCCGTCAGCGTAGGCGTAGGCGATGGTGTGGCCGTCAGCGTTGGCGTCGGCGATGGTGTGGCTGTCAGCGTAGGCGTAGGTGACGGTGTGGCTGTCAGCGTAGGTGTAGGCGACGGTGTAGCCGTCAGTGTTGGCGTCGGCGATGGTGTGGCCGTCAGCGTAGGCGTAGGTGACGGTGTGGCTGTCAGCGTAGGTGTAGGCGACGGCGTGGCCGTGGGTGTAAGCGACGGTGTGGCTGTAGGTGTAGGCGTCGGCACTCCGGCCACATGGAAGCTGTCGCCAACCCAGGTGGCATTGATCGGATTGGCATCTTTATCGGACATGTAGCATTCTGATTCGTTGAATGTTATATCGCTGGTGTCACAGGCTGAGCCTATCACATGGAAATAAACCTTGGACAAGTACCCTGAACCAGTTACTCCTGGGGCCCCCGGAACGTTACTTACAATCCTTAGTGTCCCGTTGCCAAAGTCAGTATACCCATCAATCGGAATCGTTGTGGTTCCTATAACACCGTCGGTGGGTTCTGAGGCTACCTCTAATACGCTGGAGTTAAATATAATGTCGTAATTGGCGGCATCGAAGTCAATCACCTGAGTGATCTGCACAATCGCGGTGAAGTTGGTGCAGTATGTAAGCTCGTCGGGGGCATTTATCCATACCTGGTTAAGCGGCCACTTACACAGTATGCGATAAGCCGTTGCGAGGATATCACCAGAGTTAGGTCCCACGCTATCCTCATTGGCATCCCAACCCGTAAAGTTCGCCGGCGGGTAACTCTCAGGGTATGCAATGCAGAGCTCTATCTGCGTTATATCGCCGGAATTTAATCTTCCGTCCCCGTTGGGGTCGCCGGGGCTGTTAGGCGTGACATGGGTGGAGCAGTAGTCTGCAAAGATTCCCAGGGAAAAGGATAAGCTTAAAAATACGGCCATCGCTAGCGCTGCTAGGATGGCAACAACAATATAGCTCCGATGCTTAAATAAATTTTCCATGACTCGCCTCACCGACTTAAAATATTTTACTGCTTCGACCCCGTTTTGTCAAGCCCACAATTACAGACGCACATGACACAGTTTGGCCATTTGACTATGCCTGTAAGTTTAATAGGTTACACCCTATTCTCCCTTTTGTCAACCCCCCTCCAATATGCTTTTTTATAGATACTTAAGCCACATTTAACATTTACATCTATTAATTGCCGCATTCATCGATTATTGCTTTATTAATCATTCCCCCCACTACGTTTCCACTTATCAATATCCTTTCACTCACTGCACATTAACGGTGCCGTTTATATAGACCTTGGGTTCTATTTCAAAAATATCCCAGTTCAACACTCCAATGGCCTCAATGGCTGCACGCTCATCCGAGAAATTCAATCCGGTGGTGCCGGTATTTTCCTCGCTCGGCTTGAAGGTGTACTTCACCCAGTATCCCGATCCGTTTAGTCCCCAGCCTGTATCGTCTTCCCAGTCCGTTGTAATAAAGACGTAGTTTTGACCTCCGTACGTGCCATTGGCCGTGCCTATATAGTTCGCTGTCAGCCCTTCCACCACCCCAGCACTCTGAGATACCAGCGAGATCAGGCTGCCGTTGTAGAATAGGTCAAACTGTCCGCCCCACAAGCCACACGGCGGCTCCTCGCTGCCGCTCCACATGACGTACACGTTGAAGGTTTCGCCGCCCTTTTTCACGTTATACACCGGCTGATCGAAGAACGTCGTATTGGGACCGGCAGTGATGGTGGATTGCGGCGTAGCGGTTGCCGTAACTGAGACATTCGTAGTTGGCGCCGGTGGAGTCTCTGACGGGAGCTGGTCTGCCCCGGTGGCTGTCGGTGTGGCATAGGCCGTGCCGGTGACAGTGGCTGTTGGAAGGCCAATACCGGTAGCCGTGGGGGCGGGGGTTGCCGTTGGCACCGGTGCAGGCTTCTCCTTCCTGGCGCAACAAGATGGCACAAGTCCCACCAGTACCGCTACTATTATAACCGCTGTAATCCGGGATAAGACTATCCACCTGTTTCGGCTGAGCTTCATCATTCACCCCTCAGACTATGTTTACTGAACATGAACGGAATCGCTTTCCCAGTCAGCTGGAATCTTCTGCACCAGCGAGTTAAATAGCCCCCCATCGTTCGGTCCCGGCATCGGTGTTATTGCACTTGTAGCGCCAGTGGAACCTATCACACGGAAGGTGATGGCTGACATGTAGCCAGTCCCGCTGACCGAGCCTCCTCCTATTCCAGTATGTTGAATTATTCTAACTCTTCCTTGAACCCCCCTAGGCGCCAGATCCCACATTTTGAGTGGGAAAGTAGCGCCACCTATAACACCAGAGGCCACATGCCGATACACATCTGTAATCTCCAGGACACTTGGGTCATAAGTGACATCGTAATCTGCCGCCGCCAGCTTTTTCACCTCAGTGATCCGCACATAGGCCGTAAAGCTTCCGCCCGCCGGGACCTCAGCGGGCGCATCGATATAGATTGTCACATCGGCCGTCGACGTAGGCGTGGGCGTTGCCGTCGACGTAGGCGTGGGCATTGCTGTCGACGTAGGCGTGGGCGTTGCCGTCGACGTAGGCGTGGGCGTTGCCGTCGACGTAGGCGTGGGCGTTGCTGTCGACGTAGGCGTGGGCGTTGCTGTCGACGTAGGCGTGGGCGTTGCCGTCGACGTAGGCGTTGCTGTAGGCGTAGGGACCGGCGCAACATGTATGCTATCGCCTGCCCAGGTAGAGGAAATCAGCCCCGGCACCGGTTCCGAATCGTCATATAAAGCGCAGGCCGAGACGTTAAATACCAGATCGCTGGTATCGCACGGCTCTGAGCTGATCACGTGAAATTGCACGCTGGACAGGTAGCCGGCCCCCGTCACTCCGGCAGTTCCCGTCACATCGCTGGTGATGCGTACCGTACCCTGCCCTGAAGGCATCTCCCAGCCGGTAACCTCTACATCATGAAACAGCGCGGTTCCGTCGGTCTGCCGCTCCACCATGGATCCGTTGCCAACACCTGTAACCTCCAAAACGCTGGCATTATATGTAATCTCGTACACAGCGTGGCCAAAGTTCTCCACCCGGGTGACGTGCACAAGGGCTGCAAAACTGGTGCAATAACGGGCTTCATCCGGGGCCTGTATGTGCACATGGTTCAGGGGCCAGCTCTCGATGATCATATACCCCACCGTCAATATATCGCCGGAGTTGGGACCCATGCCGTCCTCGTTGGCATCCCAGCCAGGGTAGTCCTCCTTGGGATACATCGCAGGATACAGTATACACAGTTCAAGCCGAGTGATGTCCCCGGCATTAATCCTGCCATCGCCTGTGGGATCGCCGGGCGCATGGGGATAAGGCGCAGGCGCAGCAGTGACAATCGTGCTGAAAGATACGACAGCAGCGATCGCCAGCAAAAACACTGCAGCAGCGCAACATCTCGCCATACGGATAGAATTGTTCATATAACCATCCACTCAGCCCTTTTCACTCAACGCTCACCACAGCACCTATCCAATTGTCATCAGGTACATCAATACGCACAGCCCCGTTATCGGATACCCATAGATCGCCGCTAAAATCGATATTGCTGCTGTCCCCGCTATCTCCGATCACCGTGAAATGAAGCTCGCATAGAAACCCCGACCCGTTCACCCCGGGCACGCCCGGAACGTTTAATACTATTCCCGCCGTTCCCTGAACACCGGGCGGCATAAAATCCCACAGGAGAACAGGAACGGCAGTCGTATTAATCGCACCGTCGGCAACCCCGGTAAGTTCAAGGACTAACGGGTCATAAGTAACATCGAAATTGGTCGAGTCGAAATTTATAACATTATCAATAGCGACTTTCGCCGTCAAGTCCGCTCCAGCGGCGACAGTGGCCGGTGCATCGATATATATCTTCGTTTTTACCATCTCCTCCTCGGTCGGTCCGCGCAGCGCCATAACCACCACTATGGCGATGACAGCAGCTACTATTACGGCGGCTACCGCCAGCAGTGGCCACCGCTTCACAGGACCCCCGGGTGCAGACTTCTCGGTTTTTTCTGATTTAACGTCGTTTTCCTGCATGAAAGATCACTCCCTACAATCGATGTATATTATCTCGCTCTGCCCGCCAAATTGTGTAAGTGAAAGCCTATAACATTGGGGCCATTAAGTCAAGCCCTCCCCGGTACTTTAAGTCAGAGGTCGGGGGCCATACTGCTCGGGGGATTGATTCACCGGTCCTCTGTGTAAGCGTAACCCCGGATCAGGTGCCAGTCTCCCATAGGCCAGTAGCAAAGCCACGCCCTGCCGATTATATTCTCGCGAGGCAGCGTCCCCCACCTGCGCGAGTCAGTGCTGTGATCCCGGTTGTCGCCCATAACAAAGTAATTGTCCGCAGGTATCTCAGTTAAGGGAAATGCCTGAATCACACCCTTTATGTAAGGCTCCTCCAGTGGCTCCCCATCGATGTACACCTTCCCTCCGCTCATCGATATGTTTTCACCCGGCAATCCGATGATCCGCTTGATCAATGTGCGGTCCGTGCCGTCTACCGCCTCAAATATTACAACGTCTCCCCGCTGTGGCTCGCCGCTCCAGTAAGCCGCCTTTATCACCAGCACGCGTTGGCCATCGTATAAATTCGGTTCCATGCAGGCGCCTTCCACAACCCGGCTCTCAAAGGTAGCCTGCATCGTTGTGAATATCACAACAGCAAGAATCAGCGTGCCGGCTATCTGTAAAACAGTAATCTTTGTGGCACGCGACATATTAAGTCGTCGGATTAATCGCCTCATGTATAACATTATATAATATAGCACTGTTTTAACCAAATCACCCTCCCCTGCTCAGAGTTATACACCTTTGCTGCACAGCAGAAACGAGACAACAGTGCACCCCTAAAACACTTCTGCATGAATCTGTCCTGCACCACTTTCCACCGCTTATTATTAGACTTAGATTAAATTCTCAATTTTAATATTTATAGTAATAAGACTATATGTGCTTCACTCAGGCTTCGAGTTTGCGTTTAGCGGCAACAAGGTGTTAGAATGGCTGCGAAAAGGGCAACATGGTTTTAAGCGATCGTACAATACGGGAGGAGATATCGGGAGGGCGTATCATCGTCGAGCCCCTTAGCGAGGATTGCATCCAGCCTGCAAGCGTGGATGTGCATCTGGACCGCAAACTTCTCGTCTTCAAAACGCGGCGAACCCCGTTCTATATCGACGTGAAGCAGAACAGCGAAGACCTGACCGACATGGTCGAGATCGAAGGGGACAGCCCGTTTTACCTACACCCGGGCGAATTCGTTCTGGCCAGTACCCTGGAGGATATCACCCTGCCCGATGACATAGTCGGGAGGCTGGAAGGTAAAAGCTCGCTGGGTCGCCTTGGGCTGCTCATACACTCGACGGCGGGATACGTCGATCCCGGCTGGAGCGGCCATCTGACGCTGGAGCTGACAAATGTGGCCCGGCTTCCCATCACACTGTACTACAATATGAAAATAGGCCAGATTTCATTCCTGCGTTTAACCTCGCCGGCAGACCGGCTCTATGGGGACAAAGGCCTGGGCAGCAAGTACCAGGGACAGGTCGATCCCACCGCCAGCAGGTTCTACCGCGACTTCCAGGGGGAGCGCCGCTAGGGGTTACCGGCGATATGAGCGATGTGGAACTGATGGCGGACTTCGCGTTAAATGTGCTGCGATAAGGTGCTATGTCCGATGAAGGTATGTTTCTTCCACCATCACACAGCTGCCTCCATCGATGTCATAACAGAGGCGGTGGCCGGTCGCGGGTTGTGTGATGGCGCAGCGAATGGATGAGCGCTCGATTGTAGGGTGATATATGGATTACATGCAGCGCGCCCTGTCACTGGCCCGGGAGGCTATGGGCAGTACCAGCCCTAACCCGGCGGTGGGTGCAGTGATCGTCAGGGACGGCTCCATCGTGGGAGAGGGATACACCCAGCCGCCGGGATCGGATCATGCCGAGGTGGTGGCGTTGAAGCAGGCGGGCGACAGGAGCCGCGGTGCGACGATGTATGTGTCGCTGGAGCCGTGTTGCTTCGCCGGGCGTACGCCGCCGTGCACCAAGGCTATCATCGATGCGGGAATCGCCGAGGTTCACATAGCAGCTCTCGATCCCAACCCGAGGGTTGACGGAGGCGGCAGGGCCGAGCTGGAGGCTGCCGGCGTAAGCACAGTTGTCGGCGAGCACGGGGAAGAGGCTCGCGAGATAATTGAGGCCTATGCCAAGTATATTGTCACCGGGCTGCCTTTCGTAACTGCTAAATTCGCCATAAGCCTCGACGGCAAGATAGCCACATGGTCCGGTGATTCTCACTGGATCAGCTGCGAGGAGTCGCGCCTGTATGTCCATCGCCTGCGCCGCGCCTCAGATGCGGTGATGATCGGGGTCAACACCGTGATCATGGATGACCCGCGCCTGACCGCAAGGGATCGGCCGCAGGAGAGGTACCCGCTGAGGGTTATCGTTGACAGCAGGGGGCGCACGCCGCCGACTGCCAGGGTATTCAGCGAGCCGGGTAAGACCATGGTGGCAATGACCCACGAAGTGGACCCCGGTGTTGTCAGCGAGATGGAGCAGGTGGGAGCCGAGGTGTTGCTGCTTAAGCCATGGAAGGTTTTTGTGGACCTGCACGACCTGTTGCAGGAACTGGGCCGCAGGGGAATCACCAGCATCCTGGTTGAGGGCGGCAGTACACTGCTGGGCTCGCTGTTTGATGGTTGTCTGGTGGACAAGGTGGTCGCTTTTATTGCGCCGGTCATAATCGGCGGCGAGGACGCCAAGTCCGCCGTCGGCGGACAGGGGGCGAACCGCATCGGGCAGGCGCTGCAACTCAGCGACATCCGGATCGAGCGCTGCGGCAAGGATATGATGGTTATCGGATATTTAAGTGAGGAGTGAGCTGTCATGAAAGTGCTGATCGTCAACTCGAGCCCGCATATGGACAAGGGCAACACCGCAATGATCCTGAACCCGTTCGTCGACGGCATGAAAACGGCCGGCGCAGAAGTTGAGATCGTGTACACGCGTAAGCTTAAGATTAACCCCTGCCTTGGCTGCTTCAACTGCTGGCTCAAGACGCCGGGGAAATGCGTGCAGCGGGACGACATGGAGTCGCTGCTGCCTAGGATCGGTGTATCCGATGTGGTGGTGCTCGCCACGCCGGTCTACGTGGACGGGATGACCGGCCCCATGAAGAATCTTATGGATCGACTCATACCCCTGATCGAACCCTTCCTGGAGCTTCGCGATGACCACTGCCGACACCCTGCGCGCAAAGGGGTCTTGATGAGTAAAATAGTGCTGGTGGCCAGCTGCGGTTTCTGGGAGGTGGACAATTTCGCACCGCTGGTGGTGCACGTTAAAGCCATCTGCAGGAACACCGGGAGCAGGTTCGCCGGCGCCCTGCTCCGTCCCCACAGCGCAGCCTTGCAGGCGATGCTGGATATGGGCGCACCGGTGACGGATGTCCTTGATGCGGCAAAGGACGCCGGTCGGCAGATGGCGACGAAGGGCAGGATATCGTTCAGGACGCTGGAGGTCGTCGGCCGCGAGCTGCTGCCTCTGGACAGGTATGTAGAGATCGCCAATCGGAGCTTCAAAGAGGAGCTGGCGAAAATAAAAGGTTAGCCAGGTCGCAGCAGAAATATGATCATAACGATAACGAATCAGAAGGGCGGCAGCGGCAAAACGAGCACGACGGTTTTATTTTCCCTTGCCCTCGCCTCGGTGAGCAAACGGGTCTTGTGCGTGGACTGCGATCCGCAGGGAGGGCTGACCTCGTTCCTGTGCCCCAGTGTCGATATAAACCACAGTTTATTTGATATATTGACTGGCGGGGACTGTGCCCCGTTGAAGATCGTCAGGCACAAGCTGGAGTTTTACCTCATCCCCGCGGATCATCGGCTGGATAAGATATATACGACACTGCGCCCCTTTGAGCTGGAGAAGGCGTTCAGCAAAGCGGATTACGATTACATCATTTTCGATACACCGCCGACGGTGCAGGGGATATCGCTGTCAGCCAGCATAATCGCTGACAAAGTATATGTACCCGCGGATATATCCCGCGCGACGATGAAATCGACGCTGTACACACTGGAGACGCTGCTCGACATCAAGAAGAACGGGGATGTCATCCTGATCGGATACAAAGAACCTGCTCCGGATAGCAACTCATTTACGGCAACCATCACCAGGGATTTTGTCAAGGCTATCGATAGCCATTACATCGGGACTATCAGGAAGAGCGTATCGATTCAGCGAGCAGTGTCCGATGCGGGACTGCGGTGGACGGAGAGGCGGCGGCAGGAGATATTGCACCCGATACTTGATTTGCTGGGGGTCGAGCATGGATAGGCCGATGCAGCCCTACCTGACGGAAAAGCTGAAGCCATCGCCGGAGCTTCTGGGGATACAGCCCCTGATGAAGATCAGCAGTCACGACAGGGAAAATCTGAAGGAGGACATCAGGGATTCGGGCGAGATACGGGATCCGCTGAAGGTGTACTACGATGAAAATGGTGATTGCCTGATCCTGGCCGGGTTCAATCGATGGCAGATAGCTCAGGAGCTGGGCTTCAAATATGTTCCCATACAGATATATGAGTTGAAGCCGCGGGCGCGGATGGAACTGGTGGTGAATGACAACCTCAATCGCCGGCACATGACGACGAAGCAAAAACGGGATCTGATCGATTTCCTGTTGCGGAAAGACCCGTCACAGTCCGATAAATCCATCGCCCGGAAGGTGGGAACGACGAAGGAGACGGTAAAGGCGCAGAGGAAGAAACTGGAATCAGGGGGCGAAATTCGCCCCGTTAAACAGGTGCGGGGTGCGGACGGTAAAGTTTACAGGAAGCCAGTGAAGGCCGAGCCATCTTCATCGCAGCGCGAAAAAAGGATCAGGGACTTCACTTCACAGCTAAGGGAAGAGATTCGGCTGTTCACGCGCGGTCTCACGGAGGCGGAGAAGTCGAGATTGCGGAATTCACTCATCGATTTTTTGAGGAAATTGTGAAGCGTCAATTTCCGAAACGGGATTCGATCGGCTATGTTTACTGGAATCGTTGAAGAGGTCGGAAAGGTAAAATCGGCAGGCAGCGGCCGACTGGCGGTCACCGCACGCACAGTGCTGGGCGATGCGAAGCAGGGAGACAGCGTCGCGGTCAACGGTGTGTGTTTGACGATCGTGGAGCTGGCAAGCGACTCCTTTTCGGTCGATGTGATGCCCGAAACGCTGCGTCGTACCAACCTCGGATCGCTCAGGGTCGGCGATCGTGTGAACCTGGAACGGCCGCTGGCTGTGGGCGGGCGTTTCGGCGGTCACTTCGTGCAGGGGCATGTCGACGGGACAGGCAGGGTGATATCGGTGACGCCGGAGCGCGATGCCATCCTGCTGAGATTTGAAGCGCCCACGGAGATAATGCGATATGTAGTCGAAAAAGGCTTTATAGCAGTGGATGGGGTGAGCCTGACTGTGGTAGAATGTAGCTCCACCTCTTTCGGTGTTTCGCTGGTGGATTATACGCGGCGCAACAGCACACTGGGTGGAAAGAGATCTGGGGATATGGTAAATTTAGAGGTGGACATAATAGCTAAGTACGTGGAGCGGCTGCGCGGCGGGGGATCGGCGATAAGCAGGGAATTTCTGGCCGAGCACGGCTTCATATAGCTCATGGAGGTTCGATGGGACTGGCGACCATAAAGGAAGCGATCGAGGAGATAAAGGCTGGCAGGTTCGTCATCATTGTCGATGACGAGGACCGCGAGAACGAGGGCGATCTCGCCATCGCTGCGGAGAAGGTGACCCCGGAGGCCATCAATTTCATGACCAAGTACGGACGGGGCCTGATCTGCATGCCTGTTATCGGCCAGCGGCTGGACGAGCTGAACATATCGATGATGGTGAATGAGAATACATGCAGGTTCGGGACCGCTTTCACCGTTTCCATCGAGGCTAAGCAGGGGACCACCACCGGCATCTCGGCTTATGACCGGGCGACCACCGTGAGGAAGGTGCTCGACCCCGGGGCCAAGCCCTCCGATTTCGTTTCACCCGGCCACACCTTCCCGCTGCGGGCGAAGGACGGCGGCGTGCTGGTCAGGGCCGGGCAGACGGAGGCCATCGTCGACCTGGCGCGACTGGCGGGACTGTACCCCGCCGGCGTCATCTGCGAGATCATGAGCGAGGATGGCACCATGGCGCGCATGCCTGAGCTGGAGTCGATCGCTCAAAAACACAGCCTCAAGATCGTGAGCGTAGCCGACCTGATAGCCTACCGCCGCCGCAATGAGAAGCTGGTCACACGCGTGGCCGAGGCCAGCCTTCCTACAATGTATGGGGATTTCCTCGCTATCGCATATAAAAGCATAACCGACCCGGACCAGCATGTGGCGCTGGTCAAGGGCGATATCGCCGGAGACGAGCCGGTGCTGGTGCGGGTGCACAGCGAATGCCTCACAGGGGATGTGTTCCGCAGCCTCAGGTGCGATTGCGGCGAGCAGGTCGACCTCGCCATGCAGACCATCGCCAGGGAGGGTCGCGGCGTGCTGCTTTACATGAGGCAGGAGGGCCGCGGCATCGGGCTGCACAATAAGATAGCGGCCTATGCGCTGCAGGATAAGGGCATGGATACGGTGGAGGCCAACGAGTGCCTGGGCTTTCCCGCCGACCTGCGCGACTACGGCATCGGCGCCCAGATCCTGGTGGACCTTGGCGTGCAGAATATTCGGCTGCTCACCAATAACCCCAAGAAGGTCGTGGGACTTGAGGGCTACGGTCTCAGGGTGGTTGACACTTTGCCGATAGTGGTGCAGCCTAATCCCAAGAACCTGCGCTATCTGGAGACCAAAAAGAGGAAGCTGGGCCATATGCTTGATCTGGGGGAAGGCAAGAAAATTATCGATCGCCCCGCAGATGCAGAGGCGGCGGAGAAGATAAACCGGGAAGCCTGATCGCAAAGGAGGGTAATATGGCGATGAAACTGGCATTCATGGCGATAGTGCCGGGAGCCGATCCGGAGAAACATCGCAACGTTATCACCACCGACTTCGTCGAGCTGATAACACAGCTGGTCCCCGATAAGGACACCGCGGTGGAGAAGGCCAGGCAGCTGGCGGACGAGGGCTGCTCCGCCATCGAGCTGTGCGGCGGATTCGGTCACCTGGGCACCGCCAGGGTCGTCGAAGCGGTCGCGGGCAAGACCTCGATCGGTGTGGTGCGCTTCGACCTGCACCCGGTGCTCGGCGGCAAGAGCGGCGACGAAGTATTTTAAATCTAGATCGATCGCGAATTTACTTGAGAGGAGGAGGCATTGAGCAAGAAATATGAGGGCACGCTTCTCGGGGCGGGCTTAAAGATCGGTGTGGTGGTAGCCCGTTTCAACGAGTTCATCACCAACAAGCTCCTCGGTGGTGCGGAAGACGCACTGAAGCGACACGGGGTCAAGGATAGTGATATCGATGTCGCATGGACGCCGGGTTCGTTCGAGATACCGCTGGTGGCCAAGAAGATGGCGGAATCGGGCAGGTACTCCGCAGTTATCTGCCTGGGCGCGGTGATAAGGGGCGGGACGCCCCACTTCGACTATATCGCCAGCGAGGTGACCAAGGGCATCGCGCAGGTGAGCCTCCAGGCCGATGTGCCGGTGACCTACGGTATAATCACCGCGGACACGCTGGAGCAGGCCATAGAGCGGGCGGGCACCAAGATGGGCAACGCTGGGTTCTCCGCCGCGCAGACCGCCATCGAGATGGCGAACCTGATGAAGGCGATATCCGCCAAGTCTAAGTGACCTTGTAGACCGTGTCGCCCCGACGGCAGCGGTCGGGGACCTTGACCCCCAGCTGGTCGCCCGGCTTGGCCTCTGTGACGTTGGCGTTGTTTATCTGCATGGACTCGATGGTGAATTCCATATCGGTGGTGTGTCCTTTGATGCGGATCGTATCGCCCACCTTAACCGTGCCGGACAGGTCGATGCCGGCCACCACCGGTCGGGCAAAGAAGTCGCTGACCCTTCCGATCTCCTCTTCCATGTTCTCAGCCCTCCTTTCTCGAATCTGCATGCGTGGTTATACAGTATAACCAGACAGTAATGGCAAATCAATAGCCTGTGGACTCGTTGACACTATGACCATGTTGGGATTAATATGGATTTGCGATATATTAGAACACATGTGCGACACAGTCGCAAGAGGATCGCCTGATGGCGGAGCGTCGGATACTGCACGTTGACCTGGATGCCTTCTTCGCCTCGGTGGAGCAGGTGCGAAAGCCGGAGCTTAAGGGTAGGCCAGTCATCGTCGGCGGCGACCCACACGGTCGTGGGGTAGTGGCATGTGCATCGTATGAGGCGCGTAAATACGGCATACATGCAGCGATGCCGCTGACGAAGGCATCCCGTCTCTGTCCGCAAGCCGTGTTCCTCAGGGGAGGGTTCGCCCGCTACCGCGAGGCGTCGTCCCAGTTCATGGCGATACTGGCGGACTTCAGCCCGCTGCTCGAGCCGCTGGGCATCGACGAGGCGTATCTTGACCTGACAGGCTTCGAGTCGCTCTACGGCCCGTCGCGCGAGCCGGCAAGAAAGATAAAGCGTCGCATCACGGACGAGATCGGCATCACCGCGTCCATCGGCATCGGTTCGTCCAAGCTGATAGCCAAGATCGCCTCCGATCTGCAGAAGCCCGATGGCATGGTCGAGGTCGCTTCCGGTCGCGAACGGGAGTTCCTCGCCCCGCTGCCGGTGGGCAGGCTGCCGTGCGTCGGGCAGAAGACGGGGCAGGCGCTGCAGCGCATGGGGTGCAGGACGGTTGGCGACCTGTCGGCCCTGGCAGAATCGATGCTGAAAGCGCGATTCGGGTCGACAGGCGAGCTGTTGTATCGCTACGCCCGCGGCATCGACGACCGGCAGGTAACACCACCGCAGGCGGCCAAGTCGATAAGCCGCGAGACGACGTTCGACAGGGACACGCTCGACGTGGATTTCCTCAGGGCGGCGCTGCGCTATCTCAGCGAGCGGGTGGGAGCCGACCTGCGGCGCAGCGGCAAGCGGGCGCGTTGCGTCACGCTCAAGCTGAGGTATTCCGACTTCGATACCATCACCCGCAGTTGCACCCTTAAAGAGTCGATAAACAGCGATAAGGCCATATTCGACGCCGTCGCCGGGCTTCTGGACCGGGCGCTTGTGCAGCGACGGCAGCTGGTGCGGCTCATCGGCATCGGAGTCTCGGGCCTGGGCAGGGACGAGCGCCAGCTCAGCCTGCTGGACCCGGCCGCCGGACGCGAGGAAGCCCTCGACCGCGCCATCGACCGACTGCGGCAGAAGTATGGCTTCGCTGCCATCCAGCGCGGGGGGGGCTATGCAGGCGGGGAAGGCTCTAGCTGTCGAGGGGGAAGATCGCAAGCGTGACAAACTATCATTGTAGGTCCTTGATCGGTCGTTCCACATCGAATACATTCCTTGACAGTAAATACTCGTGTTGATATAGTTGATTACTGGATATCGAAGATTTTACTTAAATGAGCGAAGCTAAAGAGAGGACAGGGGGTAAGATGCAGCTCGTCGACGACATGCTTGCCGGCAGCGAACAGGCGCTGGCGAGACTCATAACCCTTATAGAGAGGGGCGCGCCGGAGGTCCCCCGGATCATGGCGCGGATCAATGCAAACCTGGGGAAGACGCATGTCGTTGGGATCACCGGACCGCCCGGCGGAGGCAAGAGCAGCATAGTCGATCGGCTGACAGCCAAGATGCGTGCCGAGGGAAATACCGTCGGCATAATTGCCTGCGATCCATCCAGCCCATTCACCGGCGGAGCGGTGCTGGGCGACCGCATCCGCATGCAACAGCACTATCTGGACAGCGAGGTGTTCATCCGCAGCATGGCTACAAGGGACGGCCGTGGCGGGTTGTCGCCGACGACGAAGGAAGTGTTGAAGCTGATGGATGCCTTCGGAAAGGACTACGTCCTCGTCGAGACGGTAGGTGTCGGGCAGACAGAGCTGGACATTATGGATGCCGCCGATACGGTGATAGTTATACTGGTGCCGGAGGCGGGCGACGCTATTCAGGCGATGAAGGCGGGCATCATGGAGATCGCCGACATCTTCGTGGTCAACAAGGCGGATCGCCAAGGGGCCGAGGCGGTGGCCGACGATATCAGGCAGATGCTGCGCCTCAACCCCAAACATGAATGGTGGGAGGTGCCGGTGTTGACCGCGCAGGCGGTAAACGACGTAGGCATGGACGAGCTTTACGAGCAGGTGAAGCGGCATCGGCAGACGCTCGACGAGGCGGGACAGCTCGACATACGTCGCAAGGCGCAACGGCGTGCGGAATTCCTGGAGATCGTCGAGAGGACCGTGCGGGAGAGGATAATGGCACTGATAAACCGCAACGAGCAGCTGACGAAATCGCTGGAAAGGGTGGAGCATGGGAGGATCGACCCGTATTCTGCCACCGATGACCTGCTGGCAAGCAAGACCCTCCTCCAGACATGGCGGAAAGCCCTGGAAAAAGAGGGCTAGCCCCGGCGCCCCCTTTGCCTTATCGAATCAACTATCCTTATCAGCTTAGGGTTCATCATGGGCGTTTTCGAGGAACTGGGCCGCATTTTTAACCCCCGGGGGCTGGCCATAATCGGGGCATCCAACCGAGATGGCAACCTGGGGAAATTTTTTCTACAGGGGCTGATGCAGTACGGCTTTCCCAGGGATCGATTGTATGTCGTTCACCCCAGCGCCGACGAGGTCGCAGGAATCAAAGCCTACCCGCGGGCGCAGGATATACCCTGCGATGTCGATCTGGCCATCGTGTATTCGCCGCGAGATACGGTTCCGGATATCGTCAGGGATTGCACCGGTAAAGGGATAAAGGGCGTTGTCATCTGCACGTCCGGTTTCGCCGAGGACAGCAGCCATGGAGCGAGGCTGCAGCGGGAGATAGTGGATATCGCGCGCCGCGGCGGTACTCGGCTGATAGGCCCCAACTGCATAGGCATCTTCTGTCCCGACTCGCACCTGGTAAGTTTCGCCAGCGTCATGCCCTCGCAGGGCGGGACGGTGGGCATGATCTCTCACAGCGGCTCGCTGTCGGTGATGTTCCCGGTGGCGGCCGCAGCCAAGGGCATATATTTTAGGCTGGCCGTGAGTTGTGGCAACGAGTGCGATCTGAATGCCGCCGATTTCCTGGAATACTTCGGCCGGGATGAGAAGACAGGCATAGTGATCGCTTATCTGGAGGGGGTAAGGGAAGGGCGGCGCTTTTTCGATATCGCGCGGGAGGTGTCGCGGCGGAAGCCGATACTGGTTTGGAAGTGCGGCAATACCCCTGCCGGATCGAGAGCCGCCTGCTCTCACACCGCGGCGCTATCCGGTGCACCTGAGATATGGGATGCGGTTTTCAGGCAGACCGGCATGGTTCGGGCTGCCAGCGAGGACGAGATGCTGGATTGCCTGCAGGCGTTCTACTTCCTGCCGCTGCCACGGGGCAACCGTGTCGCCATCGTGTCGGGCATGGGCGGCATGGGCGTGGCCATCGCCGACGCCTGCGTCGAGTTCGGGCTGGAGATAGCCGACCTGTCGACGTCTACGAAGAAGAGGCTTACAGGGATTATGCCCAGTGCGGGAACCTGCGCCGACAATCCCATCGACCTGGGCATGATGTCGACGTTCAATCGACAGAATTATATCGATACGCTGCAAGTGCTGGGTGGGGAGCCCGCCGTCGACATCATCATTATGACCTCGGGGAGCTGGCAGACGGAGTACGTCGAAAAAGTGATCGAGGCCGGCAGGGATATCGATAAACCGATCGTGCTGGTTACCACGCCTGCAATGCGCGTCGTCATGCAGGAGCCCAGGCCCGTAAGGGGCTTGGCCGTTTATCACGACGGCCGCCGCGCGGTGAAGGTGCTGGGCCAGATGGTACGATACCAGCGATATCGCACGGAGGATTGAGGCACAGTATGCGTATTCTGGCAACAGTTCAGGGCAACTGGGGCAAACGCAAGGAGGAGAATATCCGCAGCAACGGCCCGGCCGATTGGTCCCTCGAGATCCTGGAGCCGACGCTGGCCTTGCCTCTGATAGTCGATGACCCCGATGAATTTCTGCCTCAGTCCCTGCCCGAAGTCGATCTCCTGCTGTATCTGGGAGAGTCGTCGGGCACGGCGCAGCTCCTGCCGGCGATCGCCCGCAAATGCCGCGCCAGGTCGGTGATCGCACCGATCGATAATTCGGCATGGCTGCCATCGGGTCTGGCAAAGCAGCTCAAGGATGAACTGCAATCGAGAGACATAGCCTGCGTATTCCCCAGGCCGTTCTGCACGCTGACCGAGAGGAGCTACAATTACCGCCGCAGCGCCGAGCAATATGACGACCCGCTTATCGCCGAGTTCGCCGGGCATTTCGGCATGCCGCAGGTGATGGTCAGCGTAAATCCTGATAGCAAGACGATCGAGCGGGTAGACGTAGTACGCGATGCCGCCTGCGGCAATACCAGGTACGTGGCCCGGGGACTTGCCGGGGTCGCTGCCGACGATGCAGAGTTCCAGGCGGGCATGCTGCACCATCATTACCCCTGCCTTGCGGCCATGACCGTGGAGCAGATCGACGACCGGTTACAGGATACGCTGATGCATGTGGCGGGCTACATCATAAGGGACAATGTCGCAGAGCAGGTGAAGCCATTTAAGGAACCGGCGCAGTATATGAAGACAGCGGAATACGTCGAGGAAGATGAGGACAGGCCATAGGGTCCTGCTGGTGAACCCCAACCGCATGCAGCCGCCGGTGGCGCCGATAGCCCTGGACTATCTCGCATCATCGCTCGACGCATGCGGCTGGGAGGTCGATATCCTGGACCTGTGCTTCGCTGCCGATGTCGACGCCGCAATCGCGGGCTACTTCGCGCGGAATGACGTCTTCGCTGTGGCAGTCAGCATGCGGAACACGGACGACGCCAGCTTCACCACGCAGGCCTCCTTCATCCCTGACTACAGCAAGGTTGTCGATTGCCTGCGGTCGCATACCGCCGCGCCGGTCATATCCGGCGGTTCGGGTTTCTCCGTCATGCCTCAGGCCATCCTCGACTACTGCAGGCTCGATGTGGGTATCTGGGGGGAGGGCGAATACGCGCTGCCCATTCTGGTCGACCGGATAGCAAGAGGCGATGATTGCGGTGATATCGCAGGCCTGACCTATCGTTCGGGGCAGGGGTTCAGGACTAATCCGCCTCGATACATCGACCTGGAGGGGATATCGGCTCCGCGGCGGGAATTTATCGATAACCTCCGCTACTTCGAACAGGGCGGCATGGGAAATGTGGAGACCAAGCGCGGCTGCTCCGGGCGGTGCATATACTGTGCCGACCCGCTGGGCAAGGGAAACAGGGTGCGCTGCCGCTCTCCCAGAAGCGTGGCCGATGAGATTAAGTCGCTGCTTAAGACGGGCATCGACCATATCCACCTGTGTGACAGCGAATTCAACCTGCCCGTCGAACACGCCAGGTCGATCTGCGATGAGCTCGTCAGCAGGCGACTGGGGTCGAAGATCCGCTGGTACGCTTACTGCAGCCCGGCACGCTTCGACGATACGGTCGCATCGGCATTCAAGCAATCGGGATGCGCCGGCATAAATTTCGGTGTCGACAGCGGCGACAGCGGGATGTTGCGACGGCTGGGGCGCGACTTTTCGGTCGAGGACCTGTTGAGGACTGCGCAGTCATGTCGACGTCACGATATCGCATTCATGTACGATCTGCTGCTCGGAGGGCCGGGCGAAACGCGAGAGTCGCTTAAGGCTACGATCGCGACCATGAAGCGGCTGTCGCCGTCACGGGTGGGCGTTGCGCTGGGTGTGCGGTTATACCCCGGCACGGCGCTGGAGGCGATGCTCAGGGAGCAGGGCGCCCTGTCCAGAAACCCGAACATTCGGGGCGCTGCGGACGAGACGATGCTGACGCCAGTGTTCTACCTGGAGGCATCGCTGGGGGATGACGTGTCGGAATATATCTCGGGGCTCATCGCCGGAGACGAGCGCTTCCTTTTCATGTCGGGAGCTGTCGATGATCGCAATTATAATTACAATGACAACGCTGTGTTGAAGGATGCTATCAGTGGAGGCTATCGAGGTGCTTTCTGGGATATCTTGAGGAGGCTGGTGGACGGGCGTTCTCTTGACAGCCGAGATGTCGCGATGTAGAATGCAAAGCCGTCCCATTGGTAAACCCATTTCCGTTATGCGAGCCGTGTCTGAGTTGCAATCGAGTTCGAGGAGCGAAGGGTGAAGTACGACGTAATCATTGTAGGTGGTGGCCCCGCGGGCATATTCGCTGCACTGGAGCTGTGTCAGAACTCCAGCCTGAAGATCCTGCTCTTGGAAGAGGGCAAGGATCTGGATTCGCGCAGCTGTCCTGCGGTGGAGCAGCCGACCGGCTGCGTCAAGTGCTCCCCGTGTGACCTGGTCAGCGGCTGGGGTGGCGCAGGGGCTTATAGCGATGGCAAACTTACCCTCTCTACGGAGATAGGCGGGCGGTTGAAGGAGTATCTTGGATTGGAGCGCGCAGAGAAGCTGGTCCATTATGTCGATAGCGTCTATATTAATTTCGGCGGGACCAACAGTATCTATGGACAGGGCGAGAAGGTGGAGGAGCTGCAGCACCGGGCGAGCCTGGCGGACCTGCGGCTCATACCGATGGCGGTGCGCCATCTGGGCACAGATCGCTCCCGCATAGTGCTGCAGAACATGCGCAGCTTCCTGCAGGAACGGGTTGACATCCGGGTCGGCACCGCAGTCAGCACAATAAGCACCAGGGGTGAGGTCTTGTCGGGGGTTGAAACCGCGGACGGGCAGAGATTCGATTGCGATTACCTTATCGTCGCTCCGGGGAGGCAGGGCTCGGACTGGATGGCCCACGAGGCGGAACGGCTGGGGCTCACCCTGCAGATCAACCCCGTCGATGTCGGCGTCCGTGTGGAGCTGCCTGAGGTGGTGCTCCGGGAATTAACTGAGGCGCTTTACGAGTTTAAGCTGGAATATTATTCCAAGTCGTTTGACGATCGGGTGAGGACCTTCTGCGTATGCCCCGCTGGGAAAGTAACCATCGAGTCCACCGGCGGCAGCGATCCGGTAACTACGGTTAACGGTCACAGCTATGCGGAACGCAAGACCAGCAATACGAACTTCGCCCTGCTGGTGAGCACAACATTCACCGAGCCGTTCAGGGACCCCATCGCCTACGGACGATATCTGGCTCATCTGGCCAACATCTTGAGCGGCGGGGTTATCGTTCAGCGACTGGGTGATCTTATGGAGGGACGGCGGTCCACGCGGGAACGAATTGCCCGGGGCAATGTGAGGCCGACACTTGAAAGCGCCACGCCCGGCGACCTCAGCTTTGCCTTGCCCTATCGCTATCTCACAAGCATAATCGAGATGATTCACGCTATGGATAAGCTGGTGCCCGGGGTCGCATCCCGTCATACGCTCCTCTATGGGATCGAGGTGAAATTCTACTCATCGCGTTTGTCGTTGACGGAGAATCTGGAGAGCGAGATCATAAATCTGTTCGCTGCCGGCGATGGTGCTGGAGTCAGCCGGGGGCTGGTGCAGGCGTCGGCTTCCGGGGTGGTAGTGGCCAGGGAGATATTGAAGCGATCGGGGATCCACGTAACGGACTAGTTAGATATCGGTTGTCAGTCGGGCTGGAATCGATAACGTCGTGTCGTAGAGAAAGCATTGTTTCTGCAGACTGGTGATAATATACTGCATCGCTCGATATTGTAACCAGAAGTAACGTATCCTCTGGTTGTAAAAGTGCTGGCGGATTTCTACGAAAACAACGCGGGACGAAGCGCACACCGCCGCCGGATCACCCGTGGCGAAAGTTCAATCCCGCCTATCTTAATGACGCCAGGGAACCGGCGCTTGTATGACGCCCGCAGCGGACATTTCTAATGAGTCGTTACGGAGGACATTTCTGAAGAGTCTTGATATCTTGACATGCAAGTATTGACAGATAATTAGAATAGTGATAAAATGTATGTTTGCGTATGAAGGCCTCGTCTTCTGGGTTAGTACCTCATGTCTTCCTGATTCCGTTTGACTAAATCCATGGGAATCGTTGTGCCTTTTTCAGGGGGTATTGAAAGAGTATGGATATTATGTCTGTTAAGTCCCGGGGAGAAGAACAAAGGAGATCGTATTCAAAGATATCACATATCATAGACCTGCCCAACCTTATAAGAATCCAGATGGATTCTTATCGCAGATTTTGCGATCCTCATCCCAGCCGTGATAATCCGGAGGATAAAGGCGGACTGAGAACACTGCTGGATGAAGTTTCACCGATCACGGACTTCACCAATTCCAGGTTCGAGCTCCGGTTCGATAGCTACGGTTTCGGCGAGAAGAACAAAGCCGAGATGCCTGCATTCGATGACGATGAAGACTTCTGGAATTATATGCATGATGCGGTCACCCAGATTCGCTCTGAGCAAGAATGCAGGGAGCGTGATGTCACCTACTCTGTGCCCCTGTATGTACGTGTACAGCTGATCCCCAAGGATACCGGTGAGATTAAAGAACAGGACATTTTTATGGGGGATTTCCCCCTGATGACCATGAAGGGCACCTTCATAATCAATGGCGCGGAGCGAGTGGTGGTCAGCCAGCTCATACGCTCGCCGGGGGCGTATTTTACTCTGGAGCAGGACGTGGTTACCGGGCGGCAACTGTGTTTTGCCAAGCTTATTCCTGAGCGTGGTGCATGGCTGGAGTTTGAGACCAGTAGCAAAGATGTCATCTCTGTAAAGGTAGATGGGAAACGCAAGATACCGATCACTACCCTGTTGCGTGCCATGGGGTATGGCAAGGATGATGAGTTGTACGAGCTTTTCAATGATGTTGATCCTGAGCATCTGTACATTGATGCGACAATGGAGCGCGATCCTCAGGTGCGCAACACTGAATCAGCCTTGATAGAGTTCTACCGGCGTCTCAGGCCGGGTGATCCGCCGTCGCTGGATAACTCCAGAAACCTGGTCGATAACCTGCTATTCAACCCGCGCCGATATAGCCTGGGGAAAGTGGGACGCTATAAGCTGAACAAGAGGTTGGGATTAAAACAATCGATTAGCCTGCAGGTGCTTTCGCGGGAAGATATGGTTGAGTTGGTGCGCCACATTATCCGGGTTAACAAAGGGTTGGATAAGCCTGACGATATTGATCATCTGGGCAATCGGCGGGTCAGGACCGTGGGCGAGCTGATACAGAACCAGTTTCGGATTGGCCTGCTGAGGATGGAGCGGGTTATCAAGGAAAGGATGAGCATCATAGATCCTGAGGCGGTCACACCCAGCGCACTTATCAATGTACGGCCGGTAGTGGCCGCCATGAGGGAGTTCTTTGGGGCATCCCAGCTGTCGCAGTTCATGGATCAGACCAATCCGCTGGCGGAATTAACGCATAAGCGGCGAGTCTCTGCCCTGGGTCCGGGCGGGCTATCGCGCGAACGGGCCGGCTTTGAAGTGCGGGATGTGCATTATTCACATTATGGTCGTATCTGCCCTATCGAGACGCCTGAGGGTCCCAATATCGGGCTTATCGGCACGCTGGCCACATACAGTAAGGTCAATGAGTATGGACTTATCGAGACACCCTATCGTAAGGTATTCCATGAGCTGTCCGCTGACTCCCCTGACCTGCTGGGTCGCACGATTAAAGAAGATGTGCTTGGCAAGGACGGACGTGTTATTGCCAAGGCTGGCGCCCGGGTCACACAGAAGCTGGCAGCACGGCTGGCGAAATTAGGATCGGGCAGTATCATGGTAAGGCCATTCGTATCAAACGAGGTCACCTATTTCCCGGCGGATGAGGAGGATCGTTTTTCCATATCTCAGGCCAACGAGCCGCTGGACGACTTAAATCAATTCGTTAATGAAAAGTTGGAAGTGCGGCTGGGGAGTCGTTTTTTTGAGCAGGTGCCGGATAAGGTCGAATACATGGATGTTTCGCCAGAGCAGATCGTCAGCGTCTCAACCGCGCTGATACCATTCTTGGAACACGATGATGCCAACCGCGCGCTGATGGGATCGAATATGCAGCGTCAGGCCGTGCCGGTTATACGCCCGGAATCCCCCATAATTGGCACCGGCATGGAGCGACAGGCGGCTTACGATAGTGGGCAGGTGACTATTGCTGAACGTGACGGTGAGGTGGTATCTGTCAGTTCTCGCGAGATAGTGGTTCGGGAGAAGAGTGGAGAACTGCGGACGTATCGTCTGACAAAGTTCTCTCGCTCGAATCAGGGCACCTGTATTAATCAGCATCCGCTGGTCGATAAGGGGGACAAAGTCAAGCGGGGGCAGCTACTGGCGGATAGCTCGTCAACGGATCGAGGGGAGCTGGCTCTGGGGCGGAACGTCCTGTGCGCCTTTATGAGCTGGGAGGGCTACAATTTTGAGGACGCTATCGTTATCAGCGAGAGCCTGGTTCGCGAGGATAAATATACATCGATCCATATAGAGAAGCACGAGATAGAGGCACGGGATACGAAGCTGGGGGCCGAGGAAATCACCAGAGATATACCTAATGTGGGTGAAGAGAGCCTGCATAATCTCGATGAGGACGGGATTGTGAGAATGGGTTCTGAAGTGAAGCCCGGCGATATTCTGGTGGGCAAGATAACACCCAAGGGCGAGACGGAGTTGAGTGCCGAGGAGAAGCTCCTGAGGGCCATATTCGGGGATAAGGCCAGGGATGTGAAAGATTCATCGTTGAGAGTTCCGCATGGCGAGTGGGGAAAGGTCATCGATGTCAAGGTGTTCACCCGTGAGACCCATTCAGAACTACCGCCAGGCGTCAATGAGCTGGTGCGGGTCTGGGTGGCGCAGTGGAGGAAGATCTCGGAAGGTGACAAGATGTCAGGCAGGCATGGCAATAAGGGCGTGATAGCCCGCATCCTGCCTCTGGAAGATATGCCCTTCCTGCCGGATGGTCGGCCCATCGATATCATTCTAAATCCCGTTGGAGTGCCATCGCGGATGAACCTGGGTCAGGTATTGGAGGCCCACCTGGGCTGGGCTGCCAACACCCTTGGTTTCAGGGTGATCACCCCGGTTTTCGATGGCGCGGACAGCAACTCCATCGAGGAGGCGCTGGCGCAATCCTGGATCGCTCAGCGCTCCGATTCTATCGATCCCGATCCGGAGGCAAAAAGGCCGTTTGATATGGATAAGGCTGCAGTCTGGCTCAATGAACGGGGCTACAATGGGGAGCTGGTACTCGGCGAAGACAGTGGAGGAGAGGCCAAGAGGGCCTGTCTGGAGCTTTGGCTGGAGGATGAGGGTATCTCCTGCAGGGGGTTGGAGTGGGAGGAGTTGCAGCCGGAGGCCAAGCGGGTTGCCAGAGAGCGGGGTCTGGCCTTGCCGATATGGGGTAAAACGACCCTGTATGACGGACGCACAGGGGAACCATATGACCAATCGGTAACTGTGGGGTATCTCTACATGATGAAGCTGATACACCTGGTTGAAGACAAAGCCCACGCTCGGTCCACGGGTTCATATTCGCTGATAACGCAACAGCCGCTTGGTGGGAAGGCTCAGTTCGGTGGCCAGCGCTTCGGCGAGATGGAGGTATGGGCACTGGAGGCGTATGGCGCCGCACATGTACTACAGGAGCTGTTGACGGTTAAGTCCGACGATGTTAGCGGACGGGCTAAAACGTATGAAGCTATAATAAAAGGCGAGACCATCTGGGAGCCGGGGGTGCCCGAGTCCTTTAAGGTACTGGTGAAGGAATTGCAGAGCCTGGGGCTGGCGGTGGAAGTGCTTAACGAGGAGGAGGAGAGCGTGGCCCTGGTGGAGGACCTTGGGGGGGAGATATCCGGATTGCGCATGCCTAGAATCGAAGGGGGGCATTAGTGCTAGAAGTAAACGATTTCAGTGCTGTACGTATATCCCTGGCCTCTCCGGAGCAGATCAGGAGTTGGTCGTGGGGGGAAGTGACCAAGCCGGAGACTGTGAACTACCGCACATTGAAGCCCGAGCGCGATGGGCTTTTCTGTGAGCGCATATTCGGCCCGACCAAGGATTTCGAGTGCTATTGCGGCAAGTATAAGAAGGTGCGCTATCGCGGGATTGTCTGCGATAAGTGTGGTGTTGAGGTCGCCCGGGCCAAGGTGCGACGGGAACGAATGGGGCATATAGAGCTGGCGGCTCCCGTGAGCCACATCTGGTTCGTAAAAGGTACGCCCAGCGTTTTAGGCTTGCTGCTGGATATATCCCCGCGGAATCTTGAGCGCGTACTCTACTTCGCACAGTATATAGTAACATATGTCGATGAGAGAGCTCGGAGCGAGGTCATGGCCAGGACCAAGGAAGAACTCGCTGGTATCGAGTCCAGCAAGGAAGCCCCCGAAAACCTGGTTGATGACGGTCAATCGCTGTGGGAGGAACTCAACGCCAGGATAGATGAGCTGGAAGAATTGCAACCTATGATGCTGCTCAGCGAAAGCAGATATCGCGAGCTAGGCGATAGGTTTCCCGGCGTATTTAAGGCCAGCATGGGGGCCGAGGCGATTCTGGAGATCCTGTCCAATGTAAATATGGCTGAGCTGCGCGATGACCTTTCCCGTGAAATTCGGTCAAGCACAGGTCAACGGCGAAAGAAGGCGACCAAGAGAGTCAAGGTAATTGAAGCCCTCAGGCGTAGCGGCAATAAACCCGAGTGGATGATAATGACGGTGCTGCCCGTCCTGCCCCCTGACCTCAGGCCCATGGTGCAGCTTGACGGAGGGCGATTCGCCACGTCGGATTTGAATGACCTTTACCGCCGTGTGATCAATCGTAATAACAGGCTCCGGCGGTTGCTGGATCTGGGGGCTCCAGAGATCATTATTCGCAATGAGAAACGCATGCTGCAGGAGGCGGTGGACTCGCTTATCGATAACGGGCGGCGGGGAAGGGCTATCACCAGCTCGGGAAACCACAAATTGAAGTCGCTTTCCGACATGCTTCGTGGCAAGCAGGGGCGCTTTCGGCAGAACTTACTGGGCAAACGTGTGGATTATAGCGGACGTTCTGTAATAGTTGTCGGCCCGGAGTTAAAGCTTAACCAGTGTGGCTTGCCGAAGAGGATGGCGCTTGAGCTGTTCAAGCCCTTTGTAATGCACTACCTCATTTTGCAGGGCTATGCCCACAATATAAAGAGCGCCAAGCGGCTTGTGGAGCGGGAGCGGGACGAGGTATGGGATGCGTTGAGTATAGTGGTCAGGGAGAGGCCGGTATTACTGAACCGTGCCCCGACATTGCATCGTCTGGGCATCCAGGCGTTTGAGCCGGTCCTCGTCGATGGCAGCGCCATACAGCTGCATCCGCTGGTATGCTCGGCGTTCAACGCTGATTTTGACGGAGACCAGATGGCGGTGCATGTGCCGCTGTCACGGGCAGCGGTGCTCGAGGCCAGAGAGACCATGCTCTCTACCAATAACCTGCTTCTGCCCAGTTCAGGTGAGCCCGTGATCGCCCCTACGCTGGATATCGTCCTGGGGTGCTATTACCTGACAACCATAGTGCCTGGATCCAAGGGTGAAGGCATGAGCTTCGGCAGCTTTGATGAGGCTAAGCTGGCTTATGAGCTCGGGGTGGTGTCACTAAGGGCAGAGATCGAGGTAAGGGATGAGGGGGGCCAGCGCCTCAATACCAGCATCGGTCGCATAATCTTCAATGAGGTGGTGCCTGAGGAGCTAGGCTTCCTCGATAAGGTGATGGATAAGGGCACTATGAAGCAGCTCATTCTGGAGTGTTACAAAAAGCTGGGCAGCAAAGCCGCGGCGGAGCTGGCGGACAATATAAAGGCGCTGGGGTTCCGATTCGTAACCAGGTCGGGGAGCACCATCGCCATGAGCGATATAGAGGCCCCCAAGGGAAAACAGGAAATAGTAGAGGAAGTAGAGCAGAAGGTTTCAGAGGTGGACAACCAGTTCCAGCGTGGGCTGATCACCGACGATGAGCGCTACACGCGAACAGTAGAGCTGTGGTCGCAGGCCACGGACAAGATATCCAACGCCCTCGCCAGTTCTCTGGACCGATTCGGGTCGATATATATGATGGCCACATCTGGTGCCAAGGGCAACATTGCCCAGATAAGGCAGATGGCGGGCATGCGTGGATTGATGACAGATCCTTCAGGCAGGATAATCGATCTGCCAATCCGCTCCAGCTTTAAAGAGGGGCTGACTGCACTGGAATACTTCATATCTACACATGGAGCCAGGAAAGGGCTGGCGGATACGGCGCTGCGGACAGCGGACAGCGGTTACCTCACCAGGCGCCTGGTAGATGTGGCGCAGGATTTGATAATTCTGGAGGAGGACTGCGCGACTACGGCGGGCATCTGGATCTATAACAGGACAGAGAAGATAATTCTGGCACCCTTCAACGAGCGGATTCTGGGACGTGTCGCTGCCTCCGATGTAGTTCACCCGCAGAGCGGGGAGACCATTGTGAAGCGCAATGAAGAAATCGATGAGGAGAAGGCACATGAGATAACGCAGACAGGAGTGGAGAGGGTATATGTACGGTCATCGTTAAGCTGCCAGTCCCGGCACGGCGTATGTAAACTTTGCTATGGCAGAAGCCTGGCTACAGGAAAGATGGTGCGTTTCGGGGATGCGGTCGGCATCATAGCGGCCCAGAGCATCGGTGAGCCTGGAACGCAGTTGACCCTGCGCACGTTCCATACGGGGGGTGTAGCAGGGCTGGATATCATCAGCGGGTTGCCGCGCGTGGAGGAATTGTTTGAAGCACGCGCTCCGAAGATACAGGCGGTGATCTCTGAGATTGACGGCAGGGTGAAGATCGTGGATGAGGAGGGGGAGCGCAGCATAAAGGTAGAGAGCGCTGAGGTGTACCGGGACGAGTACCCGTTGCTGAAGGGCTGGAAGCCCAAGGTCAGCGATGAACAGTGGGTGGATGTGGGAGAGGTGCTGGCGGAGCCCGCCGGGAAGAGGCGCGCCAGCGATACCGAAAAGTCACCGATACTGGCCAGGGTAACAGGGAAGGTGTCCATTGAGGGGGATCAGATTACCATATCTTACGAGGAACGCGAAGAGCGAGAATACATGGTCCCTGCAGCGGTACACATACTGGTTGTTGATGGAGACTGGGTGCAGGCAGGCCAAAAGCTCACCGAGGGGCTCGTTAATCCGCAGGACCTGCTTCGTATACTGGGTAAAGAGGCGGTGCAGATGTACCTTGTCGATCAAATCCAGCACGTTTATCGCACGCAGGGCGTCAGTATCAACGACAAGCATATTGAGACCATTACTCGACAGATGCTGCGAAAAGTGCGCATCGATGCCCCCGGGGACACGGAGCTGTTACCGGGCGAGCTGATAGACCGATTTATCTATGAAGACGTAAATGCCAAGATCCTTGCCGAAGGCGGTGAGCCGGCGACGGCGCAGCCGGTATTGCTGGGCATCACCAAGGCGTCGCTGAATACGGACAGCTTCCTGTCGGCAGCCTCGTTTCAGGAGACCACACGTGTACTTACGGAGGCGGCCATCTCTGGCAAGACCGATAAGCTGATGGGGCTTAAAGAGAATGTCATTATCGGCAAGCTGATCCCGGCGCGATTCCAGCTGTCACCTGAGGCACAGGCTCAGCTGGCGCCGCCCCAGCCATTGCCAGAGCATGAAAGCTTTGAGGTCAGCCAGGAACTGGCAACGGGTGAGGCACCGGTAGTGAGCGAAATACCCCTGCTAGATGAGGATTTTACAGCGGAACAGTTAACTGATTCACTTGGTGGGGATGGTCCTGACGGAATTGAAGCGGCAGGGTTCGAAGACCTAGCGGATGATGCGGGCAGCTAGGTATCCTGCCCCGAATCCATTATCGATATTTACCACCGAGACGCCGGGAGTGCAACTGTTCAACATACCCAGCAGGGCGGCGAGCCCGTTGAAGCTGGTACCATAACCTACGCTTGTCGGCACAGCGATTACCGGCACTGAGACTAGCCCGCTGACCACGCTGGGCAGTGCCCCTTCCATGCCGGCTACTGCAATTATTACCCTGGCTCGCTGTAGCCTGGGCAGGTGGTCCAGCAGGCGATGGACCCCGGCCACTCCCACATCGTATAAGCGCTGCACCTTGCAGCCCATTAGCTCCGCCGTTATCGCTGCCTCCTCCGCCACCGGTATGTCGGCGGTGCCGCCGCTGATGATCACGATGCCGCGCTTCCTCGGCGCGCTCTGGCTGCGGTCGATGGTAATAGCCCGGGCTGCAGGATTGTAGCAGGCGTCGGGGATACGCTGGCGTACCGTCTCGAAGATTTCGCTGGACACCTTGGTAACCAGCACGCTATCGCTGCGCTTGATCATCTGCTGTGCGATGGTCACGATCTGCTCAGCCGATTTTCCTGGACCGAAGATGACCTCGGGGAAGCCGCGCCTCAGCGCGCGGTGGTGATCGATCTTGGCAAATCCCAGCTCTTCATAGGGCAGGTCGCGGAGCTGATCCAGGACGTCTCCGACTTCTATTTCACCTGCCTGGAGCCTTTCCAGTAATTGTCGCAGCTTGTATGTGTCGATATTGCGTCTCCGTGAAAGTCGTAAACGTATTATAACATCGAAAGCAGATGGAAGCGAAGATACAGAAGTTGACGGTCCGAGTCTCAGGCTTTATAATAAATTTGTGAAATTTGCCACTTACCCAATGGAGGAGCGAAAGTGACGGAAGAGAAAAAGCCAGAGAAGAAAAAGACAGTTGACCCTGCGACCATAGAGATCCTGTGCAAGATGGAGGGGGAGCAGTTGTCAAACGCCTTCGAGCGTGCGGAGACCACCAAGCCCTGTCCCATCGGGCATTCCGGTGTCTGTTGCAAGATCTGTTTTATGGGACCCTGCCGGCTTACGGGTAAGACCACGCAGGGCGTCTGCGGCGCCACCATCGATACGGTGGCGGCAAGGAATTTCGTCCGCATGATCGCTGGAGGTGCAGCCTCACACTCGGACCACGGTCGCGGCATGGCGTTGACCCTGGTGGCTGCTGCCAGCGGTGAGGCGCCGGATTACAAGATCAAGGACGAAAAGAAGCTGATGGTAGTAGCCGGCTACCTTGGAGTGGAGACCAAGGGGCGCTCCGTCCAGGAGATAGCCCTGGACGTCGGCAAGGTGGCGCTGTCCGAGTTCGGACGGCAGGATGGTGAGATATTATACGCCAAGCGGGCCCCGGCGAAGAGGCAGGAGATATGGCGCAAACTGGGGATCGTACCGCGGGGCATCGATAGGGAGATAGTGGAGACCCTGCACCGCACACATATAGGAAACGATCAGGATGCTGAGCATATTCTGGATCATGGCATGAGATGTGCGCTGGCGGATGGCTGGGGTGGCTCCATGCTGTCCACCGACCTCAGCGACATCCTGTTCGGCACACCCGGTCCCGTGGCATCGAGGAGCAACTTCGGTGTGCTCAAGGAGGATGAGGTCAATCTGGTCATCCACGGCCATGAGCCGACGCTCTCCGAGCTGATAGTTGCCGCCGCCCAGGATCCGGAGATGATACAGTATGCCAAGTCCAAGGGGGCCAAGGGTATCAACCTTGCCGGCATTTGCTGCACGGCCAACGAGATCCTCATGAGACAGGGCGTGCCTGTGGTTGGCAACTTCCTGCAGCAGGAGTTGTCAATAGCCACCGGCGTGGTGGATGCAATGGTGGTGGATATCCAGTGCATCATGCAGGGACTGGTGGAGGTCGCCAAGAATTATCATACCAAGATCATCACCACATCGCCCAAGGCTCATATTAAGGGTGCGGACCGCGTGGAGTTCCACGAGGACCGGGCGCTGGAGATAGCCAAGCAGATAGTCCGCATGACCATCGACAATTATCCCAATCGAGATAAATCCAAGACGCAGATACCGGATTACGTCGATCGGCTGGTCGCCGGTTTCTCCCATGAGTATATCGCTTATATGCAGGGGGGTGTCTACCGCGAGTCGTTCCGCCCGTTCAACGATGCCGTGATACAGGGCAGGGTACGTGGCGCCGCTGGCGTCGTCGGCTGCAACAACCCGCGGGTGACCCACGATGATCCTCATACGTGGATCGTCAAGGAACTGATAAAGAACGATGTGCTGGTGGTGACCACCGGCTGCAACGCGCAGGCATGCGCCAAGCAGGGGCTGCTGACGCCGGAGGTGATGGATATCGCCGGCGCCGGGCTGAGAGAGATATGCGAGACCATCGGCATACCGCCGGTGCTGCACATGGGCTCTTGCGTGGACAACACCCGCATCCTCACGGTGCTGTCGCAGTGCGCCATGGAGGGCGGACTGGGTGACGACATCAGTGACCTGCCCGCCGCCGGATTCGCTCCCGAGTGGATGAGCGAGAAGGCGGTGTCCATCGGCGCCTATTTCGTCGCTTCAGGCGTCACCACCTGGATGGGTATCGGTCATCCCGCCGAGGGCAGCGAGGATGTCAAGCGCATACTGGAGGAGGGCTGGCGTGAGAAGGTCGGCGCCTCGTATTACTTCGAGGCCAACCCGGAGAAGGCGGTGCAGGAGGCATTGGCCCATATCGATGCCAAGAGGGCTGCGCTCAAGCTGAAGGAGTACGATCCCAAGCGATTTGTTCGCAGCAAGACCTATCTGTGCAGCGACTACCTGCCTTCAGATATATTCGACAAGGGCGCGCGTTCCATGGCTGAGGCCACAAAATAGATAAGTCGAAATCGACAGTTTGATTTGGGTCGCTTCCACTCTCAAGGGCGGAAGCGACTTTTTTATGGCGGGTGAACGGGGTAAAATCTATCTGAACGATGGCGTATCCTGCATGTATAAAGTTGAGACAGTGAAATGGAACTTGAACAAATTCGATTGACATTTGACGACATCGCGCCGCAGGGCGACGCCCTGGCGCATCACGACGGCGAGGTGCTGTTCGCGCCCGGTGGCATCCCCGGCGAGCAGGCGGTTGTATCGGCACGGCGGACGCGCCGCAAGTTCTACATTGGCGAGATCGTGGAGGTCATCAGCCCGTCGCCGCACAGGGTCGAGCCGCGCTGCCGGCATTTCGGGCGCTGCAGCGGCTGCGGCTGGCAGCACATCGCCTACCCGTTCCAGCTCGAGCTGAAGCGCGGCGCGGTCGCCCGGCAGCTGGTGGAGCGCGGGCAGTTCGGGAGCCCGCCGGTGCTGCCGACATTGCCCTCGCCTGAAGTGTGGAACTATCGCAACCACGCCCGCTTTACCGAGGACGACGGCCGTCTCGGCTTCGTTAACAAAACTTCACGCAAGTTCATCCCCATCGATTATTGTCACATAATGCACCCTTGGATAAACGAAAGGCTCGAATCGCTGCAGGGCAGGTGCGCTGGGGCCAACCAGGTGGCCATGCGCTACGGGGTCAATACCGGCAGCTGGCTGATACAGCCGAAGCTGAAAGACATTGATATCGAGACCGGCCAGCCGTTCTATGAGGAAAAGCTGCTCGATCGACGCTTCCGCATCTCATCGCCCTCGTTCTTCCAGGTGAACACGGGGCAGGCGGAACGCCTGTTCGCGGTCGTCAGGGATAGCCTGCGACTCTCCGGCTCGGAAACCGTCGTCGACGTGTTCGCCGGCGTGGGCACGTTCGCCGTGCTGCTGGCGACGTCGGTCGCACGCGTGATAGCCATCGAGGAGTCTTCGGCGGCGAAGAAGGATGCGTCAGTCAACATGGAGGGCCTGTCGAACATCGAGTTCATACAGGGGAAGGCGGAGGACGAGCTGCCCCGCCTGTCTCCGGCGCCGGATGCCGCCGTGCTGGACCCGCCGCGCGCCGGGTGCCAGCGACGTTTCCTGGAGGCGCTGCTCAGGCAGGCGCCGCGGCGCATTGCCTACGTGTCCTGCGACCCGTTCACCCTGGCGCGCGACCTGCGCATCCTGTGCGACGGCGGCTACCGACTGCGTTCGGTGCGCCCGGTCGACATGTTCCCCCACACCTACCACGTGGAGTGCGTGGCCTCGCTGGTGCGCTCTGACGTTTCGCCCGGCGTCGTGCTGGCCTCGGCATCGCCGCGACGCAGCGAGCTGCTGCTGGCGCTGGGACTGGATTTCGACGTCGTGCCGCCGCCGGACGATGAGATGTTGCCCGGTGACGGTCGCTCGCCGGAGCAGGTTGCCGAGCAGCTCGCTCTGACAAAGGCACAAGCGGTCGCCGAGTCGAACAGGGATAAGGTCGTCATCGCCGCAGACACAATTGTGGTCCACCGCGGTCGGGCACTGGGTAAGCCCAGAGATGCCCAGGAGGCGCAGGAGATGCTGTCTTCCCTGCGGGGAGGCCAGCACATGGTCATCACCGGTATGGCGGTCATTTCCGGCGGGAAATCGCATGTCAGCCACGTCGCGACCGGGGTCACCATGCGGGATTACAGCGACGGGGAGATCGCGGAGTACGTCGCGTCAGGAGATGCCATGGACAAGGCCGGGGCCTACGCGGTGCAGCACCCGCAGTTCCGCCCCGCCGCGCGGGTGGACGGCTGCTACCTGAATGTGGTGGGGCTGCCGCTGTGCGAGCTGGCGCAGATGCTGAAGGAGGCGGGCGTCAAGCTGGAGCCGCGCCCCGCCTGGGCCCTGCCCCCGCAGTGTGGGGAGTGTGGGGAGATATCGATTTTGTAACTGATTAGGACTTATGCGGTTGGGCCTTCAGTTTCTCCCAGAATGTTCTGGGAGAGACGATCTGCATCTTGCCTACCTGTTTCAATTCGAGCAACTCTTTATCTCCGGTGATGAAGAGCTCGGCTCTGGCATTCAAAGCGTTTGATAAAATGACTAGGTCGTCCCTGTCCTGAACATCGATATCTGCTACGGAAGAGGAGGCCGAAAGGTGCGAGTCCTGCTGGAGCATCTCAACCAATTGGTCAATAAGCTCTTCAGGAACGCCGATCTTTTTCCTCAGGGCATTTTTCAGCTCTGTGAGCAGTGGAGCCGAGATAATCAGGCGGTGGTGGATGAGAACTTCCCTGAAAACATCGGCGCACAGCCCTCTGGTAGCTACTGCACTGATGAGGACGTTTGTGTCGAGAAAGACCTTCATGATATCTGGGAAAAGATGTCCTCATCGGTCAGCAGGCCGCGGGCTTCGGCGAACGGCATGACCCTTTTTCTCAAGTCTTCGAATTGCTCCAGACGGAGCTGCCGTCTCAGGGCCTCTCGCGCGATCTCGCTCCTGTTTTTCCCCGACCGATTGCTGGCCTTGGTCAACAGGGCGATAAGGTCTTTATCCAGCCTTATGGTTAAAGTAGACGTTTTCACGTCTTACATTGTAAGACAATACGTTCCGTCTGTCAAGCGATTGTACTCGTTCATATGATTAGTGACACCTGACCTCCTCTCTTTTGCATTGATC
>CAYRYW010000027.1:0-31784 GCA_964428725.1 uncultured Dehalococcoidales bacterium
TCCGCAGCGTGCCATCCACGGTGGCGTCGGTCAGGTTGCCGGTGACGGTGATGATGGTGTTGCCACCGGAATACGTGCTGCTGGCGATCGTCCAGACGCCGTCATTGCCGGTGGAGCCGGCGACGAGGATCCGCTCACCGGCGGCATAGACCTCGTCCAGGTCGCCGGCGATGGTCAGCGTCTCGGCGCTGATGTCGACCGCCGTGATGCTGTGGGCGGCGAAGGTGCTGACCACCCGGGTGTACAGGTCCGGATGCGCCCGGCGCCAGGCGTGGGGGTTGCTGGCGGTGTGGTCGCTGTACGCGTAGACGGGGCTGATGGTGCCATCCACGGTGGCGTCGGTCAGGTTGCCGGTGACGGTGATGATGGTATTGCCGCCGGAATACTGGACGCTGTCGACCTGCCAGTATCCGTCGTTGCCGGTGGAGCCGTACACCTCCAGCCATTCACCCTCGGCGAAGGTCTCGCGGTGGTCGCCGGCGATGGTCAGCGTCTCGGCGCTGATGTCGACGGCGATGATCGCGTGCTCCCAGGGGTAGATGGTGAGCTTGTGCTCGTATTCGGTGTCGGCGATCAGGGCGATCTCCAGCAGGCCGATCGAGGGGTCGCTCTGGTTGTAGTTGCCGTGCTTGTATGCACCGCAGACCAGCTTGAGGTACTGGAGGCGCGGGCGGGTAATGCCCTCCTCGCCGACGTCGACGCGGGTGGCGGGCTTGACACGGACCTTATCCAGCGCCGGCGCTACGGGAAAGTAGTTGACGTCGTCGGTGCTGCCCAGCAGCTGGTAGCCGGGCCACAGCCAGCAGTCGCCGTACTGGCCGTATGCCTGGTGCCGGTGATGCCAGGACTGGCCGGCGACGATGTACAGCCCGCGGGCGCGGAGGATCTCGTCGAGGTCCCACTTGCAGAAGTCGTACCAGGAGTCGTAGAAGTCGCTGCCGCCGCCCTCGCTGGCGGCGAGGCTCATGCAGCCGGCGCCGTACTGGCTGTCACCGTCGGTGAGGAACTCGGTGATGTCGTCCCAGTTCTGGCCGTCGAGCGTATCCTGTCCATCCCACTTGATCAGGTTCGCGCCGGTATTGAGGTTGGTGGGATTCGACGGGGAAGTGCTGTGCACAACGGCCAGCCGGTTGGTAGGCTGGGTTTCGACGCCGCGGGCGATCACGCCGGTGACGATCTGCTTGATGTTGCGCGGCTGGCTGATCGACCTGGCGTGGTAGAGGGTCCCGTCTTCATTGCCGCTGGTCTGCTGCTGGGTGAAGCCCCAGGTGAAGACGTCCAGGCGGCTGTCGTAGTCGAGGTCGAGGTTGTCCGCGACGCGATCGCGCAGGTCGAGGATCAGGTCCTCGACGGTGCCGGTGAAGCTGTATGGGCCCGGGCAGTCCAGGCCGCAGGCGCCGATGCTGATCTCGGCGTCCGTCAGCCCCATGCCCAGCGTCGATGCGTCATACTCACCGCCGCTCTCGTCCCAGCCATGCTGGAGCGCCTGGATCACCGCCTGGCTCCAGTCCACGTTCTCGGCGCTGGCGGCGGCGCTTTCCTTGCAGCAGCGCAGGTTGCTGACGTAGTACGTCTCGCCGCTGGTGGCTTCGTTGATCGCGACCGAGCCGCTGGTCCAGTACGCCTGGTAGAGCTCGCTGCCGAGTTCCTCCTTGCCGCCCCCGCCGTCGTCGCGGAAGATCCGGGTGTTGCCGGGCGCCCAGGGGCGGCGGATGGTGCTGGTGGCCTCGTCGAAGCCCTCATCGCCGCCACCGGTAGTCTGGAGCACGTACAGCCCGGGCTCCTGGTCGAGTTCGTAGAGCTGGCGGTAGCTGCCGTCGGCGACGACTTCCACCTCGGTCGGCGTCAGGCTGACGTCGCACTGGCTTTCCTCGATCCTTGAGCGCCAGCAGCGGCCGGCGCTGGGCAGCGCGTGGTCCTTCGGATGCACCTGCTCCAGGCGGCCGCGGAAGATGTAGTCGCTTTCGCTGCCGAGATCCGCACGTACGCGCGCGTTGGCAAACAGCTGCCCGCGGTTGGTCTGGCTGCGCTCCAGGCGCATGCTGAAATCGGAGTCGAGGATCCTGAAGCTCAATTCGCTGTTGCGGCCGCGGGTCTTGCGGACCACCAGGCTGCCGCGGACGTAGGGGATCTCCTCCCACTCGTCGGCGCCGGTGAAGTTGATCCGGCCCTCCAGGGTGAGGTTGTATCCGATCTCGCTCTCCTGGAGCAGCGCGGCCGCGGTGGCGGGGGTGAAGGCCATCAGCTCACCGTCCTTGCCACGATCGGCGGGGTCTGCTGCGGATCGTCGTCGAAGTCGGCGACGACTTCCACCTCGGTCGGCGTCAGGCTGACGTCGCACTGGCTTTCCTCGATCCTTGAGCGCCAGCAGCGGCCGGCGCTGGGCAGCGCGTGGTCCTTCGGATGCACCTGCTCCAGGCGGCCGCGGAAGATGTAGTCGCTTTCGCTGCCGAGATCCGCACGTACGCGCGCGTTGGCAAACAGCTGCCCGCGGTTGGTCTGGCTGCGCTCCAGGCGCATGCTGAAATCGGAGTCGAGGATCCTGAAGCTCAATTCGCTGTTGCGGCCGCGGGTCTTGCGGACCACCAGGCTGCCGCGGACGTAGGGGATCTCCTCCCACTCGTCGGCGCCGGTGAAGTTGATCCGGCCCTCCAGGGTGAGGTTGTATCCGATCTCGCTCTCCTGGAGCAGCGCGGCCGCGGTGGCGGGGGTGAAGGCCATCAGCTCACCGTCCTTGCCACGATCGGCGGGGTCTGCTGCGGATCGTCGTCGAAGTCGGGGACGGTGCCTTCGCCCTCGTCCTGGTCGACGACCAGCGTCAGTTTCAGGTACTCGCCGCCGCGGTCGAGGGCGAACTGCGCGTCGATCAGCCAGGGGGGCAGCGGCCGGCGGAAGCGACCTTTGTAGTAGGTGATGGTGTGGAGGGCGTTGCCACTGGGATCCGTGCCGTAGCTCTCCACGTAGAGGTAGATCTGGCTGTTGAGGTCACGGACGTACTGCTTCAGCCACTCATACAGCAGGCGGTCGGTGCCGCCCGGGGGCTTGACGTTCTCAGTGAAGCACCGGTTGCGGTGGAAGACCAGGTCCACCGTGTCGGCCCAGCTGGCGGCCTCGCTGGCGTCGGTCGGCGTCAGGCGGACGGTGCGACCAAGGCGGTCCCTTTCCTCCCAGCTGGGCTCCGTGTCGTGCGGAGCGACCTGGGCCATGTTCAGCGTGACGTAGTCCCATTCGGGCACGTCGGTGTCGTAGACCCAGAGGCGGACGCGGCTAGTGGCCATAGCTGAGCCTCCTGGCCGGGCGCATCTGGCGCATATTGACCGACTGCGCCGTCTTCATCGCGATCACGTCCTCGACTCCTTCCTGGTAGTTGACCACCAGCTCCACCGTCGGGCTGGCGGGGCTGGTGTAGATGGCGCGGCCGCCGAGCAGGGCACTGGCGGGGTTGACGTCCCAGCCGTAGTCGGCGCGCGTCGAGAAGTGAATCGGCATGCTGCCGTCGGCCGGTTCGACCTTGACCGCCTGCTTCTGGCCGAAGATCGCGTTGACCACGCTGGCGATCCCGCCGAAGATCGGGCCGAACTGCGGCATCAGCTGGCTGGCGATGTTGGCGATCGCGCTGACCAGCTGCTGGCCCTTGGCGCCGATCAGGCCGGCGACCGCCTGCAATGCACTCCCGATCAGCTGCGCGCCCCTGTCGATCGGGCTGCGGACGTCCTTTGGCGCCGGCTCCTTCTGCTGCTGCTCCGCTCCCGCGGGCTCGGGCCAGGCGCCCTCGCCGAACTCCTCGGGCTGGATCTGGGGCAGCCCGCCGGGGCCGAAGGCCTCCGCGAAGCTGTACCACTGGCGCTGCCCGCCGGTAGTTGCGGGGCCCGTCCAGTTGCTGGGCTTGACCACGGTCTCGCCGGTGACGGAGTTCTGGAACGTACACGTTCCGTCGCCGCCTCAATCGATCTTCTCCCAGGTGCCGGCGCTGGTACCGCCCTCGACGCGGGGGCTGTAGAAGCCGCCGCCGAGGGGGCTGGATTCCTGTCCACCGGAGGCCAGCTGCGCGGCGGTGTCGTAATACGGGGCGAGCGACATCTTGTCGGCGCCGCCCGCGACCATCGCATCGAGTGCCGCCGCGTACTGCTCGGCGATCCCGCGCATGTATGACGCGACCTTTTCGTCCATGCCGGCCAGCGCGCTGGCGAAGCTGATCAGCGCGCCGACGGCGGCGTAGGCCGCGGTCTGGAGCTGCAGCAGCTCCTCGGCGGTGGGATCGGCCGCGAAGGCCAGGTCCTGCAGCGCCTCCTGGGCCTCGGCGACCAGTCCCTCGGCCTCGATCCGCGCCGCGCCGCGCTCGTCGCCGGCGAGTTGGGCCAGCAGCTGGCGGTAGCTTTGCTGCGCTGCGTCCCGCCGCTCGCGGGCTACGGCGGCCTTCTCGGCTTCGAGTTCGGCAGCCAGCTCCTCGGTGGCGGCGGTCAGCCGGCGGTGGGCGTCGGCCCACTGCTCCAGTGTGGCCTCCTCGATAAAGCGCTGCAGTTGGTTGACGTAGGCCTGTTCGTAAGCGGCGGCCTGTGCCGTCAGGATGGCCTCCTGTTGATCGTCGCCGGTCAGTTCCTGCTTCTTCTGAAGCCGGATCACCTCGGCCTGAGTGGCTTCGACCAGCTGCTTGGCAGCCTGGCGGAGGCTTTCCATGTGCTGGATGGCCTCTTCCTGTTGGGGCGTCAGCTTGCCCTGGCGGGCCAGCGCTTCGGCTGAGGCCGGCGGTAGCCCGAGACTGGCAGCGAAGCCGCCAGGCGCGTCCGCCTCGCCTTCCGCGACGGGCGGGGCGCTGTATACGGGCCCGTATTGATGCAGGAGGTGGCGCTGGGCCTCGGTAGGCAGGAGCGGGTACTGGCGCTTGGTCTCAAGCAGCAGCTGCTCACCGGCAATCTGGGCGACCTGATCCGCGATAACCCGACCTTCGCTCTGGATCAGCTGGTTCATGTACATCATGCCCAGCCGCGCCTCGTCCTCCCACCTGATGCCGATCGGGATCCCCATACCTTCGCGGCCGGTGACGGATTCGATGCCGCCCAGGATGCGCATCGGCTCCAGGCCATATCGCTTGAGCAATTCTGCCTGGGCCGCGCTACCACCGGTCGTGCCGGCCTGGCGCCATAGCTCCTGGCCGATCTTCTGGTAGAGGCGTTCCTGACGCATGAACTCGAACTGCTCGGCGGTGATCGGGGCTGCGCCGCCGGCGAAGCCGCGTTTGGCTTGCTCCTGCAGTTCGGCCAGCACGTTCTCTGGGGTCAGCTGGAAGGCCAGCGCCTCCTTGAGTTCCTGCAGCTTGCCGATCTGCGCGTCGATGGCGCCGACGTAGGCGTCCTTGCCCTCCGTGAAGCGCGTCTGGGCGGCGGTCAGTTCATCTTGGGTGGCCGCCGCGTCGCGGGCGGGATCCTCCAGCTCCCGCAGCGCGGTGGCCGCCTCGTCCATCTGGCGCCTGGCTTCCTCTTCCTTCTCGGCCAACGTCTGCAGCTCGCCGCTGAGTTCCTTGATCCGCTGGCTGGCGGGCTGGACGGCGGGCCCGAGCGCGTCCATCTCGGCTCGCAGCATGTTGAAGAGCGCGATCAGTCCGATGCCGGCGGCGACGCCGATGGCGGCGGCCCAGCCGCCGGTCAGCACGCTGGCGATGCTGGTCAGGGCCATGATCAGGGCCAGCAGGCCGCGGGCGGCGGTCAGCGTCAGCACGACGGCGACGACGTTCTTGAGCACCTCGACGAATGCCCGCATGCCGTCGACGAGGGCGCGCGGGTTCTGCTCCAGGTAGCCGATCAGCTGCTCCAGCCAGTCCAGGGCACGGTCGATGTACGGCTCCAGCTCGCCGAGCAGGGCGTCCATCGAGCCCTTGATGGCGGCCTTCATCCGCTCCGAGTCGATCAGGCCGCCCAGCACGTCGTTGATGCGGGTGACGGTGGACTTGAACTTCTCGCTCAGCGTCTCGCCGATGTAGTCCCAGATGCGGTCGATCAGGTCGCCGAGGTTGTTGAGCAGGCCGTCGATGGTCTCGTTGATGCGCCCGAACAGCCCACCGAACTGGTCTTCCATCGTCTGGAGGGCGGCCTGGAAGGCCTCCTCGCCGCTGCTGAGCAGCTGGCCCTGCTTGCCGAACTCGACGCCGTATTCCCTCAGCAGCTCGCGGTTAATCCCCAGCGGCACCAGCATCCGCGGCTGGTAGATCCCGCTTCTCAGCCGCATCATGGCGTCGATTGCCTGCTCGATCGGGACCTTCATCGTCGCGGCGGCCTGGCCGATGGTACGCAGGTACGGGATCACGTTGCCGGCCTCGACGCGGAAGCTGACCAGCTGGTTGACGGCTTTGGAGAGGTCGAGCAGGCTGAAGGGGGTGGTCGCCGCGAACTTGACCATGTCCCGCATCATGGCGTCGGCAGCCTGCTTGCTCTTGAGCATCACCTCCAGGCTGAGGTTGATGCGCTCGAACATGGCGTGGACCTTGATCCCCTCGCGCATCACGAGGCCCAGGCCACCGACGCCGGCGCCGGCGATCAGGGCGGCGGTGCGCTGCCAGCCGGCCAGCGTTTGGTCCACCTTGCGCAGCTTGGTGTCGAGCATCTCGGCGGTCTTGCTGATAGTGGCCAGCTTCTGATCGACGGTGTTGAGGCCGGTCTGGACGGTGCCGAGGCCGCGGTTCAGGTACTCGATGTACACCTGCATCCCTTTAGCCACGGCCGATCACCCCCGGGGCGCCCCACCAGTGCTCGGCTTCGGGTGGGTCCAGCTGCTCGCCGAACTCGTCGTCGAGGGGCAGCTTGAAGCACTGCTCGCAGCGGAAGATGGCGCACTGCAGGCGGGTGAGGTCCATGCTGTATTCCAGGCGGGCCTGGGCGCTCTGCTCGTCGTCGCCCCGGGGCGGCGGGCTGCCGAGCATCGCGCTGAGCTGCTCGGTGAGCTGCGCCATCTCCTGGCGGTAGTCGGCCAGTTCCAGCCAGTAGCTGAGCTCGTCGTGGCTCAGCCGCCTGGCCTGTTCCAGCCCGCCTACCAGCTCGGCCACCATCAGCAGAACCTCCTCATAGACCGGCGGCTGCTCGGTCTCGTAGTCGATCAGCTCTTGTCCGTGCCGTGCTGCTCGTCGGATGCTGCGGCGGCGCTCTCGGCGGCGACGCTCGCGCTTACGCCGCGCACGGCGTCGGTAAAAACGCGCAGCCCGGCGTTGTCCAGGTAACTGACACTCAGCACGGCGGCGGCGGCCAGCAGGCGCGCGTCCGTCGGCAGCTGCTGGGCGTGGTCGAGGTCGTCGAAGTCCGTCGCCCACTTGAGCAGGTCGTCGACGATCGCGGGCGCCTTCTTGAGCAGATCCAGCAAGGCGGGTCCGTCCAGCTTCCGTCGCTCCTCCTCGCCGCCGAGGTATGGGGCTATCTCGTCGAGGAGGCGATTGAGGATCGTCCGGAACTTGTCGTCGGGAAGCTTGCGGATGGTGACCATGCAGCCCGGGGCGACGGGCAGGCTGGGCGGCTCGAAGGCCGCGAGCTGGGCGCCGGCCTCAAGGATGCTGGTGATGCTGAGCAGGTTGCCGTTGACTCCGGGCTCGGCGGGACTGGTGGTCGGTTGAGGTTTGGTTTCAGTTTCACTCATAGCTTTCTCAGTCGGGGTGCCCCGGGGCGGTGGGCCCCGGGGCTGTTGCATGCACTCTCAGTAGCCGGGGCTTAGGCGCCGGCCGGAGTGATGTCGTCACCTGCCCAGTCCACGTTCTCCACGTTGCTCTTGCTGAACCGCTTGATCAGCACGGAGCAGCCCTGGGTGCTGTCGTACTCGGCCTGGGCGCCGCTGAACGGGATCGGGTCGTGGAAGCCGTCCTTGGCGGCGCTGGCCACCTGGCGGGTCAGGGCGGCGGTGTTGACGCGCGGCAGGTCGATCTGGACGCCCTCGATCTGGCGGGTGTCGGGATCCGTGGTGTCGCCGCTGAAGTTCCAGATGCGCAACCACTCGTAGCGCTCGCCCGTGCCCTGGCCGCCGGCCTTATGCAGGTCGGTCGGGTTGGCGATGTACCAGACATTGACGCGCACCAGTTCGGCGTCGCTGATGTCGCCACCGTCGACGCGGGTGATGGTGTCGTTGACGCGGTCGACGGTGTAGTCGGTGTCTTCCACCTCGGCGGTCCAGACGCGGACGTCGGCGGTCACCACGCCCGTCTCGACGCGGACGTAGTCGGCGACGACGGGGGTGTTGCCGAAGTCGACGGTGCCCACGGCGTCGATGTCGACGGAGTGGGCGGCGCCGCTCCAGGCTTCGATGGCGGCGACGTGGCTGTCGGCGTCCTCGATGTCGTCGACGGTGCCGACCACGATCGCGAAGTGGGTGGGCTGGGCCACGCCTTCAGCGATCGTCGGCTCGTCGAAGGTCACGCCGATCTGCTTGTTGGCGGCGACGGTCAGGGCGCCGTCGTGCTGGGCCGGGGTGCCGTAAACGTACTCCACGCCGCGGGTCAGGTTGGCCCAGTTGGCGAGGGTGAAGTTGGCGTCCGTCGGACCGTGCTTGAGGTCCTCGTCTCTGTAGACGGGGACTACCCAGACGTAGTAGTCGTCGGCGGCGAAGCTGCCGCTGGTGCCCTCCACCGCGACCACGCTGGTGGCGGCCGGGAAGACGGTGGCGTTGTATGCCTGGGGCAGGCCGGTGATGTCGGGCAGCCTGTATGCCCGGGGGTCGCCGCTCTTGCGGTCGTCGATCAGGTGGTGGCCCTGGGTGCTGAACCGCATCAGGCGGCTGACGGTGTCGATCGTGGGGGCGGCGCCGTCGGCCAGCAGGCGGGTGCGGCCCGCGCTGGTCAGGTCGCGGATCGCGAACGAGAACGGGAACGTCTCGCTCAGCACGATGGTGCGCACCGTCTGGCCGCGGTCGTTGTGGACCTCGCTCAGGCTCTCGATCTGGGGGGCGCTGCTGCCGGGGGTGACGTTGTAGCAGCGGCCGCAGTCGATGATGCCGTCCTCGTCGACGATGCCGAAGTGGTGCTGCCCGTGCAGCACGTCATAGAGTTGGCTGAATTGCTCTGTCTTGGCCATTACGCATCACCTCCGGACTTCGCTGCGGCCTTCGCCGCCTTGTCGGCCTCGGCCTGCTTCAGCTTGGCGTACTCGGCCTCGCTGACCGCGATCCCGCGCTTCTTCAGCCCGTCGAGGGTGGCCTTGTCGAAGCGGCCGGTGTCGGCCGGGATCACGCGGGTCTTGAGCCTGCCGCCCGGCTGGTCGCGGTAGCGCTCGGTGCGCTCGGGCAGGTAGGTGTGGCAGCCGCCGGGCTGATCCGCTGCGGCGATGGTGTGCCGCTTGAGGAACACGGCGGTGACCTTCGCGGCCGCCTTCTTCTTCTTGCCGCCCTGCGCGGGCGGGCTTTCGGCGTCGCCTCCTCCGGCGGAGGAGCCGCCGCCCTTGGCCTCAGTGTCTGCTTTTGCAGTCATTAGTCCTCCAGCCAGATGGGGCGGATTGAAAGTGTGATCCAGTGCTGGGCTGGCGGGGGGGTGTTGCCGCCCTCGCTTTCGGGGGTCTCCTCGGCACTGGATTCGAGGGGCCGGTTGCCGGTTTCGATGGTGTGGATGTCCAGGCAGTCGACGCCCAGGGCGATGCGGTCGGCCGCGAGCTGCAGGTACTCCTTGACGTCGTGGGCCAGCTCATACATCTCCTGCAGGGCGGTCTCGGGGTCGCTCTTGATGGCGAACAGCACCACGTAGGCCTCGAAGCTGGCGTTGCCGTGGGTGTTGGTGGACGTGTCGCCGCTGACCAGCGCGTAGGGGTGGTCGGGGATCGGGAGTTCGACGGAGGTGATCTTGGCGCCTGCCAGTCCTACTCCGTTGCCGCTCTCCGTCAGGATCGTCCTGAGGCCTTCCAGCACGAGCGCCTCGGGTGATGCATAGCTCATGCCGGCCCTCCTAGCAGGTGGCGCTCGATCAGCGCCAGCTTTTCATTCCAGTTGGCCTCGTCGGGTTCCTTAAGGAACGGGCGCGGGGTGATGTCCAGCGAGCGCATCAGCTGCTTCTTGGCGGTTGGCGTCTGGCGGATCCTGAGCTTGCCCAGCAGCCGGCCCTTGTCGTCGCGCTTCATGCGCAGTCCCCGCTTGCCCTGCTCATACTCGGGTTCGATGTACAGGTTGAAGAAGTGGGGGCCACGCATGCCGTGGCCGCCCCACTGCTGGCGGGCGGCATAGGGAAGGTTCGAGCCGGCGCGGACGCTGTGGGGCCCGCGCACGCGGTGGTAGATCGAGGTCGCCAGCTTGCCGCGGAAGGTCAGCGGGGCGTTGCCGCCGGTGGTCCGGCGCTTCAGCTCGGCGAAGTACGGATTGATCTGGGGCCAGCCTGGGCCGCGCTTCTCGAAGCGCAGCTTGGTCACGGTGACTTCGTGCTGGCCGAGGCGGTCCATCAGCGGGCGCGTGTCCTGCGCCCGCCGCATGATCGCCGCCAGCCCGCGGCGGGCCTGGCTGACGTCCACCTTGACTCCGATTCCCGCCATCAGAAGCCCTCCAGCAGGTCGGAGTCGTCCCCGTCGCCGCCGGTGGCGGCCTTGGCGTACTCGGGGTCGTTGTCCTCGGTGCTGCTCCAGCCCAGGCGGCTCTTGACCTCATTGTCGGTCAGTTTCAGCTCGCCGGTCTGGATGCGGTCGAGGTTCTTCCTGGCCTCGCGGTAGGCGTTCCACAGCGAGGCGCCGGGGTTGGTGCCACGGTCGCGGTAGCGCTCGATCAGGGCGTAGGTGATGCAGTACGACTTGAGCTCGGTCTGGACGTCGGCGTCCGTGGTGTCGATGTGTCCGCGCACCACGCGCTGGACGGACAGGCTGGCGCTGTCGAGGTAGAGCTCCGCCGTGGCCTGGGACGTGGAGTCCCAGGCCTTCGGCGTTGCGTCACTGAACAGGTCGGCCAGCTGCGCGGTCTTGAACCGCGCCTCCAGGTCCGTGGTGGTGGCGAACAGGGCCACTAGGCGGCCCCTCTGCCGGCCAGCAGATCCTGCACGCCGGGTCGGCGGTCACGGTCGGCGAGCGCGCTGAGCACCTGCTGGTCCTCGCAGGCGTCGATCAGCGGTTTCAGGTCGGCGGCGTAGAGCCCGCCGGGGTCGATAGTGATGCCGCTGAGCAGGCGGACGGCGGGGCGTCCGCCCTCCAGCACGAGCGCCAGCGGGGTTTCGGGCGGGACGTCGCCGGCGAGGGTGAGTTCCGCCGCCTGGCGGATCTCGGGGCGTCCGTCCCAGTCGGGCAGCTCGGCCAGCAGCTCGCGGTCGCGGCAGCGGTGGACGGCGGTCAGGGCGTCGCTGCGGCTGGCCTGGGCCAGCGGCTGCAGCAGGTGCGGCTCGACGCGCAGCCACAGGCTCCGGTCGGCGGGGCGTCTGAGCAGCACGGGGTAGAGGCGGCCGTCGATGCGCTCGGGGTCGGTGAGTTCGCCGCCCCACCACTGGCTCAGTGGTTCGGCGGCGCCCTCGGTGACGAAGCGCAGCTCCCGCTCCAGGGGGCGCGGGACGATGCGGCCCGGTTCGTACACCTGGCGGCTATACAGGTCGGGGATGTTGGCCTGGCGCTGGGCGATCATCACGATCGGCCCGGCCTCCGCCTGCTCGGCGGGGGGCTGGGTGTCAGTCCCGCCTGCGGCGGGATCAGCCTGCTCGGCGGGGTCGTCAGTGGTCTGGTCCTCGGGCTCGGCGGAGGGCTCGTCCGGCGGGAGCTCGCTGAGCCGCGTCTCGGCGGCCTGGCGGGCGCCCTTGCGGTCGTCCTGGTCGACGACGGCGCGGAGCCAGTCGGGGTCGTCACACTCGGCGATCGCCGGCCGGAGGTCGCCCAGCTGGACCTTCTGGACCGGCACGGCCTCGGGGCCGTCGTCGAGGCGGACCAGCGGCTTGCCGTCTTCAGTGTGACTGTACTGCGCCATTAGCCAGCCCCCGTTGAGCCGTAGCCCGTCTGCCACATCGCGTAGCCCGCGTTGCAGCGGCTGCGGACGCCGTACTTGAAGGCGTCCGTGCTGAAGACGTACTCGTCGCTGGGATCCGTGACGCCGTTGAACTCGGGCTTGATGCGCCACTGGAAGATAAACGGCTTCCAGATCTGCCTGGTGCTGAACAGCGCCCAGTAGCCGCTGGTGACGTGGGGATTCACGATCAGGTCCAGCATGCCGCTGAGCGTGTTCGTCGCCCCCCGCTCCGTGACGGCGCCGGCGGTGCCGGCGATCACGATGGTGGTGGACTGCAGGATCTCGCGCGCCTCGAACAAGTCGGCGGGGGAGACCACGAGGACGTCGGGAACGATGCCCAGTGGCTTGCCCTGGTCGTCGAGGAAGCCCATCATCGCGGTGATGCCGGCCTTGACGGCGGCGCTGCCGAAGTCGGTGGTGACCTTGTTCGACTGGCTGCCGCTGTCGCCCTCGCTGTGGTCGGTGTCGAAGAAGTACTGGCCGTCGTAGCAGGTGGTGGTGAAGCCGGCGTTGAGCAGGGCCATCAGCAGCTCATCGGGGTGCTGCGCGGCACGGACCCCGAGCTCCTCGATGCGGGGCTTGACCAGCCCCAGCTTGTCGTCCTCCAGGGTCTCGCGGTCGACCTCGATGCTGGCCTCGTACTTCTTGTTGACGATCGTGAAGTCGTGCGCCAGGAGGCCCTTGAACTGGCGGTTGCCCACCCATTCGCGCATGGCGGGCACGCTGCCGAGCCAGTTGTAGCTCTCCTGGTCCGTGACGGATTCGACGACCTGGGCCAGCCGCTGATAGTCGGTTGTGACCTGGGCCATCGATTTGTGGAACAACGCCTGGAAGCCCGTCAGGGTGGCTGCCAGGAAGTCAGCTGATACGACTCGTGACATGGCTTAGCCCTCCTTTAGGCTGCGTATCCGTCGATGCGGATGTAGACGTTGGTGGAGTCCATCTTCAGCAGACGGCCACAGATGTTGCCGGCCCCGCTGAGTCTGGTGGCGGTCATGGCGGTCACGACCCCGCTGCCGTCGTCGCTGCCGGCATCGGCGGCGCTGACCATCGCGGCTGCCACGGCATGCGCTGCCAGGGCGGTCTTGATCAGGTCGGCGGTGGAGGTGATGGTCCCGCTGGTGTCGGTGGCGAGGTTGACGATGATCGCCGTGCCTTCGACCACGATGCTGAGACTCTGGCTGGCGGCGCCCGGATCGCGGTACTCGATGGTGATGTCCTCGCCGCGGAGTCCGAGCCAGGGGGCGATGGCAGTCCAGGTCAGGTCGTTGTTGGCGCCGGTCAGGGCGGTGGTGGCGTAGGGCACGCTCAGCGCGACGGTCTGGTCGTCGCTGATCTTGACCTCGTCGCCGCCGTTGGCCTGGGTGACGGTGCCGGTCTTGGCGAAGCTGAACAGGCCGTAGGGGCGGACGCGCACGTTGATGTCGCCGTTGCTGCCCGCGGAGTTGTCGGCCTTCTCGATGCAGACGCCGGCGAACTTGTAGTCGGCGGTGCTGACGCCGGCGACGGCGTAGCCGCCGGAGTTGTAGCAGACCAGCGAGCCCTTGTAGATGGTGGTCGAGGCCGCGACGGGGATCGCCAGCTCGGTGCCGTCCTGGGTCTTGGTCTGCCTGTTGTCGGTGAGAGCGGTCATTACGCACCACCTCCCGCGGTCTTGGTGCTGAGCAGCTCGGCCAGTGAGGCCAGCACCTGCTCGGCGCTGGGCTGCTTCTCAGCGGCCGTCATGCCCCGATACTCGTCCGTGGTCAGGCCAAGGGCGGCGCAGACGTCGCTCTCGTCCTGACTCAGCGAGGCCTGGGGCTGGCTGGCGCCCGAAGGCGAGACGCGGCCCGGGGTGTACTGGGGCCTCCCGGCCTTGATGGTGGCGATCACGTCGCTGAGCAGCGAGGCGGCCTGGTCTCCCTCGGCGGGAGCGGCGGCGGCGCTGAGCGCGTGGTCGGCGTCGTAGGCGCGTTCGAGCCGGGCCCGGAGTTCATCACGATTGCCGGGCGTGATGTATCCGGCGGCCTTCAGCTCGTGCTCCAGGCCGTCCAGTCGGTCGGTGCGGGCTTTGCCCTCCACCTGCTGCTGCATGGTGGTCAGCTGGGCTCGCAGCTCCTCGTTGGTTGCCCGGATCTGCGCCACGCTGTCGTTCTCGCTGGCCTGGACCTGCTCGGTCGTTTCGGCCAGCTGCGCCTTGAGGTCGGCGTTCTCCGCCTTCAGCTGGTCCACCGTCTCGGCCTGCTCGGCGTCGTCGGCGATGGAGTCAGCCTCGGGCGGCGCCTTGCCGGGCGCCTTCGCGGCTTTGGGTGCCTTGGGGTCCATTGGCACCTCCTCGTAGGTTAGTGTCAGGCCCTGGCCGCAGAGGTCGCGGGCGGCCAGCGGGTACTCGATGATTGCGGGCTCAAGGTCCTCGATCTGGTCCGTGGCCCGCGGCGGGAAGGGTCCGAGGTCGGGGACGGCCGGGCTGTCCTGGCCCAGCAGCCCGAGGCGCATCAGGTAATTGGGCTTGTCCTCGCGGTCGTAGAACGGGCGTCCGTGCACGGATTCCTGCCACCACTCGATGCTGCGCTTGGGCCACTGGCCGGCGTCGAGCTGCCAGGCCAGCAGCGGGTCGACGTTGACCAGGTCGGCGTAGAGGGTGTCGCCGTCGCGGTAAAGCTTGATGATCACGCCGAGGCCGGGGCCGGCCCAGCTGACGTGGTCGGTGTTGAGCACGGCCGGGTAGAAGTGCGGGTCGTAGCTGGCGACCAGCGAGTCCAGGAACTCCTCGGTCACTTCCCACGGGCCCTGGACGCCGCGGGGGCGGTACTGGCCGGTGCGCAGGATCGGCACGCGGTCGTAGCGGGCGAGGTCCAGGCGGACCGGGTAGTTGACGGTGACGGGCTCAGGCATTGCCTTCTCCTCGCTGGGCTTCCAGCTGTGCGTAGCGCTCGGGCAGCGGGGCCCAGGCGCCGAAGGGCGCGGGCACGCCCACGGACTCGCCGGTCCGGGGGTCCTTGGGGCCGGCGTAGATCTCGGGCGAGACCACCGGCAGGCTCTCCTCCACCGTCCAGCCCTCGCGCTCCACCATCTCGCGCGGGATGGCGGCGATGGTGCTGCGGCAGTTGAAGTGCAGCGGCGGGCAGCTGGAGCGCAGGAAGCCGGAGTCGGTGCGGTAGACCCGGCCGGCGCGCTCGACGCAGGGCGGCGCCTGGGGGGCGGGGTTGATGAAGCGCACGTAGTCGAAGGTGTCCTGCAGCTCCCAGAGCTGGTCGGCCTCGGCCTGGTTGTATGCCGTCGAGAGGTTGGTGTGGTAGATGGTCTCGACGTGGTAGGCGTGCAGTTCGGTGCCCTGCTGCACGTAGCGCGCCTGGAGGCGGTCGTAGAGGTAGTCGGCGAACTGCTGGCAGGTGTAGCCCCAGTTGGTGGCGTCCTGCAGCGCCCCGCCGATGCCGCGGATGTGGCCCTCGGCCAGGTCCCAGGCGGTGAAGGCCGAGGAGCGGCTCAGGGCGTCGAGCTTGTAGAAGTCCTCGTAGTCGAGGCTCTGGCGGACCTTGCGGTTGAGCACGCCCAGCACGCGGGTCGGGATCAGACGCTCGTGGCCGTAGAGCCGCTCGACCAGCGGGTTGGCCAGCGGGTCGTCGTCGGTGGCGGCCAGGGCGGGAAGGCTGAGCGCAGCGACGGTCTCGGCGCGGCGGATAAAGCGCTCGCGGCCCAGCAGCTGGGCGATGGTCAGGTCGTCGTTGAGGCGGTCGACCACCGCGGCCTTGAGTTCCTCGTCGATCTCGATGGTGGACCAGTCGAGGTCGGCGGGGCTGAAGTCCAGCGGGGCGTCCCCGCGCAGGCCCCGTGCCTCGAAGCTGGCGATGAACCAGTCGCGGACAACCTCGGCGAGAGGAGCCATCAGGGTGGACACGGCGGCGACGCCGTCGTCGTAGAGCCGCCGGAGCTCGCCCGTGGCGGGCAGATGGTCGCCGGCCCGGGCGCTGAGAGGCTGAAGCACCACGGCCCCGCGCAGGGCGGCGGCCTGGGAGTCCTCCGCGTCGCGCTTGCCGGGCGGACGCAGCAGCTCGAAGGGGGACGGCTGGGCCGGCGGCTCGGGTTTGGTCAGGGTGTCTTCCTCGTCCTCGGGGGTCTCCAGGTTGCCGTCCTTGCGGACCTGTTTGCGGCTGAGGTCGACGCCGATGTTCTGGGCCTCGGCGAAGCGCTCCAGGTTGGCCTTGGCATCGGGTGGCGGGTCGGTGTCGATCACGTACTGGGGGTAGCGCCGCTGGCCCTCGGGGACGTTGAGGTCGATGAACCAGCGCACCAGGGTGGTGTTGATCAGTTCGCAGAAGGCGGTGGCGTCCTGCGCCACCAGGTCGCCGCGGACGCCGAGGTGGACGTCGGCCATCGCCCGGGCGCCGGTGTCGCCCTGCTCTGTGGTCAGCGTCTGGCCGACGATGCCCTTGGACATCTCCATGTTGCAGAAGCCGCAGAGCTTGTCGTAGGTATTGACGGTGCCGTAGCGCTGGGCTTCCAGGAGCTTCATCAGGATGCCCTTGGGCGGGATCAGGGCGGTCTGCTGCTGGATCGAGGTCGCCATCTTGCGCAGCGCGGCCTCCTCGGCGTCGGTCAGGACGGCGTCCTTGTCGCGCTCGGCGACGGGCGTCGGGCTGGCGAACTTCTCGCTGAACACCATCCACCAGCTGACACCGTTGCGCTTGAACCAGCTCCACCAGGAGGCGAACTCGCCCCAGGCCTCGCCGTAGAGGTTGTCCCAGATCGTCTCGGGGCTGTAGTCGAGGAACTTGCGGGCCGGCACGGGCTCACCGCGCGTCGGTTCAGCCCTGGTCAGCAGGTGGAGGTCGCCGGTGGGGCTGTATACGAACCATTTGGGCGGCAGGCTGGGGATCTCGATCGGCGCGATCGCGTCGACGGTCTGGGCGTCCACTTCGAGTGTCGTCCAGTCCCAGAGCACTTCGCCGACCGCCTTGCCGAAGAAGCCGCCCTGGGCCAGAGCCCGCCGGGTGGGCTCCCACTTGAGCATGCTCTCCAGCGCGGCCTCGAACAGGGCGGCCTGGTAGAGGGCGGGCTCGTCGTCGCCGGCGGGCTGGATGGTGACCGGTGCGCGCAGCAGGGCGCCCACGCGCTGGCTGACCACGCCGCGCAGGTGGCCGTCGCGCTTGTACTGACGCAGGTAGAAGTCGTAGGGGGTGGTGACGCCCACCTTGGTCTGGAGCTTGCGGGTGGCCTCCTCGGCGGGATTGGGCAGCTTGTCCAGCCAGTCGCTCTGGAAGTATGCGGGGTTGTATCCGACGGGCACCATCTGGCGTCCCAGGGCGGGCGGCCGTTCGTCATTGAGTCCGGCCTTGGTCGCGCGTGCCGCTGGGCGGAAGATGGCGCGCAGGCGGTCAGCGATCGTCACCATCCCAGGATCACCTCCCAGCTGCTCAGCCTGTCCAGGAGGTCGGGCTCCGAGACGCCGCGGGCGACGAGGCGGCCGATCAGCCGGCGGCGCTCGCCACTGAGGGGCTGTTCGCCGGGGCGCGCCTGGCGGAAGTGCAGCTGGCCGTGGCTCTGGGTGGGCACCATGCCGGCCAGGTCGGCGGCGATCTCGTGGGCCTCAAGGCGGAGTTGCTGGTTCACCAGCCCACCCCCTCGGTGGCCTCGATGCCGGCGCGGCGTTTGCCGGCGGGGGGCTCGGCCGGGCCGCCGCGGCCGCGGCTCAGCGCCAGGCTGACGGCGGTCTCCTCGGCGTCGAGCAGGTCGACGAACTTGCCGATCGGGAACTCCAGCGCCTGCAACAGCAGCACGTCGCGCTGCACGGGATCCTCGGGGTCGTGGTAGACCTTGCCGTTGCACCAGTGGACGCTGTGGCGCTCCAGCCGCTCTTCCTTGGCGGCGGGCGCCGTCGAGCGCTTGACGCCGACCAGCGGCAGTGTGCGGGTGCTCAGGATCTGCTGGCTCAGCGCGCGCTGGTAGGCGACGTCCTCCCAGCCGAAGGCCAGCGGGTGCCACTTGTCGCAGAGCATCTCGACCTTGGCGCACTGGGCCGGGAACTTGAGGCGCACGTTGATCGCCTCCAGCACGTAGACGTTGTGGGCGGGGTCGATGCCGATGATCACGAAGGCGCTGTAGGCGTTGGTCTGCTCCTCGCCGATCGCCTGGTCGATGGCGCCGAAGATGCTCAGCGGCACGCCGTTCAGCTCCCAGGTGCCGGCGTTGAGCTGCAGGTGTTTGCGGCTGTAGGTGGCGGCCCAGAACCACTCCTCGCGGTAGACGGCGTCCTCGCCGGGCCGCACGTCCAGCTGGCGCTCGATGGCGAAGCCGCGCGGGCCGTGCTTGAGGTAGATGCGCTCGCAGCGCTCGGCGGTGAAGTACTCGGGCCAATTGCTGCTGGCGAAGTCGCCGTCGTCGCGGAGCATCGGCACCCGCAGGACCTCGCCACTGGGGCCGGTCCAGCCCTTGCCGCCGCGCTCCGGTGGCAGCGTGATCCAGCGGAGCAGGCAGTCGTAGCCCAGCAGGGTGCCGAACCAGACGATCGCCATGCCCTCCGCGCCCTCGGAGCCGATCAGGTCGTTCTCGATCCAGTCGCGGCCCTGCTGCAGCTGCTCCTTGCTGCGCACCAGGCGGCGGGTCTCGGGGTCGTCCAGGATCACCAGCTCCGGGCGGTTGCCGCGCCAGCTCTGGCCGCGGATGTTGCCGCCGAAGGGCATCGCGCCGATGCGGCAATCGTTATCGAGTACGATCACCGAGTCGCTGTACTTGGTCAGCTGGCCCTTCTTGTCGCGCTGTGGGCTGAGCCCGGGATAGTCGCGGAGCAGCGGCTGGTTGCCGTCGAGCTCGGCGATCACGTTGCCGAGGCGGGTCAGGTATTCCTTTTCGTTGCTTGAGGCGCCGACCAGCACGGTGTTGAGGCTGAGCTCCTCGGCGGCGCAGTACAGGGAGTAGTCCTCGGTGCCGACGGTGCTCTTGGCGAAGCTGCGGCTCAGCTCGCCGACCATGTGGTCGATGGCGGACTCGCCGCGGATCAGGGCGTCGAGTTCGGCGGTCATGCGGTAGTGGAACCAGGCCGGCGGCACGAACAGCCGGGTGCGCCGGTCGCGCATCCGGTGGCTGAGGTAGCGCAGGCGGAAGCGCATGAAGGGATCCGTGCCGAACAGCTCGACGCGGGCGTCGAACAGCGCCTCGTTGTGCTCGCGCAGCGCGTGCTCCGCCGCGCTGCCGCTCAGGTTGCCGGCGCGGATCGCCTGCTCGATGTCATTGAGCCAGGCGCTCAGTTCCGCCGCCAGCTGGGGGTCGGCCACCGGTGTGCTCACCTGGGCGTTAGCGGGCACGGTGGCCCCCCAGTGCAGCATCAGCGCGCAGATAAGGGCGATCAGCCATCGCATCAGGCGGCCCCCCCCGGCAGCTGCGCCAGCTCCAGGCGCCGCTTCTGGATGCGCTCCAGCAGATCCTCGCGGCTGAGGCCGTCGCCGGCTGCCTCACGGGCCTCGTCCGGCGTGGCGGTGATGTCCGTCGGGCTGCCGGTGGTCAGTCTGAGCAGCTTGAACACGGCGTCCACGGACGCGGTGTTGTCGCGCCTGATCTTCACGCGCAGGGCCTCGGTCTCCAGCTCGGGCTGGCTGAGCGGTGCCTCGTCGTCGAAGTCCAGCAGCTGCTGGCCGGCTCTGAGCTTGCGCTGGGTGGTGGTGCAGTCCGTGAGAATCTCCAGCAGCAGGTCTCTCAGCCCCATCGAGTCGCGGCGCGCCTGCTCCGCCATCAGCTCGGCGAAGCGGCTGCGGATCTCGTCCTGGTACCACTCAATGAACTGCGGCACGCTCTGGCCGGTGGGCAGCTTCGTTCTGGCGTGCTTGTTGCGCAGGTATGCTTCGGTCAGCTTGCCGGTGACCCAGGGGTGCGCGGCGATGGCGGACCAGGTCAGGTCGCGGGCGCGCAGGATGGCGGCCAGCACCCAGACGTAGCGCTTGATCGTCCGTGGGCCCAGGCAGACCTCGAACTCGATCTCCTTCCAGGCCTCGGGGCCGTCCGGCTGGCTTCTGAGCTGGGCGATGCGCCCCACGATGCCCACTACGGCGGTATCCGCAGTCTCGGGCAGCAGCAGCGGCTGATTGAGGATCGGGCTGCTCACGCCGGAGACCTCGGTCGTCATGGCGCGGCTCCCTGCTGACAATCGGGCCGATTCGCGGAATCGTGCAACCCTTCTGCAACCCTGTGGGGCCCGGCACTACCACCCTCGGGCAGGGCGTTTCGGGGCGTGTGCGCCGCCTGTGCGCCACGTCGGGGCACTGAGGCGCCGCTGGCGGGCCGGAGGAAGGCTCGGCAGCCCGCCGCGGTCGCCCCTGGGTTGGTGGTGCTGTCGTAGTAGCTGGCGCGCGCCATGCCGAGTATGTAGCACGGCTGTGGATGAATTGGGGATAGATGATCGGAGACTTATCAAAAGACGATCACTGATGATCGCTGGCGGCCGGCAGTTGAGCGACGAAGTCGTTCTCCAGGTCGCGGATCTCGCGGAGCCAGCGGCGCATCGTGATCACGCTGGGCACCCACTTGCAGCCGCGCTTGCGCAGCCAGTTGCACAGCTCCTTGGGCTTCGCTTCCCGCTCCAGGTCGCGATCCCAGGCATTGTACACCGCGAGGTAGTACGCATTGAGACACCAGAGTTGGTATCGGAAGTCGTTCTTCCAAGTCGGCTCGGGGGGACGGCGGACACTCACGGCTGTTGTTCCTCCAGGGGCGACGGCCAGAAGCGACGGCGAGACGCTTCCCAGTCCACGGCGCTGACCAGCCGTGTTTCCTCCTGAGTCAGCTCGAACCACTCGCCGCGCACGCGCCGGTAGCCGAACGCCCAGTGCAGGAAGCGCTCCAGGGCGGGGGCGTTGCCGCTGTCGATCACGTGCACTAACGAGACGTCGATGCCGGGCGGGCAGGCGCTGCGGATCGCGATCAGGCGGTGCTGTGCATCGCGGCTGCGGCCGATCTTGTGGTAGCCGTTGGAGGAGGCGATCAGGTAGACCTGGCCCTCGTATGCCTGCTGCAAGTCGAACGCCTCACGTTCCGCTGGGCTCATCGGCTCTACGTCGAACCCGCTCAGAGGATCACCGTCAGTGAACTCCTCATCGAACCCCGCCATGAGGTCGTCCCAGGGGACGTCGTCGTCGTCGAACAGCCGCGGTTGAGTTGGATCCATGCAGAGAGAGTAACGCGCGCTCACTGCTGCACCTCACTCAGGTAGTCGTCGAGGGGCGTGGGTCCGGGCGCGCGGGGCGGCAGCCCGCTCAGCTGGGCGGCGTTGTAGGCGTTGGACATCAGGTCGGCGGGGAACAGCGCGCCGGCTTCCTGCTCGGCCACCAGGCGGCGATGCAGCAGCCGGCGGTAGTCGGCGGTGTGCCCCAGGCGCTCGATCAGCGCCTCGGCGACCGTGATCACCTCGGCCTGAAAGCCGATCACCGCCACCAGCCGGTCCCGGGTCTCACTCACTTCATACTCCTCTCTGAGACGGGACACGGGACACTGTGGGACACGTTAAGTGAAACAGTGCGTATGCGGGGGTGAGTTCTCTCGGGGGTGCGCGCGTGCGCGCGCATGGAGGCTGTTTTTTTTGAGTGTCCCTTATGTCCCACGACAAGGGACGAAGCGGCGCCGGGACTGGAGCGAGGGGTAACGGGGCGCAGTGTCCCAAATCGCGGTTGTGTCCCAGGTGGCACCAGCATGCTCAGTGCTCCCCGCCGCCGGGCAGATCCAGCGGCGCCGTCGTCGGCAGGTGCCGCAGCGCGATGCCGGTCCAGTAGCGGATCGGCCCGCTCTTCTGCTCGCCGATGCCGGACTGCGCCTTCAGCTTGCGGCCGAAGGTGTTCTTGTACATCCGGTAGGCGCCGGTCAGCTCGCACCAGTTCTCGTAGTCCTTGTAGAGGTCGGTCTTGGTGACGCGCAGCGCCGGCGGGCCCAGCTCGCAGCGGGACTCGATGTACTCGCTCAGCACGTCCTGCTCCTCGCGGTAGGCCTGGGTGGCGGCCAGCACCGCCTGGGGCGGGCAGAGGCCGCGGCCGCGCTCCAGCGCCAGCTCGTAGTAGTCGGTCAGGCCGGCGAGCATCCAGTTCAGCACGCCGCTCAGTTCCTCCCTCAGCTTGTCCGGCAGCGCCGGGTCCTGATCGGCGTCCGCGATCTCGACGTTGAACGGCACCAGCAGGATCCGCCGCCACATCCCGTGGCTGGTGTCGCGCACCTCGGGCTTGTGGTTGGTGGCCAGCACGGGGGTGAACTCCGGCCGGAACTCGAAGGGCGCGCCGTAGGGCATCCGCGCCATCACGGGCTCGCCGCCGGTCAGGGTCTTGATCAGGCTCTCGGCCAGCTGGCGCCCCTCCTGGGTCTCGCTGGCGGTCACCAGCCGCGCGCCGCGGAGGCTGGCCAGGGCGTAGAGCTGGTTGTTGCCGCCGCGCTCGGCGCTCATCAGCACCTCGGGGTCGACGGTGGCGCTGTAGTCGCCCAGCACGGCGCGCAGGACCTCCAGCAGGGTGGTCTTGCCGTTGGCGCCCGTGCCGTACCAGATCGCGACGTACTGCTCGGGGTTGCCGCCGATCAGGCAGTAGCCGGCGAGGCGCTGCACGAAGGCGATCAGCTCCTGGTCTGCGGCGAAGATCTCGCTGAGGAACTGCTCGAACAGCGGACAGGCGGCCTCGGGGTCGTAGTCGACTGGGGCGAGCTTGGTGAGCAGGTGCTCCCTGGCAGCGGGGATAGCGGGGCCGTCGTCGCTTTCCAGCAGGCGCTCGGGGGTGAGGTCGAGGGTGGCGCCGCGGATGCTGAGCAGGCGCGGATCGGCATCCAGATGCTCGGGCAGCACCGCCACCTGGCGCGCCGCCGTCGCCAGCTCCAGCATCGAGCCGACGCGGCTCATCGACTGGCTGGCGCTGGCCCAGTGCAGCAGGGTCGCGCGCTTGTCCGTGTCGTCCTGCTGCTTGGCCTCGGCGGCGATCGCGCGCGCCACCTGCGCGGCCGTTCGCAACGTTTCGTTGGTGTCGTCCCGGCGCCAGCAGCCTTCCTGCTCGTCCCATCTGAGCCAGGCCGCCCAGGGGCGGCAGTATCTGAGGTCCGCGCCGTGCTGCTTGAGCAGGCGCGCTGCGTTGCCGACGTCCGTGCAGGCCAGCTCCTCGATCAGCTCGTAGCGGTAGAGGTTGACGCCGCAGCGCTGCCGTCCGCCGGCCCCAGCATCCCCGCGTGTTCCACGCCTGGCGCGTGTCCCGTGTCCGAGCCACTTGGCCGCCTGGCGCATCACGGGCTCGCCGTAGAGGTCGACCAGGCCCTGCCAGCCCGCCACCTTCTCGCCGCGCTCGTGGACCTCGAAGCTGTGTCTGAGGCTGGTGATCCGGCCGCCGGCCTCCTCGTCCCGGGCGGCGGCGCAGATCGCGCGGAGCAGCTCCTCGGCCTGCTCGATGCCCACGCCTTCCTTGCTGAGCCAGCCGCCCAGCAGCATCGCCCGCTCGCTGCGGTCGCCCTCCCGCCAGCGGCGGGCGATCAGCACGCAGGCCGCCAGCCGGCGGCAGGCCTTGAGCAGCTCGCCGCTCTTGACGGCCGGCGGCTCGAAGCGCACTTTGTCCTGCCAGCGCACCTCCTCGCCGCTCTCGGGGTGGATCGAGGGCGGCACCATCGTCTGGGTGCCCTCGCCGAGGACTTCGACCATCCGCTTCTTCTCGCCCTCTGGCGGAGCGGGGTCGTCGTAGCGCTGGGTCTTCAGTCCCTGGCAGACGTACCAGTAGTGGGCGATGCCGCTGCCGGCCCGCCCGTGGCGCATCGGGGTGGCGGGGAGCAGCCAGGGGGCGGCGCGCACCGCCTCCGGGCAGTCGAGGTCGACGTCCACCAGGTGGCCGCTGAGCGGCCCGTGGAGGATGCCCAGGTTGTCCCGCGGCTTGAAGGCCTGCGGCACGTGCTCCTCACTGAGGGCCGCCTTCTGCCACTCCTTGCCGTAGGGCGCCTTGCCGTGCAGCGGCAGCACGCACCAGCCGCGCTGCAGGTACTGCAGGGCGTGCTGGATCACTCGCTCGTGCTGGCCGTCCGTCATAGCGCGATCCCTCCGGGGATGCAGAGTCGCCGCCGCGGGCGGCATCGGCGTGTGCGGTTGTTGGTCAGCTCTTCCCTCCTGGTGGTGTTACTTGGGGGCGTGCTCCTGCACCCAGAGGTACAGCAGCAGGAAGTTGATCGCGTCGTAGTGCTCGCCGCGGGTGAGGTTGCAGATCGCGTGGTGGATCAGTTCGTCGGGGTCGGCGGCGTGGCGGCTGACCTGCTCGGCGAGGTCGAGGTAGCCGTGGGTCTCGATCGCGAGGTCGAATCTCAGCTCCAGGTTGAGCCTGAGGGGTGGCTCCGCCGTGGCCAGCACCGGCACGCGGCGGCGGCCGAAGTCAAACAGCCTGTCGACCTCAATGTTGTGGACGTCGCGCAGGGCCTCGCGTTCCTGTTGCTCCACGGACTCGGTCATGGTTTACTCCTCGCTGGGGGGCGTATACGCCCCCCCTACACGTTTTGCCACCGGAGGATCCGGTGGAGGATCAGCTTCTGCTGGCCGGCGAGCCAGCGTTTCAGGTGCGCCCAGTTGCTGCGCTCGATCGCGGCCACGAAGGCCTGGACATCACCCACGCGCCCGCCGGGGACCTGGTAGCCCTCGTCCTTGGCCAGGCTCTGCTGCTGGCTTTCGCTCAGCTGCGGCCAGGTGAAGCCCAGGATCCGGCGCTCGCTCAGGTCGGGCTCGATCAGGTTGACGCTGACCGGCTCGACCAGCACCGCCATCACGGGCTCGGCGTCACGGTGCAGCGTGTACCAGCCGCGGTGCGTGCGCGTCCTCAGCGTGGAGCGCTTGCAGCCACCGGCGATCAGCTCGACGTGGACGTCCGTCATGCCCAGGCGGGGGGCCTGGCGCGAGGGCGCAGCCGCGCCCTGGGTCGGTGTGTATTGGCGCTGGCGGGTGGTGCTCATGATGCGGTCTCCTCGATGAACTCCAAGCGGCCCAGGCGGCAGGTCACGCTCAGCGGCCTGACCGTGGCGTCGCGGCCACCCAGGCGGGCCTGCAGGTGGCCGTGCAGCGCGCCGGTCAGCGCAGCCAGCTGCAGTGGCTGGCCGGACTGGACCATCCAGCCGCGCGCCCAGCCAGGGAGCTCGTCGAGCAGTGCCTGAGCCTGGGGGTGGCAGTGCGCCGGGTAGCGGACGACGACGCGGATCAACCCGTCGATCTCCGGGGGCGAGGTCAGATTGAAGCGGAAGCGGGCGACGCGGCTCAGCATCCGTCGTCCTCCTCCAGTGTCAGCGGCGGTCCCAGCTGGCCGCTGGCTTTCAGCTCAGCCAGCTCGCGCTCGGCCTCGGCCCGCCGCCAGGCGGCGGTGCAGTCCGCCAGCTTCTCTGCGAACTCCTCGGGGTCGAGGCCCTCGGCGATCAGCCAGTCGGCGGGGTGGTGATTGTGCTTGCGGCGGTTGACCGCGCGCAGGGCGGGCACCACGTTACCCAGGGTGTGGCTGCCGCCCAGGCTGAGCGGGATCACGTGGTCCATCTCCAGTCCCGCCCCGTTCGTACTGGCGGGATTCGGGCTCTCGCCCGTGTAGGCGCAGCGGTGGCCGAAGAAGGCCAGCACGTGCTCCCACTGCTCCTGGCTGAGCTGGGCATCGGCGCCGCGATCGACGGCGGCCCGGGTGGCCGAGCGGAAGCGCTGACGCGCGGCGTTGCGGTGGTAGCGGCGGCGCTCGCGGGCGCGGACTCGCTCGGGGTGCGCGGCGTAGTACCTGGCCTGGGCCTCGCGGTGCCGGCGCCGGGCTTCGGGGTCGGTACTCACCGCACCACCTCCCGCTGGCCACTGGCCACTGATCCCTGACCACTGCTGAGTTCCCTCAGCCGCTGCTGGGCCTGCAGGGCGCGGTGGCTGGGGGCGCCGTTGTTGATCGCGAACAGGTAGTCGACGGCGGCGCGCAGCAGCTCGTCGTTCTCCCAGCGGCTCAGTGGCACGATCCAGACGCCGGGTACGCGCTTGCCCGGGCCGCCGCGGTCGCGCCTGCCGCTGACGCGCCGGAACATGAAGCCGAGCTGCTTCAGCTCCGGGCCGGAGCAGCCGACGTGGTCGCGGATGGCGACCACCGGCCCCAGCCGCGGGTCGGGGCGCGTCGGATGGTGGCGTGTGAGGACGGCAACGGCGCCGCTTTGGCGGCGGTCCGAGGTCCGAGGTCCGAGGTCCGCGCTCGTCATGGGCGCACCTCGCTGCTGGCGGACTCCGGACTCCGGACTTCGGACGGGGCCGGGACCTCCCGGAAGCGCGGCTCGACGAGATCCATCCCGGCGTAGCGGAACAGCGTCTGCTCGTCCGGGCAATCGATGATTGCCACCGCGCGGATCTGCTTCTTGGTCAGGCCGTCGGGGAACGGCTCGCGCAGGCAGCCCTCGCCGACGCGCGCCTCGCCGCGCCTGAGCACGGCGGTCACCAGCCGGCGGCTGAAGTCGGCGCTGCCCGTCCGGATCGCCAGCTGCACGCCCCAGTTGCGCTCGTCGGCCAGGAACAGCTCCACGTGGACCCGGGCCAGTCGCGCGCGGCGACGGGCCAGCTCCTCCGTCCGGGCGGCGTCGCCGAACTCGATGGCCAGGTAGCGGTCCAGGTGCGCCTCGTCGATGGTGAAGGCGCGGTAGCGCTGGCCCCAGCGGGGCAGTTGCTTCGCGCCCTTGAGCGCCTTGTGGATCCGGCCGGCCGCCAGCAGCTCGTCGAGCCGGGCCAGCAGCAGGTTGCGGCCGTCCACGACGCGGGGGATGGCCACCAGCTCCACGTCGCCGCACTGGGGGCGTTTGCGCCGGATGCTGCCCGCCTCCTTGATGCGGCTCACCGTCAGCTCGCCCGCGCAGGTCATGATCAGCCGCCGGGCGCTGCGCGCCAGCTGGCGGGCGTCCATCTGGGTGATCTTGTCTCCGCTGCTCATGCCGCACCTTCCTCGGCCTGGGCGGCCGACGCGCGTTTGATCTGGCGCAGCGCGCGCCGGGCCTGGCGGTAGCGGGCGACGGAGGCGTTGCGCGTAAGCCGGCGCAGCTGTTTGCTGCGGGCCCGGCGCTGCCGGCGGTTGAGATGGGTGCTGGGCTGCCCGCGCTTCATGACGCGCGCCTCCTGGGGGTGATGTCCACCGGTTCGAGGATCAGCTCGAACAGCTCCTGCTGGAACTGCCAGTGCTCCTGCCGATGGAGTGGCCCGGTCGGCGAATAGCGGAGTTGGACTCCGCCGCGTGGACCGATCTCGTAGCGCGGATAGCCGGGGTGGAAGGGCCGTCCATGTCGCGTCGGGACGAGGATCGACCCCGGTGGCAATTGCTCGAACTCGTCGCGGGTCAGCCTGATCCCTCGCTTCTCGGGGGGACGCCACTCCGTCTCCATCCTCGCCATCGGTTCCTCCTGTAGGGGCGGCACTCGTGCCGCCCGTGTTGTCAAGCGCGGGAGCCACTTGTGGCTCCCCTACACAAGGGCCCAGCTGCCGTCGCTGAGCTGGCGGATCAGCTTGCGCGCCGCCAGGACGCGCAGGTCCTCGATCATGGTGTGGGGCCCGAGGCCCGCCAGCGCCGCCAGCCGGTTCTTGCACAGGCCCGCCGGCGCCACGTCGGCCAGCGTTGCCAGGATGCGACCGCGCCGGCGCGCGGGCGGGATGCCCAGCGTGCTCGGGTCCTGGCTGACCACGCGCGGCGGCAGCTTGCCGTCGGGCGGCTCAATGCCCTCCAGGCACTGCTGCCCGGTTCGTGGCCCGTAGAGGCTGGTCAGCCGTCGCACCGCTCACTCCTCAGTGGGGCGGGTCTCCGTGCCCGCCGATTCGTATGCTTTGATCTCGCGGTAGGTGGCGTGCACCCGCCGGGCGTAGCCGTTAGGCAGGGTGCGCTTGCCGGTGTTGTAGAACGCCAGCGCCTTCAGCTGGGCCTGCTCGTCGCCCTCCTGCCAGCCGCCACGGACCAGCAGGTTCCAGACGGCGATCAGGTTATCGCTCATGCAGCGCAGATCGAACGACGCGTCGTACTCCTCGCGGAAGTGCCGCTCCCACGGATCGCGGTGGACCTGGCCGATGCCGATCGCGCGACCGCCGTCGCCGCACAGGATCCGGTCGCCGTCCCAGTGGCGGCACCTCGTCTCGTGCCACAGCACGGCCACCAGCGCGGCGGCATCGAAGCCGTCGCGCTCGTCGGGCAGCAGCGCCTCCCAGTAGTCGGCCTCGCGCTCGATGGCGCTGATCACCACGGCGTCGACGCGCTTCGCTTCGCACCACTGCTCCCAGGCGGGTGTCTGCATCGCATCCTCCTCGACGATCACCGGCTCCGGCCAGTATGGCTCGACTGCGGGCCGGTCATTGATCACCAGCTGGTCCGAGTCGGCGCTCGCGACCTGGAGCAGCAGCCACAGCCCGCCGACGCCGATCAGGAACACGGCCAGGGTGATTGCCCAGTCACGCACCGCGCGCCTCCTGGCGCCTCGCGCTTTCGGCGGCGGCGATCATCGCGATCTCGCCGAACAGCTCCTCGATCAGCCGCGGCGCAGCCTTGCAGTAGCTCATGCCCGCGGCGAGCGTCAGTGGTATTCCTGCCTCTGTCGGCGGCCGATACGCGGCGTTGACGTCCGCCACGAGGCCTTCGATCTTGTGGCAGTTCCCCGCGTAGGTGACAATCTTCGGCACGCCCGCCATGACGGCGAAGCAGGCCCCGTGGAACCGCGCCGTGGTGTACTGCTCCGTCCAGCTGAGCTCGGCCAGGAACTGCGCCAGCGGGCGCGCGGGCCTCAGCGGCAGCGGGAAGTCGCCGCGCTCTCGGCAGCTCTGCTCGGCCACCGCCGGCAGGGAGTCGCTGTAGCGGCGGGTGCCGCCGCGGTACGGGGCGAGCGCGATGCGGATCTCCTCCCGGCTCATGTGCCAGAAGCTGAGATCCGGGACGACGCGCAGCGGCCCCAGCCAGCGCAGGCAGAGCTGCTGGTAGCTGAGGCTCTCGCGGACGGCGATCAGGCGCACGCAGGCTGTGAGGTCGTCCCAGGCCTGATCGTCCATGAACTCGACCGAATCCCAGACGCTGTTGATCAGGACGGCGGCGCGGCCTTCCTCCGCCAGCTGCCGCAGCAGCAGCGGGAACCACCGCGTGTTGCTGCTCTGGTGGTGCAGGCTGCCCTCGCCGTTGATGATCGTCAGCACCGCGCGCCCGTCCACGCGCTGGCCCTCGTCCGCGATCTGGCGGCGGGTGAGCCGCTGGATCACGTCCAGGTCGCGGCTCTCGCAGAGCCTCAGCAGCGCGTCCATCACTGCGTTGCAGCCGGTGTGGTCCTCACCGCTGGTGTCGTTGACGATGCAGACGGGAATCGGCTCACGGTCGGTCACTGGGCACCTCCTCCGTCAGGATCTCGGCGATGATCTTTCGATTGATCGGGTCGCCGTAGATGATGGCCTTGTCCGGCAGGTCGTCCCACAGCACCTTGACCGTGTTTGCCTCGGGCCAGGAGTAGACGATGGTTCCGACCGCGTCGCTGTTCCCGTTGCGGATTCGCATGCCCGGTCGCAGATCGCGGCAGTCCCGCAGTGGCGCTGGCTGCTGACCACTGACCACTGATCCCTGATTCGTCATACCCTCTCCAGTTCCACGTAGTTACTGAGCGCCGTCTCCGTCAGGGTGCAGACGGTCAGGCCGGCGCGCTGGCAGGCCCGCACGGTGCGGGCCGCGATCTCGATCTCGCTGAATTCCTCGCCGGCTTCGCGGCGCTCGCTGAGGCTGCCGTCGAAGTAGCCGGCGCCGCGCAAGTCGACGCCGCAGAAGATCCCGCGGGCGCTGCCGCACAGCGCGGGGAGCTGGACGGTGATCCCCGCGATGGTGCCGCCGCTGCGCAGCACGCCGGGCACCAGCTCGGCGGGCGCCTGCTGGTCGCCGAAGCTGGGGCAGGTGTAGAAGGTGTACTCGTAGTCTGCGCCCTGGGCGGCCAGCTGCCAGCTGAACACGCGCGGGATGGCGTGCTCGCGGCAGAGCCGGTTCGCTTCGGCCCACCACGGGTACTTCTCCGGGTGGCGCAGGTACTCGGGCGTGGCGCACAGCCACATCGCGGGTTTCCACGGCCACTTCTGCTGGAAGGCGATCATGATCGCCTTGTTGAGCGCCATGAGGTACGCGCCCGCCGGGATCCGGTGCCAGCCCACCGCGCCCTTCGGTCCGCTGCCCAGGATGTAGCAGTCGCCGCCGGCGGGCGGCAGCAGCTCATCGGGCGCGGCGCGGAACAGGTCGCGCTCGAAGGTGGCCGTATCTGGGCTTGCTTCAGGTCGCATCATGCTCTCGGTGGCGCGGGCGTCCCGCTTGTGATTCGTGGCGCAGGCTGCCAGCCTGTGATTCCTGGTTCGGGGCGGCGGACGGCGGCGACGGGGTATCACTGCCGCCCGCCTGAACGGATTCGGAAGGTTGGCTTGCGGTTGAGACGGGCGACGGGGGACTAGTCCCATCGCCCGCTATGGGAGGTAGGGGTTCCCGTGATTGGTGGGGCGGGTCTCCGTGCCCGCCGTCCCGGCTGATCACCAGCGCCGCGCGCCTCAGCGCCGCGTCGAAGCGCACCTGGTGCGCGGGCGTCGCCGCCACCTCGACCAGCTGCATCCTGACGGTGGCGCGACTGTCGTCGACAGGGTGTGCTTTCATCCTGCCGGCATCCTGGTGTCGACAAGCGCCCCGCCGACCAAGCCTGGCAACGGAAGCGACGGGGCGCCTGTCTTGAATGGTGGTGCTGGATTGCCCGGTCGCCGGCTGTGGGTCGGCGGCCGAGCTGTGGTAAGCGAGGGAAGGTATACTCTCCGCGGACGACGCGCCGGGGTGTTCCGGACAGCCCGGGACTGGCAGGCCCAGAGTCTCAGCCTCGGACGGAACGGAAGGTTGGCTCCCGGCACGACGTCCGCTGGCCTCGGGCTCGCCCGGGGCCTTCATGTTTTCAGGGTGGCGGACAGCGGCGACCGGGGTTTGATCAGAAGTGGGGACCCGGCCGTGGCCGCCACCCGCCGGAGGGTTTTGATGAAAAGGGGTGTCTCTCTTGCTGGCTGCTGACGGCTGGCGGCTGGCGGCTGATTCCCTCACGCCGGCACCTCCCGTTCTGTGGGGCGGGTCTCCGTGCCCGCCAGCCGCTCGCTGCGGATCCGCTCCGCCTGGGCGCGGACCTCGCCCAGCACCAGCGCTCTGTCGCACTCGGGCAGGCCGAAGATCTCGTGCTCGCCGTAGCGCCAGATCTCGTCGTCCGGCAGCCCCAGCAGCACCGCCTGCACCATCAGCCCCTGCCGGCAGATCGCCCGCTTCTGTTCGGTCGTGCGCGGCGTGTCGGGCAGGTGACCGCAGACCATCCGCGAGATACGGCTGGGGTGGATACCGCTCAGCGTGCCGATCTCGTGAGTTCGGATTCCAAGTGCCGTCAACGCTTGCTGGAATAACTCTAGTGTTCCGCGAGGGTGCATTACAGCTCGATGATAGCACACCACAGCACCACTGTCAACCTGTAATCGCGCGATGCTGTTCCATTGCGGGCGAAAGTGTGCTATAATGTTCACGGGCGCGGCATTGCCGTGGCATGGTCGCGGCACACGCGCTACAATTGAAAGGTGGACAGGGCGCTAGTAATGCAGGCGATTCAGGAGTGCATCAGGACAGTCGTGGCGCAGCCCGGGTGGGACTTGGGGCGACTGGCCGAGGAGCTCGGTATTCACCGCGCGTCGTTGCGCCGATTGCGCGACGGTCAAGTGGAGGAGCCGAAGTTCGAGGTGGTTGGCAGGCTGATGAAGTTGGCCGGGCGCTCGGTGGACGATCTGCTGGGCATTGAGACGGACCAGACCCGTCCGCTGCTAACTGAGGATCGGCGGCTTCTGGTCGAACTCCGACAGCGTGCCGAGCGCGCGGAGTGGATGCTCGATCAGTTGCGCGGCGGCCAGCCGGCCGTGG
>CAYRYW010000028.1:0-30593 GCA_964428725.1 uncultured Dehalococcoidales bacterium
AGCATCCCGCCGACGCGGGCGGCGGGCTCGACGCCGTCGCTGTTGCCGCTGCACGTGCAGCCCCAGGCGATCAGCCGGTCCCCGGCCGTCAGCGTTACGTTCTGCACGGTCCCGCCGGTGAACCTCCCGCTGTTGCCGGCGACGGTAACGCCCGTGGCGTCGACGGTCCCCGTGCTGGCGATGGTTGTGCCGGCCTCGAGGCGCAAAGCGCAGCCGGTGTCGGAGGCGTGCTGCCGGTTGCAGTTGCGAATGCTGGAATGGCCCTGCAACGTCAGATCGCCCGAACGGTTCGACGCGGACGCCAGCCCCAGGAGGGCGTCCCGCCCGGTGAACCCGTTGATCGTGATCTTGCCGGTGTCTCCGCCTAGTGAGCCATACACGACCAGGTCGGCGCTGGCCCCGATGTCCGCCCCACCAGACAGGGTGAGCCGATAGGCCGAGGGCGTCGCCAACTGCAAGGTGGACGCGGGCGTCGCCGTGATCGGGTCAGTGTTGCTCTCGTCGGCGCTGGCGTCGGAGAGATTGACCGCGACGCTGTTGCAGGTGATGGCCCCGCTGCCCGTCGTCCAGAAGTCGGACGCCGTGGGGAGCACGATCAACGTGAACGCACCGGAGACTGTCCCGGTCCCGTGGCGGAAAGCTCTGCACCGGACGTGGTTCGTCATGGCGAAGTTGACGCCATCGTGGGTCCGCTGGTCGATTTCCTTGAGGCAATTCCCTTGATCGTTCCAGTCGCCGCTGCAGCTGGCCCCCAAAATCAACTTGCCGGTCCAGTTGTTCGTGCCGAGGTTCGTTCGGCTGAACCCCCCGGCCAGGACAGTGAGGTTGGCCGTGCCGGCCAGCGTCCCGAATGCCGCGTTCACCAGCAGGCGGTAGATGGTCCCCGCCACGCTGAACGTGAAGGTCGCCGTCCCGTTCACGGTCAAGGTCAGGTTGGGGAAGCTTCCGTTGTCGAGGTCCAGGTTGACCGCTCCGGCCGCGTCCCAGGTGATCGTGCCGGTCGCAATGGACCCGTTCTCGAGGCTGATCGGTCCCGCACAGAAGCAGGAGTCGTTCAGCGTGAGCGTGCACCCGGAAATGACTTGCAGCCCGCCCGTCCCGATGTCGAGGCTGCCGCCCGACGCCACGACCACGCTGCCGGCGACGGACGCGACCGACAGGGAGAGGCACTGCGCGGTCACCCCGTTCTGCACCGTGACGACGTAGCCGTCCGGGACCTGCGCATCCTTCGTCCCGTCGGGGACGCCGTTGTCCCACGTCCCGGCGACGTCCCAGTCGCCGGTGGCTTGTGCGGTGGTCAGGGCCATGTCACTGACTCAGCAGGAAGGTCAGCGTCACGTCGGCCGCCCCGGCGGCGACTTTCTTGTAGCAGAGGCCGCCGCCGGCCTTGCCACGAACGGAGAGGTAGTGCTCCTTGTTGACCATGAATTCCACGCCGTCCTCCGCCGGGTCCGACCCGCCATTGGCGGCCGAGCGGGCGGCCTGGGCGACGAGGTAGCAGTCGTAGCTTTTGAGGCGGACGACGGCGATCTGCGCGTTGGCGGGGATCTCGATGTCCGCCCACGCCGCCCCGGCGGTCACGGCCGCCTGGGGGTCGTCGCTGCCGGAGGGCAGGGCCGCGTCCATGAGCGATTCGATGTCCGCGTCGATGATGTCGGCGGTGATGTTGCCCTGCTGGCTGACCTTCAGCGCGCCGCTATCGATCAGGGCCGCCAGGGCCTCCAGGGCGATGCACATCCGGGCCCGGTTCTCTTCGTTGACGTGCAGGTCGACGCCCGCGATGTTGACCTTCTTGTCCGCCATATCAGGCTCCTTGCCCCGGGCTCAGTGGACTTCCACGCAGGTGAAGCCGGGGTCGTCCAGCTCGCTCAGCCGGGTGATCTGTCGGCTCGTCGCCTCGCCGCCGATCCGCTCGGCCACGTCGATCCGGTCCTTTCCGGTGTCCACTTCCGTCGCCGCGATCCCGTCGGTGGCCGAGTTGACCGCCCGGACGCGGAACCGCGGCGCCGGGGCGTTCGTGCCGAAGGTCTCGCGCCCGGGCCGCTCGACGATCGCGTCGATGGTCCGGGGGTCGCCGCCGTCGGGCCGGTAGATCACTTCCTCGGTCAGCCCGCGGTCGGTCATCGCCGCCAGATGTCGCCTCGCCGCTTCCAGCATGGCGGCAACTCCGTTGGTGCAATTCGCGGACTACTTCAGCAGCTCGATCAGCCGGACGGCCAGGTCGCCGCCGCCGAGGAGGCCGACGACCACCAGGCCGAGGGTCAGGAAGTCGACGCGCCGCCACAGCCGGCGGATGCCGCAATGGCTCGCCTGGGCCTGCACGGCCTCGCAGGCGACCTCCTTGGCCGTCCGCTTGACCAGGTCGCGGACCCAATCGGCCAGGGGGACCTCGACCGGCGTCTCGCCGGTCAGCTCCGGCGGCGTGCGTTCCCGGGGGCCCACGGGGCTCACTCCTTCAGCCGCTTGACCGCCTCGATGGCCGGCTTGCCGGCGGCGTCGTACAGGCCGCAGGCGCTCAGGCCGGCGACGATCCCGTGGATGGCGGCGGAGGCCAGGCGGATCCCGGCGGGACCGCTGCCGGCGGTGGCCGCGCCGACGGCGGCGAGCGCCAGGCCGACGCCCACGGCCAGCAGCGGGACGAAGCGGTCCGCGGGCCGCAAGGCCGACTTGACCACCTGGGTCAGCACCGCCACCAGCGGCACCAGCCAGGCCAGTGTTGTCGGGTCGATCTCCATGTCAGAGTCCTTTCAGGATGCAGAGAAGCGGAGAAAAAGCGGCGTTCGACACAGAGGCGCAGAGGCGCAGAGCTTTCTTTTTCTTGAAACAACAACTCTGAATCTCTGAGTCTCTGTGTCGCACGCTGTTTCTGTCCTCTGTCGCCCTACGGCGCGAAGAGCAGCGGCAGGACCGCCCGCAGCAGCTCCAGGACGCCGGCGGAGACCTTCCCGGCCTCCTCCCATTTCCTCACCGTCGCCTCCGCCTCCGCCTTCGTCATGCCTTCCAGGGCCGCCAGGGCCACGGTCACCGCCTGCACGTGCTGCTTGAGGGGCTCGGAGACCAGCGTGGAGATCTCCGCGGCGCTGAAGGCGGGCTCGCCGGCGGCCGGCGCCGGCGTGTACTGGACGTCCTTCATCACCGTGTCGTTGGGGCTGATGATGTACGCCAGGCCGCCGGTGGGCACCGGAAAGGTCAGGATCGTCAGCGGCCCCGGCTGCGTCGCCCACGTGCCCTCGTTGTCCTGCTTGACCAGGGTCGGCCCGACGCCGTGGTAGGCGGCCGACTGGTTGCCGTCCACGTCCAGGACCGCGACGGAGGCGTCGGAGGTCCGCTGGAGGACCTCCCCGCCGTCCGTCTTGAGCAGGTTGTGGCTGCAGCCGGTGCTGCAAAGAACCAGGCCGATCGCCAGCAGCGCCGCCCCCAGGATCCACATGAGACTTCGCATCGCAGACTCCTTTCCGGACTCGGGTGTGCCAGCCGCCGCGGCCGGCCGGGCGAGTCCGTTCTCCCGGCCGGCCGGGTTCCGTCCGTGACGGCGGCGGTTCGACTCAGGCTTACGGCGCGGTCTTCCAGGCGCATTCCACCAGGATCTTCGCGTCGCCCTGGCCGGCCCCGTTCTCGCCGGGAACGACCGTGAGCTTCTTGGTGGCGGGGATCTCCCGGTGCGTGGCGTCCGGGGGGCCGGCGAAGTCGAAGTGAACGGTGTCGTTGACCCCGTTCAGCTCGGCGATGCAGATCTGGTTGCCGTCGCCGTCCTGCAGGGCGATCTGATCGTCGCCGTGCGCGCCGTTGGCCGTCTTCTTGTAGCCGTGGGCGTGCAGCACGACCATGACGATGCCCGCCGGCACGGCGGCCGACTCCATGTTGCCCTCGGAGGCGTCCACGTCGAACTCCAGGGTGAACGGCACGAACACGCTGCCGTCGCCGTCCGCCGCCTGCTCGGCGAGCTTGGCCTTGCCGACGGCGTAGTCGGTGATGCCCGGCGTGTCGTGGACGTGGAGGGCGTCGGCGTTGCCGCCGTCGGTCAGGTCCTTGATGTTGGCCAGGGTCCCCAGGGCGACCCAGCTCGCCCCGTTGAAGCCGTACAGGACCCCGTCGTCCTCGGTCAGGACCATCATCCCCTCGGTGGGGGTGATCCGGGTCCAGTCCGTCCCGTTCCAGACCAGCAGCTCATTGGCCGCGACCGTCTGGGCGGTCTCGCTGCTGGCGCCGCTGCCGGTGTTCATGTACCGGTCGCCGACCGACGGCGCCGCCGGCTCGGCGGCGCTGAAGTCCAGGCTGTCGGCGACGGACTCCTGCCAGTCGGCCGCCCCGCCGGCCGCCGCCCCGCCGCCGGCGGCGTGCACGCCGAGGCGGACGACGGCGGTGGTCGCGCTGGCGGCCTTGGCCGCCGCGGCGATCCCGGCCCGGGGGTAGCCCGCCGTCTCGTCGGCCGTCAGCTTGCTCGTGGAGGTGTTCCAGTAGAGCTGCGTGCCCTGGCCCCAGGCCTCCGCGGCGGTGGCGCTCAGCTCGTGCTTGCCCATGATGCTGACGCTGCCGGAGGCGCCGTTGGCGATGTCCGCCAGGGCCACGGCCACCAGGTAGCCCGCCAGCACGATCACTTCGTCGGCCGACACGTCGCTGCCGGTGCCGTTGGTCCACTCGAGGATGTCGCCCTTGCCCTTGTACGTGGTTCCCATGTCGATCGTCCTTGATCCGTGTCCGGCCCCGGTCCGTCGGGGCCGGGCCGTTTGGGGCCGGCCTCACGCTGTCGGCCGTCGCGCCCGCCGGTCCGGCGGCGGGTCCGGTCATATCAGCCTCTGTTCCTCTGATTCTCTGAGACCTCTGCGTTACGCGCCGGCGTTCTTGTACCAGAGCCGCCAGTCGGTGGCCTTGGCGGCCACGACGTGGGTGACCTTGTACCGCCGGACGTCCGCGTCGAAGCCGGTCTCCTGGGCGAGCTGCGGGCCGACGTAGCCCTCCAGCCTTCCCAGGACCGCCGCCGGCTGCACGGCCGGGTCGGTGCAGACGTACCAGGCCGTCGAGCTGCTGGCGTCCAGCAGCGGGTGGTGGACCGGGTTCAGCCGGTCGCGCCAGATGTTGGCCGCCCGCCGCACGTCGCTGCTGGCGGTCGGGTCGTCCTGGGACTGATTCAGCGTGCTCACCGTCCCCTTCAGGGCCACGGCCGCGAGGATCACGGCCGGGATGGCCATGATGTAGTCGTTGCTGCCCACGCCCTGCTGGCTGAGCATGGCCAGCTCCATCGCGTTGTACGTCGCGATCGACGGGGCGCCGATGTCCCCGCCCTGGGCGAGGTTGGAGTGGTTCGCCGCGTCGAACAGGTTGTTCCCGTCGCCCATCGCCGGGTTGCCGGTGACGATGGCGAAGGCGACCACGTCGTCGGTCATGGCCGCCGCCCGGCCCTGGGCCACCAGCAGTCGGCCGAAGGCCCCCAGGTCGTCGTTGACGATCGCCTCCCAGCTCAGCGGGAAGATGTGCCCCCGCTTGGCCAGGGCCCAGGTCTCCTGCTCCTCGGACAGCTTGACGTAGCCGTACTCCCCGGCCTCCTTGATCTCCGGCAGGGTCGGGAAGTCGCCCAGGCGGATGAGCTTCTGCGTCTTGAAGTCCGGGGCGGTGACCACGTCGCAGAAGGCCCGCCACTGCGCCGGGTACATGACGTACCGCGCCTGCATGGCCTTGCCCTGGGCGCTGGCCAGCAGGTACGGGAAGTCGCTGGTGGTGAGCATCCCCGCCTGGTCGCGGAACTGGATCCGCGGGCCGCCGATGAAGGCGGCCTGGGCGATCTGCGGCCGGCTCATGCCGGTCGTGTCCCGCCCGGCCATCTGCAGGAACATCTCGGCCATCTGGAACAGGGCCTTGCCCCGCCAGCGCCCGGCCAGCTCGTGCGGCTTGCGCGGCCTCTCGGCGACGGGCAGGCCGGTGAGCTCGTCGGTCTCCAGCAGCGGGTGGTTCCCGCGGATCAGGATGGCGTCCATGATCGCGGCGGCCGTGGCGACCTGGCCGCGGTCGGCGCCGACCTCGGCGCGGCTGCCGGCCCCGATGGGGATCGGCCGGCCGTTGGCCGCCGCCTGGCTGATCGCCGCCTCGCGGACCTGGTCGATCGTGAAGTCCCCGCCGATCTGCCGGGCGATCCACTCCTCCCCCAGCCCCATCGTCCCGGCGATGGAGCGGATCTGGGCGACCCGCTGCCGCTCGGCCTTGGCGGCGGCCCGGACGGTCTCGGCGACCTGCTCGGCCGTCGGGGCCGCCGGCGGCGTCTCCCGCTCGCCCTCGGCCTCCGGCCCGTCCGCCGGCGGCGGGGTCTCGCTCGGCTCCGGCGTCTCCGGCGCCTGGGCCAGGGACTTCAGGAACGCCCGCTGGTCGTCGTTGAGCCCCTCGACGAACTCGGTGGTCTCCGCCTCCTCGGCCTCGGCGTCCAGGCCCAGGCTCCGGAGGTACTTGATCTGCGCCTCGTTCAGTTTCATCGCTCGCTCCTTCATTTGCTTCGGCCCCGGCGTCCCTGCCGGGCCTGGTATCGGTGTTCCGCCTCGTTCCACTGCCAGCGGCCGGCGGCCGTCGATTCCGCGCCCCGGCCGGCCCGCGTCGCCGTCAGGTCGCCCTCCTGCATCGCGGCCAGGACCTCGTCGAACCCCGCGACCGCGTCCATGAGCCCCAGCTCCACGGCCTTCTGGCCGACGTAGACCCGCCCGTCGGGCAGCTTCAGCGTGCTGCCCTTCAGGGACGGCCGGCCGCGGTGGACCGCCTGGATGAAGATCTCCCCCAGCTCATCCACGACGCGCTGGAAGTCCTTCCCCTGCTCGGCGGTGATCTCCGTCCCCACGGTGCCCTCGGCGTGGTACGGGTCGCCGCCGGAGGAGTAGACCTTCGTCTCGATCCCCATCTGCTCGAACGCCTTGGAGAAGTCGTCCACGATCAGGATCGTCCCGATCGACCCCACCAGGGCGTCGGCGTCGCCGACGATCCGGTCGGCCTGGCTGGCGGCGTAGTAGCCCGCCGAGGCGGCCATGTCGCTGACGTAGGCGACCACGGGCTTGCTCCGCCGCGCCGCCGCGATCGCGTCGGCCAGGTCGCTGACGCCGGCGACGGTCCCCCCCGGCGTGTCGGCCCGCAGGAGGACAGCCTTGACCCGCCGGTCGGCCAGGGCCGCGTTGATCTGCTCGACGAGCTGGGGGTAGGTCAGCGTGCCGAACCACCAGTTGTAGATCGTCTCGGTCTTGGAGAGCGGCCCGGCGACGTCGATCACCGCCACGCCGCGGCGGACGGCCGGTCGGGGCGTGCCGCCGGCCCGATCGATCCGGGCCTCGACCTCGATGGCGGCCTCGCGGGCCTGCCCCAGCCGCCGCGCCGCCGCCGCCAGCCCCGGCGGCCACACCGCCACCGCCTCGCCCGCCAGCACGGCCGCGGCGCCCGTCGCGCCTCGCCCTGTCGCCCGCTCAGGCATGGACGAGCTCCTCTTCGTCCCTCTGTTCCTCTGTGTCGCGTTCTTCCGCCGCGTCTTCTTCCTCCGTCTCGCCCGGCGCCTCCGCGGCCCCGCTGATCCAGCTCAGGCTCACCCCGCGCCGGCGGGCGTACTCGGCCTCGCGGGCCCGCTGGTCGATCAGCTCGCGCCAGTCGCCCCCCAGCAGGTTCGCCTGGCTCCGCAGCGTGGTCAGCCCGTCGCGCAGGGCCTGGTCGGTGGCCGTCGCCTGGTTCTTCGGGTCCACCCACGGCACGGGCGGCCCCTGCCAGTCGTCCTCCAGGTAGGCGGCCATGAGGATCGGGTCCTCGAAGAACCCCGGGGCCTCCACGAGCCCCTGCAGGACGGCGAGGACCTTGAACCGCTCCCGCCGCGGGCGGGCCCACAGGTCCACCAGCAGATTCATCTGGACCGGGTCCGTCTCCCGCCGGTGCTCCAGCGCCCCCTGGCGTTGCGAGGAGAAGTTGCCCTTGGCGAAGTTGCGTTGCACGTGCGCCGAGTCGCTGCCGGCGGCGGCGGCGATCTGCTGGACCTGCCGGTCGGTGTACTGCTCGTACTGGGCGCCCGGGCGCTGGGGGGCGAGGGAGTCCCAGTAGCGGCCCGGCCCGGCGTCCAGGATCATCCCCGGCTCCAGGCGGGCCTTGGTGTTGCCGCGGGCGTCGGTGCTGCTGCCCCCGGTCGGGGGGGCGGCGCCCAGGCCGGGCATCGTGGCCTCGCCCTCGCCGCTGTACCACTGCTCGTGCCGCAGGCGCAGGCCGATGCAGGCCTCGATCCGCTTGGCGACGGCCTCGGCCTGCTTGTAGCCCTTGAGCTGGTAGATGTCCTCCAGGGCCGCGCAGAGCTGCGTCCAGCCGTGGGTCTGCCGGACCCGCTCCTGGCGCATGACGTGCAGGACGCGGCGGGCGGGGATCCGCTCGGCGCTGCTGCCGTAGGCCTCCGCGGGGTGCTTGCCGGTGTGCACCCAATAGGCCACGGCCGCCCCGGCCTCGTCGATCTCGATGCCGTTTCGGATCTCGTATCCGGTGTCGTCGTTCTTCGTCAGCAGCCCGTCGAGCTGCTCGGGCTCGAACATCTGGACGTGCAGGCCGACCTGGCCGCGGCGGGGGGTGAAGTTCAGGACGCAGAGGGCCTGGCCGACGGTCCACAGCTCGCTGACCGCCAGCCCGTCGATCTCGGGGATGTTCTTGCGCCGTTCGGTGTCGCACAGCTCCGGCCGGCGGGCCCATCGGTAGTACAGCCAGTCGATCCGCTTGTTGAAGGCGGCGAAGGCCTCCGTTTCCTCGCCGGTCTCCGGGTCGCGCGCGGCCGACCGCGGCGTGATCCCGATCCCCACGACGTGCCGGCGGAAGGCGCTGACGATCCCGCGCGCCGCCCAGTCGTTGACCACGGCGGCCCGCGCCCGGGCGTTGGCCAGGGTCATCTCCCCGAGGATCGACCCGTCGGCCGACGTGTCGATCTTGCCCCAGTCCTTGCTGGTGCGGTCCTGTCGGGAGGCGTCGAAGTAGCGACTCTCCGGATGGAGTCCGCCGGCGGCGGCGAGCTGCTGAAGCGCCGTCGCCCGCGCCGTCGCCGCGGCCAGGGCCAGCCGGGCCTGGGCCCGGCGGGCGGCCCACTGCGGGGCGACCGCGGCGATCGCGCTGTCCAGCCAGTGGCTCATGCGGTCGGCGCTCCGAATTCGGCGACCCCCGCCCGGCGGGTCGTCTCGGCGGCCTCGGCCGCCAGGCGCCGGTAGGTCTGCTCGGCCCGCCGGAGGCGGTCGAGGTCCTGGACGGTGAACTCTCTCCCGTCGGGGAGCTTGACGGTCTGGTCGGGGGATGCGGTGAGGGTGACGATCGCCCGCCGGCACAGCTTGGCCATCTGGGCGTAGGAGTAGTCGTCGAGGGCGTCCACTTCCGTCGGCGTCGGCGTCGTCACGCCCGGCTCCCAAAAAAGGCGAGGCACGCCGTCAGGGGGGCAGCCCTGCCCGGCGTGCCTCGCAAAGCTCTGCCGCGTCCCGGCCCGGCGCGGCACTCAGTTGACGCCCTCAGTGTCGGCCGCCGGCGGCGGCGTTGACCAGGGGGTACAGTCCACGGCGTGGACTGTTTTTTCTAAGCCCAGCGGCGGCCGGGGCTTGCGGGGCGGTTTTTCTGCGATACAGAGCCGCAGGGGCCCCAGAGGGGCAGGGATTCCCGGGCCGGACAGGCGGTCTTGAGCCCTGTGCCCCCTTCCAGGAGGCACCGGATGGCCTATTTGCAGGCGGCTCTGAGGCGAATGGAGGGCACCATTGGGAATGCAGACTGTGACCTCCACTTCACCAAGCGATTTGAGTGCTACAGGACGCGGGGAATCCTCGACCTCAGCTCTTCTTCCTAGGGCGCTTCCCCGGGCGCGGCGCTGGAGCAGTGAACTTCTTCGCCGAGACTTCGACCTGGTGCAGAAGGTGACTCAGCACCTGATCTTTGACCGCCGCCAAGTCCATGTAATCTGTGAACGTCCGATATGCCCGGCCGCCCCTGTCCGACAAGTAACGGGCGATGACCGAGACGTTGAGCAGCAGAAGATAGTGTTTGCAAATGTGCTTATATCGACGATCAGATTTAAGGTGACGTTCTCGACTCGCGTGATCGGCAGGGTGTATCTTGGCCATTGCCAAAACGGCGTCGACAAGATGGAGGGCCTTGTAGAAAGCTACCGTCGCCACCCATTCGGGCGACGGAGGGTCCTTAATCAGCAGGTGATCGATGACCCCCTGATTGCGGTTTGCCTGCCCGTAATGGTCACGTACGTTTGGCACGCTGGAATTGCAGCGCCATCCGGGAATCTAGAAAAGACTCCACAACGCGTTGGTGCACCTTTGGCAGCGCTAGCGTCTGGAGCTCAATTCGGTCCAGATCCTCGTCGCGGGCGACGCGCATGCTCAGGTCGACCAGCGCTTCCTCGAACTTGCGGTCGTATGGAACCGAAGCGCGAACGACCAAGAAAAGGAGACAGCCTTCACGCAAGGTAACATAAGCGTCACAGAATGCTTCCTGCCGTTCCTGTAACCAAGCGGCCAGCAGCGGCAGGAGCCGTTCCTCGAATTGCTTCCGGAAGGGGAGGATGAACTTCTGCCCAATGCTGCATGCCAAGGCCGCATGTTCCACGTTCATCATGAAGCGGTCCTCGTCTTGAGGCGTAACGAGGACATCGCGCGGACCACCATAGTAGTCCAGGCGGACAGGCTCGGGCTTGGCGGCGACGTTGGTCACGGGTGACCTTGCCTTCTCATTCTGCGTAATCGGCCAGGAAAAGAAAGGCCCTGTGTAAAAAAATTTGATCGGGCCTCCGGTCTAATGATGCCCGGAATCCGGGACGTTTCGGGCCTCCTTGCCCCGACGCTTGTCCTCCAGTGTGAAATATTTTACCACTCTTCGCCTAATCTGTCAAGCCCGATTGGGTAAGAGGGCTTCTCAGACTTGGCCGTTACATGCAGGCTCAAGTTTCTACCCGCCGGCCGTCCGCGGCCACGCCCCGCGGATCTCCGCGTCGGCGTACCGCCACAGGGCGTCCTTGATGGTGTAGCCGCAGCCGTGGCGGGTCAGGCGCCGGAGGGCCTCGGCCAGGAAGGCCCGCCAGTCCACGGCCCGCTCCCGCCGGGGGTCGTGATTGAGCTTGCCGACCATGATCCGGTCGGTGGTCGGGGCGAGCCGGTCGATCACGTCCAGGGCCTGGGCGGGGTCGATCACCGGCTCGAGGCTCAGCCAGGTCCGCAGGCCCGCCGCCCGGGCCGCCTCCATCGCCCCGATCCGCTCCGCGATCGGCGCGGCGTGCGGCTCCCACCGCCGGCGGTCGGCCTCGGACGTGAAGATGATCGTCTGGCCGAAGTCGACGCCGGCCGCGGTCAGCGCGTCCACGTCGCGGGCGATCGCCAGGGGGGCGTTCTTGGTCAGGATGCGGACGGCCGCCCCGGCGGCGGCGAGGACCTCCACCGCCCGGCGGGTCAGGCCGACCTCGGCCTCCAGGGGCTGGTAGGGGTCGCAGGTGAAGCACAGCAGCACCGGGCGGGGATCCCCGCGGAGCCGCCCCGCGTCGCGCCGCAGGGCGTCGAGGATCCCCGTCCGCGGTGCGGGCGAGCCGTGGAAGCTCGCCCGGTCCGTCCGCAGGCAGGCCGGGGCGTAGCAGTACCCGCAGCCGTGCCCGCAGCCGCGGTAGAGGTTCACCGCCAGGGGGGAGTACTCCGCGGCGGCCCCGCGCGGCTCGTAGATCGCCCTGCTGATCTTCATTTCTTCGGCCTCCCTGCCTTCGCGCCCTTGCGGGCCTTCGTCGCCTTCGCCTTCGTCCCGGCCTTGGCCTTCTTGCCGCCGCCGGCGGCCTTCCGCCGCTTGCGGGCCTTGGTCCGCCGCACGAGGTTCTTGACGGCCTTCTGCTGGGCCTCCGTCAGCCGGCTGGGGCGGACCATCTCGCCCATCTCCACGAGCTGCAGGCAGCGGCGGAAGTCCCCGCGGTTGGCCTGCACCAGCCGGACGTAGTCCGCCGGCCGCCGGCCGTCGAGGCCCTCGGCCCTGGCGATCTCCCGCAGCCGCTTCCCGAAGGCCTCGCCCAGCCCGAACTTCGTCAGGCGGATCTCCTTGACCCGCCCGGCGAAGGCGTGATTGAAGTTGCCGAACAGGTCCCTCAGCGACTCGGTCGTGGTGAACACGATCAGCCAGCGGGCGGGGAGCTTCTCCAGGAACGTCAGCCAGGCCTGGATGGCCCGGGCCGTCATGGCGTGGGCCTCGTTGACGATGACGACCCGCCACTCCTCGGCGAACAGGCCGCAGCGGGCGACCGTCTCGTCCAGCCGGCGGACCTCGTCCACCGTGCACTTGTCGCCGTCGATCTCCTCGTACCCCCAGCTCCCCGGCGGGCAGTCCAGCTCCCGCGCGAGGGCCTGGGCGGTGGAGGTCTTGCCCGTGCCCGTGTCGCCCTCGATCCACAGGGCGTCCCGGTCCCAGCCGCTCCGGCCGATGATCCGGCGGATCAGCCCGACCGCGGCCTCCTGGCCGACGATCCCATCCAGGGTCGCCGGGCGGTATTTCTCGAACAGTTGCATGGCTCTCTCCTTCCCGCGTGGTACAATCCACGCACCTGATGTCGGAGCGGGGTCCGGGCTGTCATCCCCGACGGCACCCGGGCCCCGCCTCTGGCATTTGCCCGCCGACGCCGGCGGGCCTCAATCGCACCCAGATCGGTTGTCATGCCCATCCCTGCATCTGCTACAAGTATAGCCGTTATAAGCACTTCCGCCGAGTCAAAACCGCCGGAAACCCGCATTTTTCCCCGCCGTAGACGGGCCCGGGGACGGGCTTTACCGCGATGGGCGAGATTTCCCCGGAAATCCCCTCAGCCGCCCCGCCCAGCCGGCCCCAGCCGGACGCCCAGGTACCTCGCCGTCCGGTGGGGGAAGCCCTCCACGGCGTAGCTGATCTCCATCCCCGCCGGCAGCGGGTGGTGCAGCAGCCGCGGCAGCATCTCCACGGCGAGGCCGGTGAGGATCGCCCGGGGCGTCCCCGGCGGGGTGCCCAGGGCCCGGCGGACGTAGGCCGAGACGTTGCCGCCGCCGGGGCGGATCAGGCCGATCGTCAGGAAGACCGTCACGGGCCGGCGGGCGGTGCGGCAGAGGGCCTCCCACTGCCGCCAGGGCTCCCCGTAGGTATCGATGTCCACCACGTCGAACCGCCAGCCGGGGATCGCCAGCAGCCGGGCCGAGTCGACCTTGACCCCGACCGCCCGCGGCCGGACGTCGGCGCCCTGGTAGGCCACGTCGAACTCCCGCCGCAGGACCGACCAGATGACCCCGGCGCCCTGGCAGGCGTCCAGGACGATGGGCCGCCGCCGGCCCGCCCCCTTCGGGCGGTGGAACCTCGCCAGCATGTGCCGGCGGACGGCCAGCTTGGCCGAGAGGAACTGATTATCGGTCTGCCGGGTCATCGGTCACCGAGGTCCTCACGACCGCGCCGTCGACGCCCGCCGCCCGCTCCACGGCGGACTGGACCTCGTGGAAGCGGACGGTCTCCACGCCGATCAGCACCCACGTCCAGCTCGGCGGCCGGTCGGCGAAGAACTCCCGCACCGTCGCCGGCGTCTCGGCCGACTGCCGCCCCGCCGGGGCGGCCAGCAGCTCGGCGATCTCCTCGGCGTCGAAGCCCAGGGCGGCCAGCTCCCCGGCGTCCCCGTCGGCCAGCTCGGCGAGCTGCGCCGCCAGCAGCTCGGGGTCGAACTCGCTCAGGTCGCTGGCGCGGTTGTCGGCGATCGCGAAGGCCCTGGCCGCCCGCCCGGTCAGCTCGCTGGGAACCGCCGCCAGGTGCGTCCAGCCGAGACGCTTGGCCGCGGCCAGGACGCCGTTCCCCTTGGTGACGACCTTCCGCCGCCCGCGGCGGGTGAAGACCACGGGGGCCTGCTGGCCGTAGGCAGTGAGGCTGGCCGCGATCGCCTCCAGGTTCCGCTCGTCGTGCCGGCGGACGTTGCCCGGGTCGGGGTGGAGCTGGCGGATCGGGACGGCCAGGGGCCGCAGGGCCGGGCTGATGCGCCTCAAGCCCGCCGCGGCCTTCCGCCGATGTGCCATCGGGACATCCGGGTTCTGCGACTGTCACTGCTGAATCTCCGTTACGGGCCGGGCGTGCAAAATACCGCCGATGTGCCCGCATCGGCGGCGCTGCCGGTTGTGCGACTGTCTCCGGCCGCGCCCGGCCGCCTGTTGCCCATGTCAAATCTCCGTTCCTCTGCGCCCTCTGTGGTCAGACGGCGATCTGCTCGGCCTGGCCGCAGACCAGGCACCGCAGGTGCCGCACGCGGCCCTTGGTGCCGGTGATGGCGAACCGGCCCAGGCTCTTGCACCGCCGGCAGTACTTCTCCGCGATCGCCCGCTGCAGCTCGGCCTTCGCCAGCCGCCCGCGGCCGGCCGCCTCGTCCCGGGCCCGCCGTTTCTTCTTCGGCCGCTTCTTCTGACCTCTCTGGGCCTCTGCGGCCTCTGTGTCGATCCGGTCTCTTTTCGTCGTCTTTCCCATCGTGCACTCCCTTGCTCGGGCCTACAGCCACTCTCCGTCCCGCTTCCCGATCCAGTCGGGGCCCTCGGCGGCGCCCGCCGCCGCCGGCGGGCCCTCGGCCGCCTGGCGCTTCCAGGCCATCACCTGGTCGCTGCCCGGCAGCAGGTGGACGTTGGCCATGTAGGCCGCGGCGACCTGGTAGGCCTCGCAGTCGCGGTAGTCGTGGCGGACGCCGGTCCGCGCCGGCGTCCAGATCTCCTCTTTGGTCTTCGGGTTGATGGTCTTCTGGACGTTGGCCATGTGCGCGTTGTACTCGGGGTCGTTCCGCCGGTTCAGCAGCCACCGCTCCGGCTCCGCCGGCCGGCCGTCGGGCCGATCGTCGCCGGCGGCGGGCTTGATCCCGCTGGCGATCAGGTCGGCCAGCAGGTCGTTGCAGCGGTGCGTGTCCACCAGCCAGGCCTGCAGGGCCCGGGCATTCAGGCCCCGCGCCGCCGCCCGCCGCCGGCGTTGCGGGGTGCCGAGCGGATCTTTCATCGGCCAGAACAGCCCCGGCCCGGGCCGGTTGGCGCCCTTGATCGCCCGCACCAGCGGCTGGCGCGGGATGGCCCACTTATAGACCTGGTGCGTGCGCGACACGTCCAGCAGCCGGTCGGTCGTGCCCCCCGAGTCGATCAGGGCCAGGGCGACCTTCATCGGCGCGAAGGCGTTGCCGGCGACCGGCCAGGCCGTCGCCCCGATCAGCCGGTCCAGCTCGTCGAAGGTCCGCAGCCGCCCGTGCCAGATGCGCTGGGACATCATCGCCCCGCCCCAGGCCCGGACCACGGCGTAGAAGCCGTCGGCCTGGGTGTCGATGGTCGCCAGCAGCACCCACGCCCAGTCCGGGGCGACCTCGGCCTTCAGCTTCGCCCGGCGGCTCTTGGCCGCGTACAGGTCCGGCTTGGAGCGCTTCAGGCGGAACTCGAAGGCCTCGCCCAGCCGGTTGGTCGTGAAGAAGAACAGGGCCTCGCGATCGTCCTGGCTCCGCAGCCACTCCCCCACGAGCTGGCCCCAGTGGATCCACAGGCAGTACAGGGCGGAGATCTGCAAGCCGATCCGCGTCTCCGGCGGCCAGGCCTTCACGTCGGCGGCGTCGGCGTGCCGGCGGCCGTCGGCGCCGGTGACAAAGCCCTCCGCCGTGGTCCACCGCCCGCGGCGGATCATGGCGACCTTCTGCTCATCGGCGATCCGCCCGCCGCAGGCCTCGCATTCATACCAGATCAGCCGCTCCCGCTCGGAAGTCAGCACGTCGGCCAGGTCGGCCCGGCCCTCGGCAGCGGTGAGCCGCCCCCGCACGTCGGTCAGCCAGGCGACGTGATCGGCCAGCGCCGCCGGCGTCGGCAGCCGCGTGGTCCACTTGTCCGTCCGATACCACGTCCGGCCGGCCTTGACGGCCTTCCGCGCCGCCGCCAGCCACTTCTCCACCGTGTCCAGGCCGGCCCATTTGAGCTGCGGCCAGCGGAGCCGCTGCCGGTGCCCGCAATGGGGACAGGGGACGTGGAAGAACAGCTTGACCGTCGCCGCCAGCCACAGCCGGTAGATCTTCCCCGCCTGCGTCGTGGGCGTGCTGAGGTTGACCTGGCACCGGCGGTCGCCGTAGGTCGTCAGCCGGACCTCCGTCGCCGCGATCGCGTCGGCCTCCTCCCCGCTCCAGGGCTCGAACTTGTCGACCTCGTCGTTGACCACCCGCCGGTACGGGTTGGAGGCCATGGAGGTCGCCGAGCCGGACCACATCAGGTCGAGCTGGAACCCGTTCAGCAGCGAGATCGACTCGATCAGGGCCTCGCGCGCCGGATGCCCCAGCAGCCGCCGCAGGGCCGCCGTCCGCCGGAACAGCGGCAGCACGTCGTGCTTGACGATCTGCCGGCCCTTGTCGCGGCTCGGCAGCGTCAGCCCGACCGGGTCGGGGTCGCGGGCGGCCCAGTAGGCCAGCAGGCAGCGGAGGGCCTCCGAGCCGCCGATCTGCCCGGCCTTCATCAGGTTGGCCTGCACGCAGCCGGGGGCGTTGGGGATGTCCATGAGCCCGCGGGCGTAGGGGGCGTTCTCGTTGCGGTAGGGGCCCGGGATGTTGCTGTGCTGCAGGTACCGGTGGCGCTCCGCCCACTCACTCGGCCGCAGGGGCTCCGGCTCCGCCCAGGCCTCCCGCTCCTCGGCCGTCCACGTCGGCTCAGCGGGCCTTGTGCCGGGCCCGTCGGCCGCGGGCGGCCTTCCGCCGCGTCCGCCTGGCCCGCGGTTTCGCGGTGTCGGCGGCCGTCGTCTTGTCGTCGTCGATGCGTTCACCGGCGGCGAACTCCTGGAGGATGGCCCGGACCCGCTCGGCGAGGATCCGCTCGATGCCGGAGCGGTCCTGGCCGGCCAAGGCGTTGGCGACCGACCGCGGCAGGGCCAGCAGCGCGGCCTTGACCGCGTGGATCTGCCGGAGCCGGTGCTGGCGGGCCTCCTCGGCGTCGATGAGCTTGCCCGCGTCGCGGAGCCGGCGCTGCCGGACCGACAGCGACCGCTCGATGAGGTACTGCACGCGGGCCTTGCCGTAGGGCCCCAGCCGGCTGAACTCGCCCGTCCCGGCCTCGGCGGCCGCGGCCTTCTTCCGGTAGGCGGCGGCGGGGTCGGGCTTGAGCTGGATCTCCGCCCAGGCCCGAACCTTCTCGACCTCCCACGGCGGGGCGAGGGCGAACGGCCAGTCGTCGCGGGCGATCCATTTGCGCACCGTCGACTCCGCCCGATGGACCTGGCGGGCCAGGGATCGAATCGACCTGGCCAGGATGGGACGGGTTCCACGCGCCATTCACCGCTCGCTCCTGTCGCCTGCCAGGGGCCTCAGGGCGGCCCCTGCGGGCTGTTCCGTTTTCGCAACCCATTTCGGCGTTTCACGTTGCGCCCGTGCGCGACTGATTTTTCAGACTCCATTTTCGCTCGAAAATTGGGCTAGCCCCGTACCCGCATCAGGGGGTGGGGCCCGGAGGACCCGGACCGCCTTCCGAGCCTGCCCCGCGGGCCTTGGTCCACGCCTCCACCGCCCGCGTTGCCCGGCGGTGGAACTCCGACACCCAGACCGCCGCCTTGCTCCCCCGGGCGCCCGGCTTGGCCGGGTCGGGGGCCGGCGGGTCTGCGGCCAGGTGCATCGCGTGCCTCAGCGATCGCTCGGCCAGGTCCAGCAGATAGCCGCCCGGCAGGACCTTGGCCGCCGCCCCCCACACCGCCCGGAACGACCCGACCTCCCGGCGGACGGCCCGGGCGCTGACCCGCCCCATGGGCAGGCCCAGGGCGTAGTACACCGCCTTGCCGAACTCCGCCCCGCTGTCGTCGTCGGCGATCCGCTCCCAGGTCGTCACGCCCGCGAGCTGCGCCCACAGCGCCCCGTCCCGCTCGCACTCCACGGCGACATCCGGGCGGCCCGGGGAGGGGGGTCGGCCATCGCCGCCCGCCTCCGCCGGGGCCGCCTCGGTCGGGGTCTGCCTGCTGCCCGCCTCTCCCCCGTCCCCCTCGCCGGCGGCGGCGGCCGGCTCCCCCCGGCCTTCCCCCCGATCATCCGGTCGGTCGGGGCTGGGGGGGCAGGCCCGCCGCCCCGCCTCCGCCGGGGCCGCCTCGGTCGGGGGGCGGCCCGCCGCGGCGCCGTCCGCCGCGGGCGGCCCGGGCGGTTGCCGGGGCGCGGCCGCGGGCTTGGCGTCGGCGTCCCCGTGGGCGTCCGCGTGGGCGCGTGCGTTGCCGTGGGTGTGCCCGGTTCGGCGCGCGCCGTTCGCGTGGCCGTTGCCGCCGTTTTTCCGTTGCGCAGGTTGGCCGCTTGCCGCCAGGCAAGCGGCGTTGCCGTTCCCGTTGGTGTTGGCGGCGACCGCCTCGCCGGCCCCGGCCGCCGCGCCCCCCGCCGGCGGCGGTCCGGCCCGGGCCTCGGGGGGCCGGGGTGTATCCTCGGCCGCCTGGCCCTGGCCGTGAGTCCGGTGGTCGGAAGCCTCGTCCCGGTCGGGACGGTGGTGCGGGTGACCCCCCGGATGGCCCGTTGGAGGGGCCTGAGGGCCGCCAGGAGCGGTCTTTGCCGCCAGGTCGGGGGTCCAGGGGACGCGCTCCAGCAGGCCCAGTTGTGGCCCCGCCAGCAGCCGCCTGGCCCAGCCGACCTCGGCGGGGGTCAGCCCGGTCAGCTCGGCGATTTGCCTGGGGCTCGCCGGCAGCCCGCGATGGTCCACCAGATACCCGCGGCCCTCCGCCCGGTCGGCGGCGTAGCAGACGAGCAGCCGCCAGATGCCGTACAGCTTCGCGCCGCCGGCACGGAGGATGGCCAGCCGGATGCCTTCGATCTCATGCCGCGTCGTCAGTCTCCTGTCGGTGGGGTCCGTGTTGATCCACTCCCGCACGTAGGCCAGCGGCGTCGGCCGCCGCCCGCTGAGGAACTTCGCGTCCGGCTCGTGCAGCCGCCAGTGGCGGATCCGCCAGACGTAGCGCCTTGGCGGGGGCTCCTTTGCCGCCGCGCCCCGCGCCGGCCGGGATTTGGTTTTCCGTCTCGCCATCCCTGGCTCGAGCGGGGGTCATTGGCCGGCCTGGTCCGCTTCCGGTTCTCCGCCCAGGGCGGCGATCCGCTTCCGCACGGCCGCCCGCCGCCAGTCGCCGGTGAGGCCGGCGCCGAGGGCCTCTTGAAGCAGCTCGAGGTCCTCGCAGGCCTCGATGACCGGCACGGCGTCCCTCCGCCGGCCGCCGCGGACCAGGGCCGCCTGCTGCTCGTACAGCGTCCGCTTGCCGGGGGGCACGCCCTGCGCCGCCGAGTCGGCTTCGCCGGCGGCGGCGGGTTCCGCGGCCGCCGCCCGCGGGTCGCCCGCCGCCCGCGTGCGGTGTTCGGAGATCACCGCCCGCTTCCATTTCGCCAGCTTCGGGTCGGCCAGGACCGCGTCCAGCGGGGCGTGGTCGCCCAGCCCGTCCAGCAGCTCGGTCAGCTTCGCCGGCCCGTCGGGCTTCTTGGCGATCGCCCCGATCCGCTGGGCCAGCTCGGCGACCCCCTGTTCGGCCTGGACGCCCTCGGCCGTGGGCCGGGCGGGCAGCTCGACGCCCCAGTGGCCCGCCAGGGCCTCCAGGAGGGCGATGTCGGCCAGGGCCACGTCGGACAGGGGGACGTTCGCGATTGCGGGCTGCCAGTTCGAGACGCCCGGCTGGTCGGCGTCGTTCATGCAACTGCATTCGAGGATCCGGCAGAGGCAGCGCCGGAGGTCCGCCGCCTCCCAGCCGCCTTGCAGAAAGACGGCCGGGTCGGGCAGGTCGCGGGCGCCGATCTCCGTCCAGTCGTCCCACCGGGCCACCAGGTACAGGGCCACGTCGGCGGCGTCGTCGGGCAGGTGGGGGACCTGCAACGCCCAGTCGTGCAGCCGCCGGCCGACCGCCACGCCGTAGTCGTACAGGGCCACGGCGAAGCGCTGCTCGGCCGTCCAGGGCCACTTCCGCTGCATCTCCTTCATCCGCTTCTGCGCGGCGTCGTAGCCGTGGCCGGCGCCCGAGCGCTCGCTGGCCTTCCGATAGCGCTTGAGGCACTGTGGGCACAGCTTGCGGTCCTTGCTGTCGTCGAAGCTCTCATCCGCGTCGGCGACCTTGCCGCAGGCGGCGCAGACGTCCAGGCCGGCCTTGCGGGCCTTCTTGATCCGCTCGGCCTGCTTGGCCTCGGCGGCGGCCTTGCGCTTCGCCTTGACCTTCTCCCAGGCCTTCTCCTTGGCCCGGTAGCAGGCCTCGTTGGTGCAGTGGCCCCGCTTCGCCGAGCCGCGCGGGGCGAGCCCGGCGAACAGCGTCGGCTGGTCGGCATAGGTGGCCGTGTTGTCCGGGCAGCCCTCGCAGGCCCGCCTGCCGGCGTAGGGCTCCCCCTTGGGCCAGCCGTGCTTGCTCAGGGAGAGCATCACCGCCTCGACGCGGTCGCGGAGGTCCTCCATGGGCAGCACGAAGTCGCCATCGTCCAGGGCGGGCTCGTCGGTCCTCCGATTGGTCCGGCCCATCCAGTCGCGCTTGACGCCGCGCCAGGCCTTCTTCTTCGCGTCCCAGCTCAGCCGGGTCGCGTCCTCGGCCAGCTCGCGCTGCCGGGCCGGGTCGCCCACGCGGCAGATCAATTCGGCGTGCTTGACCGGCAGCCGGCCGTCGGCGAGGAGATCGGCGACCTCCGGCGCCAGCCGGGTCAGGTCCAGGTGCTTCCGCACGTAGTCGTCGCTCTTTCGGACCTCCGCGGCGATCTCCGCGACGGTCATCCCGGCGTCGGCCAGGGCCCGCAGGGCCCGGGCGGTCTCGACGTGGTTGAGGTCCCGGCGGTTGAGGTTCTCGCTCAATCGCATCCGCGCCGCCGTCGCGGCGTCGAGCCCATCGTAGACGCGGGCCTCGACGTGGCTTTCCCCGGCCTCGCGGGCGGCGCGGAGCCGCCGCTCGCCGGCGATCAGCTCCAGGCCCGCCGGGGTCTTGTTGATCACCACCGGCTGGAGCAGCCCGTCGCGCTTGATCGAGCCGGCCAACTGCAGGAGGGGCGCCTCGGCGAAGTCGGTCCGGGCGTTGGCGCCGGCGACGACGGCGATGTCGTCGATCTTGACCAGCATGGTCTTGGCGGAGGGCCGGCGCCAACAAGAACCGGCAACCCCTCCGTCGCTCTGCGTCTCTGTGCCTGCCTGCCGGCCAGGCAGCTCGGCGCTCTGTCGCTCCGCCTCGGCCAGCAGGGCGTCCTCCACGCGCTGGCAGGCGGCCTTGGCGTCGGTCAGCGTGGCAAAGGGCTGCAGTCGTCCATACTGATTGGAGAGCTGGTCGCGGCCCTCCTCCAACAGCTCCTCGCTGCTGAGGTGGACGCTGTGCAGGTTGCCTGGTTTGACGGGCGAGATGCACCAGCGCAAGGCCCCCGGAGCGAGGTCGCCGATCTGGGCCATGCTGTCGGCGACCTGCGCCCGCCCGGACTTCTGCCATTTCAGCTTCGTGCCTGCCGGCTTTTTCCTCCGGCGTTTCTTCGTCGCTGTTGCCGTCGTCATGTCGGACTCCTTTTCGCAGAGATCCAGGGATTCGGATTCGACACAGAGTCGCAGAGCTTCTGAGTTTCCATTTAATTCGTGTAATTCGTGCTAGCGGCCCCAGTCGAGGTGCCAGCCGTCTGCGGCGGCCCCCGTGGCCGCGGCCAATACCGCCGCCTGCACGCTGGCGGCGCTGGCGTGGTGGATACATTTACGCTTGTGGAACAGCTTGCAGACATACTGCCAGCCGACGCCGAGGCCGCCGTGGAACGCTTGCACGCGAACCGTGTAGTCCTGCCGCAGGAGGCAGGCGATCAACGGGCCTGTCGCGTCCTGCTGGCTCATGCCCGCTTGCTCCCCCGCGACCTGGCGATCGCCTCCCAGCCCTGCCAGGCGCGGAGGCAGACCCGGCAGAACGCCTCGGGGGGGAAGTGGTCGACCGGCGGCGTGTATTGATGGCCGCAGGTGATGGTATCGCCCGCGTAGAGTTCCTTCCCGCAGTGCGTCCACCCGCCGCCGGTCTCGGTCCAGTGCCAGAGGCTTAGGCCCGACCTGCCCGGACGTCGCCAGCGAAGCCAGTGGCGTTTGTTGTCCCTTTCCGCGTCGTGTTCCATGTCGGCCCCTTAGAACGTGCTCATTTATCGTGCGGACCATTCATGCAACCCGTGTAATTCGTGTCATTCGTGGATCAGGCCGCTTCCTCGCCCTCGGCCGCGGTCTCAAACAGCGGCTCGGCCGGGCCGCTGTGCAGCACGTCCACCAGCTTTGATAGCGGCGTGCACCACGCCCCGCGGCGGGCGATCACGCCGTGGAACTCCTCCACGTCGTGCTTGCGGAGCTTCCAGGTGAGCTCGCCGTCCTTCGTGCGGGCGTAGTAGCGGATGAGGCAGCGGTGCTCGGCGTCGCGGAAGTCGTCGCGGACCTCGATCAGGTCCTCGCCCAGGGCCCTGCGCCGCTCGGGGACCTTCTCGGGCTCGAGGAACTCCCCGGCGACCTTCGCGCCGCAGTGGCAGAGCTCGTGGTCGATCAGGGCCGCCAGCTTGCCCAGGGCGCCCTCGGCGCCCTCGGCCTCGGCGACGAGGGCCAGCCAGTCGCCGGAGAGCTTGATCAGGAAATCGACCCGCGCGGCGTCCTTGCCCGCCAGGCCGGCCAGGACCTTGTCCCGCGGCCGCGCCTTCCACGCCTTGCCGATGCTCACCCGCTCGCCGGCGGTGAGCTTCCCGGCCACGCCGGCGGCCCGCTCGACCATGAGCAGGATGCACGCCCCGCCCATCTTCAGGTGCCGGTGCTCGTCGGTCGCGTCGATGATCTGCTGGGCCGTCCGCCGCATCTCCGCCGGGGCGACGGCCAGGCTCCGCTTGCCGTCGTCGTAGTCGGCGCCGTCCAGGGCCAGGACGTTGGGGGTCTGCACCTTCGTTCGCGCCTTGCTCTTGCGTGTCATGGTTGGCCTTTCAGTCCACGAATTACACGGATTGCACGAATTACAGCAGTGACATCCGTTTCTGTTCTCGTTCGTGTAATTTGTGTGATCCGTGGACTACGGTGTTTCTTCTTCTGCGTCCGCGGACTACTCCGGTAGCTCGACGACCTCCGCCCCGCCGCTGCCGGCCTTGACCAGGTCGATCGCGTCGGAGCAGCCGGCCTTGTCGGCGTAGCCCTCGCCGGAGTCGGCGATGATCCGGCCGTTGCCCGCCCGCAGCCGCCAGCGCCATTCGCGGGCGGCGTCCCGGTAGATCTCGAATCTCATGGCTGTCTCCCGGCCGATATGAACGCCCGCGCCCGGGCCCGCGGCCGGACCGTCCGGCCGGACGGGCGCTGCAACGTCCCTGCCGCCGCGGGCCGTGGCGTCCACGGCGGCGCTCGTCTCTCGGCTGCTTACGGACGTGGTTTCTTGCCTGGCAGTTTGCTCCTCGAACGGAAGGACCACGCCGTGCGTCACGGGCCCGGGCGTGAGGGTGGGGTTGGGCTTGGGGCCTCGTGGCCAGCAGAGGATCAGGCCCACAAGAACGGCACCGATCACGGCGTGGCAGAGTTGACCGAACCGCCGGCGGCGGTTGGGGTCTCCGTTCGCCGCGGTCGGCTTCGGCCAGAAGCCCCGCCGGTATTCACCCCCGGGTCCGGTCACGATCGGCGGCGTTTCGTCGCGTCTCGTCCCTGAGTCCATCGGTCGCTCCTTCGATCCCAGAGAAACAGCGATTCGACACAGAGCCCCAGAGATTCAAAGGGCCTCTGCCGTTTCGGCGGCGTCGTCGAACAGCTCCGGCTGGGCGGGCTGGGGAAAGTGCCGGAGCTCCACGTAACGGATCGGGCACGGCCGCAGCGTCCCCGCGGCGCGGCGGCCGAGCTCCTCGCTGACGGGCGTCAGGCAGTAGATCGCCTGGGCACCGTAGAACTGCGTCATGGCCGGGTCGCCGTCCACGGCCGGCACGTCGACCCGGAGCAGCTTGACCCCGGCGATTACGGCTTCGGAGATCTTCCCCGCCACGCGATGGCGGCCCATGATCTCCAGGATGGCCCACGTCTCCAAGCCGGAATCGGCCACGTCCTCTTCATTCATCCTTCGACTCCCGATCTCTGGTCCTCTGTTCCTCTGCGGCCTCTGTGATGGGCCAGCGGCCGGTCCGCCGGGCCGCGTAGCCGGCGGCGGTGATGGCGTACCGTTTGACCCTGCACCCGCTGGCGGCGATCGCCTCGGCGGTCCCGTCGATCAGGGCGGCCAGTCGGGGCTTCCACGCCGGCCGGCCGGCGTTGGGATATTCCGCCCGATGCAGCCGCCCGCACAGGCTGGACTCCTTGATCCCCGTGTGGCGGGCGAGCTCTTCGCGGGTGAGCGGCCCCAGCTCGGCCAGGGCCCGCAGGACGGCGGCGATCTGCCGGCTGACCCGCCGGTCGGCGACCGCCGCCCCGGCGGCCTGGTGGGCCTGCCGCCGGCGGGCGGGGGCGCCGACCGCGGCGGCGTCGAACAGCGGCCCGGCGCGTTGTCTGCATCCTTCCATGCCGCACCGTTCGGACTCCGTTGCCGCCCGGGCCGCTCAGCCCGCGACGGTTTCCAGCTCCACGTCGGCGATCGCCAGCAGGGCCGATAGGCCGACGTGGCCCAGGTGGCAGCCGTTGGGGCAGGCGATGCCCACGATGCCGTCGGCGTCGACGGTCACCACCAGCTCGTCGCTGTCGAAGCGCAGCCCGCACTCCGGGCAGACCCGTATGGGGCTCACGGCGCGCTCTCCAGGTGGATCCGGGCCGGGCCGATCCGCCCGGCGCGGTCCAGGGCCAGCAGGTGCTCGCCCACGGCGATCAGCCAGCCGGCCTCGACGTCGGCGGCCCGGCCGCCCAGCCGCCGGGCCAGCTCGCACAGGGCCTCGGTCACCGACGGCCGCGGCGGGGCGTCGGCGTCGCCGTCGGCGAGGGCGAGCCGGCCGGGAATGATGCTCCCCGAGGCCGTCAGCACGGCGACCCTGCCGGTGGCCGGGCTGACGAAGGCCAGGCCCTCGGGCACGCGGAGGCGGACGCAGCCGGCGGCGGCGCCCAACTCCGTCGCCCCGGCCAGCAGATCGTCGTCAACGCCGTCCAGCAGGGCGGCCTCGGCGGCCTCGGCGGCGTCCTCGGCGCAGGTCTCCTCCGGGCGGCGGGCGGCGGGGGCTCGCTCGCCGTCGCCGCCCCGGCCCCGGCGGCCGGTCCGGCCGGCCCGGTTGGCGCGGGCCCGGCCAAACCCGGCCGCGGCCTTGCCCGCCCGCCGCGTGGACGGCAGGGCGTGGAAGGCGGCCTCCTTGCCCCTGGGGCTGTCGGGTTTGGTGTAGAGGGCCACCCCGTGGGCCTTGCAGATCCCCCGGCTGGCCGCCGGGCGATCGCAGCCGGGCACCCGGCAGGCCCCCTTGTCGGACTTCCGTTTCCGTGCCATGTCGGACTCCTTTCCCTTTGCAGGCCCGCCGCGGGCGGGCCGTGGTCCGTCACACGCCCGCGGCATCCTCCGCGGGGTCGTCGTCATCGTCGTAGAAGCCGGCCTCGGCGAGGACCTCCTCGGCCTGGCGCAGGTCCCGCGCGGCGGCCGCCTCGCTCCGCCGCCGGCCGGCGGTGTGCTTCGCCCGCCTCCGCCTCCACGCCCGGCCGTCCAGGGCCGCGGCGAAGCGCTCGACGGCCTCCACCGACGTGTACCGCCGCCCGCCGAGCTTGATCGTCTCCAGGCGGACCCGCCGGCCGTCGACGCCGCGGACGCCCTTGGTCGCCCACCGCCAGAGGGTGACCTGGGAGACCTTCCGCCCCGGCGCCCGCCGCGGCAGCCAGTCGGCCACGTCGTTCAGCCGGATGATCTGCTCGCTCACCAGCCGGTCCGGCTGGCCGGCCGCGGCCTCGTCCTGTGCCTTCGCCTGCGTCATGGCTTGGCTGCCCTCCGCCCGGCCGGCCCGGCCATGCGGACATCCGGGAGAGATCCGCCGGGAACGCCCCGGCGTCGATGGACAAGCAGGACTTGCGTCATGGCCAAATGCCCCGCGGCCGGGCCGGCCGGAGGGAGGGTCGGTTTCAGGGGTCCGCCCCGGCGGCCAGCCGCCGGACGTGATCCAGCAGCCGGCGGCGGTCCAGCCGGGACAGCGCCCCGCCGGTGGTCAGCATGGCGACGAACTGCTCGGCGAGGCGGTCGGCCCGGACGTCCGGCTGAAGCCTCCGGGCGGCGGCGAGGAAGGTCCGGGCCTGGCGGTCGAATCGCCGCAGGGTCGTGGTGGCCTTGGTCACCGCCACGCCGCGGGCGTCGGCGACCTCCTGGCAGCTCCAGCCGGTCCGTCCGATGGGCACGAGCGGGCCCTTTCACCCCCCTGGCCATCGGGGGTGAAAAAAACTCGCCCGCCGCCCGCGCCGCGTCCCTGCCGCCAGGGGGGTTAAAACTCGTCCGTGATTCACCGTTGTCGGTTCGCACGTTTCCGGGACACTCAGGAGCGATGGACCGGATCGCCCATCGCGTCGTCGTCAACGGCGGCCCCGCGGCGGGGGGAGACCGCGGGGTCCGCCTCGTGGCCCGGCGTCGCGGGCCGGGGGAAACCCGCGGCCGCCGGGTGCTCCGCGTCGCTCAGCTCGCTCGGCGCATCGACCAGCTCCCCCGTCTCGGGATCCGTGTCGCCGCCGCCGGCGGCGGCCATCCGCCAGCACTGCGGCCGCGCCGCCCCGCCGAAGCCGTGGCAGCCGTCCGGGTCGCCCTCCCCGTCCCCCCCGCCGGCGACGTTGCCGATCCAGTCGCGGCAGAGCCGGCACCAGGGGTTGACCGCGTCGGCCGGCCGGTTCGGGGCGGCCAGCATCTCTCCCACCAGCCGCCGGGCGCGACACAGGGCCGCAGAGGACTCAGAGGGGCTGAGTTGTTCCGCCAGACTACGCATTCTCTGTTCTTCCTCTGTCTCTCTGCGCCTCTGTGTCGAATCTGCCGTCTCTGCCGCTCACGCCGCGCTCCAGGCGATCGGGAAGCGTTCCCGCCCCGTCGCCGCGTCGATCCAGCAGAGGGGCTCGATGTCCGAGTCCCCGCCGGCCAGCCCCGGGCAGTTGCCCGCGTGGCGGCTCAGCCGCTCGCACCGCAGGCACCAGGGCGAGCAGCGGACCACGATCGGCCGCTGGCCCGCGGGGAACACGATCAGCTTGGGCCGCCGGCCGAACGTCCGCTCCTTCGGCGGCTCCCGGTCGGCCTTCGGCGGGGCCGGTTTCAGCAGCCGCCGGGGCATCGGCATCTCCGACGCCCTCGGCCGGGGGCCGGCGGGATGCTCTTTCGTCGCCGCCGTCATGCCGTTGGCTCCGCCGCTGGCTGGACCTCGGACGGATCCACGCCGAGGGCCTTGCACACCTTGCCGACTGCCGCCAGGCTGGCGCCGTTCCGATTCAGGACGCGACTGACCGTCGCCGCGGACAGGCCCGTTGCCCTTGCCGCCCAGGCGACCCCGCTGGGCTTGCCTTCCAGCTTCCTCCGGTTCATGGCCCGAACCAGGGGATCGGGGTCGTAGTCGAAACCCGTCATCAGGTTCTCCGTAACCGTCACTACAGTGCCCTTCGTGGTCACCACAGGCACGAATAGCGTATCTGTGGTGATGCCGTCAAGCATTCCTTTCCACTTTTTTGCGATTTTTTTCCGGGCAGCCGTTACCGGAGTAACCTGTGGCTGTGGAACTGGCGGAGAAGCTGAGGCGGGTCCGGGCGGGCAGGTCCTACGCAGACGTCGCTAGGGAAGTTGGCTGCTCGCCAGGGAACATCCGCAAGATCGAAGCCGAAGCATCCCGGCCTGGCTTTGACCTCGGGATGCGCTTGGCGAGGGCATTAGGTGTGCCCGCGGAGTGGTTGGCTGATGACGAGGCCGACTGGCCACCGCCGGCGAGCGAGGAAGGCCAGGCGGTGGAGTTGGTCCGCGGAGCGCTGACGAAGGCCGGCATCGCCGGCGACTTGACGGATGAGGAGCGCGAGCTCCTGGCCGGTTTCCGGCAACTAGCGCCGGCCCAGCAGCGGGAGCTGTTGGGATACCTCAGGGGCCTGGCGGCAGGTGGATCGTCGCGCGGGGCGGCGATGGCCGCTGACTTGGAGCGTCGTCTATTGCAGCGGGGCGGTAATGACGGGACAGAACCTCCTTCAGGACCGTGAGGTCCTCGGCTGGCATGGCCGCGAGGTAGCGGCAGGTCTCCAGGATGAGATCTCGGCGCGTGGCGTCGTCGGCCTGATCGGCCAGGGCAAGGATCGTCGTCTGCATGGCCGCCCCTTCACCGGGCCCCGGGATCCCAGCCCCCGTGGCGTCTGAACAGGAGCTTAACGAAACGCCGTGGGCGTGTCAAGGCCCATTCTGATCGGGGCTGCCATGGCGGCCCTGCAAGGTCTCCAGGTAACGAGCCCTCAGCGGGCAGAATAGGGGGCAAATCAAATGCGGATAAAGCGAGTTCACGTCAAGAATTTCCGCTGCATTCTGGATGAAGGAATCGACTTCGAGAAGCTGACGGTGTTGGTCGGTCCCAACGGGGCCGGCAAATCCGCGTTCCTCCGAGCGATCCGGGTCTTCTACGATACCACGCTTTCCGTGTCGCAGGAGGACTACTACAACCGGGATAACGATGCGGCAATCGAGATAGCTGTCACTTTTGACGCCCTGACCGAGGAGGAAAACGAGCTCTACCGACCGTATTTGGACCATGAGACCCTGACGGTCACGAAGATCATCCGCGGTTCCGAGGTCAAGTATCATGGCACCCGGCTACAGAATCCTGACTTCGAGGGAGTAAGACGCCATGCCGGGAAACGTGATCGCAGAAGCGCATATGCAGAGTTACGAGGCCGGCCCGAGTACGGCGAACTGCCAACGGCCAGCAGTGCGGACGCCGCCGACCGGGCCCTGCAGGCCTGGGAAAACGAGCATCCTGAGCGCTGTCAGATGCGGCCCGACGATGGCCAGTTCTTCGGGTTCCGCCAAGTGGGGCAAGCCCGTCTGGAGAGACACACCAGGTACGTCTTTGTCCCTGCGGTCCGTGAAGCGTCCAACGACGCCGCCGACGCCAGGGGTAGCGCGATCCATGAGATCATGGAGCTCGTTGTCCGTAGCGTCCTGGCCCGGAATGAAGACTTCACCAGTTTCAAGAGTCGAACGCAGGCGGAATACGACGGCCTCATCGATCCCAAAGTTCTGCCGCAACTCGGTCAGTTGGGCAAGGATCTGACGAGAATCCTCCGGGATTACGTGCCTGCAGCGGCGGTCCTACTCCGCTGGCTCGAGGCTGACGACCTGACGATCCCGATGCCGAGGGCAAGCACATGGCTCGAGGAGGACGGATTCCGGACCACGGTCGATCGGGCTGGGCACGGGCTGCAAAGGGCCTTCATTCTCTCCCTGCTGCAGCAACTGGCCGCAGCCCAGGCAGAGCAGCCCGTGGAGACGGAAGAATCTCCGGATGGGGAGGCGGCAGCCGGGGCGCTTCCGGAACGTCTGCCGCATTTGATCCTCGGAATCGAAGAGCCCGAGCTGTATCAGCATCCGAACCGACAGCGTCATCTGACTCGCGTTCTCTGGCAACTCGCCGAAGGCAGGATCCAAGGAGTCGCCGCCAGCACGCAGGTCATCTACTGCACTCATTCTCCGCTGCTTGTAGACCTTGTGCGTTTTCACTGTGTGCGCCGGCTCACCAAGGTTCCGGACCCCGAGCTGGGTCCCGTTGCCGACGATGATACTGATAGGCCTCCTCTGATCACAAGAGTCGCAGCAAATAGCCTTGAGGCTGTGGCTGGGAAGCTGGAAAAAGCGCAAGACACGCCACCCCGAACTCCATTCACCGCCGAATCCATCAGTGCCCGGTTGGCGACCCTCTTGACGCCGTGGGTCAATGAGGGCTTCTTTGGGGATGTCGTGGTCCTGGTCGAAGGGGCGGATGACTATAGCGCAATCGCCGGCGCCGCTTTGCGCATGGGCCGGACGCTGGACAGTGAGGGAATAGCCGTAATCCCCTGTGCCGGAAAGAACAACATCGATCGCATCTACCTCATCTTTTCGGGTCTGCACATCCCGACGTATGTCGTCTGGGATGGCGATGCCGACAGCGGGACAGAACCCGGAGCCAACAGGAGGCTGCAGAGACTTCTGGGAGTGGAGGACCCCCAGGACTTCCCGCCGACAGAGGTCGGAGCGCATTACGCCGTATTCGAAGATGAGCTTGAGTCGGCCATCCGAGCTGCGATCGGCGACGACATCTTTAGGGCAACAGCAGATGCCTTCAAGGCAACCTACGGCTATCCCGACGATGATAGCTGCCGCAAGTCGCCCCTGTTCTTCAAGAGCTTGCTAGAGCAAGGAGCCAAGCAAGGCCGTACAGTGCCGGAGTTGGAGCAGATCATCGAGCGCGTATCGGCTCTCCGTCCTTCGCCACCGGTGGCCACGGAAGAAGAGCGCGACGATTGATTTCGAGGTTCTGGGACAGGAGCCATGCCCCGCCGGTCCGCCACCGGCGTGCCGGCGAGACATCGCCTTGCTGCGAACACGCTTGACGGTAATCTACCGCCGCCGCCGGCGGCCGGATTTGGGCGGCGCGATGTAAGTGCTGCTGTTACCGCGATCGGCGCCGGGTCGCCGAAAGCGTTTGCAGGTCGGGGCCGCTTGGCGCGGTCCGGCCGTAAGAATCGAAGACATCGCTATTTGTCGCGTTCCGCCGGATTCGGGATCCCGTTCGCAATCAGCAGGTC
>CAYRYW010000029.1:0-28446 GCA_964428725.1 uncultured Dehalococcoidales bacterium
GAGGTGCGGCCGGTATCCAGCGGCAGCCGCACCCTCAAGGACGCCATCAACGAGGCCATACGCGACTGGGTCACCAACGTTGACACGACGCACTACCTGCTGGGCAGCGTCGTCGGCCCGCACCCGTATCCCGTGATGGTGCGCGACTTCCAGACGGTCATCGGGACGGAGGCTCGGCAGCAGGTGCTGGATGCCACCGGGCGCCTCCCCGACTACGCCGTGGCCTGCGTCGGCGGGGGCAGCAACGCCATCGGCCTGTTCCATCCGTTTTTCGGCGACCCGGTGAAGTTCATCGGGGTCGAGGCGGGCGGGCTGGGGCTGGACAGCGGGAAGCACGGCGCCAGCCTGGCACAGGGCAGCATCGGGGTGCTGCATGGAACCGAGTCATATCTGCTGCAGGACGAGGACGGCCAGATACGCGAGACCCACAGCATCTCGGCGGGACTGGACTACCCCGGCGTCGGCCCGGAGCACAGCTATTACAGGGACAGCGGGCGAGCGACCTATGTAGCCATCACCGACCGGCAGGCGCTGGAGGGCTTTCGCCTGCTGTCGCAGCGCGAGGGCATCATACCGGCGCTGGAGCCGGCACACGCAATCTATTATTCGACCGTACTGGCGAAAGCCCTGTCGAAGGACGATATCGTACTGGTCAACCTCAGCGGGCGCGGCGACAAGGACCTGGCCATCGTGGCACAGGCGCTGGGGGTGGAGCTGTGAACCGCATCGATGCATCCTTCGAGCAGCGATCGCATAAGGCGCTCATCGCATACCTCACCGTGGGTTACCCCGGCGTGGAGGCCACGCTGGAAGTGGCGCAATCGATAGCAAACAGCGGCTGCGACATGATCGAGCTGGGCATCCCCTTCTCAGACCCGCTGGCCGACGGCGCCACCATCCAGCGGGCGAGCCACCGGGCGCTGCAGAGCGGCATCACACCGCAGCGCTGTCTGGAGGTGGCCGCCGACCTCAGGCGACGCATCGACATACCGCTCATCTTCATGGGCTACTACAATCCCATATTCCACTACGGGCTGGAGCAGTTCTGCGATGCCTGCGCCGGGTCCGGAGTCGACGGGCTGATCGTGCCCGACCTTCCGCCGGAAGAGGGCGGCGAGCTGGAGAGAATCTCGTCCAAACGTGGCATCGACCTGATCTATTTGCTGGCGCCGACCACGTCCGACGAGGGGCGCATGCGACTCATCGCCGACAGGTCGCGCGGCTTCATCTACGTGGTCTCGCTGAAGGGCGTCACCGGAGCGAGGCAAGCGCTGACCAGCGACCTGGAGGGCTTCATCTCCCGCATCCGCAAGACGACCGACAAGCCGCTGTGCGTCGGCTTCGGCATCTCGACAGCGGAGCAGGCCCGCCGCGTGGCCTCACTGGCCGACGGCATCATAATCGGCAGCCGCCTGCTGGACATCATTGACTCCTCCAGCGACCCGGCCACATCGGCTGGCGAATTCATCCGCGAAATAAGGCAGGCCATCTCCACCGATTGACCTTTGGCGACCGCCTTGCTATATTAAGTTCGTTGTGGCTGATATCCGACCGTTTCGCGGCATAAGATACGACCTGAAGCGTATCGGCGACCCTTCAACCGTTATCACACCCCCCTACGACGTCATCTCCACCGAGGAACAGGCCGGATACTATCAGTCCAACCCCTGCAACATAATCCGGCTCGACTTCGGCAAAGAGCGCCCCGCCGACTCTCCGCAGGACAACCGGTATTCCCGTGCCGCCGCTGCACTAAACCAGTGGCTGAGTGAGGGCATACTGCAGCGCGACGAATGTCCCGCCTTCTACCTCGTCGAGCACCGGTTCCAGCACGGCGACCGTCCCATGAGCCGCTTCAGCCTATTCGCCCGTGTCAGGCTGGAGGACCTGAGCGTCGGACACATACGCCCCCACGAGATGACCATGAAGGGGCCGAGCGAGGATCGCCTGCGGCTGCTGCGGGCGTGCAACGCCAACCTCAGCCCGGTGATGGGGCTGTTCCGCCACCGGCGGGAGGGGTTGCAGGCGCTGCTCGGCGAGCGGCGCGGACGGCCGCAGCTGACCGCCACCGATGGTGACGGCGTCAGCTATTCCCTGTGGCCGCTGGAAGACAGCGACAGTATCGAGAAGATCCATAAGCTGCTGGCGGATAAGACCATCTATATCGCCGACGGACACCACCGCTATGCCACCGCCCTGGCCTACCGCAACGAGCGCATGGCAGCCGCTCCGTCATGTACCGGCGATGAGGGCTTCAACTTCGTCATGATGACGCTTACGCCCTCGGAAGACCCCAACCTTGTCATGCTTCCAACCCATCGACTGGTGCGCGATATCAATCCCAAATTGCTGTCGCGATTCAAGCACGAGTGGATCCCGTATTTCGACCGCAGGCTGCTGCCGCCGCTGCCGGACCACGGCGAAACCGTGAAGCGATGGGGCCAGTCGCTGAAGAGGAAGCGCGGAACCACCTTCGGGCTATACGGCCTAGACGGCACCAGCCTGTGCCTGATGCACGCCAGGCCCGACATGATGCTGCCGGTGCAGCCCAGCGTCCTCAGCGAGCTGGACGTCTTTATACTGCACCAGGTGATCCTGCGCCAGATGCTGGGACTCGACTCACCCGAGCGCGAAGAGGAGTGCCTCAAATACACGCGCGACGGACTGGAGGCGATATCGCTGGTGGATGCCGGCGAGTACCAGCTGGCCTTCCTGCTCAACCCCACGCCCATATCCAGCGTACTGTCAGTGGCCGATGCCGGCGTGCGCATGCCGCCCAAATCGACGTACTTCTACCCCAAGACGCCCACCGGGCTGGTGATCAACCCGCTGTGGGACGACTAAAAACGATAGTAGCCCTTCATTTCCCGCGCCACAGCTTCCGGCAGCGTCTCGATCACGAAGGTGCCATAGAACCGCTCCAGCGTGCCCGAATCGCTGGTATAGTACGGCTGGAAACCGGGACGGGCGATCAGGCGGGCGCTCATCCAGAAATGCCCGTCGTTCCCGCCGACGGGCCCCGAGTAAGTGATGATGTTGAACGAGTCCACGCCCATGCTTTTATAGCAGCGCAGCGCCCTCACCACCGCGTCGGCGAAATCCGCGACCTGCCTCCGCTCAAGGTCGATCAGGCTGCTCACATCCTTGAAAACGATCTGCAGCTCCCGGTTGCCCCGTGGCGCGAAGCTGGCGATAACCGCCAGTGAACCGTAATCGGCGATGAACCGCTGTCCCTCCTGGCGCTCGGCATCGATAAGGTCAGCCCAGAAAACACGACCGTTCTTCCTGTGGTATCTCCTGCTGGCATTGAACATATCCCGCAGCCCGGACATCGGGGAGCGATCGACCGTGATCTGTACATGCGGGTGTATGATGCTCGCCCCGCTGGGCGGCAGGTGGTTCCACAGCCAGACAGGATATTTGGCCCTGACGTCCCATCGATTGACCGCAGCGATGTAACGCTGGGTGGCGGCGATGTTGTCCTGTATCATCACCGGCGTGAATTCGTCCAGCCTCAGGCAGTGCTGCCGCGTCAGGACAGCGACGGCGTGGTATTCGGCGAAGGGATACAGGTTGGGGAACACGACAGTGTCGCCCTCATGTATTCGAGCTGCATCAGCGAATTCGGGCGGGAACTTGGCGGTAGCCGCATCCAGGTGCTCCGGGCAGAAGTAGCAGCCGTCCTTCGTCCCCTCGATGGCCTGTGCCGCATCTGCACCATCGCCCCGTGACTGCCTCACGCGCTGCGCCCTGCTGACGTTGATGCGGCACCAGCAACCCGTCAGCGGGTCCCGGCGGTACTCGATGGTGCTTACCACGCGAGCGAAGCCACTGGCCGGGCTGAGCAATTCCATCCGCTTGATCTCCCTACGAAACTCCATGATGCTCCCCGTACGGCATGCGGAAAGTAATTATATCACAGGGCGACCGATCAGGTGGAGGAGCTTGGATTATCAATTTATTCAGGCTTGACAGGGGTTAGGTGTTATGCTAAAGTTTCATAATATTTCGATAGGGGTTAGTTTTTATAAGGAGGCAGATATGAGGCTAGTTGTAGTTGGAATGGGGCAGTGTGGCGCCAGGATCGCTGATGAATTTGCCAGGATGGGTAAGTCTGCAATTCGTCATCGCGGCTTACAGATAATCACCGGTGCCTATGCAGTGAACACGGATCAGGCCGACCTCACGGGATTGAGGACCATCAAGAGCGACTTCCATCACCGCATCGTTATTGGTGGTGGCCGCACCGGTGGCCATGGCGTGGGAAAGATCAACGAGGTAGCCGCCGCCCTGGCGAAATGGGATGGCTACAAGGTGATCGACGCGGTGCGCACCGGCTCCCGGTTTTACGAGACGGATGCCTTTCTCCTTTGTGCCGGGGCCGCCGGCGGGACGGGCTCCGGCTCTTTGCCAGTCATCGCCGATATACTCAAGGACCGGTTCCCCGATAAGCCGGTTTATGCGCTGGTAGTCCTGCCGTTCCATCACGAGGAGACCTCTGAGGAAAGGAGCGTATATAACACCGCCACCTGTCTCAAGTCAGTGCATTCCGTCGCCGATGCGGTATTCCTAGCAGACAACGAGCGTTTTCTCAAGAAGGATGCCAACCTGGTGAACCACATGGAGAGGATCAATCAGGAGATCGTGCGACCATTCTATGACATGATGTGCGCCGGCGAGGAAGTCAAGCGCAAGCATATCGGAGCCAGGGTACTGGACGCCGGCGATATTCAAGAGACACTGGATGGATGGACCACCATCGGCATGGGCAGAGTGGAGCTGCCGGTCATCAGGAATCCATTCGAGACCACACGCAGCTTCAGAAAGAAGGGCAAGGAGACACTTCGCGGCCTTGAAGCCATGGAACAGGCGATAGCCGAGCTGTCCATCAGTTGTAACCCGCGGGATGCAGGCAAAGCCCTGTATCTGGTATCCGCTCCACCCAAGGAAATGAACGTTGCCATGATCCGCGAGCTGGGCGAGATCATGAAAGGCATGGCCGAGGACGCCGTGCTCCGTAACGGGGATTATCCCAGGAATAAGAGCGATTTATCCGTCACCGTAATCCTGTCCCAGTTGAGGGATATCGAGAGGGTGAAGAAGATATATCAGGCCGTGACAGAATCCGCCGGACTGATCAAGAAAAAGCAGAAAGAGGCGGAGGATAAACTGAAGGAGATGAACAAGGCTGCGGACGGCGTGCCGTCCCTGCTGTAGACAGTCTATCTCGAAAACGATTAAAGGGCCCTCTAGGCAGGAGGGCCCTTTTTCTTCTTCCGTCCATTGCCCTTCCGGGGCTTCGACTGCAGCAGCTTGGATATCGTCTCAATAAGGGCCTGCTTGCTGAATGGCTTGGCCACCAGGCCGTCGATCTCCGGCATCTCCTTCAGGTCAAGCTGCACACCCCATCCGGTGATCATCACCACCGGCGTCCGTGGGCTGACACGCTTAACCGCAGCCGCCACCTCGTGACCCGACATGTCGGGGATCCCCAGGTCAGTGATCACCAGATCATAGCCACCCGACTCGAAGGCTTTGACCGCCGCACCACCGGAACCCACGCCGGTGACTTTGTGTCCCATCTGCCTGAGCATTAACCCCAGAACCTCTCCGACCTCCGGATCGTCATCCACCAGCAGTATGTGTACGGGCTTAACGCTGGCAGACACTTTGCCCGGAGGCTGCTCCCCGACAGCAGCGCCCGCTGCCGGCAGCCTAATATTGAATGTGCTGCCCTTACCCGGTGTGCTTTCGACATCGATCTTGCCGCCATGCCTGGTGATGATTCCATATGTTACGCTGAGTCCCAATCCTGAACCCTTGGGAGCCCTGGTGGTAAAGAAAGGATCGAATATCTTTCCTATGACCTCCTCGGGGATGCCCACGCCGTTATCGCTTACGGAAAGAACTGCCCATCTTTCCTCCATCGCGCTCTTTACAGTGATGGTCCCTCCCTTGGGCATGGCATCCATGGCGTTGAACACGATGTTCACCAGCGCCTCCCGCAGCTCGGAAACATTTCCCAGGATAGTGGGAAGCTTCTCCAGATCGGTGACAACGTCGATGCTGATGCCCTGCGTCTCCTTGAGCTCGATGCGCCGCGAGTCCACCATCTGCAGCGTGCCCTCAACCACCTTGTTCAGGTCCACGGGCTCAAAAGTGCGGTCCACCCTCACCCGGCTGAAGTCCTGCAGTCGCCGCACGGTGCTGGCTGCATCCAGCGCGGCCTGCTCGATTATCTGCAGGTCCTTCTTCAGCTTGGCATCCTTGACGTCCTCAAGCGCCAGCTGGGCCCTCCCCAAAACGATGGCCAGCACGTTGTTGAAATCGTGGGCCACGCCGCTGGCCATCTCGCCCAGCGCCCTGAGCTTCTCCACCTGCAACATATAATCCTGCGCCGCCTTGAGCTCTTCATACGCCTTTATCAGTTCGGCCTCATGCTGCTTCACCTGCGTGAACAGCCTGGAATTCTCGACTGCAGCCGCCATGGAGCCGGCCACCTGCTCCAGGATACCCTGCTCCCGCTCACCGTATGCACCGGGTTTACGGCTGACCAGCTCAAAGCTGCCGAACACCTCGCCCTTGGAAAGAAGGGGAACCCTGATGACGGAGCGCAATCCCTCCTCGGCATAGGGAACATCCATAGGAGACTTCCACTCCGATGAGAGATCCGGCTCGATATCGGTCTGCTTGCGCCTGATGATCGTCTCGGTCACACTCCCCGCCAGCGGCACAAGCAGCCCTTCGCCAGCCGTCCTCTCCTCCACAGGAGCCAGCACGTGTACTCGCAGGTGATCTCCCTCTACCAGTGATATGCTGGCACGCTCGAAATCGATAACGTTGCTGATCTCCTCGGTAAAAGCCTGATATACCTCGTTAATGTCCAGGCTTGAACCCAGTATACGGGACAATGTCCCGGTGACCGCCAGCCTCTGTGCCAGCTCAGCGGCTCCTTCGTAAATATTGGCGTTGACAATGGCCACCCCTGCCTGGTCCGCCAGCAGCTTCAGCGGCTCCACATCTGTTTCTGCAACATCATCCTTATGTGTGAAGGCAATGATCCCGCCAACGTGCCTCTCCATAGCGAACAGCGGCATGCTCACGATGGCTCTGGCCCCGAGGAATTCCTGTATGGCGCCGGCTTTCTTTTTATCCAGCGGGGGCACGGCCACAGCAGAGAAACTGGGGGTAATCACCACTCTGCCGTCCATGGATTCATCCAGACCCTTGCTGTAGCCCCGTTTCCGCGGGAACTTTACATCGGTCAGTGCCAGAGACAGGAGCTTCTCCACACCTTCCCTGTATTTCACACGGTCCTTGCTGTACCACGCCCGTGCCCGGTAGACGTCTGCCTTCTCATCCACCACGAGCACCAACGATTGGTCATAGCCGAGGTTATCTACCACGCCTTCCGCCACCTGCTGCAGCACTTCATCCAGCTCCAGCGTCGACTGGATAGAGGCGGTCACTTTCTGCAAGGCCAGCAACTGGTTGGTGCGCCTCTCCAGTTCATCCTTGCGCTCCCTGAGCTCCTTCTCCGCCCTCCTGCGTTCGGTAACATCCGATGTGATTATGCCCAATCCATCCCCAACCTTGAATGCGCTGACGGCCATGTGAATATCACCCAGCTTTGTATGGGGGATAATGTCCTCCGCAAAGAATGGCTTGCCGGTCTTTATCACTTGAAGATACTGGTCATACCTCCCTGTCTCTATGGTGCAGGGGTCGAGATGAGCCATACTCTTACCAATAAACTGCTCTTTATCCCATCCGTCAGGCATTTCGACAACGGGGTATTTCATGGCAGCCGCATTCAGATCCACCAGCCTGAGCTCTGAGTCCCAGATGGTGAAATAATCAGTGGCTGAATCCATGAAGCTGCGCAGCTTCTCCTCGGATGAAACCAGTTCCTGTTCCGCCCGCTTGCGCTCGGTGATATCCATGATGCTGGCGATGGTTGCCCGCTTGCCTTTGTACTCGATCGAGGCCACCTTCTCCAGCACCCACACGAAACTACCGTCCTTCCGGACGAACCTGAACTCGTACGGCAGGCTGCTCTTGCCTTTCAATCCCTCTATGGCCTTCTGCCTGACCGATTCCCTGTCGTCGGGATGCACATAGCTCAAAGCCTCCGTACCGAGCAGCTCAGCAGCCTCGTATCCCGATATCGCCTCGAACTGCGGGCTGACATACTCGAAGCTGCCGTTCTGCACCAGATAGATGCCCGCCGCCGCGCTCTCCAGCATGCCGCGGGCCATCTCCTCGGAATCCCTGAGCTTCTGCTCCATCATCTTGCGTTCGCTTATGTCACGTAAGGCGATGATAAAACCAACTGTATTCCCCTCTGCATCACGGAGCATAGCGCCGTTGGCTTCGACATCGAATTCCCTACCGTATCTGTCCACCGCCACATACTCGATAGTTGCACTTATCTGACGCTCCATGTTCCGCGCAAAGGTCTCCATGGCTTCGGTACGGTCCTTCGGGGCAACGAAATCGAAGGCATTCATGCCCATGACTTCTTCCCTGCTCTCGTAGCCTGACATGGCCAGCAATTGGTCGTTCAACTCCGTAATCCTGCCTTCCATGTCTACCACCACGATCGCGTCGCCCATGGACTCGAACATGAAGCGCAGCTTCTCCTCGGACTCGCGGAGTGTCCGCTCCATGTTCTTACGGTCCGTAATATCGTACGATATGACCTGCACGGCGTATACCTCACCGTTGGCGTGAGCCACCGGCTGGAGGTTTGACAGGAACCACCTGTTACCCGCAGGTAAAGTCAAGAAATCCTCGTGCTCCTCAGAGACCCCCGTCTCGATGATACGCCTGTTCCTCTCCAGCAAAGCGTCAGCGGCGTCAGGGAATAGAGAGTGGAAAGACTTGCCGACGAAATCTTTGGCCTTCCCTCCGAAGTAATTTGCGCTGGTCTCGTTTATAACGATGATGTTGCCATCCGCATCGAATGTCGTTATGGGGGTTCCCGCCCCTTCTACCAGTGTGCGGTACCTCTCCTCGCTCTCACGCAGCGCCTCCTGAGCCCGCCTGCGCTCGGTGATATCCGTTGCCACTGCTGTTACAGAAAGAACCTCGCCTTCGTGCATAACGGGAGCTATGCGCGTCTCATAATACGAAGTGCGTCCGTCCGGACCGAGACCGGATGTCTCAATCCTTATCGTTTTCCCGCTTCCAAAGACGCGCTCTATCGCCGCGGCGAATTCATCGCGGGCTTCGGGCATTATGTAATCATATGCGCAAGAGCCAACAGCCTGCTCCATCGTCATCTCCGGCACAGTGCGGTTGATTAACAGCAGAGTGCCATCCCGGGCTATGCTCATGATAAAATCGGGGGATGTCTCGAAGATGGTGCGCAGCTTCTCCTCCGACTCCCGCAACGCCGCTTCAGCCCGCTTTCGCTCCGAGATGTCGGTGTGCATCCCGACAAGCCCGATAATGTGCCCGGCGTCATCCTTTATGGCATCCGCCCGCAGCAGGACGGGGAATCTCCTCCCGCTCTTTGAGACCATCTCAACCTCACCGCTCCACGAACCGCCGCCCATAATCGTATCGAAGACTTCGCGGGCAACCCCCTTATCAACATAGGCTACAGGCCCCCCACCGGCAGCCTGAAGCTCCTCCACCGTATACTCGAACAGTTCGGTGAAAGCCCTGTTCTGATAGAAATGCCTGCCCTCAGGGTCTGACATGCCGATGGCATCGCCGGCTCCCTCGACAGCTATCCGTATACGCTGCAGTTCCTCCTCCATACGCTGCCTCTCGGTAACATCCCTGACCACCGTGATGAACCCTATGGGATTGCCCTCGCTATCGCGCAGCATGGAACCGACTGATTCAGCCATGAACTCCTTCCCGCCTTTGCCCACTGCAGCATACCGAACCATGGAGCCGCGCCCTTCGGTCACGTTCCTCAGATTCTCCTCTATCGCCCGCTCCCGGTCCCTCTCGGCCACGAAATCGAAGGCGTTTAGCCCTATCATCTCATCCTTGCTGTCGAACCCCCCCATGCGCACTATTGACTCGTTCACCTCTGTGATTCTCCCCTCGAGGTCCACCGACAAGATACCGTCGGCGATGGACTCGAACATAAAGCGCAGCTTCTCCTCGGACGCGCGCAACTCCTCCTCCATGCGCCTGCGCTCGGTGATGTCCCGCGATACGCCGACCAGCCCTATGGGCTTACCATCGCTGTCGTGCAGGACAGTCCCCCGGGAATCGACAATGATATCTTTACCGTCGGGGTCTTTTAACCTGAACTCTATAGCGCCTCCGAACCCCTCTCCGAACATCTGTTCCGCATATTCCCTGGACCTGCCGCGGTCTGAAGTCAACAGGTATTCCCAGCTGCGAGTCCCGATGACCTCATCCTTATGGCGGTGTCCCAGCATGCGAACTGCTTCAGCATTGGCATCCTGAATGAGGCCATCCATGCCGATAACTATGATAGCATCGGCTATGGACTCGAAAATAGCGCGCAGCTTCTCCTCGGACGCGCGCAACTCCTCCTCCATGCGCTTGCGCTCTGAGATATCCCTCACCACATTGATGAAGCCGGAGACGTTGCCGTCACTGTCGTACAGCATGCTGCCGGCGGCCTCCACATCGCGCTTACCGCCGCTCCTGTCTACCATTGCATACTGGACCATGAAACCCGGACCTTCTTCGAACGACCGCGCCATATCCGACACAGCACGCTCGCGATCCTCCTCGGCGATGAACTCGAAGGCATAATGTCCGATAATCTCATCCCTGGTGCCATAACCTGTCATCTTTAGCCCGGCATCGTTTATATCAAGGATCTTTCCTTCCAGGTCGATCACCACCACTGCGTCGATGATGGCAGCGAACATGAATCGCAGCTTCTCCTCGGACGCGCGCAGCGAATCCTCCATGCGCCTGCGCTCGGTGATGTCCCTCACGATGACTATGTGACCGGTGACATCGCCGGAGGCAGCGTAAAGCATGCCTCCCCTGGCCTCCACATAAGACAGATCGCCCTGTTTATTCTTGAACCTGTACTGCACCTCGAAGCCGGGCCCCACTTCGAACGACTTCAGCATGTCATTCAACGCCCTATCGCGGTCCTCCTCGGCGATGAACTCGAAGGCGCTGCGTCCTGCCAGATCATCTCTATCGCTGTATCCCGTAAGTCTCAACGCTGCATCGTTTACCTCCAGGATACTGCCCTCAAGGTCTACGACTACAACGGCGTCGATGATGGACTTGAACATGAAGCGCAGCTTCTCCTCGGACGCTCGCAGCGCCTCCTCCATACGTCTGCGCTCGGTGATGTCCCGGATAACGCCAATGAACGCCTGAGGATCCCCCTGCGAATCCCGTATCATGGAACCGCTCAGCTCAGCATCGAAATAGCCGCCATCACCCCTGGCAAACCTGGCTTCCCACCTGTCCGTGGTAGTCTTGCCGGAAAGGCTGTCCGCTACGGCTTGCAGCAACCTGTCGCGGTCCTCGCCGGCAACAAGCTCGAACCCGTCCCGCCCGATGAGGTCCTCCTTGCCATTGTGCCTCCCTATGCGCACTATTGCCTCGTTCACATCTACTATTTTCCCGCGGGTATCGGTCAGCACCACGCCATCTCGCATCATGTCGAACATGGTGCGCAGCTTCTTCTCCGAGTCCCGCAGCTCGTTCTCCATCTGCTTGCGCTCGGTGATGTCCCGCAGCACCACCGACAAGGCAGGCTTGCCCTCATACTCGATGCCTTTCATGTTTATTTCCAGCGGCACCATCCTGCCGTCCTCGCGATAATAGCCGAACTCCATCAGGTGCAATGCTTCCTTTGCCGCCATGAATGATTCGGCCATGCTTTCAGCCTTGTGTACATCCTCCGGAAGGACGAAGTCCCATATGCTCTGTCCCACTATCCGGTCGACAGGTATCCCCAGAAAGTCGGCGCACCTCTCGTTGGCGAATACGATGTGCTGACCGCGGACTATGAGGTAGCCTTCCTGCATCTGGTCCACCAGCAAGCGATACTTCGCCTCCGAATGCCGCAGCATCTCCTGCACCCGCCTGCGTTCGGTGGTGTCCCTGATGACGGCAACGATGCCCGACGGCTTCCCGTCAGTGTCGCGCATCATGGCGGCGATAATCTCGGCGTAGTACTCCAGACCATCCGCAGTCCTCATCCGGTATTCACCGGGTACGCCCAACCCCGTTTCGTACAGCACAGACATGTCCTCGATAGCCCTTTCCCGATCCTCTTCAACTATAAAGTCGAAGCCGTTTAGCCCTATCACGTCTTCCTTGCGGCTGTAGCCCGACATGCGAATGGCCGCCGCATTCTCCTCCACGATACGCCCTTCCATATCAGTGATGGTAATCCCATCGGGGATGGTCTCGAAGATCGTGCGCAGCTTCTCCTCGGACGCGCGCAGCGACTCCTCCATGTGCTTGCGCTCGGTGACATCGCGGATGACTGTCACGAACCCGGTCATATTCCCCGCGCCGTCTCGCACCGGGCTGATGCCGATCTCCCCGAAGAACTCCGCGCCCTGCGGCGGACGTATCCGGAACTCCTCCCTTTGGATGGGTTGTCCCTTTATCGCTTCAGCCATTGGCACCATGGCCTTCTCGACATCTTCCGGGGCTAGCCACTCAAGGGCGTTCTTCCCCAGCAGCTGCTCCTTGTTCTGGTATCCCGCCATCCGTGTGACCGCCTCATTAGCCTGCACGATATTGATGTTCAGGTCAGTGACTGCAATACCATCGCTGATGGAGTCGAAGATGATTCGCAGCTTCTCCTCCGAGTCCCGCAGCGCCTGTTCCATGCGCTTCCGCTCGGTGATGTCCCGGTTTATGCTGACGAAACCCATCACCTCACCTGACGCATCGCGCAGCACGGCGTTATTGGATTCAGCGATGAACTCCCTGCCATCAAGGGTCTCAAACGTATACTCATCCGGGCCGCGCCACTTCCCGGTAAGCAGCCTGACCATATCCTCCATGGCGCGCTGGCGATCCTTCTCCGCGATGAAGTTGAACCCTTCCATCCCCAGGGCTTTCTTCTTGCTGCCGACACCGAAGGTTTTAATGGCAGCCCTATTCAAATCAACTATCCTGCCACTTGTATCGGTGACCGTTATAGCGTCCTCAATGGATTCAAATACGATACGCCGCTCCTCCTCGCTCTCACGCAGCGCCTCCTCCATGCGCCTGCGCTCGCTGACGTCCCTGATGACGGCAACAAACCCTGACGGATCACCAGCGCTATCGCGCAGCACGGAAACGTTGAACTCTATATCGATCTTCCTGCCATCGGCCGCAGTCAATGAATACTGCAAATTCTTAGGACTGATGCCGGACTCCAGCGTTGCCTTCATATCAGCCAGCATACTGTCTTGATCCTTCTTGGCAACGAACTCCATAAAATTGTGGCCGACCAGTTCCTTCTTGCTGTAGCCAGAAATATAAACGGTTGCCTCATTAACCTCCATGATATTTCCTTCAAGGTCAACCGTGACGAACGCATCCCCTATGGTTTCGAACATGGTGCGCAGCTTTTCCTCGCTCTCACGCAGCGCCCGCTCAGCCTCTATGCGGTCGGTGACATCATCGTAAACCGCGACCACCTCGCCGCTGGGCAGCCGGTAGACATAGTTATCGCGCCACCCGGCAACACGCTCGTCCGTGTAATATGAAACCGGGAAATGCACCGGCTCCCCCGTCCTCCACACTGTCTGCAGCACCTCGAACAGGCCGAAGTCTTTCAGCGACGGCATCTTCTTAAGGACGCTCTTGCCGATGTAATCCCTCTTTCTCAGCCTGGAAATTTTCTCAGCCGCAGCGTTGCAGTCCTTGAATATGAAATCCTTGCCATCCTTTGCCGCCTCATACACCACAACCCCGCTGTTCATGTGATTGAACAGCTCACGGAACCTGGCCTCGCTATCCTTCATCGACTGCTCCATCCGCTTGCGTTCCGTCACATCGCGCGCTATGCCGATTATCCCCGCTGGCTTGCCCGCGCTATCGTGCAACAGCGCAGCGCTGAACTCCGCATCGATCCTTTCACCTTCGCCATTAAGGAACACATATTCGAGCGTCGCTTTCGTGATGCCCGCCGCCAGCGTCACCGTCAGGTCCTGCGCCGCTCTGGAACGGTCCTCCTCGGCTATAAACTCAAATATGTTCCTTCCTATAAGGGCCTTGCGCTTCACCTTGGCCATGCGCAACGCCGCCTCATTCGCCTTGAGGATATTGCCGCTGAGGTCGCAGACGAGAACCCCCTCAACCATCGATTCGAACATGGTGCGCAGCATCTCCTCAGACTCGCGGAGCGCCTTCTCGACACGCTCGCGCCAGACGTTCTCCTGCCGCAGCTTTCGGTTGGCGGCAGCCAGCTCCGCCGTGCGAGCCTCAACCTTCTTTTCCAGCTTCTCGCCGTAATGTTTCAACTCGGCTTCCAGCCGTTTCCGCTCGGTGACATCCCGCAAGACACCGGTAACCCCGATCACTTCACCGCCCTCGTCGCGTAGCAGCCTTCCGCTTTCCTCGATCCAGTAAATGTTGCCCTTACTATCGGTTGTCCTGAACTCGGTGGGGAATTCGTCACCCGTGGACATGGTCCTCTGGAAATCCTGAATCACGCGCTCCCTGTCATCCGGATATACGAAGTCCAGCATATTGCGGGAAATAGCTTCCTGGGGGTCGATATCATAATCCATCGCCTGAGGTCCGAGATATGTTATCCTGCCTTCCGCGTCTGTAGAATACAGGACGTCCTTCATATTCTCAGCCAGTACCCTATAATTCTCTTCGCTCTTCCTCAGAGCCTCTTCCATGCGCCTCTGTCCGGTAGTATCCTTGGCAATAACGACATAGCCCGCAGGATTCCCCTGGTTGTCGCGAAGCAGGGAGGCGCTGGCCCACCCCTCATACTCTCTGCCCCTGCGATCCACAAATGTATATTCGACCGTTTTCCCCTGCCCGGTCTCAGCCATATGTTTTATGTCCCGCGCACATTGAGCCCTGTCCTTTTCCGCGACGAATTCCAGCCCGTTTTTCCCGATAATCCCCTTCTTGGAGCGGAATCCGGAGTTGCGGATGGCTGCCAGGTTGGCATCGATGATGTTGCCCTCTATATCCGTTACTGTTATCGCCTCCTCTATCGAGTCGAATACGGCACGCAGTTTCTCCTCACTCCGGCGCAGCGCATCTGCGGCCTTGATATGTTCCGTTATGTCGATAGAGAAACCGATAAGCCCGGTTACGTCACCGTTATCGTCCTTTACAGGCAGCTTGTGAGTGCGCAGCCATCTCGTGCCCTTGCGGGTCTCGAATGGTTCAACGATGCCTTTCTTGGGTTCACCGGTGGCTATCACCTCCATATCGTCCTTTTGATAGCGCTCAGCCATGCCGGAAAGCAGGTCGAACGCTGTTTTACCCTCCCACTTCTCACGGGGCATACCGGCAGAGCGGGCAACGGCTGCATTTCCACGAATTATCCTTCCATCCTTGTCCTTGTAAAAAATGTAGGCGGGCACTGAGTCGAGTATGAGCTGCAATTCTCTATTCTGCTTCTCCAGGGCTTTTTCCTTGCGCCAGTGTCCGGTCGCTTCCTTTTCCAGGAGAACCACCCTCTGGCGCAACTCCTCCAGCTCATCTATGAGCTGCGCTTTGGTCTTAGTCTGGTCACTCATGTCCCACCTCACAAATCCGTGTTTATCAGCCGTCCTGTATTCGACTCGCTGTGCCGCAATCCACTATCTACTACTAATGCTGCCGCATGTCAAGTCTATATCAGTCGATGGAAAGTATCAAATATGACGTTCACGAAAGGCATAGACTCAGTGTAGATTTTAAAATGGCTGCAGGGAATTTCGATTAATATCCTTCATAAAAAAGTGGACACCCTATAAGGTGTCCACAGCTGAATTTACGAAGCAGCGTATCAGCCAATCATCTGACCTTGACCACCGCGTTCAACACCTCGACGATATCGCTCACCCTGAATGGCTTGCGGATAAGAAATAGCGGGCCCAGCGACATGGCGTCCATGGCGATGGGATCATCACCGTAACCTGTTACGATAACCACCACCGCCCTCTTATCCTTCTCCTTTATGGACTGCAGGGCTTCCGCCCCACTCATGCCCGGAAGGACCAGGTCCAGGAAGACCAGATCGAAGTGCTGTTTGTCCATCTCCTCCAGCGCCTGTTCACCGCTGGCCACCGTGACCACCTTGAACCCTTTCCTCGAGATAACTTCGGATAGCATCTCCAGTATACCGGGGTCATCGTCAACGACCAGAACGTTACCTTCAACTACCTTCGCCTGCTTGGCAAGCCAGTCATCCAGCAGGTCCTTGCGGAACCTCCAGTTACCCCCGATCTTTGAGGCTGGAATTCGGCCACGCTGCGCCAGTTTGTAGACGGTCATGTAGTTAAGCTTCAGATACTCTGCCGCTTCCTTTGTGGTCATCAAATTACTCATTCAAGTATCCCCCTGCAAAAATTCCGCATATATTTATGAAATTTTATCTTATTTTAAGCTACCACTTTTTTTGAGACTTGTCAATATTTTTTTTGCCGATTTACAAAAGATGTTTTAACGATTTATACCCATCTTGACAAAAACTGAATCATGATATACGCTTCATCAATTTATTTCAAGTGCTATCGAAATCGTCGAAATTGGTTGTCAGGAAAGGCTTTTGTTGGACACAACTGTGGGGCCATTGCTAGCCCCGCTGATATAATGCTTTTTGAGCAGGAGGGGGAAATGATGGAAGTCATGGAAGGAAAATGTGTAGCCCACTTTGCCGGCAGTCGCTCCGATGAGCACCTGAGGGCAGAGTTGCTGGCCTTCTGGAGCAGGCATCCCGGCGACAGATTTACCGTGGGCGTCATATCCTACGCCATCGATCATTCAAAGCTGGAGCTGAACAAGGCATTGAAACTGCTGGCCGAGGCGGGCATTGTAAATGCGTCCACGCACGGCGACCTGATATTCTACAATTTAACTGCCGATGAAGCCAAGCGGAGGTCGGTGCTCGACCTATCAGTTGTTGGCCAGGATAGCCTTCAAAGCCACAGGTAACGCTGCTGGAAATAATTTACAGCCGTTTTTCTATTCAGGCTTGACTGCCCTGCAGTGTTATCCGTTTACATCTGCCGAGACAATAAACTCATTCGCAAGGATATACTAGCCTTCGCGGATTGACGACATTGCATCACCTCAGCCAGCAATTGCCCTTCTCACCCTATCCGCTTCCAGCCGCGGCCCAGCAGCAGCCCGCCATCGACGAACAGGGTGAATCCGGTGATATACTCTGCGGCATCCGATGCCATGAACAGCACGGCCTTGGCGATATCGTCAGGGGTGCCCAGCCGACCCAGAGGTATGCGCCCGGTGATGGCATCGGGCTTCCAACCGCCCATGGCCGTCTCCAGTCCGGGTGTATCCGTCATGCCCGGGGCGATGGCATTGACGTTGATCTTGTGCTCGGCGAGCTCCTTGGCCAGCCCGCGGGTAAAGTTGATCACGGCGCCCTTGGAGGCGTGGTAGTGCGCGCGCCCGGCAGTGAGGGGGAACTCGCCCTCGATGGAGGCGATGTTGACGATCTTGCCCCCTCCTCCCTGTTTCACCATCTGCTTTGCCGCTGCCTGGCTGCACATGAACATGCCCTTGACATTGGTGTTATACACCCGGTCCCAGTCAGCCTCCGTCATATCGAGGAAAGGATTGTAAGGGAATATGGCAGCGTTGTTCACCAGTATATCGATCTTGCCGAATCCGTTGACGGCGGCATCGAAGAGCCGCTTCACTTCGACGCCCTTGCTGACATCGGCGGGTACCGCCAGACCTTTATGCCCGTCTGCTTCAATCTCCTTGACCACTTTCTCCAGGTCGGAGAGGGTGCGGCTTGAGACTACTACATCAGCGCCGGCGTCCGCGAGCCACAGGGCTATGGCGCGGCCCACCCCCTTGCCTGCACCAGTGACTACCGCAACCTTGCCAGTGAAATCTAATAGTTCCTGAATCCTGCTTTCGTCACACATCGGAATAGCCTCCCATAAATTATAATCCCTGTTCCTTATATTCCTTCGACATCTCCACGTAGATGTCGACGCTACGTCTGGTGATATCAATGCGCTCGTCCGATACCTCGCCCTTCACCTTGGCCGGCACGCCGACGACGAAGGTGCGGTCGGGGACTACCATATTCGGCGTGACCAGCGCGCCTGCGCCGACGACGCAGCAGTCGCCGATGTCGGCATACTCCGAGAGCGTGGCGTGGTTGCCGATGAGCGTCGTGTTGCCGATGCGGCTGCAGTGCACGACGACGTTATGCCCTATATGCACGTTGTCCCCGATATGCAGCGGCGTGCCGCAGTGCACCGTGCAGTTGTCCTCTATCTGGGTATTCTTCCCGATCACTATCGGGGCGTGGTCGCCGCGGATCACTGTCCCTGGCCACACGCTGGAGTACTCGCCGATCTCCACATCCCCGGCGATGTACGCCGCCTCGCTGATGAATGCGGTCTCGTGTATCCTTGGCGTCTTACCGTTAAAGGTTCGAATCATCTTATCAACCTGCGAAATCCCCCACATTCTGGTCACTGTGTAGGGGCGATTAATTAATCGCCCCTACGGGGACACCCCCGACCCCCATTTTTTAAAGCCCCTCCTCCCTGTACTCCTTCGCCATCAGTTGTAGAACAGCGCCAGCCGGATGATATCGCTGCGCTCCTGCGGCACCTCACCTTTGAGTTTGGCAGGCACCCCGTAGACGTAGGTGCGGTCGGGCACCTTCATCCCCATGTTCACCAGCGCGTTGGCCCCGATGACGCAGCCCGCGCCGATCTCGGCGCTGTCCAGCAGCGTGGCGTTGTTGCCCACCAGCACGTCGTCGCCGATGCGGGCGCAGTGCACCACCACGTTGTGCCCTATGAGGACGTTCTCACCTATGGTCATCGGCACGCCGGTATGCACCGTGCAATTGTCCTCTATCTGCGTGTTCCTCCCGATGGTTATCCTGCCGCTGTCACCCCGGATGATAACCCCCGGCCAGATGCCGGCGTTCTCGCCGATCTCCACATCACCGATGATATGCGCCTTGGTGCTCACGAATGCTGTAGGGTGTATTACGGGGGTCTTGCCCCGGAACGATTCTATCATTTACCTGCCTGTTATCGACTTATAGGATAGCGTAACGACCGCCGATGTTCAAGCACAGGCTCGTTCTTTCATTACGAGCGAATCCGCCACAGGCGGGAGCGAAGCAATCTCGACGCTGCCAGTATATGCGACACGGGCATCCAGCTTGCCCGTGCCACCCGTTTATGCTAGACTTCTACGAATGAGGAGGTAAGATGAAAGGTCGCGTTTTCTCCGGAGCCAGGCCCACCGGCCGGCAGCACATCGGCAACTACCTTGGAGCGATGCAGAACTACGTCGCGCTCCAGGACAAATACGAATGCATATATTGCATCGTGGATATACACGCCCTGACCACGCTCGAGGACACCCACAAGCTGCAGTACAACATCCGCGAGATGATGCTGGACTGGCTGGCGGCGGGGCTGGATCCGCAGCGCAGCATGCTGTTCGTGCAGTCGCACGTGCCCGAGGTGATGGAGCTGCACACGCTGCTGAGCATGGTCACCCCACTGGGCTGGCTGACGCGGGTGGCAACCTTCAAGGAGAAGGCGCGGATGCACCCGGAGAACATCAACTACGGACTGGTGGGCTACCCGGTGCTGATGACCTCCGACATCGTTCTGTACAAGGCGGACACCGTCCCCGTCGGCGAGGATCAGCTGCCGCACCTGGAGCTGGCGCGGGAGATCGTGCGGCGCTTCAACAATATCTTCGGCGAGACCTTCCCCGAACCAAAGGCCAAGCTGACCACCGCTCCGCTCATCGTCGGGCTGGACGGCACCAGCAAGATGAGCAAGAGCCTGAACAACGAGATCGAGCTGGCAGCCACGGCTGAGGAGACCATCGAGCGGCTGAAGGGCGCCTACACCGATCCCGCCCGCCTGCGCCGCAGCGATCCGGGGCACCCCGACATATGCAATATCTGGAAGCTCCATCACTACTTCAACCCCGGCGAGGTGGAGACCATCGCCAGCGAGTGCCGCAGTGCCACCCGCGGCTGTGTGGAGTGCAAGCGGCAGCTTGCGGAGGGGATCAACCGCGAGCTGGCACCGTTCCGACAGCGCCGCGCCGAGCTGGCAGCGGATATGAAGTCGGTGGAGGCCGTCTTCGCCGAAGGGGCGCAGCGTGCCAGGGCCATCGCCACCGAGACGCTGCGCGAGGTCAAGGAGAGGATGGGGCTGCTGTAGCATGACCACGCTCGACCTGCCGGTGTCCGCCGGCGGCAAGCCGGCACTGGATATCGCCATCCACGCGGCGAGACAGGCGGGCGATATCATCCGCTCCCATTTCCACTCGGAGAAGTGCGTCTCCTACAAGGAGGGGCGCAGCAACATCGTTACCGATGTCGACCTGCTGGCGGAGAAGTGCATTATCGACCTCCTGCAGCAAAACTACCCCGGCTTCGGTATCATGGCCGAGGAGTCCCCCGCCACAGCCGGCGAGCTTCCCTACACATGGATCATCGACCCCATCGACGGGACGCGGAACTACGCCTTCGGCATCCCTCACTTCTGCGTCTGCATAGCGCTGGCGCACGGTGAGGAGGTGGTGCTGGGCGTGATCTACGACCCGATGCGCGATGAGCTGTTCCGGGCGGAGAAGGGCTGCGGCGCGTTCCTCGACGACATGCCCGTCGCCGTCACCGATAAGACGTCCCTGTCCGTATCGCTGGTTTCCTTCGACCTGGGATACGATGCCGACGTGGGGCAGAAGATGCTGGGGGTGACATCGGCGCTGTGGCCTGGCGTGGTCAGCGTGCGTGTCATGGGCTCGGCGGCGCTGGGTCTGGCGTACGTCGCCTGCAGCCGCCTCGACCTGTACTTCCACTTCTCGCTGTACCCGTGGGACCTGGCGGCGGGCATCCTGCTGGTCCGCGAGGCCGGCGGCGTGGTCACCGAGTTCGAGGGCCAGCCGATAGGCCTGAACAGCCGCACGGTGGTTGCCAGCAACAGGGCCATCCACCGCGAGTTCACCCGCAAGGTGATACGGTAGGTTTTTTGGACAACGGGTGACGATCTGGTGATACTGCCCCACCATTATGGAGGATGAAGGGGAAAGTGTAGGGTGATGGGGGGGGTATAAGTTTTAGACAAGCGCTAAAGCTAAGATGCAAAGGTATACCCCATGCGCTTGAAGCGATTGTTAGGCCTTTTTTGTAGGTAAACCAAGCCACGCCAGAGGCAACTCATTGAACTTGTAATGACAGTTTACGCTATGTATATAATCCAATACGTCCTTGTATTCCGGCTTTTTAAACCAATCACTTAAAACATAAACGTATTCAACTTTCAATCCTAAAGGCGCGACCAATTTTAAATATTGCTTTCTTTTAAAATCGCATAACATCAGCTCTTCATAAACTGAATCGTCCACCTGCTGAGACTTGACTTCAATAATGTACATAGTCTCACGAGCAATAACAAGCACAGCATAATCTGGCAGTAGTTTTTTGGAAAGAATCTTCTGCCAATCGACTTTTAACTCTTCTAGGAATCTATAAAAATCATGCTTCTTGAAATATCTGGCTACTAGTTCCCCTTCAACTAAGACACCAACCCCAGCCTTATCAGAAATCTTATCAACGCGGCATCCTTGAATTTTCCCAAGGAGCTTCTGAAAATCAATCTTACTTTCAGAATTCAATCCTTCGAATATAATCACGCCAGTGTAACCACCGGTCTTCATATGGATGCTCCAATCAATACAATACTAATCAGGAGAATCATCTTCCCAGTAAAATTCCTTAACAATATTTTCAGCAGTTTTCAGTTGCTCCCCTTTTAATCCCAAATCAACTAGATATGCTTTATTGACTAGATTCATCCCTGCGTCTAATGCAATGAAAAAGGCCTTCTGAAAGTCAATACCAGCATCAGCTAACTTGCCGGCTAGTGTTTCCCTTGGGTCAAGCACATTCTTTCGACGTTGCATCGCACTGCCACTTTACAGGAACATTAGTTAAGTCTGTATTTGCCTCTTGCGACGAAATCTAAATAACCTTTATCCCTTAGAAATTGTAACTGCTGTCGAATTTTGTCTTTAATATGTCTATTGTTTGGATGTCTTTGTTTCAACACTGCTTCAAAGGCATACACGTCACTTAGAGAAAATTCTTCTTTGCCAATCTTATCGATACAATTCATAATGTCCAAAATCCAGCCTTTTGTAGCAAGCTCTTTTTCTTCCCTCAAAAAGAGCGTTTTTCTCCAATTTTCCAGAATTCTTTCCTTCGATTCAACCTCCCCACCTTTTACGTAGAATATTTTACCTGTTAAGGGAATGTCTTTTAACAAAATATTGCAGCCGACCCAGCCAGCACGCCTCGCAGTTTCTGTTAGTGGTTTTCTCCGCTCAATAATTTCTGGTACAAAAAAATGCTTTGGAACAACAAGGAAATTCTGTACTACAAAACTTCCTAAATCATAACTAAGCAAAAAAAGGTTGGGGTTGTTTTCGCTTTTCAATCTTTCAAGCATGGTTCTATATGCACCATCAACAATTCTCAATCCGATAGAATCCATCTTGCTTTTAAGTTCATACTCTTCAGAGCATTTCGCACAATAAAAATCTGCAACCGGTTTCCCTTTTTGAAATTGATTCAAACTTGATCCACAGTTTGGACAAAACGCTTCATTATAAACCCAAGTCTCGGTTAGAACTCGGCTTTTCTGGGAAGCACTACAGTATCGTTCTGCAATTTTTACATCAAGGTGTGTGCGCATACTCTTTTAACTTCCAAACTTCGGTTAGGTATCCCCTCATTTCCCGCAACACTTCTTATACTTCTTCCTTTGCCAGTTGGATAGTTAACGTCTTCCTGACCCCAAATCCACTTGTATGCTTTTAAAAGAGCTTCTGGATTTTCCCCTATGGGGTTAGTCAAAACTAGTGCTTGCAAAATATCGTCAGGATCCTCACCTTCATAAACTCGTTCAAATGCTTCAAGAATTTTAATGGTAGCCACTTTATCTGTTTTTGCCTTTTCTCTTATATCCTCGCATATTTGCTTATGTGTTATTTGCCAAAGACTTTGTTCTAATGGATTGTAAATAAAGACGAAAAAGTCTTCTTTCCGCATTTTCCCCCATGCCTGTTTCCCACCTGGTTTCACAATAACAATTTTTCGCCCATCTATTATATCCTCAACTTCATAACCACGATAAAGTATTTCTTGAAGTTTATTAGCAAATTCTGAGCGTCCCGCATTTTTAATCTTTAATTGCTTAAGCTCAATGGAATGTTGGTATATATTTCTCTTTTTCATCGCCTAGTATTTCTTGGGTCTGATGATGTCTCTTTAACATGTTCTATAGACGGCAGCATTATATATCCCTTACTGAATGCCGGTCAAATTACACAGCCGCTGGTACTCATCCAGCATGATCCGGTAGCTCTCCGGCGGCATGCCCTTGAAGATACAGTTGGATGTGGAAAAGATGTACGGCTTTCCCATTCCGCCATAGGTCATGCAGTACCGCACCGCTTCCCTGATACTGGCCTCATCCGTGTCCTGCAGCATGCTGCAACACACGTTGCCCATCAGTATCCAGTCCGGGTACTGCTCCCGCACCTGCCGGATGTCCATGTGCCCCTGCGGGTCGATCGACTGGTAGCCGTCGATTCCGGTTGAGTGTATCTGATCCAGGATCGGGGTGAGGCACCCGTCGGAGTGCAGGATGGCCTTCTTGCCAAGGTCATGGATGCAGTGAACCAACTCCGTCAGGTACGGCGTGACGAATTCGGCGAAGCGCGCCGGCGACATGAAAGGCCCGTCGTTGTAGGCAAAGTCGTACGTCAGCACGAAAAAGTCGGCGCCCGCATCCACAGCTTGGCTGCAGAACTTCTTGGCATAGTTGCACTTCCACCGGGCTTCCTTGTGAAGCTCCTCCGGCTGCTGGAACAGGCGCATAATAAATTTCCTCATATTGTCTCCGCCGATGGGCATCCAGAAAATGCCCCCACCCTCGTACGCCGGGACCAGCGCCCTGTGCCCCAGGGCCTTCTTGATCCGGCCGATCTCCGCCACATCGTATCCGCCGCGAACCGCCGCCCACCCGAAATCGTCGATGAGGCGGTGGTATATTTCAATCTGGGCTGCGTTGCGGTCGGGCTCCGCCATCGATTCCAGGTCGATGCCGAACATCTCCTCTTCAAGCTGGAAGTCCAGCTCCCAGTGTGGCGGCGCATCCGGGATCTGCCCGTTAAGGACGCACTCCAGCCTCTGTTTACCTGTCATGGTCATCGGTTTGCCTTTGCCCCATAGATTATAGCGATTACAAGGATATCGGTCGAATTATACCAGTGGCACTCAGCAACAGCGTGCGGCAGAGAAAATCTTAAGCGATCGGGGTATGCTTTATGAACCCATGCGTTTGAGTAGATAGCCTATGAAGTTATTCGGTAGACTCGTGCTCCTGAGAAACGCATTTGTAGGATACAGCAAGATACCGGTAGGATAATTCGTATAAGTGCCAAACGCCTACCCGGTGAAACCCACCGCCCAGATTCGTTTTTATGGTCATCCAGCTGAGTCCCTCTTCCTCGCACACACCCTTATATGTTTCGGGTAGAGCATCCGTTGTGTCGAAAACCTTGTCACCATCTACTGTAATGACACTTATTCCAGCAACGCATCCTCCATAGTTATTGCAATACGTCGCTCCACCGGCGGTAATGTATACCTCGCACACATCACATGGAAGATAAAACACGCTGCCGAAAGTGTGGGTAGTGTGAGAGTAATTGGCAGGGCAATCGCATACCTGAGGACCAGCTTCATCTATCAGCACAATGGTTCCTGCCTGTGCCCCGGTTGCATCTTCCAGCGAGCCACCAGAACCTACCATGTCTGTCAACGTTGCCTCTGTCGAAAGACCGTCGTTATTCTGAACACTCGTGCTGGTATCGCCACAACTACTCGCTATAATAGTGAAACAACAAAGCGCCATCGTAACTGCTACAATGCCCGGTTTGATCTTGATCGTTTTCATCTGCACAGTGACCTCTTCTGTGATTCTATCATCCAAATCATCCGGTGGTATTCTACAACTAACCTAGATATACGTCAAACAGATTTGTCAATGTCAGGCTGTGCAGATTCATAATCACAAACAATCCATACCCCATAGTTGATCCAATAAAAATCCGGAGCCTCTAGCATTCATTCGTTGAAGCGAAATTCCTTAATCCTTATAATATGTCTGCGATACAAGTATAGTATAGAATGCGCGGAATGTTAAAGCGATATGAAAGGTGCCTCATCGTAAGCATCTCGACAAGGCCACCCCGCTTCATGCGGGCGACGAACGTGATTGGATAATCGGAAATCTTATGACCACGATCGAACCGGGCTACATTGCCCTGTACCGCTCTGGCGAGCTCCAGCGCCGCGCCTGTGCGCTTGAAGCGCGGCTGGCCTCATGCGACATCTGCCCGCGCGTGTGCGGGGTGAACCGGCTGCAAGGCGAGACCGGCTTCTGCCATTCGGGATATCTCCCGGCGGTCGCCGCCGCCTGCGCGCATCACGGGGAGGAGCCGGCCATTTCGGGAAGCAGGGGCTCGGGCACGATATTCTTCAGCAACTGCAACATGCGCTGCGCCTACTGCCAGAACCACCGGATAAGCCAGGACTGGCGAAGGCAGAAGGCAAAGGAGACGGACTGCCGCACCCTCGCTGCGAAGATGATATACCTCCAGGACGATATGGGATGCCACAACATCAATTTCGTGTCGCCGTCACACCTCGTCCCGCAGATGGTGCGGGCGGTACTGGAGGCCGTGCCCCTGGGGCTGCACGTGCCGATCGTGTACAACACCGGCGGCTACGACTCCGTCGACACGCTAAGACAGCTCGACGGCATAGTCAGCGTGTACTTACCCGACATGAGATACGCCAGCGACACGTTGGCCAAAAAATACTCGCGTACCCCCGACTACGTGGCGGTCAATCGACAGGCGATACAGGAGATGTACCGGCAGGTCGGCGAGCTCGCAGTCGACGAGTGCGGCGTGGCGCAGCGCGGGCTGATCGTGCGGCACCTCATCCTGCCGGACGGGATAGCCGGCTCGAGGGAATCGCTCGGCTGGCTGGCGCATAATGTGTCTCCCAACGTGACGATCAGCATAATGTCACAGTATTCGCCGCAGCACCGTGCCCGCAAAATCCCGCCGCTGTCGAGGACGATATCCCCGGCCGAGCATGAAGCGGTTCTCCAGTTGGTCAACGACCTGGGGCTGGAAAACGGCTGGGTGCAGGAGATGGATTCAGCGGGGAATTACCTGCCCGACTTCGACCGTGAGGATGACCCATTCTCGCCTGCGACCGGGAGGCGCATGTGACCGCGGAGCGGGTGGTGGTGATCGGAGGGGGCGCCAGCGGCATGATGGCTGCCGGCCGGGCCGCCGAGGCAGGGGCCGGCGTGCTGCTGCTGGAGAAGACCGACGGCCCGGGCAAGAAGATACTCATCAGCGGCAAGACTCGCTGCAACCTGACCAACACACGGGATATCGACGAGTTCATCGCTATGTACGGGCCCAACGGACGTTTCCTGTACCGGGCATTCAGCCTCTACTTCCGCGACGACCTGCTGGAGTTCCTCAGGCGATACGGCGTGGAGACCAGGGCTGAACGCGGCGGGCGCATCTTCCCCGTCTCAGACGACGCACACGACGTCACCGGGGCTTTCGAGCGATACCTGGCGGAGCACGGAGTGCAGGTTCGCACGGGCGTTAGGGTAACCGGGATAGAAGTCGACAACGGGCGGGTAACAGGCGTGCAGGAAGGAGACTCGACTTACCCGGCGGCAGCGGTGGTGCTGGCCACCGGCGGATCGTCCTATCCCGGCACAGGCTCGTCTGGCGACGGCTACCGCATGGCTGCCGCCCTTGGCCATACGATCGTCAGGCTGCGACCGGCACTCGTCCCCCTTGTCGTGCGCGAGGTCGAGCGCGCCAGAAGCATGCAGGGCGTCAGCCTGCACAATGTGAGGCTGACCGCGTACCACTGCCCCGACGAAGAGATCGACGTATCCAGAACGCCGAAGGTCGACTGCGGCCGCGGCATACCCGGCAGGAAACCGCAACCGCCCGTCATCGAGAGCCGCACGGGCGAGATGATGCTGACGCACTTCGGCATAGGCGGCCCGATGACGCTGCTGATGAGCCTGGCCGTAGTCGATGCGCTGGAGCAGGGTCCCGTCAGCATGTCCATCGACCTGAAACCCGCCCTCGACGAAGGCAAGCTGCGCCTGCGCCTCCAGCGAGACTTCGACAGCTATGGCAAGCGCAGCTACCGCAACATCCTGAAGGGGCTGCTGCCGCAGAAGATGGTCGACCCTTTTGTGGAGATGACCGGCGTCCCACCTGACAGGCGCGGCCACGAGATAACCGCCGACGAGCGCGAGCGCCTGCTGGGACTGTTGAAGTCGCTGCGTTTCAACATCGACGGGCCGCTGCCGATAAGCTCTGCGATCGTCACTGCGGGCGGCGTCTCGCTCGACGAGATCGACCCGTATACTATGGAATCGCGACTGGTCAGCGGGCTTTTCTTCTGCGGGGAGGTTATGGATATAGACGCGGACACCGGGGGATACAACCTGCAGGCCGCCTTCTCCACGGGTTACGTCGCCGGAGAGCAGGCCGCCATCAAGGCCGCATCGCCCTGACGAATCACGGACTGCGCTATCTGGACTGCGATTTCCTCAGGCGACATCTGAAAGCAATCGTCGACGCAGCCACGATGCTGTTGAGCGCAAGTCCCGGCAGCGGGATCGCCACGTAGCGCAGCGATTTATTATATTGAAAGAGTTACAGTCGGTTTTCGCTACCACCTGATGCCGCAAACAATACGGCAGGATGAAAGACAGGGAAGCATCGTCCCAATTATGAGAGCTACCAGAGCCAGTAAAATTGTCGATAAGACTATTTCTTCTTCGCAGGTGCCGCTTTTTTAGCTGATTCTTGCTTCTTAGGTTTTTTCACGTTCTTTCTTCCCTTGGAACCCATGTCATTACCCCCTCATTCATTTTCATAATTTATTCGTGATTCTCCTAAGCCCCTGTCTCTTTCCCAATTTATATTATCTCGCCGATTATTGTCAAGTGCTACCGGCCACTTTGTGGAATTTTAATCGATATACGTACTGGCATTCGCCTTTAGCTGCATCGATATATCTAATGACGCAGCGCAGGCCTTTGCGAAAATGAGCAAATATCCGGCGAAGTTAGGATAAGTTATGGACGCTTTTACTCGTCTGAGCTAGTTCAGATAGATTGGTGACACTTATAATGGTGTCATGAGGATAAA
>CAYRYW010000030.1:0-26334 GCA_964428725.1 uncultured Dehalococcoidales bacterium
AAACAACGAAACATTTAAATACGTTAAATTCGTTTAACATACTATGTTCGAAATCTTACACGGGATCAACAAACACCCGGACCAAGACGGACCGTGGTGTTTGGTTATAGAACGAAGTATGTTCTCGGAGGTGTAGTTATGCCATCTAAAAACCCCGAGGAAAAGAAGCACCTTGGAGTTACCTTAACCCCAGAACAAGTAAAGAATCTTAGGGAACTGTTCGGAAGTCTACACGATAAATATCAGCATTACGGTGGCATTGCTAATGATAGTTACCTGGAGAAGTTTAACGAGATACTGGAGGAATGAGAAATGACCGAAGAAACGGCTCCGGCGCAAGAAACGTATGGCACCATTGAAGGATGAGTGAAATAATGGATATAAAAATAGAAATATCGGCAGAGGATGTAAACACCATCAAAAAGGTCTTGGCATGGTTGGCCGAGGATCTTTCGTCGGACCCGCCTAAAAACTTCGACATACAGGACGGCGAAAGAACGATAGGCTATGGAGAGATAGACTTCGATGATATGGTTTACTTCATCGGAGGAGAAGGCGAAGCATGTCCTCATTGCGGGGCAACCCATTACGCACTTAACGATGCAATGTATCCTAAATACGGGTATTGCAGGCAGTGCGGGTCAAACGTGAAAGTCAAGGTAGGTGAAGAATAATGACAGAAGAAACTTTAATTCATCTCAAGCGAAGGCAGTCATTTCTTCGTGAACCCAAACTTGGGAGGGCAATAGAGGTAGAGAACAACTCGGATATGGAAGTTAAACTGATCGACACGGGAGATTATTATAGAATAAAAATATTTGATCCAAACGAGGAGGAAAAAGAATGAGAAAATATGAGGAAATAAAAACAGTGGAGTTTAAATCCAAGAACGGGGTCGAACTGACCGTCGTGGAAGGAAAATGGAAAGAAGAGAACATGTTCAGTGGAACTCATTTCTACCGAGCGTTCGAAACCAAGAAGGGGTTCGAAGACGGATACGTTGGTTCTGTTGATGACTCGATAGGCGAGATGCGTTCTTCGACCCTTGGAGAAGCAACTTCTTTCGAAGAGTTCGTGGAATACTGGAAAAACAGGCATGTGGTCGATGGGTTTCACGAAAGCGTTAACCACGACGATGGGTATGTCATTGGCCTATACCAAGGAAACGAAGTAAGCAAAGACGAGTTCGAAAAAATATTGTCTGATGTGAAGATGCTGCTCGATGACGGGTGCATCGTTCATTACAACGATGAACACGGTGTGGGATGGTTCGAGAAGCCCACCAAGCGAAGCAAGAAATACAAGGCGACCCACCATCGATGGGGTGCAGAATCAACGGAGAAGATGACCATAGACGATATAAGAAGTTTCCTCAGAGAGTTTTTCGATCTTGGTTATCACTACGATAAAGTGGATGAGTGGTAGAATGAAGGAATACTTAATGAACGCGCCGTTCTGTCAAATACTCGGTAAGAGGGCTAGGACGGGGATCATAATGTTCTTCCTTGCTCACCCGGACTTTGAATACAAGCAGTTCGAGATAGCGAAGAATGTAGGGCTGACACGTCAAACCGTGGCAAGTGAGCTAAAGCCGTTGGTCCGGTTCGGGTTGTTAAAGAAAAATGACGATATGTACAGCGTTGATACCGAGAGCGTTATATACATCAGGCTCGTAGAGTTCAACAGGCAGTTGGTGAAGCATGAAGTGCAAGTCAAGCAAGAAGCATAGATATCCTCAGCACAGGGGAAAGGACCGTATCATGAACGGTATAAGGGGCCATTCGTGGGAGGTTGACAAGGACGGGTTGAGGAAGTGCAGGAATTGCGGATACAGGCCGGAAACACAGCGAGTGGAGGGGAGTCATTGGAAGATGAAGCAAAGTTAGAACGAATGATAAAGTGTTTTCGTGCCGCGAGGAGGGTGGTGGAGCCACAGGGAGCGGTTTATATGACATCCTACGCGATCATAGCAGTTGAGCTTTACAGGGACGGTTACGGCATTGAATGATGAGTATATACGCAAGGTGGTGTTCGCCTACGAGATAGCCAAGCGAAAGATGTGTAATGATGTTCCCGTAGTTCCGCATAGCGTGGTGTATCATAGGGTTACCAATGCGGTGTTAAAAATAGAACCAAGGAGATGATGGAATTGAAATACAAGTTTGGAAAGAAAGATGTGAATATAGAACTCAATATAGACCCCGCGATACTGACAGTGGAGCAGGACAGCGTTGTTCACTCATTAGTAAGCGAGAAAAACACGCGATGGTTGGTCATAGGACCGAGAGGTTGTGGAAAGACGACTATGGCTCTTCATTTAAGTAAGCTGACGGATAGGCCTATATTATGTAGGGACGCATCTTTGAGAGATTACATAAATATGCGCGGCATGAAGATGTTCGGTGCGATGCCACCCGTTTTTATAGACGGGTATACGAAAGGAGTCAACATTCATGGTAAACACTATATCGGAGATGACATAGATATTGATAAAAACAGGAGACGAGACATTGTAGACGTTTTCTTTACGAGCGATATGGTGCTTGGCGAAGATCCGCAGTTCGTTTTGCCTGAAGGGGATTTGTGGAAGAACTTAATAAACCCCGTTGTTTTGGTAGGGAATTGTTTGTTGAGGCGGATGCCATGAAATCAAAACTACATAACTGCAAACTATTGAACGACCAAGGCGATGAAATATCGTTCAGTGCAGAGTCTTTCGAGCTGGTGATCGAAACGCCTACTCCGGAGGAAGTGGCAGAGTGGCCGATGAACATCATAATCAAGGGGTGCTTGATGAAGATAAAGGGGTTGGTGTCACGCACATAACGTTCACTTGCGTAAACGGGCAACATGAGGTAACAGATTCCAACGGCGAAACGCTTGGGGTAATCTTTTCAGTAGTGGACACCTATGTTTTCCATACTAACAGAAGGTTAATGATGACAACAGAGCAGATAATGACAATAGCAGAATACATGAGGGAATTGGATGAATGAATGCGTTTATTGCGGAGAAGAGATAGATGAGAATGTGGAAATAGGCACACAGGACGGAAACTATCATGCCCATTGTAGAGGTTCGGAGATAAGCGAGATATGTATCGCTCTTGACAAAGTGTGGAGCAATCACCCACATCTCAGGCTTGGCCAATTGCTTGAGCGGTTCGTGTTCCAAGCGAAAGATCCGTTCTACTTCGGGGATAAGGAAACTATGAGCAAACTGGAGGAGTTGTTATGAATATAGTGGATGGTTTGTTTATATTTATGAACATTCTTTTCTCTATTGGAACATGCCTACTTATAAAAACTGTTTGGAAAAATAGAAAGGTTCTTAATGGGTATAATTTATTTGGTGCATCGATAACACTTATGGCTCTATTAGTAGCGGTAGTTGCATATTTCATGATGGGAAACTGGTTAGCCATACTCTTCGCGTCAATCACTGTTTTTTATTGGGGTTTAGTGGTTTTCTACACACTGTTCAAGAAGAAGATATCCTAATATCTACTTTCTCTTTTTTCGGAGTTGCAGTTATCGCAACGCCACACTATATAGTCATAGACTTCGAGAATATACATTTCTTCATAGCAATTATCGCATATCATATATTATTCATAATGTTTATAACTGTATATAAACGTTTCTGAATTAAAATAAACAATATAACCAAACCTTTATATAGACCAACTCGTTTCTTACTCTTGTATGTGCTGTGAAGTTCTCGTAGGACCAGATATACTCGATGGAATGATGAACTCGAACGTCAGGCAGGTCATCGTCCACGGGGATGCTCTGGCGGAGAGTCCGGACTCACTGTCCGTAACGGATGGAGTGCGTCTGGTAGTGTGCAAGCCAACAGAGATAATCGAAGCATACTTCGAGGATAAAAAGGTTACGATAAAAGAGGGAGAAGAGTTCGTGCCCTACCTGTGGTCCGATAGGGAGATCGTAAACATAGCGATGCTACAGGGTTTCCAGACCGGGGATATGCTCAAAGACCAAATAAGCTTGTTTGGCAGATACTTGGTGATAAGATGGTGAGTAGAATAGTTATGAAGGGTTCTCTTGACAACCTTAGCGGCGTGTTGTTTGGTGTCGGATGTGCGGGTCTTGCTATCGGAGTTTACGAAGGCGAGATAACCCCAGGGGTTTTCGGGTGCATAGCACTTTTTATGGGTATAGGCATCCGAATTTTCAGAACCGTTTGGAATGAAAAATCCAAACAAAAACTTTAAGTATTTTAACTGCAATCGGATAAATCGATGACGGAACCTTACCCGCTTAGCGGATCTTTTATATCCGAAAAATACGGCATTTATATAAAAACCAGAAGGGAAGAGGACACCATAAGACTGCTGCACCTTGCGATAGATTATGGTTGCTTCACGTTTGAAGGTTATTTAATGGATGTGTTCAGGATGCACGAGGATGGTGGTGTATGGATATGCGAGACATTCAAGTATCCGAAGGTGACTATCAATAAACACACGTCGAGGAGGTTCTGTAATTACTACGGATTCGAGTATCAAGAGTGGTAAGTTTCCTGCGTTCACCGGTTTTTTCAAAACAAAAATGTATAACTACGTTCCAACCATAGAATGCCCCAACTGTGGTAGGATGCAGTTGACCCATCCCGATGAAAGACATGTGTATCTTTGTGATTGGTGTGATGTTGAATTTTTCAAAAGTTACCACACAGATGAACTGATATATGTGCTTAAAGAGAACACCCTTCTCGAAGCATTAGGGTTAAACGAGTAACAAAAGTTTTATATATTTAATCGTTCTTATTCATAACTGATGTTTACACATGCGGAGAGAATTGAATTTTTAAAACATCCTTATTCCAACAAAAGGGCAATAAGGAAGATAGAAAGAATCAAGAACAAGCTCCGCATTATCAATAAAAAGTTCGCAAGACCGGGAGACTATATCCAGTCCAAGATGGGGTTCAAGAACAAGGTCGGGGAGTTTGTAAAAGTCCCGGACACCTATATTTTTTCGTTGACCGCAAACGGACTGGAAGCCATGAAGGGCCTTGACGAGTTCGTTTTCAAGCCGAATCATCTCAGTAGGGGTATAGGCATAAGGGTTCTCGAAAGGGACAACGGCAATTTCGTGGATATATGTGGTGCGAAGCTTACTTATGACGAGTTGGTGAAAGAAGCGGAAGCAATACTTAAGATAAAACGTTCCCCGAAAGCGATACGTGGTATACTCGTAGAGGAGAGAATACGATCACATCCCGATTTTGGTTACAATGGGGATGGAATGGTTGATGTGAGGATGGTTTATGTTAACAAGGAGTTTTCATTCGGCGTGTGCAGAGTGCCAAGTGGCGGATCTCGTGGGTATGGGAACACTGGTCGCGGAGCCAAGTGGGGAGTGTTCATGGACAACGGGGCATTCGTTGGCAAAGACGATAGGTTTTTGAACGGCGGTTTAGATTGGGGTTCATTGCCTTTTTTTAATGAGATGGATAAGGAAGGAGGGAAGGTAGTTGGTTTATACAACTTCCCTCTTCAAACCGTGGATATGACCGTGAACCGAGATGGTGAAGTAGTGGTTATTGAAAGCGAAAGGCTTCCTCAGATAGAGGTTTACCTGACACATAACGGCGGGAAGTGGCTGAATGAAGAAATCTTCAGGAATTAGTCTTTCGGAAATAGCGGATAGTTTGACAAAGACGGCCCAGAGGGATAATGTGAGAAAACGAAGAACAAGGGTTAAGAGAGCAAATACATATTCGAGGCCAAAGGTGGGCAATAAGGAATCTAACAGGATAGCGAAGAGAGGTGTGGCGGTGGTTGATAGAAACATGCTTCACGAGAAGATACTCGCCGAACAGATAGGTGCCGTGATAGTTCCTCCGAAATACAACTCTATGGTAAACTATGAGAATATAATTTTGTTAGCTCCACATAGAATGTCTGAACTCGGACGAATAAACAAGATACTTAAAAGGTATCCGAAAACACGGGTTTTATTGTGGTGGGTTGGCACAGATGTTTTGGCATTGGGAAAACTATCATATAAACCAACATTGAACGCACTACGCAGAATGAGGGCAAAGAACCTTGCAGTGTCCGTCGGATTGCAGAGAGAGCTTAGATCCCTTGGGGTTGTGTCGGATGTGTTGCCTTTGGTCCCAAACGTGAAGCATGGTTTGGATATTCCGTTGCCTGAAAAATACACGGTTGCTGTATATATGCCTGCTCACAAAACCTCGTTTTATGGGGCGAAGCAGGTAAAAGAAATAGCAAAAATGACACCCGATGTAGATTATATCCTGTATGGCAACAAAACCCCGCTAACGGTTGGGGCGGATAATGTGGAATGTGTCGGGTGGGTGAACGGGACAGAGAACATAATAAATAGAGCGAATTGTATATTAAGATATACGGATCACGATGGACACCCGAAGAGCCTTATGGAGTTCGGGATGTGTGGTAGGTTCCTTATATCCAACCACGAATACAAGAATGTGTGGTCAAGTTCGGATATTAAGGAAATAGCCGATAAGATAAACGAACATCCGGTTCTTACGAAGGAACAAACGAAATGGTTCAGGGAAGAATATTCTGTTGATGGTTTTAAAAATAAATTGTCGAGGTATTTTATATGAAGGTCAGTGTTTTTACTTATGTATATGTTACTCGAAAGAATGGGCGGCTACCGCTACTCAGGAAGTGTATAGAGTCGGTTGCTTCTCAGAATTTCCCATCATATGAGCATATAATAGTAGATGATGGTTCGGAGGTCGATCTGCAACACCACATAAATAAATGGGGATATAAAAACATCCGGATCATAAAGAACGAACATACGGGAATACGTTTTAGTGCCAATCCAATTAGAACCTGTCTCAAGAACATACGCGGAGAGTATGCTATCCTGTTGTCATCTGATGATAAGCAGAACACGGGCTGTCTAAGAGCGTTATCAAGATATCTCGATAAACACCCGAAAGCGGTTGCCGTTGAGGGTGGTCATGTAAGGGTGAATAGGAAGGGTAGAAAGAGAGTTGTCCGCAGGGAAGGTAGCGCAAACAAAGAATTGATCGCAAAGAACACGGTCCATGCGTGTGCCTGTATGTTCAGGAGTTCGGTGTTAAAGAAGATAGAGTTGCCTGAAGACGAGAGCGGGTTTGCAGCAGATTACGATTTATGGCTTAAAGTATCTGAACATGGGAAAATACACCGTATACCGAACATTGTTTTAATTTACGTTAATCATAAAGATGCTACGCGGAACAAGACCAAGGACGATAAGAAGTATCGTGCTAAATGCTTGAACTTTGTTCTGGGTAACGCGAAGAAAAGGAGAGGGCTTGTTTGAAAATGAAAACAGTTTACGAAATAAAAAAATTCCCAACAAACAAGCCGTGCCCGATTTGCGGTGGGTTTAATCTGTCTGAAGATGGAGGATTGGGAATAATGTGCTACGATTGTGACAAGTTCGTGTATAATTGGGGTGCTAACTTCGAAGGATTAGAAAATCCATATAGCACCAAATGGGATGCATGGGAAGATGTAACTCCTTGGTATCTTAGAGTAATTAACAAAGTGTTGGGTAGTTTTAAATGAAAATATACTGCCAGTGCATGAATCATAAATCCATATCTCCAAATCGCGGGGATTTCATCACGGAGATACAGTTGATGAAGGCACTGAGCGGTATAGCCGATGTTTATTATTCTGGGAATAAGATAACCGATAACGAATTTGGGAAAGAATACAAAGGAAACGTTCTTGCCAAATCAAGAGAGCAAAAATATGACTTCTATTATGTCAGGAACAACCCTAAGCTATTTAAGAAACTGCCTAACAAGAAGATATTCTTTGTATCGCCTTATTACAGGAAGGTGTTTGCTCAGGCAGACGGAATAGCCTCTCTAACGGACGAATGGACCAGACGGCTACGAGGGGGGGTTACCACCCACGGATACCCAGATAACTATCAGAATGACCGTGTGTGGACGTTTCATCAGACAGTAGACGATAGATTTCGGCCTTTGAGGTTGCATAAGAGGACGAGGAAGATACGAAAGGACATTGGAGGAGATTTCATTATAGGTCATTTTGGGGCGTTGCGTAGGTCTTGTTATCCATATAGCTTCCTGAAGGTGCTACCCGAGATACAGAAAGCCCATCCAGGTGTCAAGGCGGTTTTCAGCACGAAGAAAGCGTCCAACACAAATAACATATCCGATAAATCCATTATAGAAAAATCTTTCGGATATAATGATATGCCATATGCTATATCGGCTTGTGATCTAATTCTCTATAACTTTCGAGGAACAGACGGCCATTTCGTTGGGAGTATGAAGATACTTGAAGCGATGGCGTGTGGGACTCCCGTGTTGAGCCCCCGTTTTAAAGCAAGAGAGGAGGAGCTTGGGGAAGAATATGAAATGTTCCACGACTTCAAGGAGAACGGCGGTAGGTTTGGTCCAAAGATAGAGAAACAGATAAAGAACAAGATAATAGGATTGATAGAAGATATACCAAAAAGGGTAAAGATTAGCAATTATTTACTAAAAAGGGTAAAGTTCTATCAGATGAAAGAGTCTCGAAAGAGGCTGAAAAAGATACTGGAGGAAATTGCATCAAGCAAATAAGGATAATCCTGGATTCATGTAGACTTGATACGTGGCAACGTGCCAACACAAAGGTCATACGAGATTTTATGGGTAAGGCCGTACCATCGTATACTTTCACGAATCATACCATTACTTCCTTTGTTGATTTTGTATGTGCGAACAAGTGGCCTCACCCTGCAAAGGGTTGGAATAACAAACTATACAAGAAGAAGTTTAACTACATAGAGTCTTTGGATGACCCTATATATTTTCTTTCCGATAACGCACATCTACACCCAACCAATTTACAGATAAAAGCGTTGCTGAAGTGTAAGAAGGATAATGGTAGAAAACTGTTCGAGAAATATATCGTGTATGAGCCGTTCTTCAAGTCTTGTAAGAAGATATTGGACGGCGTTAATTCCTTGGATCTCGGGGATAACTACTTGGTATTCCTGTGGTTTGGTAACACACATCAACCCTACGAGTTAGATGGAGATATAAATGAAAGGTGGGACAGTTCGGGGAAGAAGTATATTCATTATAATGACGGCATGAACAGTATATCTCCCAAGGAGATGGAGGACATGCACGACCTACAGGTAAAGGCATGTAGCTATGTCGTCGATCAGCTTTGGAGAAAGTTCCTACATAACCACCGAAATGCAGATATAATAATTACATCGGATCACGGAGAGTCCTTTGGAGAGGACCATATATATGGGCATGGGAGTAGCGTTAATCGAGCGCAGTTCTCAGTACCGTTCTTAACCAACAGGAGGAAGCCACAGTGAAACATTTGGGCGAAGACGGACTACCTACAAACAAGGATGAAGGTCCGAAGATAAACGAGTTCCTTTTGGTAGTGGACACAATGGGATGGAAGGAGTTCAAGAAAGCGAAAACGCCGAACATGGACAAGCTTGGTAAGGCGGAAGTTGCCGTTTCTCCTTCTTTCTACACGACTCCATCGGTTTATTGTATGATGCACGGACTGATACCTCAGCCGTTGAACAGGACTTTCTGGCCGTATGGTAGGTATTGTAGGGCGGAGAACTCAAATATACCAGAAACATACGAAAAACACGGATACAACACATACCTATTAAGTGCTAACCCGGTTTTGAGAAACGAGGTTTTTGAAACGGACCAAGAGGTTCTTGCATATACTCCGTATTTCATGTATTCTAATGACAAGTGTTATGACAGCCTTAGTTCGGAAAGGTTGTTTAATTGGTTTTTGAAAAACAAAAAAAGCCCGTTTTGGTGTCTGTGTAATGTTATAGAAGCGCATACGCCATTCCTCGGCGTAGACAAAAAGAGTTCCACACAAATAAAAGCAATAGAATACGTAGATAAAAAGATAGGGATGATCGTGGAAGGTTTACACGACCCAAAATATAAGACACGTATTATAATCGTTGGCGATCACTCGGAAGCATGGATAGGTGCTGGAAAATCATCGGAGAAGAATCTTGGTCACAACCCAAGATGGCTCAGTAACTACTTCAGAAAGAAAAAAATGGAACGGCTTACTAAAGTTCCTCTTATAGTGGGTTACGTATGAAATCTGTAAAACTTGAGAAAATGCCACGCAACATCGTCATACTCGATTACCACGACTTCGCAGGAGTTATGACCAAGGTAGCCAAAGCGTTATCTCGACGCTTCAATGTGACCCATATCAAGACTGGAAACAAAAAGGCTACGAAACAGGCAACCAATTGCTTTAAACAAGACCCGAAGGACACCCTTATACTCTTGTCTGAACCTGGCACACTCGTCTATGAGCCTAAAAAAGATTTCTTGGAATATTTCTATCGGAAGATAGGAGGCGTGAAACGACCAAAAAACATACCGTTTGGGATTTGGTGGTCGGGATCTGTTTACCGAGTAGACAATCATGTAACCTATAATGGTTTGCCGAAATATAAATCGAAATGGTTCAAACGGCGTAGGGATTATTTTAACTCATTGACTCCGTTCAAGCTCGTGGGTACGGATTGTTTGATACCTATTGATAGGTCGGCGTATTATGTTGGCCAGCCAATGCCTTTCCCAGAAAAACCGCCTACAAAAAACCTGTCTATGGAGAGGATTATTCACGTAGCGAGTTCTCCTCTTGTTACAGATTACTATAAAGGAACCAACAAGATAAGAAAGAGTTTTGATTCCATTGTGAAGTTCATGAGAGCTTTAGTCATCGTTAACAAGCCACACAACATAGTCATGGAGAGGCTACGCAACTCTACTATGTATGCCATGACCATGACAGACTGGCCGTCCGGTATAGGATACACGGGCATAGAAGCAATGACAAACGGATGTTTGGTATTTTCCAAGAATAGTGGGTACATCGACACGCCCATAGTCAATGTCGAGAACCCAAAGCATCTGACGAAGATGGTGTGGTATTACCATGACAATCGATCAGAACGCGAGAAGTTGGCTATGAAACAATTCGAATGGGGCAAAGCCAATTTCTCAAACAAGGCTTTTTGTAAGAAGTTCGAGGCATCATTAAAGGATTGTATAGAAGGGGGTTGGGAATAATGCGCGTGTGCGTCATGGATGTAAGATGCCGTATAAGGGATCTGAAACAAATGAAGGCGTTTGGAAACGACATAGATTATGTATTCTGTGGGTTCAGTGGAGATAAAATAAACATGAATTATTTACCAAATGTTAAATTTTACAAGGTTACTAATGCTACCGAGCTTAAAAAAGTAGTTAAGAAGGAAAGTATAGACGTTCTCCACACGCATAACTATCCGGATACATACGGAAACTGGGGGTTGGAAATAAAAAAATCTACGGGAGTTCCGGTTGTACACGAGGTCCACGACATGGCATACGAGAACGCTTCGAGGGAGTCGATAAATCTTGAGAAGAAGGTTCTGAAGAACGTAGATGGTATAATATCGGTTAGCAACGGTATGCGTAAGCTAATAAAGAAAAAGCACGGCAGGAATTCGACCATTATATACGCTTACCCTCCAAAGGCGTTTTTACCTGAGCCAAGAAAAACAAATAAATTCAAACGTTGTATATATCAGGGTGGTATACGAAACACGTCCACTGCTGGTGGTAAATACAACCACAGGTATTATTACAACATATTCAAAAAACTTGCTTCTCAGGGAATATCAATAGACATATACCCAGCTTCTCCTATGAGTGGGAGGTCTTATCCTGGGGTTAACTTTAGAAAATATATCAAGGGAATACCAAAGCTTTACAGAACAATTGCCAGTTATGATTTCGCATTCGTCGGTTACAATAAAACAAATTCTGGGGTTATGGATATAGCGGCACCGAACAAGATGTTCGAAAGTTGGGCAAGTGGGGTTCCGACTATTGTTATTGATTACAAGAACCTTGAAAGGTTAGTGAAGCAAACTGGATGCGGCGTGTTGGTGAACAAAGACACCCTATCCTTGCCATTGCAATTCCAAAAGAAGATGATGAAGGCCAAAGAAACCGTAATGAAGAACAGAATGGAGTTTGTTATGGAGAAGCAAAAAAAGAAAATGCTGAATCTTTACAGGAGCGTTATTTAATGAATTTTAGGAACGAGGTCGAAAAGATAGAGTTTCCGAAGAACAAAAACGTTTACTTCGAGAGGACAAGTATTGACGGTTACGCATTTCTTGGCATTACAAAATATCTTTTGGGATTAGATTTTTCAAAGTGCAAGGACAAAGTTGACGCGCTTGGTATAGGGTTGAATAAGAGGTGGAAGAGTCGCGGAGTTCCTTTACCACATGACGAGGTTTACGCTTATTCTTGTTATCCTGTTTATGAGTTCTATCATATGATAGGTGATGAAACCGGGAAAGACAGAGTTATAGATGTTATGGATAAAATCGGGTTCTACGATAGCGGACACTTCAGATATTGTAAGACGGAGATAAACTATATCGTTCCGAATGTTTCGGCTAGTGCTGCATTATCTTTTGCAAGGCATGGGAGAATGGATGATTGTAAAAAATTAATTAATCTCTTGCGAGAAACTCAGAACGAAAAGGGAAACTGGAACTATTACACGTTGCCCGAAAACGTTACGTGGGGTAAGGAAGATAGTTCCCATTTATCTATGATGGTCATTGCTATGCGAGATCTGGAAATGGAGTTTGGAATAAAAACATCGGATATGGTGGATAACGCTATGAAGGATCTCGAATTACTTAACACTCTTAGGATACAGTGTGGGTCAATAGGTTGGGGGGCTTCGTATCTTTACCTTGGTACTATGGGCATAAATGAGAAACTATGTAAACTGGCTTATAATGAATGTAAGAAGAGTATAAAAAGCAGTAACTTCCGAGTTAGGACCATAGCATCATGGGCGTTGGCGAAAGGAGAGAAATTATGGAATATTTTATCGCAAGAGGAATAAAACACAACGCGAGCAAAAAAGATGGTGGGGGAAGCGTAGTAACCCCACTGATAGTGTCTGCTATGAATCATTCTATAATAGATAAGGCGTTTCTCGTTCATTGTCCCGTATCTAAGCCACGTAGGAAGATGTGTAGTTCGGTAGAGGATGTTTTGAATTGCAGAGGATCTAAATATATGTTTTGTCTTTTTGATGATGTTGGTTTAGATAAACGAACTGTCGTAACGGGGCTATCTTGTCAGTTCTCGGATGAGGATGTTCCTTACTATAAAATTGGCCTTTTTACGGGCCTATGTCCATCTGTTAGAGCATATGAATACCTTTATGAAATCATGGGTATAGAGGAAAAGGACATAAGACTACACGTATTCAGGAAGCTTATAGACGGGAAGATGATGAACATTATAAAGATGAAGGATGGTAGAAAAATACGATACCCAACCGCTTGGTGGACAAAAATAGCATACACCAACAAAGCAGAAGAACTTACACCGTTTGGTGTAAGTTGCATGATATGTAAAGATAATACAAACTCTAATTCAGATATATCCGTTGGAGATGTGAAGCGCGGATGGTCTATGGTCATAGTCCGGACAAAGAAAGGAAAACGTTTAATGGATTGTGCAACTCTCAGAGGTTACGTAGAGGCAAAGCCAATAGAATACGGGGATTTTCTTAGAATGAAGGGTAGTAGCAGGGCCTTTCGTCAAAAGGAAATCCTCGGTGGCTTTGGTGAAGGCTGTAAGGAGTTCAATGAAGAGGAGTTTAAGGAGTATATTTTGAGGTGGGTTTAATATGAACGAAAAAGAGGCTAAAAAAAATAATAATCCTTCGAAGATTCTATCCATGAAAAGAAGCTCTGACAATAATTTAAATACGTTGACATACAGAATTAACCTGTTCCAAGTTAACATGGTTAATCCATCATCGATGTTGGATATAGGATCTCAGGAAGGACAGTTTGCAAACATGGTATACGAGACGATTGGTGTGAAAGATATATCTTGTATAGATTTAGCTTCAACGGTAGTAGAAAGCGGAGAGAAGAGGTTCCCGACTTTTAAATGGTACAGTGGGGATGTTATAACTTTCGATTTTCCCGAAAAATATGATATGGTTACTTGGTTAAATGGATGTTTTTCTTTTGAGAAAGAAGAAAGGAAATTGGTTATGGAGCGTATATCGTCTTATTTAAACGATAATGGCTATCTTTTAATAAGCTATGGAGATGTTAATTTCGAAGTTAGGGGCATGTCTCTTGAAGATGTGATTGACGAAATAAAAGACTTTTTCGATGTAATAAACGTTATTAAAGAGTTTGAATATTATCCAATGCTCTGTGATACCGATTTTAAAGGCCATAAAACATTCGGAAGATGGTATACGTCTATATTATGTAGGGTAAAAGAATGATATACGGATTAGTAACTGTAGATTACGAAGATTATCTGAAAGAAATAGATAAAGTAAATGCACCAAAAAATGTTATAAATCCTACAAAAAATATAATGACATTTTTTGAAAGTTTTGATGTTCCGGTTACTTTTTTTTGTAACGTCCCAGAATACATGGCATATAGAGATAATGGGCATGAACATTTCTCTCTATATGAAAAACAAATAAAAGACATTGTAAATAGGGGCCATGACATACAACTACACTTTCACCCAGAATGGTTGAGCTATGAGTGGGATGGAAATAAGTGGTGCGACCGTTCTGGTATAAAGTATGGTGTAGAAAAAATTAATTTAGAGGAATACAAGGACGATCTGATGGAATGTGTTTCTATTCTAAGAGGGTTTTCCAATGATATATTTGTTTACCGTGGTGGAGGGTATCAGATAGAGCCTTTAGAGAGAAACTCAAAAATCCTATCAGAATTAGGTATAAAAATAGACTCGTCTATTAGAGTGAGAACAATGCCATTGCCGTATAATGCTGGTAATGGTATATTAGAGGTTCCAATATATTATCATGGAAAATTTAGGTGGGATATGTCTTCTGGTCCGGGAAACGTAAACATTATCGAAAAAATAATATCCGAATATAAAAATTATAAACATGATATTTTTTTAGTTATGATGGGGCATTGTAAACAACATGTATATTATGGAAAACTTAAAAAAATGATGAACAATTTAGATAGTGGTTTAATTAAATTTATCACATTCAAAGATATCATGGAACTAATAGATAAAGGAGACACCGAATGAGACGAATAACCCAGTTCAGATGTTCAAGCGTTCTCCAATATGATGGTTACAGACCTAACCACGGACAGCGGTTCATGACAATTTCCGGTTTGAAGCCGTATAAGAACAAGAATAAGGGGTTCCTACAATTTGGGTGTTATAATCAGACCGATATAAAACGGATTGTAAAGAACAGAAGGAATGTTATAATCTATTGGGCCGGTTCAGATATACTCATAGCCAAGAGAAAGAAGTGGAAGTTCGAGGATAACGTTAGACACGTTACCGGAACCGAACTTGCACGGGACGAGTTGGAGAGCATAGGCATGGACGCTATGGTAAGGCCGGTTGCGGAGGTAAATCCGAAGAAGTTCAAGTTATCTCCATTAGGGAAGAAGGTGTTTTGTTACTTGCCTGGGAAGAGAAGGAATTTTTATGGTTACAAGATTATAAAAGAAACGGCAAAACGTTTACCAAAAACAACGTTTATTTTAACTCGGTATGGTCCGAGGAATAAGCCTTTCGATAATGCAGAGGTTCATCCGTTAGTGAACTTTGAGCGGTTGAGTGAACTATATAAAGAATCGGCGTGTTGCATCAGGCCGACACGTCATGAGGGGCTATCACAAACACTATTAGAGATTGGGTTGTGCGGTAGAAATACTGCTCACCCACATGATAATGGTTGGGGCGTTAAGTGCACTTGCGTGGATCATTATGTTGATTTTATCGAGGGAGAGTTGAACAACAGAAAGGCCCATAAAGATGTCAGAAAAGACATCATTAAGCGGGTTAACAATTTTGATTTTCTGGAGTGGTAATTGTGGTTAGAGTAAATCCGAAATACAAGAATAGGAGAAGGCCGGATTGGGGTATAACCCCATCCGAAATGGCGAATAAAATGACAAGCGGACGTTTCATGAAGGAGCAACGCGAGAAAAAGAGTAAAGCCAAGAGAACGAAGTTGTTTCACAACATACGGCGTGTAGACAGGTGCTTCGAAGGAGAGAGCAAGATATTCTACGATAAGCTTGGATTTAAGAAAATGATGAACGAGAACAATATATTGACTCCGAAGACTTACGCTATAGTAGACAGAAAGAAGCGATTAGAGAAGTTCTGGGACGAGGTTAAGGAATTGGACACATTCGTATTAAAACCGGACAGGATGAGCGAGGGGAGGGGTATACGTGTTCTTGAAAAGACAGACAACCCGGAAATATGGAGAGAGATGAACGGAGATAACATATCCGTAGATACAATACATAAAGAGATAATCGGACACCTGAACCGCATGACCAACAATCGTAGGGTTCGGGGAGACAGGAATAAGGTGTTTGCGGAAGAGCGCATATTTGTCCACAAATCATTGAAGGATTTCTCGATATATAATGGAATAGTTGACTTCAGGGTTTACGTTATGATAGACCAAAAATTCAAGAAAAAAGAGGTTCTATATGCAAAGATGCGTTGCCCGAACAAGGAATCTGGAGGAATGGGAAACACAGCCAAGGGAGCAACCGCGTTGTTCATAGATGTTGATGGTGTTGTTAAGGATTCGGATATATTCAATAATGTTACTACAAAATATAAAAAAACAAACTACAGTGGAGTAAAAATGCCTATGTGGGATAAGGTAAAGGAACGGGCAGAAGAAGTTGGTGCGTTGTTCAAGAGTCCGTTTCACTCCGTTGATATGACAGTAAACGAAGATGGAGAAGTGGTTGTGATCGAGAGCGAAAAGATTCCGCTTCTTAGATATTTTATGGATGCAGAAGCGGAAAGAATAACTAACAGAATAATAAATTTTGCAGAGGAGGTGCTTTGGAAATGATATGCTCAAAGTGTGGAAGCGATGTTTTTAGCACTACGGTTCTTATGAAAGGCGGCGACCAGATAGAGCTAAAGAAATGCAAGAACTGTGGCAAAATCATCCAAAACAATTAAATATGAAATAAGGTATAGGTGTTAACAATGGTTAATGTAGAAAGATTCTACAGCGATGACTTTTACCAAGAAAAGTACGAGAAGCGCGTTGATGAGCTTAGCAAGGAGCTAAAAAAACTTTTCAAGGGGGCATATAGCCCAGCATTGCATGATAATATGATAAAACAAATGGTGCAGTGCGAGATAATCATCGAACAAGAAGAGAAAAAAATACAAGAAGGCAACATAATAGATGATACTCCGGAGAAGAGAATACAACACGCCAGACAGCATATACGCAGCATATGGAGTCAGTTGCAGATAGATATGAAGGGGCAACGAGGAGACACCAAGAACGTTGTGCTTGGGGATATGAGGGATTTCAGGAAGTTCGCGAAAGAGCGGATGTACAGAGAGTTTGACATTGAAGACGATGATTTGGAGGATGAAAATGAGAAGGATTAGAATACTATGGGAGCCAGAAGTGTTTCAGGTTATAATGGAACGCGGTCCCATACCTCCAGAGTCGTCGTATGTAGAAGAGGAGGATGAGACATGACAGCAAGTATAAGGTTTGTGGTCGGGGACCACAAAACGATAGAGATGCAACTCCTGACAATAGATCAGGATTCTCCGCATGTTCCGGAAGCGGTAAACCTGAATAATTATGATGAGGTTATTTTTTACGCGAAGCAGATAGGTCCAAGACCAGAAGATCCAACGCTTTTCACGCCGAACACTATAACAATTAATGGAAGTTTGTTAGTTCCTCTCGACCAAGGTTACGTATCCTTCGAATTTAAATCGACGGACCTCGATACCTATGGTGAATATCGTTGCAGAATAAAATTAATAAAAGCTGGAACCGAGATTTGGTCCAACAAGTATGATTTTTATATTAACATTAGACCCGCGTTTTAATTCCAGTAATTCGACCTTGGAAGTCTGTTGCCCATAGTTGTGGGCAATCTACCTCCTTCCGAAAAACGAGTCGGCTTTCCGTATGCAATTGTTCTTCTTGGCTTACCATCCGGATTCCACCTTTTTCCAACGAGGTTCTTCCATGCACGGACTGCCAACATAAGTGCGTTGCATATATCGTTGTTTACCCCTCTATCCGAAAAGAATTTTATGAAACCCGTTTCAGATCGTTTGCTCTGGAAAGATGTCATTTGGTCCTTTATGGATTCTGCTCTGGACAATGTTAGGGCATTCTGACACAACATCTCCTGAGCGTCTTCATCCATAACGTCTCCGAATCTTTTCTCTATAGCAACCTTATTAAACTTATTCTGGTGTAGGAGCATATCAACATCGGAAACCATTTCTCCCTTGAGTTTGTTAGTGTAAACAACATCTTCGAGATACTTGCGTGTCCAAGACTTCCATTCCGGATCTCGCCTTATTATCTCTCGCTTAAAGAAATCGAATGGGGCATCGCCTATACCAGTCCTGTCAAAACACATATATGACGGCTTATATGCCATAACCCCGTCTGCCATATTACTCAGTATCTCCGGCCAGTCCGATTTAGATTCTTTGTCCATATATACTTGCTGTAACGTATTCATTGGACTTACCTTGAGTATTATAAGGACGGTTTCTGCTGGTTTTTTTGCTACGTCCATTCCAGCCACATATTTTGCCCTTGCCTCTGGAGGTATGTTTTCCGGTGGCAATATCTGAGCATTAACTATAGAATCGTAATCCCAAGCAAACCCCTCATCGAGATCCCATATACATTCATACTCCTGTTTGAATGATTTTTCCGGCATCTGGGACATTTGCTCTTCTATGTATTTCTGTGATATGAACGTGCATTCTCTCCATGTTTGTTTTATTATCTGATACCTGGATGCTCGTTTCTCGTCCGTGTCTGCTTTATAGAATGTCCGATAGAAGTGGTTTCTTCCCGCAGGAGTTCCTATTTCCTGTATCTTTGCATCTGTTGTAGAACCGGATGGTATGATGTCCTCGTAATATTTCTTATCTGAGATATCTTGGCTCTCGTCTATCTGTATTTTGGTTGGAGAATGTCCTCTTATGCTTGAATTGGGAGAAGCAGTCTTGGCGTTCATCTTGTGTCCGTTGTGCATCTCTATGTTTCCGGTTTTATTGTGATACTTTATGAACTCTTTGGTTATGTTCTCTATTGGGTTCTTTTCAAGTATGTGAAGAACCTTTCCGAAAATAATATCTGCCTGGTCCTTGATAGGAGCAAAAACGATTATGTGTTCTTCCTGTCCATCAGAGTTTGATTTGAATAAAAGGTCATGGGCATCGTCTATAGCAAGAGTAGTTGACTTCCCGCCCTGACGATTAAATACGGCTATCACGTTCTGATATTTGTTCATTTTATCTATGAGTTCTGGTTGTCTCCCAGAAAGCTCAAGACCGCACATATACTTTGCAAAAAATAACTTGCTCTTGCTGGACTTGTCTATGAATTGGTCTATATCTATCTTAGTAACTCCTTTGTTACCCTTGCTTATTTCTTCCCAGGTTGACATAACTACCAGAAACTGCTTAGTGATTTCTGGGGTTTGGATAATTTAAGGGTAATATCTTCATCAGGACTTCCGCTTACATAATCAAACGGTGCCAGAATATAATAAAACCCGTCTCCTATATTGACATAACAAGGACACCGCTTATCTGGAATCCATATATTGTCTATTTTTTTCTTGATGTTGTTGAGATCGCTGGTCATCATATATAGACTAAAACCAAATTTATCGTTGTTTGTTATGGTTGCTTCATCTCCTATTTTTTTAATGTCATAACAAACAAATTCAACATCAAACCTTTCTTTCCATCTATCTTTAAGCAACCTGAAGTTTCGAGAATCTGCTATTGCACTGCATTGGTGTATATATTCATGAATATTTACATCTTCAAAATATGTAACAGACGATATTCTGTCATTGTTTTTCATGAATGCAATTTCTTCTCTTACCCCAGACATCTAATCCTTGATATAAAAGAAAAAGTATTTAAACGTTTTTATACTAAAATTAACCATAACAAAAAACTTTATATACTACTTATCGTAACTAAGTAAACTTTATATATACGAAAGCTTAATTCGATTAATAGTTAACGTTAACTAAAGTGTGTTTTATGGCTACGAAGAAGAAAGGTCAGAAGAAAAAGAAAAAGGTTATTGCGATTCCAACAACAGAGAAATCGAAAGCTATATCACAGTTCTGGGACAATCTTTTAAGTGGAGTAGATTCAAACCCAGATAATATAACTCCAAAGACATACGAGAAAATGTTGAGGGATGCTCAGGTATATGCTGGGCTTCGTGTTTTGATACTTTCTGTCGTGGCTAAAGGTTGGCATATAAAATACCACGGCGATAACGAGGAACTTGGTAACGAAATGATAAAGTTTGTAAACAAGAATTTTGAAGATGTTAATTCGTTGCCGTTCAGCACTGGTGGAATACAGGACGTTTTCGAGGCCATGATGGAGAACGCCCTATCTATGGGATATTCCGTTTCGGAAATAGTTTATAATGATCCATCCGAGGATGGCAAGATATATATGAAGAAGTGGAAGGTCTTGCCTATGGAAACCATACGTAACTGTTTCAAGATAGACGAATATGGAAATCTTAATGCGGTTGTCCAGTTCGCAAACCAGGGCAAGAAACGGGAGGTTGTTTTCGAGGGGGATGATGACTTCTTCAGGCTTGTTATATGGTCCCACAACAGAAAGGGATACAGCTGGTATGGTTCATCCGAACTCAGACGAATACACAAGAACTGGTATGCGAAGGACTACCTGATAAAGTTCTGGAATATAGCTCTCGAAAGATACGGTGCTCCTTTCTTGGTGGCTTATGTTGAGGATGAGGACGCTCTGGACGAAACCAATATGCATCTTGACAAGGCAAGGACCAAAACAAATTTCTCTATGGTTAAAGAGAACGAGATACAGGTTGTGGAGTCCAAAACGAATGGGATGTTTGGATACAGGGATGCTATCAAGTATGCCGATGAGCAGATAATGAGAGGGTTGTTGATACCTACTCTCGTTATGGGTATAGAGGAAACGGGAGCAAGGGCTCTTGGCGAGACTCATCTTGATTTGTTCTCATGGAGGATTCAGGAGCTACAGAAGGAGCTTTCAAACGTGGTTGGGAGCCAGATAAAACGCATGATAGATCTTAACTTCGATGGCGTGGACGAATATCCTGTTATGGAGTTTCCGCCTCTTATATCGAAGGATAAGAAGATACTTACTGAAATGGTTACAGCACTTATAGATAAGGGGGTTGTGGATAGTAGCGAGGAATGGATAAGGTCATTCCTTGAGATACCGCAATCTACCAAGCCCGTTTCCGGAGACGAAGGAAACGAACAGGAGGGAGAAGATGGGGAATGAAACATATGATTGCGAATGTATAGATTGTGGTTACAAAGAGACTAGCGAAAAACATTGTGACTCTTACAAATGTCCGGAATGTGGTGGAACTATGAGAAGGACGGATAGACCCGGCCCAGGGAAACATAATAAGGTCGTGGTAGTAGACCAAGACAGCCAAAAGAAACTTGGCCGTAACATGGCTCTGTATCAGCGCGTATGTAATGCATACAAGTGTGAAGATATAGAGATCGAAGGAAGCGAAGCTTACGGAATTTCAACTAACAGGCTTGTAATAACTGGCCTTGCCGTAACACATCGCCCGAGAGATCCCATTTACATACCGAGAGAGACATTTGAAAAGTATGGCAAGAACCTGATCGGAAAACCTCTTGCGGATGGACATGGTAGCTTCCCTTGGGCGGCCATTACGGTTGACGAAATGCTTGGTGTAGTGGTGGATGCTTGGTATAGCGAAGAGAGAGAAGCGTTGATGTTCAAGGCGGAGGTTTGGGACGAGAAAGCGGTCGAAGCAATGAAGCGAGGCATCTACGTTAACTTCTCGGTGGCTTACTGGTACGATAGCGAGATGGATAAAATAGAGAACGAATATGAAGAGGAAATGGATGTCGTGAAAGTAACCGAGATGGAGTTCAACCATATAGCATACTTACCAAACCCACAGGTTCCTGAGTCGGAGATAAAGACCATTCAGGAACTGCAAAAACATTCTGCGTATGCTTGTTACAGCTCGGACTACACGGACGATTCTGATATGTTGGCGAAAACATATCGGCACAACTCAACCATTAAAGAGATAGAACCGGACTGGGGAGACGTGGATAAGACCCGTCTGCCTTGGAATGCATTTTCAAACTGGAACGTGCTGGACAAGGATAAGAAGTCCACTTGGAAATACCCACATCACTGGATAAACCTTGGGAAGATGTATCTCCATAAGGGAGGACTGGTTTATGCTCTGGCAGCGGCCAAGGGAGCAAGGTCCGGGAAAAGGGCTTCGGCAGAAGTGTTCAAACATCTTAGAAAACACATTAAGGCCATAAACCTCAGCTACGAGGACTTCTGTGATGAAATACACGATATGTGGGATGTCGTGTCTGATACTTTAGGATTCAACGATATCGATGAAGTCGTAAAAGACGACGATATCGTGCAAATATTTGGCGGTGACGCTATGAAAAATACAGAAGAGGATGCTCCGAAGAAAGAAGACGAGGAAGAACTCGAAGAGGAGAACCAGGAAGAGGAAACTCAGGAAGAGGAAACCGAGGAGGAAACTCCCGAGGAGACCTCTGATGATGTTGAAGATTCTGGCTCTGACTCCGAGAACGATTCCGAAGATTCCGATGAGGAGCCCGACGATCAGGAAGACACCGAGGAAGAGGATAAGGAGGAGAAATCCGAAGAGGATGGCTCCGAAGAGGAAACGCCTCCCGAGTCCAACTCCGAGGAGCCTTCCGAGACACCCGATGCGTTTGCAGAGAAGTTGGCATCTCTGATGAACGAGCTTCGGAAGAAGGATGAGAAGATTGATGAGTACAAGGCCAAACTTGAGGCTTTCGAGTCCGAGAAGAGGGAGGGCGAGATTCTGTCCAAGGTGGATTCTTACATCAACGACAAGAAGATCCTCCCCAAGAACAAGGACGAGATTTTCAATCTACTCAAGACGATGACGGATGAACAGATCGACCAGTTTTTCAAGGTCATGGAGAAGAACTCCGCGTATCCGTCTGGTGAGAAGGGCAAGGTGCCAACACCCGATGCCCATTCGGACGAACAGAATGAAGAAGAAGAGGAGAAACCTTTCTTCACATAAGGTGGTATGAATGACCATAGAGGTAGGAAAAGCAACTGGGTGCGTTCAGGACACTGGCGACGAGAACACCTGTATCGAGGGCATGACCCTCACAAGGGTGCAGGTCTCTGGTCGCGACAGGACTCTGAACGGATACCTTTGGTATGTGAGGGTGGCCACAAACGGCGATGACGTTTACGGACTCGCTCAGGACGGCCCCGACATACACGGAAACCTCACTGCTCTCCACACGGGCATCATAAAGGCATTGCCTGACTTGGATGACACCGAAGAGAGTGGTGTTGTAGCACTGAATGTAGACGACCCTGTTACTCAGGGAACAACCGCTGGCAGGGTTAGACTGTGGGTGGATGGTGTAGATGACCCCAAGGATCTTATTGGGTGGGTTGAGGAGCCCGTGCAGGACGACGATCCCAACCAGTACATCACCATCAGGATGAACTAAGCGAGGTGACATGAATGGCTCCAATTTTACCGAGAGCGGATAATGGTCTTGTGCTTGACACTCAGGCCATTACCGAGAAGGTCGCCAAGCGGCTTGGACACATGTATGACGAAATCATGGGGGTTATCAACAAGGAATCCATCATTCAGACGGTTACAAAAGCATATAACCTGTCGGAAGATGATGGCCTTCAGACGACCATCTATGACAAGACCCAGCTGATTGCTCACAAGAAGAATGAGGGTGCCGAGACCACGGAACAGAGACCCGAGGTCGAGGAGAAGTTCAGCATTAAGCTTGAGCAGTGGGAAGAGGTCGTAGGAATTACTGATGAGGCTATGATAGACTCTGGTGAGCTTAACATGAGTGCTTCCGAAAGGATGCAGGCTGCCAGGGCAGGACGTGGTTTCACGAATGCCATTGATGGCGACGGTCTTTCCATCATGTATGCCGGTGTTACTCCCGTGGCGGCTACGGCTGCTTGGGCAGGTATCACTGATGCCCAGCTTGGGAACGACATGTCAACTGCCGTGAGCACCATCGAAGGCAGGGGTTTCAGGCCCGACGTTGTTCTCATGACACGGAATCAGATGAACCGGATCAACGAGACTGCTTGGGTGACACAGGGTAGGACAGCGACCCAGTACTTCCAAGAGAGATGGGGGCTTACCCCCAAGATCGTCTATTGGGTCGGTTACGATGACCGTTCTGGAGCACAGGTAGCATTGTTCAACCCAGTTGGACAGCTTATCGTGCTGGATAGCAACTTCTACGCTATCTTCTCCCAGAGACCGGGAACCGTAGAGGTCGAGAGGAATGTATCACGCGGTATCAACTTCGCGTATTACAGGAAGTTCTTCAAGACCACGATTGCTGACGCTGATGCGGCCTTTGTCTACAACGACATAGGTTACTAAAGCGGAAGAAAACTTGGGGGCGTTGAACACGCCCCCACATTTTTTATTTGAGAGGAGGGCCGAGATATGGCTGATATAGAGAATATGAGTAGATCAGAACTCTGGAAATGGATAAAGCAACTTAGAGAAGATGGTGCTGATATCGATGCAGAGTGGGGCTCGAAAGATGACATGCTCGAAGCCCTTCAGAAGTATTACGATAACGTAGATAATGCAGAGACGGAAGAAATTTCCGTGTGTGATGTGTGTGGCGATCCGCTGGATGAGTATGGTGGATGCATGGCTTGTGAACGGGTTGTAAAAGAACCCGAAGAAGAAGAGGAGGAAGAAGAATTAGAGGAAGAAATAGAGGAGGAAGAGGACGAAGAAGAATACGAAGAGATTGCGTCCTTGGACGACCTCATAGGCGAAGAGGAAGAACTTCCTATTAACGAGGAAGGCGGGGGCTACGAAGTAGAGGTTGAAAAACCCAAGGTGGCCCCGAAACCCAAACCCAAGCCGAAGAAGAAAAGCTACGTTACCATCACTCACAGCACCGACATCAAAAAGGTAAAGATAGGAACTCTCGTTAAGTTCAGATGCAAGTTCTACAGGGGTGCTCCCGAGCATTACGCTACCGGGGGTCTTATAGTAGAGAAGCTTGGCGGTCCGGTTGCTTACAAGGGCAAACTCACTACCATAATCAGGAAGTGGATACTGACCAAGCGTATCAAAATTCTTAGGTGGAACTAATGGCAACTATCGAGAGGGTCGAGATAAGATCGACCATGAGGGCTGCGTTCAGCCAGGAAACGGATGTGCTGAACGATGACGAGTGGAACACCTATGAGCTTGATTTTACGCCGGAAAGCCTGATACTTAGGAACGACTCGGATGTTGCTAACCTGTATTACAGGGATGATGAAGATTGCGATATCCATACAATTTTGCCCGGTGAGACTTACGAGACCTCTCTCGAAACTGCTACGAGTTTTCAGCTACTTGGTGGAGAGGATGACCAAGACTATAGAGCTTGGGCAAGGATAAACTGAGGGTGTTTCTATCATGAGTAGGGACAAAAGGGACAGGCTCAAATCCCCATCGTCCGAAACATACGTAGAGGGTTTGCTTGAGAACCTTGGAAACCACGCTACGATAGCATTAGCAGTGGCTTTCGCAAACACGGAATACGGTGGAGTTATATCCGGAATGTGGTATTACAACACAACCGTTAATGCGTATATGTATTATGATGGCACCGATTGGTATTTTTATGGGCCATATTTGGGGGAATACGCTAACGATGCTGCTGTAGTGGCCGCTATGGGGGCTATCGGATATACTATTCATGATGGAGACTATTATTTTAACACAACCATTGACGGATCTAAATATTACAACGGAGCCGTTTGGTTCTTTAGAGACAAACTGTATGCAACGGCGTTGCCAGTAGCCGGAGCAGATTATTTCGGGGCAACATTTTTCATTAACGCGGGCGGTGTTAGGTCAAGAGAATACGTTTGCCACATAAGTGATGCTGGTGTTTATATATGGACAGAAGTAAGTAACGGAGGATTATAAATGTTCCTTGAAATGATAATATTAATATCTATTTTATTTGGGTTAATTCCGTTGGAGAGAAAAAATAAGAAGGAATCTCCTGGTGAACTTAGATTAAAAGATAAGGC
>CAYRYW010000031.1:0-24777 GCA_964428725.1 uncultured Dehalococcoidales bacterium
GATCAATGCAAAAGAGAGGAGGTCAGGTGTCACTAATCATATGAACGAGTACACGGGCTGGTAATACACGGCCATCGGGTTTATAATATTCGGCACATGGGTATCGACATAGAGAAGCAGAAGTCCAGGGCCATCGCCGCCATCGACAGGCGCCGCGAGGAGCTTACCAGGCTCAGCCTCAAGATCCACCGTAATCCTGAGCTGGGCTTCCAGGAGTTCAAGGCGTGCAGGTGGCTCACCGAATATCTGGAGAAAAATGGGTTCGAGGTGGAAAAGCCCTACTGCCGGATGGAGACCGCCTTCCGCGCCAGCTACGGCTCCGGCGAGCCGGCCATCGCCCTGCTGGCGGAATACGACGCCCTGCCCGATGTGGGGCATGCCTGCGGGCACAACATCATCTGCACCGCCGCCGTCGGGGCGGCGCTGGCCGTGAAGGAGACCGTCGACCGAGCAGGCGGGCGCGTGCTGGTCATCGGCACGCCCGGCGAGGAGATATACGGCGGCAAGGTGATGATGGCGGAGCGCGGCGCCTTCTCCGACATCGATGCCGCCATGATGGTGCACCCCAGCATATCGGACATCGCCAACACGCAGGCACTCGCCTGTATCGGGCTGGAGGTGGACTTCAAGGGCAAAGCAGCCCACGCTGCGGCCTCCCCCGAAATGGGAATCAACGCACTGGAGGCCATGATACAGGCGTTCAATAACATTAACTCGCTGCGCCAGCATATCGACGAGAAAGCCCGGATACACGGCATCATCACCCGAGGCGGCGAGGCGGCCAACATCGTGCCCGCCGCCACCTCGGGGAATTTCCTGGTGCGCGCCGCGGATGAGGCTTATCTTGAAATCCTCAAGAGTAAGGTGCTAAACTGCTTCAAAGCAGCGTCCACTGCCACCGGCGCCCGGTTGAAATACCGGTGGACCAGCTACTATGCACCTATAAAGAGCAACCCTGCGCTCATTGAGTTGTTTTCCCACAACATGGCAAAGCTGGGGCGCAGGATGGGATCGGCCAGCGGCACGGCGCTGGGCTCCAGCGATGTGGGCAACGTGAGCGTGGTGGTGCCGACTATACACCCCATGATAGCCATCGCCCCGACGGACACACCGGTGCACTCGCCGGGGTTCGCCAGCGCGGCAGCCTCGGAGGAGGGCATGCGCGGGCTCATCGACGGGGCCAAGGCGCTGGCCATGACAGCCATCGATCTGATAGCCTGGACCGAGGCGCTGGACAGCGTGCGTAAAGACTTTTTCGACAGCAGGTAACACATCCTTTACTGGAGGTCAGGAAATACATGAGGATAGCGCTGGATGCCATGGGCGGCGAGCGCGCCCCGCAGGTGGTGGTGCAGGGTGCGGTGGTGGCGGTGGAGGAGCAGGGCGTGGACGTGGTGCTGGTCGGCAGGCGCGATGCCATAGAGGCCGAGCTGGCAAAATACGGCCGCGCTCTGCCAATTGCTGACGCCAGCGAGGTTATCGAGCTGGGGGATCATCCCATGGAGTCGGTGCGCCATAAAAAGGACTCCTCCATCGTGGTCGGCATAAATCTGGTCAAGCAGGGGGAGGCCGATGCATTCGTATCGGCGGGCAATACCGGCGCGGTGATGGCCAGTGCCACATTCACCCTGAAGCGCATCGAGGGCATAGACCGGCCGGCGCTGGGCGTGCTGGTAGTCCTTCCCTGGCACTCCCTGATGCTGCTCGACGTCGGCGCCAACCCGGACTGCAAGCCGTTCCAGTTGGTGCAATTCGCCCGCATGGGCAGCTTATATATGGAAAGGATATTTAAAGTTAAAAATCCTAAAATCGGGCTGCTTTCGAACGGCGAGGAGGAATCCAAGGGCAACCTGCTCGTGCGGGAAACGCACAAGCTGCTGAAGGAAAGCGGGCTGAATTTTATCGGCAACGTCGAAGGCAACGATATCGCCGGCGACAAGGTGGACGTGATGGTCACCGATGGATTCACCGGGAATGTGGTGCTCAAGGCAGGGGAAGGGATTGGCGAGATGGTGTTCATGTCGCTGCGCCAGGCGATAACCGCCAAACCCCACATTAAGCTTATCGGCTTCCTGCTGCAGAGACAGCTGCGCGGGGCGATACAGGCGCTGGACTACGCCGAACACGGCGGGGCAACGCTGCTGGGCGTGAACGGGAACGTGATAATAGCGCACGGCCGCAGCGAGGCCAAGGCCATCAAGAACGCCATCTACTTCGCCAAGCGGGCCGCTGAGCAGCACATCGTGGATGCTATACGAACAGGTATCACTTAAAGAAGGGGGAAATCTATGGATAAAGCGATCGACCTGGATGACAAGAATTTCGATGAGAAGGTGCTGAAGTCAGCAATGCCGGTGCTGGTGGATTTCTGGGCGCCTTGGTGCGGCCCTTGTCGCGCCGTAGCCCCCATACTGGACGAGCTGGCAAAGGAATATACGGGCAAAATCCTGTTTGCCCGTCTGAACGTGGATGAGGCCCCGCAGAACGCTACCAAGTACGGCATATCCGCCATCCCCACCCTGCTTATATTCAAAGGGGGCAAGCCGGTAAGCCAGATGGTAGGCCTGAGGTCCAAAGCCGAACTGAAAAAGACCATGGACGAAGCCCTGTCCTGATGTATCGAAGCGTGTATTTGCGATAAAGCGAGACGCGATCGATGGACACAGGTTAAACCCGGCAGGTAGATATGAGCGATATAAACGATATAATCATCATCGGGGGCGGGCCGGCCGGCCTCACCGCCGGGCTGTACGCCGCAAGGGCAAGGTTGAAAACCATGCTGATCGAGCGCGCAGTGCTGGGGGGGCAGATCGTGAACTCGGAGCGCGTGGAGAACTACCCCGGCTTCCCCGACGGCATATCCGGTTTCGACCTGATCGAGCTGATGCGCCGCCAGGCTGAGCGATTCGAACTGGGGATCAGGTACGCCGAGGTCCTCGGCATTGAGCTGCGGGATGCAGACAAGGTGGTGAAAACCAGCGACGGCGATCATGTGGCGCGGGCGGTGATCATCGCGGGAGGCGCCAAGCTGCAGCGGCTGGGTGTTCCCGGAGAGGAGAGACTTGTCGGCAGGGGGGTCTCCTACTGCGCCACCTGCGACGGCCCCTTCTTCAAAGGCCAGGCGGTAGCTGTAATCGGCGGGGGCGATTCGGCCATAGAGGAGGCCCTGGTCCTTGCCAGGTTCGCCTCCGTGGTATATGTGATCCACCGCCGCAACCAGCTCCGAGCCTCTAAGATCCTCCAGGAGAGGGCTTTCGGCAATCCGCAGATCGAGTTTATATGGGATACCGTGGTGGAACAAATACTGGGTGATGACCGGCTGACAGGTATTACAATCCGCAATATAAAGACGGGTGAGGTTTCCGACCTGAGTGTGTCCGGGACATTCGTCTACGTTGGCCAGCGCCCCAACTCCGGCTTCCTCGGGGGTGCAGTGCCGCTGGACGAGCAGGGACGTATACTTACCGATGAAAGGCTGCAAACCGGAGTAAAAGGATTATTTGCCGCCGGCGATATACGCCACAACTCGCCTCGCCAAGTAATAACAGCCGCAGGTGACGGGGCCACCGCGGCTGTTTTCGCAGAGAGATTCCTCCTCGGGCAATAGCTGCCCGATCAACTACTGATGTTAAAAAGCTTAAAGACTACTCGTCCTCTATACCCATATCTTTGAGGTAATCGAGCGTGTCCTGAACTGTCTTTATCCCCTCCGCATCCTTGTCTGGGATCCTGATCTGCCGATTGGCATCGCTGAACTCCTCCTCTATGGCCATGATCAGCTCTACCAGGTCCAGCGAATCGGCATTAAGGTCATCGACGAAGGATACCGCCGGGGTGACCTGAGCTTCATCTACACCCAATTGATCTACGATAATTTTCTTGAGCCTTTCTAGGACAGTGGCCACTTTTCACCTCCTTTCGCCACCCGATTTAGCGCTGACGGAGCCTAAAACCCCGTTGATAAACTTCGGCGAGTTATCGCTACCAAACATCTTGGCCAGCTCGATGGCCTCGTTGATGGCAACCCTAACCGGTACTTTATTATCAATCAACATCTCAAAGATGGCAAGCCTCAGTATGTTCCTGTCGATAACGGCCAGCTGGGCAACAGGCCAGGCTGGAGCATACGTTTGAATAATGCTATCTATCCTGCGCCTGTTTGTCAATACGCCGCCAGCCAGCTCGCGGACGAAAGCCGACCCACCGTCCGTGAGGGGATCATCTTCCAGCAGACGGGCCAGAATCTCATCGGCGTCATGCCCGACGAGATCGACCTCGTATAACGCCTGCAAAGCAATGATCCGCGCCTTTCTCCTTATCCCCATTCGCACACCGCGCACAATAAATTGTTAATCTACACTGCCCAGGATTTGCCATGGCATCCGCCTGCATACTGTGGTCAGGCGATTCACCCTGGTTTAACCAGAGCGAAGGTTATAAAACACGAGGCGTGGATCAGATGCCCATTGCCTTCAGCGAACCTGTGTCCTCGATGTTGAACACCTGTGCCTCTGGGTTAATCCGCTTGATCAGCCCGTTCAGCACCTGACCGGGGCCGATCTCAACGAATGTGTCCACGCCGGACGCAATCATATACTCGATGCTCTTCTGCCACTGCACACAACTCGCCATCTGCCGTAGCAATTCATCCCGTATCTCTTCAGCCGTGGTCACAGCCTGAGCGGTGCTATTGGCAACGATTGGTACCACCGGCTTATTGAATCTCAGCGTGGATATGGCCTGAGCCATTCCCTCGACGGCTGGCTGCATCAGGAGTGAATGGAAGGCGCCGCTGACCCTCAGAGGCAATACCCGCCGCGCACCCATGGCCCGCGCCAGGTCCATGGCCCGCGCCAGAGTTTCCCGCGACCCACTGATCACTATCTGACCCGGGGAGTTGAAATTAGATATATATGCGCCAGTTTCCTGACATACCTGCTCTACCGAGATGCTGTCCAAGCCGATTATGGCAGCCATACCGCCAGGTACCTTCTCCCCTGCCTCCTGCATCAGCTTGCCGCGCTCCCTGGTCAGCAGAAGGGCCTGACCGAAATCGAGCACGCCGGCGGCTACCAGCGCCGTATACTCCCCCAGGCTATGTCCGGCGAGGAACGATGGCGGGATGAGCAGCCATGATGCCTCCGCCGCCGCACTCATACAGGCCATGCTCACAGTCAAGATGGCAGGCTGGGCATTTACCGTTTTGGACAGCTCCTCCTCCGGGCCTTCAAAACACAGCCGGGACAGGGGAAAGCCCAGCGTATCATCGGCCTCCTCGAAAAGCTCCCTGACCGAGGTAAAATTATCATACAGGTCTTGACCCATGCCCACCCGCTGTGAGCCCTGGCCGGGAAAAACATAGGCGGCAGCGGTCATCGTACTAGCCAAACTCGACTCCTGCTTTGCCTGTCATACTCCGCCGCATTCCCTATTCCTTCTTCTTGGACTTGACCTTGATCACTTCCCTGCCCAGATACGTGCCACAGGTTGGACAAACGTGGTGTGCCAATTTGGGGCTGTGGCACTGGGGGCAACGGTCAAGGGCAGGAAGGCTCAATCCCAGATGCGAGCGTCTCTTCCTCTTGCGTTCCTTTGACGTCTTCCTTTTTGGTACGGCCATATCAGCTTTCACTCTCTTTCAAACTTGTTAACACAGAAAAGCGCGAATCCCCCCCACCATTCAAGCAGGTACATGAGCCTGTGTTAAGATCCCTGCCGCAATATACGCATAACCCGGCACAATTCGCTCTACACAGGGGCTTCATAGGGGTAGCCAGCAGCGTGTACTGGCGAACCGCTTCGCCCAGATCGATCTCGCCTTCATTTATGGCGAAAGAGCCTTCCTCGAACTTCGACAGGTACTCCTCCTCCAGGCTCAGTTCCAACACCTGCTCGAAGTCTGCCAGACACCGGCTGCAAACCGCCTCCGTGCTCGTCTCCAGCCTGCCGCTGACGAATATGCCCCGCTGAGTGCGCACAAGATCCACTTCCCCACGTACAGGCGGCGGTCCATCCTCGCTTATACGGTAATGCCGCCGAGAGCCGACGGGCTCCTTCATCTGCCTGAGCACATCTATAATCACTGTCCTCACCGTAAGTTGGCATATTATATTGGCTGAATACCTTCCTGTCAAGTGCCGATTGCAAACCACTGACCTGTATGCTAACATATAAACTTGCTAATTTGCAAGTGAAAAGGAGGGGCCCATGCCCAAGAACAAACCCAAGATACATTTCATCGACGTGACCAACCGCGATGCGGTGCAGGCTTCACGCCATATAATGGCTAAATTACAGAAGACGATGCTCAATCTATATTTATCCGAAATGGGGATCTACCAGTCAGAGTTCGCCTTCCCTACTGTACGTCATGAGATGAATTACATCAAAGGTAACTTGGATCTGCATAAGATGGGCATCTTCCGCAAGCTGATACTGGAAGGCTGGTGCCGCGCCATACCCTCCGACGTGGAGGAATCGCTGAGCGCCGGGGTCAAGCACCTTAACATCTCGATCTCCACTTCGGACCAGATGATCAAGCACAAGTTCCGCGGGAAACTGGACCGAGATAAGGTCATCAAGGAAATGTCGGATGCAGCCAAATATGCCAAGAAACACGGGGTGAAAACCCTGGGCGTGAATGCCGAGGACGCCTCCCGCACGGACATGGACTATCTCAAAGAATTCGCCATAGCAGCCAAGAAGGCAGGGGCTGACCGCATCCGCTACTGCGATACCCTGGGATACGACACACCGATGAGCATCTACAAGCGGATCAATGACCTTGCCACAACAGTGGGCATACCCCTGGAAACCCACTGCCACAATGACCTCGGCATGGCGGTGGCCAATTCCATCGCCGGCGCAAAAGGCGCCGTCGACGGCGGCGTCGACGTTTACATCAACACCTCGGTCAACGGAGTCGGGGAGCGCGCCGGCCAGGCGGACCTCATCAGCTGCATCCTAGCCCTCAAGTTCGGTAAGGATATGCAGGGATACGAGATCGCTGATCCCCTGGACCTTACGATTGCCGACAAGCTGGCAAAGTATGTCTCCTGGGCATTCGGCATGCCGCTGCCGCTCAATCAGCCCGGTGTCGGCGCCAACATCTTCGCCCACGAGGCCGGCATACATGCCGACGGCGCGCTGAAGGACCGCCGCAACTATGAACTGTTCGACTACGAGATACTGGGGCGCGGCGAGGATGTGCACCTCCCCACAGGCCGCATCATTACCACCGGGGAGTTCGGCGGCATAGCCGGGTTCCGCCACGTTTACGAGCAGATAGGGATCAGCCTCGACGATGAGGAGAGCGCCAGGTATATACTGGACCTGGTCCAGTTCGCCAGCGCCCACACCCAGCTGCCGCTTACCGATGACGAGCTTTGCTTCATCGCCATGCATCCTGAAGAGGTACGCAAAATTATCACCCTTTGCCCATAACCAGACCCCGGAATCAAATTCAAACCGAGGAGAGTGAGATTGGAATACTTCTTTAATGAACAGCAGCAGATGGTGAGGGGACTTGCCCGAAAGATAGCCGAGGAACAGATAGTTCCGATTCGAGCCGAGCTCGATGATAAGGAGGAATTCCCCTGGGCGATAGTGAAGCTCCTTGCCGAAGTCGATATGTTCCGTGTTTTCATACCGACGGAATATGAAGGTTTGGGTGGTGGCATCCTGGACCTGTGCCTGGTCACTGAGGAGCTGAGCCGCGCCTGCTGCGGGGTGGCCCTGACCTATGCCGCTGTAGCGCTGGGCACTTTGCCAATACTCCTATACGGCAACGACGAGCAGAAGAGAAAATTCCTGCCCGATATAGCCAGCGGCAAGCGGCTCGCCGCCTTTGGCCTGACCGAGTCCGACGCCGGCAGCGACGCCGGTTCCATACAAACGACCGCCACCCCCGACGGCGACAGCTACGTAATTAACGGCGCCAAGCGGTTCATCTCCAACGGAGGCGAGGCCGAGGTATACTCTGTGATCGCCCTGACCGACAAGTCAAGGGGCGCCCGCGGAGCCAGCGCTTTCATTGTAGAGAAGGACACGCCCGGTTTCACCTTTGGCCGTAAAGAGAAGAAGATGGGCATCCGCTGCTCGGCGACCAGGGAGCTGTTCTTCGATGACTGCAAAGTGCCAAAGGAGAACCTGCTGGGCAGAGAGGGGGCAGGGTTCATCGTGACCATGAAAACGCTGGACTCCTCGCGTCCCGGTGTCGCTTCCCTGGCGATCGGTCTGGCGCAGGGAGCCCTTGAGGCCGCCGTGGACTACGCACGGGAGCGCCACCAGTTCGGGCGTCCCATATCGGCAAATCAGGCCGTCCAGCATATGCTGGCCAACATGGCCATGGAGCTTGAGGCTGCCAGAGTGCTGGTGTACGCCACCGCCAAGACCATCGACAGCGGCGCCAAGGATTTCACCGAGGAAGGGGCTATGGCCAAGGTGTTCGCCACGGACATGGCGATGAAGGTGACCACCGATGCGGTGCAGATATTCGGCGGCGTAGGCTACATGCGCGACTACCCCGTGGAGAAGATGATGCGGGACGCCAAGATCAACCAGATATACGAGGGCACCAACCAGATCCTGCGCAACGAGATCGCGCTCAACCTTCTTAAGCGGAAGGCCAGGCGAAAATAGAGGCTAACCGCAACTTCGACTCTTTGGCTTATTAGATATGCACCTTATTTTGAATAATCGCAAAGGGCGAAAGGGCGCTATCACAGTGACAGACGACATTCGGGTTTAGTGGCGACACCCTGCAAACAAAGGTCAACCCGAGTCGCTGCAACCCATAATCGGCTGATGCGAGGGTGATATGATAGACGAAATAAGCCCCTCAGATGGTGATACCGGGAAGGCAAAGGCCCTCTACGGGAAGCTCGTAAACGACCTGTATTACAGCAGCAAGACGGTCAAGGGGGACAGCCAGCTGACGGTGAACCTGTTGTTCCAGGCCGACGCCCGGGAGGCAACGCTGGAGGACCGCGACCCGCTGAAGAAGATACCGCTCACTCTGACGATAACCAACAACGGGGATGGAACGGCGACCCTCACTATCACCGGCAGCGGGGAAATACAGGTCGACGACCGTCGGGGGAAGCTGGAATAGGGCCGCATTCATCTTTTGTAAGCCGATGCAGCAAATCATACTTACCCCCATCGGTACGATCCACAATGAGATTACCGGTCCCAAGAGGAGCGGCTGGGAAGACGTAACCTCCCGCATCGTCATCGATGAAGCCTGGAGCGAACACCTGGAAGGGCTGGAGGATTTCTCACACATCCTGGTCCTCTTCTGGATGCACCGGTCGCCCCTGTCCTCACGACCGCCCTCCCGGATTCACCCCCGCGGCCGCGCCGACCTGCCCCTCGTGGGGTTGTTCTCCACCCGCGCGCCGCACCGACCCAATTCCATCGGCGCGAGCGTGGTCAGGCTCATCGAGCGCCACGACAATGTGCTAACCGTCGCCGGGCTGGACGCCTTCGATGGGACCCCTGTGATCGACATCAAGCCGTTCATGCCAGCAACGGACAATCCCTCTGATATCAGGACGCCGGATTGGGTAAACAAGCTGAGGACCTGAGCCGAACGCTGCAGGAGGTTTTTCAGCGTCTCCTCGCCGCCTATGGCCCGCAGCGCTGGTGGCCCGGCGAGACTCCGTTCGAGGTCATCGTCGGGGCGATACTCACCCAGTCCACGGCGTGGACCAATGTCGAGAAGGCCATAGCCAACCTCAAGTCCGCCGACGCCCTAGACCCGCGAGCGATCCAGCGTATCCCGCCCACCGAGTTGGCACGTCTGATACGACCATCGGGGTACTACAACGCCAAGGCCAGGAAGCTCAAGGCATTCGTCGAAAGGTTGTGTGCTGAACACGATGGCGACCTGGATAAGCTATTCGAGATCGACACCGATAGCCTGCGCCGCGAGCTCCTGTCGATACACGGTATCGGGGACGAGACGGCCGACTCGATAGTATTGTACGCCGCGAATCGACCGGTATTCGTTATCGATGCCTATACCAGGAGGATCGTCGACCGGCTGGGCCTGTCCCCACAGAGGGACACCTATGCCGCTTACCAGGCGCTGTTCGCCGACAACCTGACGCCGGACGAGAAGCTCTTCAACGAGTATCACGCCCTGCTGGTGCGCCACGGCAAGGATGTCTGCCGCAAGTCCCCGCGCTGCGACGGCTGCTGCCTGCGACCGCTGTGCCGATATGGAGTTTGACCCCGCAAAGACCATTGACAACCGCTGCATCGCTGATATAATCTAATTGAAAATCCTTTTCATTTATCGATGGATTATGCTGCCGATAGAACGGGACATCAAAACCGCTCTCAAAGAACACGGCTACAAGCTCACCCCCCAACGGCGCGCAGTGATCAGGGCCATTGCCGACACACATGCTCACCTGACGCCGGCCGAGCTGCACCAGAGGGTACGGCGCGATAACCCGCGCATCGGGCTGGTCACCGTCTACCGCACGCTGGAGGCTCTCACCTCGGCGGGACTCATCTGCGAGCTGCATGCTGGGGAAAGTTGCCGCAGCTACCTGCTGCGCCGTCCGGCGGGTCATCACCATCACCTGGTCTGCTCCGACTGCGGGCAGGTGGTTGATTTCAGCGACTGCGACCTGAGCGAGTTGGAACAGCGGCTGTGCGACGATACCGGCTATGAGCTGGAGAGCCACCTGCTGGAGTTCCTCGGGCGCTGCCCCCAGTGCCAGAAGGTGACACGCTGACCGTCAGCCCGATATTGAGGGATGAATCGTGATGAAAGTGCATATCGACTGGAAGCTGGTTGCCAGAGAACTGTCCCTCCATATCCCGTTCACCGCCACCGGCGCCCTGACCGGCATCATCTTCATGGTCATCATAGCCTCCTGCGGCTACCTGGACAATGTAACCCCGCACGCCAAGGGCGTGTTCTACGTGCTGCATCCCACCCACGTCTTCCTCAGCGCACTGGTGACCACCGCCCTGTACCGAATATACGGCAACGGGAAATACAAGATAGTTAAGGCCATACTCATCGGATATACCGGCTCCATCTTCATCGCCACGCTCAGCGACTGTGTCATACCCTATCTGGGGGAGTGGCTCACCGTCCTGCCGGGCAGGGAGTTGGAGATCGGATTCATCCAGGAGCCGCTGAAGACCAACCCACCCGCCCTGGTGGGAATCGCCATCGCCTACCTCCTCCCCACCACCCGCTTCCCCCACGCCGGCCATGTGCTGATCAGCACCTGGGCGTCGCTGTTCCACATACTTATGGCAGTGGGCATCAGCCTGGAGTGGTGGAAATACGTGGCCATCTTCGCCTTCCTGTTCATCGCCGTCTGGCTCCCCTGCTGCCTCAGCGACATCGTGTACCCGCTGCTGTTCGTCAAACACGGCGAGACCCCCGAACACCATCACCATTGAACGATCAGCCAAAATGTTTAATCTATAGTACAGCACTCCCATCTTGACAAATGGGGTGAATGGGAGTATGTTTACCGCGCGTTAATACTATATAGAATGACAGCAAAACCGCTGAAAAGCGGGGACGCAAAGCCATGGAATTTCAGGGATTAGAAGCAGGATTGCCCGGCAGCAACTTAGATCATCGTACATGCCCCCAGTGGGAAACTGGAGGCATTTTTATCACATATCAGGGGGGGAACAAATGATTTCAAAGTCATTCATATGGAGAATCGCCTGCGTTGTTCTTCTACTGGTCACTTTCACAGCCTCAGGGTGCGATGTCACATCCGAATCCCCATACGTCGAGATATTAGACTCTGATGGAGACGGCATCTCCGATGACGTTGAAGTTGAGCTTGGACTTGACCCCAACAACGGCGACAGCGATGGCGATGGCCTGTCGGATCTATACGAATTGTTACTCAATAGCGATGGCGGGAATATTCCGGCCCCCCGTGTAGAAGCATCAACAAGTTCGAATGGCGCTGAATCAAATGGCGGCATGCTGGACATTCCTGACGCCGATGGCGACGGCATCATTTCCGCATTGGATGCCGATGATAACGGCGACGACATCCATGATGGCTTGGATGACGCCGATGGAGACGGTATTCCCAATGCGTACGAATACTACGGCTACAGCATAGAAGGGTTCAACCGTGACCTGCAACCGTGGGGTGTTGTAGTCAATAGAGACCGGCGCACCCACCGCGAGCAAGTCGTGGTTAAAAACGCTTCCGAGTTGGACTACAACGCCCAATACTTCAAAACCAATCCTTTGCAGGCAAGTACTGACGGCGATCCCTACGGGGACCTCTTCGAGTCTCAGGGTATCAACATGGACCAGGCGATAGTCCCACCGGGCAACAACCCTTCGATACCGGCATTCCCGCAATTCTACGTGGCTATGGACAGCTATTCTGTGACCATGGTCGAATCCGTGCAGTCGAACTTCGGGGGGAAGAATTCGTGGACCAATACGGTAAGCACATCCTCGCAGGCAGGAGAATGCGAAGGTTTAAGCTTCCTCGACAAAGTAAAATTCGGCGGCATAATACGCGGCGCTATATGTAAAATCTTAGAGCCGAACGTCAATACCAATAACGTGTCGAAAAGCAATTCAGGCGAGGAGGACTGGTCCACAGTACGCAGTACTGAGACCGACGCGGCGGCGAAGATAAAGATGAATCTTAAAGTCTTCAACTTCGGCACCGCACCGGCGTACAACGTATCTCCAACGGTGAGCCTGTACCTTGGCAGCAAGGCCATAGCTACATTCTCGACTGCCACCAGCATAAATGCTCTCGGTGCTGGCTCTGAGTATCCCGATGGCGCAGGTAATTTTTGGAACGTTGACAAGAGGGGCGGCACCGGCAATGCCAGCACAGATATAACATTGAGTATGGACGAGTTGAAGTGTTTCGAGACTGGATCCCCCTTTTCGCTGGGCGTCACACAGACTTCCGCTACCATGAAACTGCCGATATGGGATGAGGAACTACAGGTGAACGTGTATCAGGACATCGGGCCATGGTCAGACTACAGCACCAGCCTTGAGAAGGTATCTGCCCAAGTAGTTATAGATGCCGGCGATGGCCACTATTCAAACCATCTGGTTTTCGCGAGGGACCCCGGGAAGAACTCTCCACCGATAACCATAAGAGATGCGCTCTACTGGACACTGGGCGATTATGAAGGTGGCAGCTTCCAGGGCTACAAGCTGACGATGCCGGACGGCACTTACCCCATAGCGCTGGACCTGAACCAGAGCGAGTGGGCCATAATTCTTGACAGCCACTATATAGCCACTGATTTCACACAGGACCCGCTGGATGTGAAATTGAAACCGCAGTCGGTGGTATATATTAAGGCGGTACCCAGCAATGAAGATGCGGCCAAGCCTCCCATACAGTGGGCGACAATGTCGCCGCTTCCAGTAGCAGGACAGCCCACCTCGGTTGATGCGATAACCGACCAGTACGAAAAATCGGTTGCGGCGTTCGTCACCGACTACTACGAGGTTAGCGAAGTCTACATGCTGCCGTCGATAGGCTCATTGGCGGATGACAAGTACGTGATGACAGATGACGACCGCGATTCTATCTACACCACCACCCTGCCCGCCTCCTACGTGCCCAACGGCAGCGAGGTGGTCATCGCAACAAATATAGACGGACTCTCCTCGCAGATTGACGTTTCTATATCCGCCCCTGTTGGTACAACACACCAGCTGCAAGGTAGCCGTAACAACAAGAACTCCGGCTTCGATATAGATAACGGTACACAAGGCAATACTTGTGGCGATGCCTACAAATCTTTTCAAGGTTGGGATCTGGAGGTCTACTTAATAAAATACAAAAAGGAGGGCTACTGGAAATCATGGATATTCACTGGCCTTCCTGCGGCATTCTTCGAGTTCGGTCCCACGCAATCGTACGATGCGCTCACCTACACCGCACTCAAGGACAGATACGATGAGCTTTCCAAGAACTTTAATAAAGAGCGAAGCGCCTTAACCGTAGGCGATTTTGACATGTGGCCATACTGGCATTACAACAGCCACGATACTATCACCTACTGGATGGTCTTACACCCGTTCTACTTTAACAAGGGCACAACGTTCGGCCTGATAACGGACGAAGGCAATTTCGCCAAGGTGCGTATTGACGACTGGACCTCCACTTACGATAAGAGCTGGCCCGGATGGAATTGTAACGAGGTGTATATCACCTACATGATATTCAGGGACATCAAATAACGGATGTGATACACATATGTTAAAACAGGCTCGGTGCCTTGAACAGCACCGAGCCTGTTTTAAGCCGCCCGGGCTTATTCTTATCTTAGAAAATGTTACCGGATAATAACAATATAGTTCAGGCATTATTTTGCGAGTCGGATACAGAAATACATAACACTTCATAGATTGAACTTTCTTCCAAATTGTTTAATCCAAACCCCATTTCAGTAAAAAATTTGCCCCTGATTTTGCTATGTCACCCGGACTGATATCATTTATGATCGAGTGCACCCAAGTGCATGAACTGACGCAAAGTCAATTAAACAATATGGATTGCACCTCTAGGTTTGGACAGGCAGGGCGTTGCGGGTTCGAGCCCCACCCCCACTACAACACATATAGTCATAGGGATATACTTAGACGAAATTTGGAGGATTTTTTCTTTTTCAATCTACCTCCCCACATCCACCCTCAGACCGTGGGACTCGGCGAGTTTCTTGAGATCCGCTATACGCTCTTCAGTTAGCAGAGGGATACCCTTATACGGATATTCTCTGCCCAGGGCGCCGTACTTTGTCTCGGCAAACTTATGATATGGGAGGAGCGACAGCTTCTCCACCGATGGTACCTCAGCGAGGACAAACCGGCATAGCTCCTCCATCTCCGCATCGGTGTCGTTGAACTGGGGAATAACCGGGTACCTAACCCAGACCCTAGTCGCCATTTTCTCCACCGTCTTTCGCAGGTTTTCCAGGATTAGCTCGTTGGTTACCCCGGTGGCTTTCTTATGCCTTGCCGAGTCCAGGTGCTTGACGTCGTAGAGAACAAGGTCAGTATAGTTCAGTAACTCGGCTAGTATTTCCCAGTCGGCATGACCGGAAGTATCCAAGGTGGGATGAAACCCCTTTTTCTTAGCCTCCTGCAGCAGCTTCAACGCGAACTGCCACTGCACCAAGGGTTCCCCCCCGGAAAGGGTCATCCCGCCATTGGTGCGCCGGTAATAGCTGGCGTCCCTTCCCACGGTGTCTATCACCTCGTCAACAGTCATGTATCGGCCAACGGCCTCTATCGCTCCCGAGGGGCATACCTCGGCACATTTCATGCAGTAGTTGCACTTCTCCCATTGGATAATGCGGGTGTCCTCTACAATGCTAATTGCCTTCTGGGGACAGACTTCGACACACTTGCCGCACCTGATGCACTTGATATCCCGGCTGATTATCTCGGGGGGTAGTCTCATCGACTCCGGGTTGCTGCACCACTCGCAGCGTAGGGGGCAACCCTTGAGGAATATCGTGGTTCTTATCCCAGGCCCATCGTGGATGGAAAAGCGCTGGATGTTGAATACCACACCCATGTCCTCAGCGCTCTTATCCGACATAATTTCAATCCGCTATCGAATTTCTCAAAATTATAGCTTGGGACTTCACCTCCACGCTATAATCACAGTATCCGGGCTTCATTCCTCAGGATACACTAACAGGACAGGGATTGCTCTGTCCTGGCGATAATAGCGTCCTGTGTCTCTCGAGCCAGGTCTATCCAGAATGCGCTGTAACCGGCAACCCTGATCTGCAGATTGGTGTACTTATCTGGGTGTTCCTGGGCATCCCGCAGAGTTCCGCTATCCACCACATTGAACTGAATGTGGGGGATGGTCCCTTTCTCATACCATTCCCTGAGGTATTGGGCAAACAACTTCTTATTCTCCCCTTCAAGGAATTGCGGCATGAACCTCTGGTTCAGGAGCTGGGTATGCATGAAGGGTATTTTACCGATTGAGTTGAGAGCCGCTGTGGGACCTTTATTATCCGCCCCGATCATAGGTGACAGGGTGCCGTCGGCTAATGGCGTACCCCCCAGTCTGCCATCAGGAGTGGGGCCACATCCAAGGCCTATCGATTGGAACCCGGCTGCCATGCTACCATCGAGCGTGAGCGGCGAACCCCATGCATCCTTGACCTGACTGAATGTGTCATACGTCCTTGTCAGAACCTTCACTGCCCACGCATCGGCATAGTCGTCGTCGTTGCCGTACCTGGGAGCGTTCAGGAAGTCCTGACGCATCACCTCGTGGCCTTCCCAGTTTGCCCTCAGCGCCTCGATTAACTGATCCATAGTGTACTTCCCGTCATCGAAGATGAGCTTTTGAATGGCCGACAGGGAATCCGCCACGTTAATCCCACCGAAATGGATCGTGATGGGCCAAGTGTCGTGCTCCTTGTTAATCCGGGTTAGGTCGACGCCTCTCTCCAGTGCCTCTTCCAAAAGGAACGAGTTGCATGGATCAGGGTTATACTCCATGATGACTTGCTGAGCTAGGTTCCAGGAGTGTACTCCTACATTCAAATTGAACAACAGCCGCTCACAGTATGCATCGAGAATCTCGTCGGCGGATCGCATCTGTCTCGGATCCTTGAGTGCAGGCCTTCCCGGAATGTCGGGGGCATCGAACAGCCCCAGGACCTCCTCCAGCAGCTTGGTGGCGTAAAGGCCCCCGACCGTACCGTTACCCGTTGCACCTATAGTCCTGCCGGGGATGTTGTTGGCCATGCAGCATGCCGCCTGCGCCCGCTTGGCATCCTCCGGAGGCCAGCCCCTCGAGAGGGCCCATTGCTCCAGCAGGTCCTCATTGTGCCAGGATGGGTGCCCCATGCCCATCCGGTTCAGGTCAATGGCTCTTTCCACCACCTCAGGCGAGATGTTGCGGTGGTAACGCACGGTAGGGGCCGGTTGGCAGATGTGGAGGTTGGCCATCGCTTCCATGATAACGCAGCTCAAGTCGTTGGATAGATCCGTGCCGTATCCGTCGGATCCAGATATATCGAACGTATAGCCGATATCGAAGCCGGAGGTTGCACTGAAGACCACAGGCCACTCCGGGGGAGAGCCCACATCCTGAACTTTAAGGAACAGGCATTCTACCAATTCCAGTGCCTTATCCCTGGTAATTCGTCCCGCTTCCATGTCGGCTTTGTAGTAAGGCCACCATATCTGGTCGAGCCGGGCGCCGCTTCCATTTCCACAATGTGCAAAGAAATGCGCCGTGACCTCCACCATCCAATGGAACTGGAGGCACTCATGGAAGGTTCGTGGCGGATTCGCCGGGACCCAGTCCAGAATGTCGGCCAGCTCCTCCAGCTCCCTCTTGCGCGTTTCGTCTTTCTCTGCCTGGGCCTGCCGTCTAGCCAGCTCGGCGTTTCTCTGGGCGTAGCGGATCATGGCCCGGCCGCAGATAGCCATGGCTTCCCATTGCTGCTTCTTTGCCATGTACTCCCCAGGATCCAGCTCTCCGATGCTGTATTCCAGATCCTTCAGCTTCGCCTCGATCTTGTCAATCCTCGCCTGCAGCCCTTCCTTGAAGAGCGGTACATAGTCGTACGCGGGTGGGGTACGGCTCTCTTCATAGCTCCGGACGCCGATGCTCCAAGCCATCGGATCCGCGATCAGAGGGTGTATGTAATCGGGCATGGCGTCCCACACCCGATCCCCAACGCTCCTTCCCATCCAGTACTCACAGATATCTTCGATGATCTCTTTTCTCTCCTCGTCGGTGACCATTTCGGAAAAACCGCCGGTGGTAACCCCCTCCGGCATCCACCAAACGCTGGTTTCCGGGTACCATCGTATCTCGTCCGGCGCACCGTTGGCGTCACCGACGATGAGCTCGCTTGGCTTGATGAATATGGGCATCTCCTCACACAGCTTCTCCACCGCCCTGGCCTTGCGGAGTACCCACGGCTGTCCCTCCGTCTCCCTGTAGGCCTGGGTCACCAGCCTCGCACGGTCAAGGTCAATCTTGATTTTCTGCCCTTCACGGAAGGTGCACTTACCTATCCCGGCAGCTATGTTGACCCACTCCTTGGTTGTCGTCGATTTCCAATACAAGGCGTCCCTGAGCTTGCCAACGCGGGGTGTGGAACCATAACCCCACTCGTGGGGCACACTCTTGGTTACAATGTCCTCAAAGGAAATACTGCCCGGCTTCGGTATCTCTGCTCTCACCTTTGTTTTCTGTACCATTACCCTGTACCTCCCTTCCTTCAGTGGGGGCTACCCCCCACATTTGAACTACTCCAACAATATTACTGTAACATAATGCTTGCCTCTGCCTTGCCTCTCGGGCTTCAGTGGTAGCGATAATTTACCAACTTCAATCCAGCGACTAACATTATAACTGGGCCAGTTTTTGGGGGCAGGTCACTATACTCCTTTAGCCTAACCCCATGACAGTGAAGAACTCGGTGAACCTGTTCTTTATCTCCTCTACCGTTGTATACCTGGGATCAAACAGGTCCATCCCGATACTCATAAACGGGACCCCGATTTCGCGGCACTTCTCCCTCATGAGGCCAACGACTGCAGACCCATCCTTGTGGCCCATGTGCATAGGCCAGACCACGCAATTTATTTTATAATCTTTCACCACTCGCTCTATATCGCCGAGAAAGTTATCTGCCACACCCCGTGCCTGCCTGACCATCGGTTGCTGATACAAAGCCCTCCTTGCCAGTCCCTTGAACATGGCTTCGTCGCTTGAGGTGTCAATCAGATCGTACGGGCAATGGCCGAACATGTCCATAACGATGACCGCTCCCCACTGCTCCTCCAACCAAACAAATAGGTCATAGACCAAGTGTGCAGGCGTAAGGTCAAACCAAAATATCCTTATCCTCTCATTCTCCACTTTACCCTTTTTCGCTCGCACCAGTTCCTCGGCGTTGTCAACGAGGTTCCTGAACCATTGAGCGCAATCGGGGTCACCGATCCACACGTACTGAGCTGCACCGAAGGCCTGCATTGTAATGCCGTAGCCATGAGGACAGGGTACCGCTCGCCTCAGCTCGCTGTACTCCTGCCAGAGCTCGATTATCTTATTGCTCTCCTCTACCACCTCCCGTAGTCTGTCCATATCTAGCTTGCGCTCGGTGTGCTCCTCGAGGAAAGAAATCATCCGCTTGATTTCGCCAACATAATAATCTACACTTCGCTCATCATCTTCCCAGTAAGGGGGGTCTAAAGCGAATATCGGAACGTTGGGCCACTTTACCTTCAGCATTTGGTGGAACCCTATCACACCATCGCATGGGTGTATCAACGCGACCACCGCAGTTGGAATTGGAAGCTCGTCTTTCAGCACTCGGAGAGCTGCTACCCTGAGTGCGGTGCAGTAGTCCTTTCCCAACCACGTGTCGCTTTCATCGACCTCGGCTGTATGGCCGGGCAGAATTGCACCGAGATACGCAGACGCCAAAGAGGTGAACCAGGGGATGTCCATGGCAACGAATATCTCCGGTGCACAAGCATAGTAGCTGATGATGAATGGGTCGCCTTCCTCAGAACACCGTATTATCTCGCCCAGCAACTCTTGAAAACGGTTAGCCATAGGTTCATAAAGCTTAGTGTCAAACTCCGATCCAGTTGTTACCGTCAATGCCGCTTGTACTAATTTCCAGTTTTCGCGCTCCTCTATGAACTTTGACAATTGCCCTTCTTTCGGCTGTGGGCATAGTCTCTTTTTAGCCATAGCTCACCTCTCTACTCTTTCTAGGAATGCCTGAACCCTTGTTCTCAGCTGGCCCATTGCGCCGGCCCATAGATATTCCCTATCCAACGAGAGATAAGGAGTTTCAGCCTTGAACTCCGTGCGAAGCAGATAATGCTCAACTGTCCAGAAGTCACAAAAGACTAGCTGCTCGCCGATAATCCCATCCACCTTGAACTCCTTGACCATGTCTCTGATGAACTTGGACCTGTTACCTGTCTGATCAAACATGCGCGGACAGGCAGGCTTATCTTGGAGGTACCATCGAGCCAGAGCGGTAAGCGGGTCACCCTCCACATCTACATCCGTCCAGAAGATTCTGGTGCCGACGCACTGCGAATCAGTGACCACCAGGCCGCCCTCATCCTCAATAACCTTGATGAAGTCCGGGTCATCAAGTATGCCGCCCACTATCATCACTCTCGCCCGATAATCCTTGATGCCCTCTGCCCCCCTCAGGTCCTCCAGAAGCTGCTTTAGCATCTGATTGAACCGCTCCTTGGGCATGGCCGTGCTGGCTACTACGACGGCCAGCACATCGGCACCAGCGATGGGCGGAGCGTCCTGCTTCCTGAGCTCGTAAAGTTGCCTCAGCAGGCGTCTCGTCTCGTTATGTGTCTGTATCGCCTCCCGCAGCTTATCATCGGTGATGGTGACGCCCAGGTGCTTCTCCAGGGCTTCTTTGAGATTTGCACACTCCTCCCGCCACCACTCCACCTGCACATCGGTGGTCTTCTTAGGAAGGCTCATCATGTGCGTGAAGGGGGTTTCAACTTTGCGTTTCCAGTTATCGAAGATGCGGCGGCTGTGGTCGCAAGTGCTGGCCCAAACAGCCCCTTCAATAAACGCATAGTCGCCCCGAAGTGACATGTTGAAGACGTGACGGCAGAAGCTGCAGTTGATGTTGCTCAAATAAGTGTCTGACAGCTCCGTACCAGTGCTGCCCGGCGCTCTCATTCTGAGGGGTACAAGTCCGGCAGCGGTGATGATCTCCTCCGGCACATAGGAACAGTTGTACGTGGCAACCTTGCCCCCTTGCTCCCTCCATCTCCGTATCGCAGGATTGGTAAGGGTCTCGACGGCTTCAGTGAATTCCTTTAGCGCCTGGGACTTTACCTTTGCTTCCACTTCATTTCCCCCTTTAGATCGGAGTCCTGTGGTTCACCAGCTCAAACGTTTCATCGGGTACCACTGCTTCCTTTTAAGAAATTCGATATCTGTCCCTTTCCCTCGAAAGGTGACAAGAGGTTATCATGATGGAATACATAGAAATTATAATGGGGGGTCTGCCGCATAGTGCTGGACACAAAGATGGATTGGCCCCTAGACGGGTGGCGAGTTTTTGCAACAACTGATTCTCAGTCGACCAGACGGTGGCGCACCGCAATAGTGGCTGCCGCGGTGCGGCTGGTGACATCTAGCTTGCGGAGAATACTAGTCACGTGGAACCTCACAGTGGAGGGGCTTACCACCAGCTGTTCCGCTATTTGTGGGTTGCTCTTCCCCTCCACGATCAGCTTGAGTACCCTGCATTCAGTCTGTGTCAGGTGATATCCCTTCGCCATCGCCACAGCAGATGGGACTTCAACCCATGATTGTTCGTCTAATGGACGCTTGCTCACTTCGCGGATGTCCACAATGATGCCTTTGACAGCGGGATTTTCCAGAAGGTTGCTAGCGATGCCATCGACTACATGCCACGTGCCGTCCTTATTCCTCAAACGCAACTGTGCACGAATACTGCTGGGCTCAACCGGCGTCTGGATCATCTTGGTGAGCTCATGGGCTGCCTTGGACATATCGTCTGGGTGGATAATTCCGAGCGTATCCTTATCTACAAATTCTCCCGGTTCATAGCCGAACATTCGTGACACTACTGGGTTCTCATATATGACCTCTAAATCACTGTTTAGGATCACGATGCTGTCCGGAGAATTCTCAACAATTGCTCGAAAGAAGTCTTTCTGTATCTCAGGCGGCTCCTTGAAACGTGTGTCCCGTGTATCCGATGCTTCTGACTCAGCGATTCGTCGCTTCGATGTTGCCGATCCATGAGCACGTGTCTCCTCCCCAGTCCTACGGGCTCGCAACATCTTTATCATTCCAGTGTCCACATATTCCAGCAGATCGGACGGCATTTTTTTTGCAAGGCCAAATAGATCGTCCGTGTCCGCTCTGCTTGCACCAAGTGCCTGGGCTAGAGCCAAGATGACCTTCTGCCTCGGTGGGGGCATGACGCCAGTTTCAAGCTTACTCACGTATGTGGAGCTAATGGCTGTCTTTTGTGCCAGTTCTTCTTGTGTCAGGCCTTTGGCTTTCCTCAGATCCCTCAGTCTTTGCCTAAATGTCATCACAGTGCCACCTAATACTGTACATTAATCCTATGTAATACTGACCTGATTGTCAAGTACTACCAAGTGCCTGCACTAACCATATCTGAGAACGATGACTTTATCAACTGTCACGGGTAACGCCCCCTACTCGCCTCGGGATATTGGTCTCATTTCCATCAAGCTGCCCAGCACAATCACTGAGATAAAGCCATTGAAAAAACTAAGGTAATGGGCACAGTCTACAATCAGGTGAATTGTCGAAATATGCCATTGGAAGCTTTTATATGGAGGGATAAAAACTCGATAAAGGCTTCAGCGAAGTTGTTGGATGTCGCAAAACTCGCCAGCCGTACAGGGACTAATCCCTCTTTATAACCAGCACTGGGTTTAAGATTTCCGATTACAATATCTCTTGTTCAATATCAAATACCGTTGGTATCTCTTACGAGGGCAGCTGGCGATGCTGATAAAAGCTTCATCGAAGACAAAGGACAGGGCGGATGATGTGAACGCAGGTAATCGAAAGTGTTGTAATGCTACCATAAATACATGGTGCTTTAAAAGAATGGGCGAAGGTTCATAGGATAAGGAGTCACCGAGGTTGATATACGCTGGATGTGATTTGGGAATGATCTCGGCAAAGGTAGCCATCATTCAAAATAGTGATATCCTTGCATCTGAAGTACTTACCTACGAGAGCCATCCCAAACAAGCAGCAAAAGAGGTAATGGATAAGGCCCTAGCCAAGGCGGGCCTACGGCGAGAACAGATAAACCGTTGCATATCCACAGGGTTTGGCCAGAATGCCGTCTCCTATGCCAGTGGAACCGCTCCGCCCTTGGTTTGCGTTCACAGAGCCATCAGGAAACTCAATCCTAACATAAGAACGGTTATGGACGTTGGAGGCACTAGTTTCAGAGCCTTCAATATGGACGACAACGGCAAGGTAGCGGAGCTCGCGGTTACGGACACATGCGCAGTTGGAACAGGGATGTTCCTAGATGTAATAGCAAACGCCCTGGAAGAGCCGGTTGAGGAGTTAAGTCGAGCCGCGCTTGGCTCGGGCAATCCTATCCCCATAAGCAACACTTGCGTAATATTTGCCGAGAGCGAGGTAATCTCTAGCGTCAACGCTGGTCATGATCGATTGGATATCTTCGCTGGTGTTGCCTCCGGTGTAGCTGCGAAGATAGTAGGCCATCTCACGCGAATAGATGTAATTAAAGAGGTGGCGATGATAGGCGGTGTGGCCAAGAATAGCATCGTGGTGAGAGAACTTGGGGAGAAATGGGGGCTAAGTTTTGCCAATCTGGGGATCGACCCTCAGGTTATTGGAGCCTTGGGCGCCGCACTCATAGCTAAAGATGAAGCGGAGACCTCTTCAAAATGATACCATCAAAGCCTTGTAGCCGGAGGCCTTCATAGCCTTGATTAAAGACGAGAGTGAAATGATTGTAGCCGGATGCGATGTCGGTTCTCTAAGCACCAAAGCCGTGATCCTAAAGGACGATGCGATCTTGGGATCCGAGATAATACGATCAAGAGCAAGTGCCGGGCAGTCGGCTGTTGATGTAATGGACAAGCTGCTCAAAAGGCTTGATCTCACATATAGTGACATAGACTACTGCGTGGGCACAGGGTATGGACGTTATGTCGTACCCTTTGCCGATGCCAATGTCAGCGAAATATCATGCCATGGGAGAGGCGCCCATTGGCTTGCCCCCACCCTAAGGACAATAATCGACGTCGGGGGACAGGACTTCAAGGCGATAAAAGTGGATGACCAAGGCTTTGTGGAAGACTTTCGTATGAATGATAAATGCGCCGCCGGCACCGGCAGAAGCTTGGAAATCATGGCCAAGAGTCTCGGTGTTGATATCTCCGAGCTCGGCCCTCTATCGCTTGAGGCATCTAACCCTGTCGCTTTGAACAAGCCTTGCTGCGTCATGACCCAGATCGAAATCAGGCATCTGATCTTTGAAGAAAAGGATAGCGCTGACATTGCGGCCGGAATCAGCGACATTACTGCGCGCAGCATTGTTTTTTTGTTACACACTGTGGGGCTCCAAAAAGACATTGGTATGACGGGCGGCGTTGCCAAGCACATCGGCATCGTCAACTGTCTTGAACAACTGCTAGAGACCACATTTGTTCAATTCACTGAAGACCCTCAGATAATCGGAGCCATTGGAGCGGCCCTTTTCGCTGCCGACAAAGCTAAAAAAAAGCGCAATCTCACTTAGCCTGCTGCGGATCGTTGTCATCTAGCATATACTCATATCATTCAAAAGAAACGATTGGGGAAGAAGGTCTGGCTGAGGAACGCGACTGCAGTGGAACAATGCCACTCTTTCTACCTGCTCGATGGAACTAATTGACTTGGGCAGTTTGCCACTCCTTTTGTTTATCGGATGGGCAGTGACCTTCCCCCAATGATTGTACCACTTGTTAGTTTAATGTCCCCAGCATGTGAACCGGCTGTATTGCTTCTGGATATGTAACCAATAGATGAGGCAAGCTAAATTCAACGCTTGAATACGAGACACTTTGGGGGCATCCAAGTTCACCGAACAATGTGATGTTCAATTCCCCTTTGGGGCACCAAGATGAACAGTACAATATCCCGTTCAGCCGATTGCCAATGCACGATTCGACAGTTCGCTCACAGCGGGCGCTTGCGCGGCATG
>CAYRYW010000032.1:0-23388 GCA_964428725.1 uncultured Dehalococcoidales bacterium
GATCAATGCAAAAGAGAGGAGGTCAGGTGTCACTAATCATATGAACGAGTACATCCGCTTGACAATATTATATATCGGCTATACAATTGTGTTCTCCAGCATTAAGGATCAGTCTGAGCCTACGGTAACGGCGGAGGTAAGGGAAAATGACGGTCTGTTTTAACTGCAATGGCGCCGGGTACAAGTTGGAAGAGTTGAAATTCGGGCTGAGAAATATTACCTGTCCCTCCTGCCTCGGCAGCGGCAACCTGGAGCCCCCCATGGACAAGATGAAGTTATGTCCCGACTGCAATGGGCTGGGCTATTATTACGCAGATGCTGAGGGCTTTAACAAGGGCTTTATCAGCAGCAAGACGCGTTGCAAGAAATGCGATGGGAAGGGGATGGTTTAATCCTCGTCCCTGCTCCCCAGTATCGTATTATCTATTAGACGGGTTTTCCCGAATTTTACCGCCAGCGATACCACTGCGCTTTTGTCGATTGTATCCAGTTCCTCCAGCGTATCAGTATCAGCCACGCTAACGTAATCGATTCTGGCAAATGGCTCTTTCTCTATCAGGGCTATCATGTCGCGGCGCAGGCGGGCGGCATCTTTCTCGCCGCTTTCCCAGCGTCCCCGGACCAGGCACAGGGCCTTCCACAGGACAATGGCTGCCTGGCGCTCCTCCTTTGTCAGGTATATGTTACGACTGCTCCTCGCCAGGCCGTCCGGCTCCCGCACGGTCGGCACGGCAACGATCTCGATATCCATATCCAGGTCGGCGACCATCTTGCGGATGACCGCCAGTTGCTGGTAATCCTTCTGCCCGAAGTACACCCGGTGTGGACCGACGATGTTGAACAGCTTGCAGACAACGGTGGCCACCCCCCTGAAATGGCCCGGCCTGGAGTCACCTTCCAGACCATCCGTTATTTTATCTACATCGACCCAGGTGCCGTAATCGGGGGGATACATGTCGGAGGCAGCGGGCATGAATACGATATTCACCCCCTCTTTTTCCAGCGTGGCCAGATCGCGCGCTGTGTCCCGAGGGTAAGCCTCGAAGTCCTCCCCGGGGCCGAACTGAGCAGGATTGACGAATATGCTGACGACAACAGTCAGATTCTCGGCACGGGCGTGGCGTACCAGCGTCATATGCCCTTCATGCAGATAACCCATGGTGGGCACAAAACCGACCGTCCCGCTGAGCCTGTTGCGCTCAGCCTTCATTGCGGCGACGGTTTCGATGACCTTCATATTGTTTCAGCGGTCAGTCGTGTTCAGGTTACCTGGCCTTTTTCTTGGGATGGAGCTCGGATATAAAATCATCAAGTTCGATGGCGCTCAGGGTGGTGGTCTCAATTGTGCCACGCGAGCCGAGCTCTACCGCCAGCTTGGCTATGGTCTCATTGTCCGGAGCCTCGAGGACATTGATGAAGTCGATATGTCCCAGCGTGGCATATTGCGCCAGGATCTTGCAGCCCATTTCCTCGACTTCCTTATTGACTTCCTTTATGCGCTCCGGTCGCTCTTTAATGGTCTTCCTCCCCCACACTGTCAGCCTGGAAAGCATGATATAAAGCGGCATCTCTCCTCCTTCATATGAATGTTCCGGGCACCTGATACCCTGTGAGCGCCTATTATATCAACTTTGAGGTTGTGCTTCAATCCGCTTCAGTACGGACTGGTCCATATCGAAACTCTGTTGCGATGTGGGGAATTCGCTGGATTTAACTTCAGCGACGTATTGTTTCACAGCTTCAGTGATAATGTCGTTTAACCTGACGTATTGCTTGGCGTGTCTTGGCACGAAATCGGTGTAAAGGCCGAGCAGGTCGCTGATCACCTGTACCTGGCCGTCGCAGTGGCTGCCGGCGCCTATGCCGATCGTGGGCACCGACACCCGTTCGGTGATCAATTTGGACAGCTGCGCGGGAACAGCTTCGAGGACGATGGAGAATACACCGGCATCCTCCAGCGCACGGGCATCGTTGAGCAGGCGTATGGCTACCTCCGGGGTCTTGCCGATCACCTTGTACCCGCCGAGCTGGTGGATCGATTGGGGGGTCAGCCCGATATGACCCTGTACCGGGATGCCGCAGGACACAATGCGTTTCACCGTATCGGCGACCATCTCACCGCCCTCCAGCTTCACCGCTTGGGCTCCACCTTCCTGGATGAAACGGGCGGCGTTGCGTAACGCTTCGTCGGATGAGATGTTGTAGGTCATGAATGGCATATCACCAACCACCAGGGCTTTCTTTGCACCGCGTACGACCGCTTTGGTGTGATGTATCATCTCATCCATGGTCACGGGTATGGTAGATTCATAGCCCAGCATAACCATGCCCAGGCTGTCACCTACCAGTATCAGGGGTATGCCCGCCTCATCGATCAACTTGGCGGTGGCATAATCATAGGCGGTGAGCATGGCGATCTTCTCGCCGTGCTGCTTCATGCCCCTGATATCGCTGATGGTGAGCCTCATGCGAACAGCGCTTCCTCGCGGATGATATCATTGCGCTCGTCAACTCGGATCAGCCTGGGCTTGACGCTGCGGGCCTCCTCCTCACCGACTACGCTGTATGCCAGGATGATAACTTTATCTCCCACTGCTACCAGCCTGGCGGCAGCGCCATTGACGCAGATGGTGCCGGAGTCTCGTTCGCCAACTATAGCGTAGGTCTCGAAGCGGGCTCCGTTTTCTATATCGAGCACCTGCACCTTCTCATATGGCAATATGTCTGCTGCCTCCATGAGTATCTCATCGATAGTGATGCTCCCTTCATAGTCCAAGTTAGCATCAGTAACTCGAGCCCTGTGGATTTTCCCCTTCAACATCGTTCTCATGGCACCCTCTCCTTTAGCAGTTTCGTTATTTCTCTGGTTCTCTTTTCATCGACCTTGCCCTTGGCCAGGGCGATAGGTATTGTTTTCAGCCCCAGATCACAGTATATGGGCAGCATATCGGGGGCCGAAAGCTGCAACGCTTTAATATGCTTATCGATTGTGCCGATGTCCCCACGGGCGATAGGCCCGGTGAGGCAATCGGGTAAGCCCACTTTTTCTATGTTATTCAGCGTCCCCCTGAGCAGCGGCAGCAGGGCCTGTGTGGATTCCGGACGCTGTACCCCGAAGGCATGCCACAGGTCGGTGGACAGGCTTGTTAGCGTTACCAGGTAATTGCAGGCGATAACGGCGGCGGCGTGGTACAACACCTTGTTGCCGGACGTCAGCCTGACCCATCTCCCGCCGAGCGCGGTGGCCATATCCTGCAACAGCGTCAGCAGCGGTTCCTCGGCCTCGATGGCGAATGTGGATCCGGGGGTATTTTCGATGGCATATTCCACGCTGGCGAAGGTCTGCAGCGGGTGGAAGCCCCCGACCAGCGCGCCGAACTGCCTCGCCGGTTCAAGGATAGCTACGGAGTCAGCGCCGCTGCAGTGGACCACGCCCTGCCCCCTGCGCCAGCGCACCGAAGAGGCGACCTGGCCTATGGCGTCGTCAGGGGTAGTGATGAAGGTTACGTCTGCATTATCGGCAATCGTCTGGGCGCTATCGTAAACGGTACACCCCGATATCGCATCCGCCATGCGCTGGGCTGAACGCCTGCTCCTGCTGTACACCGCTATCACGGGGTAGCGGCTCTGGCTCAACCGTACGGCCAGGGCTGTGCCCACGGTACCTGCGCCGATGAATCCTAGCGTCCGCTGTTTCTCACTGCGCGCCTGACTTGCCCCTTTCATAATCGCTTCAGCCCCTCCTTGTAGCGGTAACACAGATCAACGTATATTTGCTTGCCCAGCTCCCACATCTTCTGATGATCCTCGGTAACATCGCCGGTTATCTTCACCGGCGACCCCAGCGCAATCTTGCGGGGCGGTATGTTTCTCTTTATCGGCACGATGCTGCCCTCGCCGACGATACTCCACTCCCCGATGGTGGAGCCAATGCTGAGTATCGCTCCCATGCCGATGGTGGCGAAGTCGCCGATGCGCGCACAGTGGACTATCGCGCCGTGTCCCAGCGTAACATCGCTGCCTATCTCGCAGGCGGAAAGGGGCGCCGCATGGATAAGGCAACCCTCCTCAACTGCGGTCCTCGGCCCGACAATGACCGCCCCGTAATCGCCCCGTATGATTGCCCCCGGTCCGATGTAGCACTCACCACTAATGTCGACATCGCCTATGATCTGGGCACTCTCGTGAACGTATGCGGTTTTCCCAATGCGCGGAGCCTTACCCTCGAATGAATATATCGGCATATTATTTCATTTCTAACAAAGCAAGCCTTCACGGACGACGCCGGGAAGGCTTGTAAAGCAACTCACCTATGTACCGTCTCGGTCGTATCCGATCCAAGCGTTTTTTCTTCTTTTAGCTCTTCGCGTTCACCGCCCGCCTCAGGCGGGTCGCTGACCAGCTAAAAAATAGCATATGGGACTGTGCTTGTCAAGTCCGCTATACGTGTCCATGCTACATCAGACTTGTATATTGCGGGCACTATCCGGCCAATGGAGTTGATGGCCATCGTCTGTCGTCATGGCGACCGCGACCGCCAGCTTCTCTGGACCATGTCGCTCGATCGGTGTGTTCCGGCATGTGAGATGGATTTCATCGAGGGGCGTTGCGCGTGTGTCAGGTTGCATAATGAGCTGGATGGATGTCGATAGGGGGAAGGCGATTGCAGCCGGCGGCTATGGTGTGCGGAAGAGGTTGAGGAATCTGTCCTCGTAATGGCTGAAAATGTCCCAGAGGTCAAGTTCCCTCTTCAGCTCGGACGGATCACATTCGCCCCGTGCCACCCTGTGGAACAGGCTCTCGATATGGAGCCTGGCCTCGAATGGAATGCCTGCCTTGTCCACCTGAAGCAGACCGCCACCGCCGAGTTCGGCCATATTCTTTCGCAGTGAGCCCTCGGTCAGTTCGCTTATGAATTTAAGCAGCGATACATCCCACAGATCGTCCACGCCCTTAATTATAGCGACTAGGTTGCTCCCCTCAGTTTCGATCTTGTCGTTCAGCCTTCCTGCCACTATGTCCAGCCTGTCGGATACGATGGACAGCCCTTTGGTCTCATTCCTATAGCTGTACAGGACGCCGGGAGCATGCTGACCGTACCGGTCGATGATGGTCTCGAGGTACTTCCTGGCGTTCTCTCCGAAACCCTCAAGCCGTGTCAGATAGTACGGCGTTACCACCCGTGGCTTTTCAGAGCTGACCTTGCCTTCACGGACAACCGTTTCCTCCCGGGCGGCATCTTCTATCTCGGAGTAAACCGGCTCGGTCAGCAGGAAATAATCCACAACAGTTGTGCCGAAAGTTGACAGCGACTGCTTGGGGTGCTTGAGCACCTCCGTCTGGCTTACGGCGTATCTGATCCTCTCGTCATCCATCTGCATCGATGTGTCTCCAGAGCGGGCCATAACTCAGAATCGGCGGCTGAGATAGCTTAATCGATACCACGATCGAGTACCTGTCAACCACCGGATGCTGTGCCAGGTAGCCGGTATCAGTGTATCATATTACCTTTAGGGTAGCTATAGATGGTGCAGGGTACACTCATATCGTATCCGATGAAATGATTATGATTGACAGGGAGGTATTTTGGCTGCATAATATATATGCATATATGCGCATAAGGTTAACTGGAGGCTGTGATGCGTGATCTGGTTAAAGCGTTCAAATCCTTATCCGACGAGACCAGAGTCAGGATACTGAACCTGTTGCTGGAACGGGAGTGCTGCGTCTGTGAGGTGATGCAGGCACTCGATATCTCGCAAACCAGGGCATCTCGAAACCTCAACGTTCTATACGACGCTGGTTATTTAAAAAAGAGGAAAGATGGTCTTTGGACATTGTATTCGATTAATCCGGAATACATAAAGAATTATATGCCAGATATAATAGAGGTTGTCAAAAAGGCGCTTGTGGACAACGATATAACGGCTCTGGATCTCGAGCGTCTAAAGAAAGCCGAACGCATGTGGCCCAGCTGCGCCAGTAAGTCGCGGAGGTAACACTCTCTTTTTTTGAGATTTACATATGCATTAATGCGCATATAGAGGAGTAATCTTCGTGAGTGATTTATTAAATGCAACGATGACATTGATGGACTTCACCAGGGTCAGGATGCTGAACCTGCTTCTGGTGAGGGAGTGCTGTGTGTGCGAAGTAATGCAATCGCTGGATATAACACAGTCTAAAGCTTCCCACAACCTCAGCATATTACATCAAGTAGGGTTCCTCAAGCAGGTGGAGAACGATCCGTGGTCGCTCTACTCTGTAGACCGTGAAGGTAAGTTATTTGAGCACATGATTAAAATCGTCGAGAAGGCACAGGTGGATAACGAGGTCCTCGCCTCCGATATCGAGCGACTTGAAGCTGCCAGGCGCATCGGTGTCGAGCAGGTCGAGAGATTGGTATCTCAGGGGTGCGGGTTTTGCGCCGTGTGCAAGCCCAGCTGCCCGCAATACCAGTTCAAAGCCGAGATAGAGAAAGAGATGGGGAAATGAATCCATCTCGGAGAGCACCGGGGCACTCCAACTGGAACGATCGGATGATCGCGCGGCTGCACCGCATGGGTGTATCGGGGACGTAGCATGGACTTTTTCGTAGACCTGTTGCGTGGCGGGGTCGATGCGCTGAGGGAGTACCTGTCGGCGCACGTTCTTACGTGCCTTGTTCCCGCCTTCTTCATCGCAGGGGCGATATCGGCCTTCCTGTCCCAGGCGGCTATACTCAAGTATTTCGGGCCGCAGGCGAAGAAGCTGGTATCCTACAGTGTGGCTTCGGTATCCGGCACGGTGCTGGCGGTGTGCTCGTGCACGGTGCTGCCGCTTTTCGGCGGCATTTACAAAAGGGGCGCCGGGCTTGGGCCGGCCGTCGCCTTCCTGTATGCGGCGCCGGCGATAAACGTCCTCGCGATCGTGTACTCGGCACGGCTGCTGGGCTACGACATCGGTATTGCACGCGCCGTCATGGCAGTATTATTCTCGGTTGTAGTCGGCCTGATCATGGCTTTCATCTACCGAAGGGAACAATCGCAGGCGGATTCGAAGGCCTTCGACATTGTGGCTGCTCAGGCTTCCGACGGAATGGGGATGCGGCTCCAGGTGCTGTTCCTGCTGACCCTGGTGGGGATACTCGTATTCGCTGCAGCGAATCAGTGGGCGATCACAGGTATATTGCTGGCACTACTGGCAGTAATCCTGTGGCGGTTTTTCAGCAAGAGCGAGATGAGCCTCTGGATGAAAGAGACGTGGCGTTTTGTCAGGCTGATCATCCCGTGGCTGCTGGCAGGGGTTTTTGTCGCCGGCATGATTCGCGCCGGCGTGCCGGAGTCGGCGATAAATTCCGCAGTCGGCGGGAACAGCCTGCTGGCCAACTTCACCGCATCGTTCCTCGGCTCGATAATGTACTTCGCCACGCTGACCGAGGTGCCCATCGTGCGGTCGTTTATGGACCTTGGCATGGGTAAAGGCCCTGCGCTGGCGCTGCTCCTCGCCGGCCCGGCGCTATCGCTTCCAGCCATGCTGGTGATACGCAAGATCATGGGCACTAAAAAGATGCTGGTGTATATAGGTATTGTCGTAGTCATAGCTACGATATCGGGGTACATTTTTGGGATGATAGCAGGTTGATCCGAATAATATAAGGAGGGGCAACGATGCAAATAAAGATTCTGGGCCCGGGGTGTGCCAAGTGTCACCAGTTGGAGAAAGAGACCAGGGAGGTGGTGCGGGAGCTGGGGATCGATGCCGATATAGAGGAGGTCAAGGATATCGCCAAGATACTGGAATATCCTATCCTGACCACTCCAGGACTGGTGATAAACGGGGAACTGGTATGCTCTGGTCGGGTGCCTAGTAAGGCTGAGATCACAGGGTTCATCACCACAGCCCTCGATAAAGGGGAAAAGGCTGAGTAGTCAGGGTTGGTCCCTGTCGATAAATCGGTTCCAGATTATGGAAGGTGAGCGGTGAATATCAAGATCATGGGGTTTACATGTAACGTATGCCTGGGACCCGAATGCACGCTGTGCCAGAGGCTCAGCGATACGGTCAGGGAGGTCGCCGGGGAACTGGGCATAGAAGCGAACATCGAAGAGGTCAAAGACATCTTAACCATTGCGCGATACCCCGGGATGAAGGGCTGCTGCCTGCTGAATGTCCCGGGGCTGGTTGTGAATGATAAATTGGTATGTGCCGGCCGGCTGCCGGGCAGGGAAGAGGTCACCCGCTTTATCCTGAATGCCGCTGCCGATGATGGCAGGGCTGATGCCGTGAAGCTGCATACTGCGGAGAAGGGGAGATCTTAGGGGGAAGCTATGTTCATGCGTAATGTCGGACTATTTGCGGTTCTGTCAATCTTTACGCTTGCGCTTGCAGCTGCAGGCGGATGCGGAAGCAGCGGGCCTGAGGCTCAATTTACAGCTAATCCCACTGCAGGCGAAGCACCCCTGTCCGTGTGGTTTGCCGACCTGTCCACCGGGGATATCGACACGTGGGAGTGGGATTTCGACAGCGATGGTGTGGTGGATAGTACTCAGCCGAATACGCTGCATATATACGAAGAGGCGGGCACTTATGCCGTCAGCCTGACAGTTAGCGGGCCCGGCGGAACCGACGTCCAGGTCATGGAAGCTTTCATTGTTGTGGCGCCAAACCCATGCAGGGCGGATTTTGTGGCGGATTTCACATCGTGCCACGGGCCATGTCCCATCGAGTTCACCGATCTTTCCACCGGCGACGTGGTGAAATGGGAATGGGATCTTAATGGCGACGGTTTGATTGACCGTGTTGACCAGAACCCGATTTATCCGTATTCACAGGATGGCATCTACTCCATCACGCTCACGATCACGACATCCGATGGCTGTACGGATACGCTCACAATAGATAACTATATCAGCATTTCGGGGTGTAGCACCTGAGGATAGCCGAACGGCGCCGGTGCGGCGCTGCTTGAAGCTGTTAAGACCCCGGGGTTGTTTTTTAAATGGGGATTCAGAGTTAAAAGGGGGGTGTTATGCTGGAAAGCAGGAAAACGGCGGTAGCACATCTTGCGGATGCGGGTATGTAACTGAATAACGGAAAGAAGGCAGGGTCTTCAACCCTCAAGTAATGATGATGATGGAGATTATGCCGAATAAGCTGGAGAGAATCCTTCCAGCCATTCCTGACGAAGAGAGAGCTGAGTTTATATCGAGGATGTTAGCGATACTACTGAAAAAGGGATGCGAGGGGATGTCGGACAGGGAGAAAGAGGAACTCTTCAAAAAAGCATGCGGCATGTGAATGCAGCAGGAGGCGGCAAATGAAAGACGATAAGCAGAAGAAGGATTTAAGTATCGGAATCACCTATTGCATAGAGTGAGGCTTCTACGACAGAGCCGCTAGTCTGGCGGCTGAGATCGAAAAGGAACTCGGCTTCAAAGCAGAGTTGACAGAGGGGCATCTGGGAATCTTTGAAGTGACCGTGGATGATAACACCATCTATTCCAACAGGAACCAGTGCGGGGAGCTTCCCAGCAACGAGCTTGTCATCCGCAGAATCAGAGAATACAAGGGGAAAGGGATAATCCCTCTGGATGGGTTATCATCGACAAGCAGCGGAACCTGATGCAGCGGCCCCGGCCGCAACAGTTGTTGCGGATAATAATAATAGATTTGGGGAGATAGCGCCTGAACTTACTAACATGGGAGTGGGAACGATAAATTGGCTGATTATGAGTTAACAGCGAGGACGATGAAGAACATCCTGGGCCTCACATCTGAGCCTGTAGCGGTTAAGTTCATCGAAGATGAGGTGCAACTCGAGGGTTTCGAGAAGCCCAGCGACCGGCGCTACTGCCAGGTGCTCATGGGCTCCAGAGAAGGCAAGAAATACCTGCTTACTGCGGATAATATCTCCTGCCCGGCTGCGGCCTGGGCGCTCGGGCTTAAGGAGCCTCCGCCAACGCTTTCGTCGGGCGAGATGCCGTCCAAAATGGGCATATTCGGCAGCCCTGAGGCTGCGAGGAATACGCTAAACAGCATGACTCGCCTCCCTATGGGAAAATACAGAATGGTAGCCTGTTGCCCTCTTGCCGCGGCGCCCTTCGAACCTGATGTGATAGTCATTGAGTCTGACGTCGAGCATCTAATGTGGGTGGCACTGGCCTATGCTTTCGATACAGGAGGAAGGTTGGAGTTAGACACCGCCATACTGCAGGCGACCTGTGTTGACGCTACCATAAGCCCATTCCTGCAACAGAAACTCAATGCCTCGCTTGGCTGTTATGGTTGCCGTGAGGCTACTGACTTGTCCGAGAGCGAGTGCGTTCTGGGATTCCCCTTCAAGGACCTGGACAGGATTGTAACATCGCTGGAAAAGCTCAATGGAAAGGCTATTCCCAGGGTTCGAGGCAAGACGGTGTATAAGGCTCTGTTGAGCAGGAAAGACTGAGGCTGTAATCACATGCTACTGAAGGACTACAAGTTCAGGATAGTATCCCCCGAGTGCAACCCTACGGTGGAGACCGTAAACGCCCTCGCTGACCTTACTGACGATATCAGCGAGGTTTTCCCGTACCTTAATGCGACTATAAAGGGTTGCAGGTACGACCCCGATAACGGCACCCTCCGTTTTGCAAAAGATGGCAGGGTTATAGTGCTGTATCCAAGACAGATAAGAGTAACCAAGCTAGAGGACAAAGATGAAGCCAGGAAGGTGCTCGATTCCGTAAAGGAGCTTATCAATGCAACCTTTGATAGAAGGGCTTCGATAGAGCCCAGCTACAAGAAAGGTGATGAGATCAAGTTTATAGATGTTTACAAGCTCCTACCGGGCACTAATTGCAGGCAATGTGGCGAACCAACATGTATAGCTTTTGCGAATAAACTGGCAAGACAGGAGGCGAGCTTGAATAACTGCACTCCCCTCTTTACGGAGGAATATCAACAAAATAGAGAGTCTCTTGAAGGATTGCTGGAGGCAGCCGGTTATCTGTGATAGAAATACAGGTGGCTCTATAATCGCCACTGCAACCATTTTACGAAATCTGCGCTAATGCCTATGAGGAGGATGCGATGCAAACATTCGATATCATGACGATGGTGTCACATTCGTATGATGAGAGGGGAAAGAATGTTTTCTACCAGACGCCTCAGTTCAAGGCGAGGATCATTGAACTTCCTGCCGGAGGTGGCATGCCGACCTGTGAAATGGCTTCCCATGTTCTTCTCTATGTTATTCAAGGAGAAGTTAAAGTTCAAGTAAATGAGGAGGTTGCTGACCTTCGAGAGGGACAGTGCCTTGCTACAGAGCCGGCAACTTTATCTATGAAAACTAAGAGCGGCGTCAGGATACTGGGGGTACAGATAGCGCCGCAGTCATGAGCCATGATTACGGAATGAAATGGGGGGAATATGAATCGAGTCAAGGCAGCTAAGTTATATAGGTTGGTATTCAGTCTAACTCTGGCTTTTGTCATCCTGTGCGCGTGCAGTGTGCCTTCACCAAATCCCAACTCCAGCGTAGCACCCGGCGTCGACAACGGGTTGGAAGTTGTCTACTTTCACCGCACGAATCGATGCTACGGCTGTATATATGCCGAGGATGGTATCAGGTATACCATAGAGACCTACTTCGCGGACGAGGTGGCGAGGGGTGAGCTGGTGTTCATGAGCATCGATCTCCAGGACGGAAATAACGCTGCGATAGTTAATAAATACGGGGCTTATACGTCACAGCTGTTTATGAATAAAGTGGTGGATGGTAAGGAGCAAATTGAACATGTCACGTCTATCTGGGCTTACCTTGGAAACGATCAGGCATTTGCAAATGCCGTCAAGGCTGAAATAGAGGAGCGTTTGTGATGGTCCTTCTGGACCTCAGTGAATATGCCTTTCGATTAATCGAGGGCGGGAGCTGGCCTGTCGTCGCTGCATTCCTGATAGGGCTTATCGCTGCCATCAGCCCGTGTCCGCTCGCTACTAACATATCCGCCATGTCTTATATCACACGAAATATTTCAGATCGCAGGTATGTCATAGCTTCAGGTGGCCTGTATACGCTGGGGAGGATGGTTACATATACTATCATCGGCATACTGGTTCTACTTGCCGGTGTGAGCATACCTGGCCTTGCCAGAGCGCTCCAGGATTCCGGCGAGAAGTTCCTTGGGCCTTTGTTAATAATTGTCGGAATACTGATGCTGGGCATCATAAAGCTGCCGTTTCTGCGAGGTGGTGGGAGACTGGCGTCAATAGGAGAAAAGGTAGCCAGGCGCAGGTGGCTGGGGCCATTCCTACTTGGAGTCATCTTCGCGCTTGCATTCTGTCCCTATACAGCACTGCTGTTCTTTGGGATTCTGATGCCGCTATCTATCGAGTCTACCGGAGGCATTACCTTTCCCGCGGTGTTTGCTGCAGGGACCGGGCTACCCGTGCTGATATTTGCGGTTCTATTATCTTTTGGAGTTGCCAAGGTGGCAAGCTGGATGAATAAGATAACGGCGGCAGAGCGGGTGATTCGTAGGATCACGGCGCTGGTCTTCATCGGTGTCGGAATATATTACGTGGTTTTGTGGATTCAAGGTTAAAGGGGTTTATTATGCTGGAAAGCAGAAAGACGGCCGTAGCGCTGGATGAGGAGGAGCTGGTGGAGCTTCAGAGGATACTTATCGACGGTGACGAGAAAGAGGCGCTCAGTTTCCTTAAAGAGGCAGTTTATGATAAGGTTCTGCATATGCAGCAGGGGAAGTGAAAGGTGCGCCTGGGCTCCGGTGGAGCCGCGGTAGAGAGATTTGCTGGCGAGGTGCCTTATGCTGGAGAGCAGGAAAACAGCGGTAGCGCTGGATGAAGAGGATATGGTGGAGCTTCAGAGGATCATCATCGATGGCGATGAAAATGGGGCGCTGCGATTCTTGAAAAAGGTCATATTTAACAGGATCGCCAAATCCCAGAGCGGGCGGCTAAAGTGCCACCTAGATTCGGCTGGTCAGAACCCCGTGGAGAATTTCAAGGCAGGACGATAAAAGGTCGAGGGGTTTAAATGAAAGTAGGTTGTTTCTCAAGCAAACTGGTCGGCGGGGACACGTGGGATAGACGCTATGTTATCACCGTGCTGCTTTTGTCTGTCGGCATATTTATAATCGGCGCCCTGCTCTGGGGCAGCGGCGCGCAGCGGCTGGTTATCGATAAGGAGTGTGCCGGCTGGTGCCGCGGCGCGGAGGAGCCGCTGGTGATAATAGACGCCTTCCCCGACTTCATGTGTTCGATATGCGTCAACAAGCAGAAACTGGTAGTTCAAACCCTTGAGATGTATCCGGATGAGGTCAGGCTGGACTACCACCACTACTATTACTACAGGAATGAATTCTCCTATACGCTGGGCGAGGCCCTGGAATGCGCCGGCGAGCAGGGCAAGTTCTGGGAGCTTCATGACAAATTCTACCTCGAACACATACCTGTGAATATGTCTGAGGTTCTGGCCGCTGCCGAGAGCATCGGACTGGATATGGAGCTGTTCAGCCAGTCGCTCGAGAGCGGCAAGTTCAAGGAAAGGTTGCAGGCCGATGAACAGCGGGCGATCGAGGCCGGGGCTGTGTGGCAGAACGTATATATCAACGGTCATCTGTATACCGGTCCTGCCGACTCTCTGGAGGAGTTTCTCAAAGCCGTCGATGCTGCGCTGGATGAGGCGCGAGCCAACGGAGGCAGCCGATGAAGAGGATAACCCTGATTTTACACAATGCTTACCTGCACCTGGCGCTGCGGCTGTTCCTCGGCGCTACGTTTATCGCATCTGCCGTGTCCAAGCTTCCCATGCAGACCCGTTTCATTGACGTGGTGAAGGACTATCACCTCCTGCCGGATTCCCTGGCCTTTGCTTACGGCGCCGTGTTGCCGTGGCTGGAACTGCTCATCGGGGCGTATTTCCTGCTGGGCATATTGTTGCGGATCAACGCCATCGCCACCCTGCTCGTAGGCGCTACCTTCCTGATCGCCAACATCAGCGCCATCGTTAAGGGGATGGAGACCTGCGGCAGCTGCTTCGGCGAGGCGTTCCCGCTGTCTGCCGGCCACGCCCTCGCCTTCGATTGTTTCATACTGCCGGCTGCGGTTATCCTGCTGACGGTAAAAGTGGATGCCATGATACTGAGCCTGGACGGCTGGTTCGCTGCGAGGAAGGGGCAGGGGCCGCCGCCAGCCGAGCCGGCAACGGGTGGCGAGATTTGAGCCATACGACTTCTCACAGCACGGTGCGCCGGCTGCCGCTGCTGGACCGCTTCCTCACGCTGTGGATATTCGTAGCGATGGCTTTCGGCGTAGGGCTGGGATATCTGGCGCCCGGTGTCGCCGAATTCATCGATTCGCTGTCCGTCGGCACTACGTCTATCCCGATAGCCATAGGCCTCATCCTGATGATGTACCCGCCCCTGGCGAAGGTGAAGTACGAGGAGCTGGGCAAGGTCTTCCGCGACTGGCGCGTACTCGGTCTCTCGCTGGTGCAGAACTGGATCATCGGCCCGCTTTTAATGTTTTTCCTGGCCATAGCGTTCCTCGGCTTTTTATGGCCGTATCCGGAATACATGGTGGGCCTTATAATGATAGGCCTGGCTCGCTGCATCGCCATGGTCATCGTGTGGAACGAGCTGGCGAAGGGGGATACCGAGTACGCCGCAGGACTCGTTGCCTTAAACTCGATAGTCCAGATACTGTTCTATTCGGTATATGCATATGTGTTCGTGACGGTTATGCCGGGATGGTTCGGGCTGGAGGGCTCCGTGGTCGATATAACTCTGGGCGAGATCGCGAAGAGCGTATTCATCTATTTGGGAATCCCGTTCTTCGGCGGCATGCTCACCCGTTTCTTCCTTCTCAAAAGGAAGAGCCGCGACTGGTACGATAACCGTTTCATTAAGAGGATAAGCCCGGTAACGCTTATCGCCCTGCTGTTCACTATCGTCGTGATGTTCTCACTGCAGGGTGAGACCATCGTCGCGTCCCCCATTGACGTGCTGATTATAGCTGTGCCGTTGCTGATATACTTTGTGGTCATGTTCCTTATCTCGTTCTACATGGGAAGGCGCATAGGTGCGCCGTATGAGCAGACGGCGACCATCGCCTTCACCGCCGCCAGCAACAACTTCGAGCTGGCGATCGCCGTCGCTATCGCCGTTTTCGGCATCGGGTCCGGCGTGGCCTTTGCTGCAGTCATCGGGCCGCTGGTGGAGGTGCCGGTGCTCATCAGCCTGGTGAACCTTGCGCTGTATTTCAGGAAGAGGTTTTTCAAGGCGAACTCGCCTGTGGCGGATGGTCACTAGTATAAGGCTTATCGATTGACATGCAGTTATACTATCCATTCGATTTCACAATCGGGGGAAACCCTAAAAAGTCGACGGACTGAAAACTCTCAAAAGCCCTCGACGGCAAAGGCTCACGAGAATACCATCATCGGGAATCGAGCCCATTTGCCGCAGGTTGACGCTGGAAAATCTTGTAGTATACTATATAGCATAATATATCACCAGGTCCAATCGAATCTATCGATGGGAAATACAACATACTGGGAAAGTATCGATTTTGTAGTATGGACTCACAGCATCAGGCAATGAGAGAAGGTTGAACATCAATGACCTGGGATCCAGGGTTCGAGAAGGCTTTCAAGCCTGAGACGGTAGCCGTAGTTGGAGCCTCCCGCAGAACACCCCCGTTCAGCGACTTCGTGCGGATCCTGCTTAACGCTGGCTTCCCCGGACGCATCTACCCCATAAACAGCAAAGCCGCTGGCGAGGAGATACACGGGCTCAAGGTGTACCCCGATCTCACCTCTGTCCCCGAGCATATCGATCTGGTCACAGTCACTGTCCCCGCCAGTCTCATCCCCGAGGTGCTCGAGGAGTGCATCGCCGTTAACGCCCGGAACATACAGATCTACACCGCCGGCTTCAGGGAGACGGGAGATAGAGAGGGGGTGGTGCTGGAGGAGGAGGTGAAGCGGATCGCCCGGAGGGGCGGGCTGCGCATCGTGGGGCCCAACTGCATGGGCATACATGTGCCGCGCTCTAAGCTGACCACGTGGGTAATGTACGATCCGCAGCCCGGCACGGTGGCCATGCTGGCGCAGAGCGGCGGGCACGCCGGGCAGTTCGTGTTCGACGCACCGAAATACGGCATCTACCTGAGCAAGGCCATCAGCTACGGCAACGCCATGGTGCTGGACAGCACTGATTTCCTGGAATACCTCGCCGGCGACGAGGACACGGAGATCATCTGCATGTACGTCGAGGGAGTCGGTGACGGCAGACGGCTCACAGCGCTGGTGCGCGAGATAAACTGCCATAAGCCGGTCATCATGTGGAAGGGGGGCACCACAGGGTGCGGCGCGAAGGCGGCGGCCTCCCATACGGGATCACTCGGTGGCAAGATAGCACTGTGGGATGCGTTTTTCAAACAGACCGGGGCGGTCAGGGTGGATGGGGCCGATGAGCTGCTGGACATGGCAATGACCTTCCGCTACTTGCGCCCCATGGCCGGCAACCGGGTGGCGATCGTCGGCGGGGGCGGTGGCAACAGCGTGGCCGGCGCAGATGTCTGCTCAAGGGCGGGGCTCGAATTGCCGGCGTTCGCTGAGGAAACTCTAAGTGAGCTGAGACGTTTCATCCCGCGGGAGGGATCTATAATAAAGAATCCAGTAGATCTGGCGCCGGTAATGGCAGATTTCAATATCCTGATGCGCGCCATACACAGTGCAATCTCCGATCCATCGATCGACGCCGTCATCCTCAGCCTGTCGCCGGGTTTATTCTACGTCAAAGCTATCATGGACTCGAAATCGGACATGAACTCTATTCAGGAGGCATTCGACAGGGAAGCTAATGTAATGCTGGATACGCTTATAAAGTTCGATCATGACAACGCCAATAAAAACCCCCTAGTGGTGGTGTTTTTTGAAAATCTGGCGCGATTCCTACCGGGGCAAGAGGACAAATGTCGGCAAAGACTCCTAGAGGCTGGGATACCCGTCTACTACTCGCTGGAGCGGGCCAGTCGCGCCATGGGGAAATTCGTGCGCTACCACCGGTTCCACAGGGGGGACGGCGCTTCACGGTGATTCATCACGCGATCATAGTCGTTACAGGTTGCAGTATTTAAGCGGAGGGGAATAAAAGGATAATGGGAATCGATGCGGGCTCATCCGACGGGATACAGGTCTTCAGCCTGCTGGGCACGACCTATTACGCTATGCTGCGGGCGCGCAAGCGTGAGCTGGAGCCGCTGGGCATCTCCATCAAGCAGTCGTCGGTGCTGTGGGGGCTCAAGACGGTGGGCCGGCCGATGACGGTTGCCGAGATGTCCCACATCGTTGACCGCGACCACCAGACAACCTCCCAGTTGCTGAAGCGCATGGAGCAGGCGGGGCTGGTGGAGCGGCGCAGGGGCCCGCACAAGAGGAGCCCCATAACGGTGGCGCTCACCCCCAGGGGCGAGGAGATTTTCCAGCAGGCCTATGATCGATATGAGGTGCACGACGAGATAGTTTCCTGCCTTTCCCCGGAGGAGCGGGACAGCCTGAAGCTGTGCCTGGCGAAACTGCGGGAGAAGGCCATCGCCAGGAGCGCGCAGTACCCGGCCCTGCCCGGTCCGCTGGCCTCGATACTGGGCGTCGGTCAGTGAATCAGGAGGTGCATGACGATGACTCTACACAGCCTGAAGGATTACTCCGGGACGTTCGATCCCGATTTCCGCTACGAGGACCTGTCCCGTGAGGCGCTCGTCAGGCTGCTGCGCGAGTGGGGCATCTACGTGCACCTGCTGAGCCAGGCCGTCGGCGCCTCCGCCTACATCAATTACGGTCCCGAGGCTGCGGAGAAGCTGGCCATCGATGAGTGGCGCGGCGCCAGCCCCATAGCCACGCAGCGGATACGCGCAGCGCTCAACATAGACGGCGACGACGTCCCCGCCATCTTCAAGTCCCTGCAGCTCGACCCCGGATTCGTCCAGCAGTACATGGATGTCCGCTTCGAGGTTGTCGACAGCAAACGGGGTTATTTCGAGCTGGACTACTGCGGGGCGCTGGAGGATGCCGAGGCCGCCGGTGAGGAGACCGTCGTCCGCGTCTGCCACCGTATCGAGGACGCGACCTTCTCACCCACCATCCAGGCGGTGAACCCCAGGGCCAGGGTGCGCGCCGTACACCGCCCGCCGCGAGAGGACAAACGCCAGAAACCGGTGTGCCGCTGGGAGGTATGGATAGAGGACGAAGCCGTTCCGGATGAGGAGTCGTATATCACCAGGATAACGCGGCAGTTAAGCGCTGCCAGTTTCGAGTTCGATAAGGCTGCCGGCTCGCCCGGCGGCGATTGAAACGGCGACAGGAGTTCGCAATCGGATGTTCTATATTTGCGTAATCGATAAAAAGGAAATAGTGAGGTGACGAAATGACACACCCTGCACCAGCATCGCCGATGTTCTGGAGATTCAATCCGGAGGTATTCAGGCTGGTTGGTATCAAGTGCCGGAGGTGCGGCCACATAAGCTATCCGCGAACCAGAATCTGCCATGAATGCGGCAGTCAGGAGATCGAAGAATACAGGCTGCCGAAGAAAGGGACGGTGCACACCTACTGCGTGAACTGGGCACCGCCACCCCAGTTCGAGCCTCCCATCACGCCCGTGCTGGTCGATCTGGATGGCGGCGGCAGGTACCTGGGCCTGATGACGGAGACCGCCACGCCCGAGGACGTGAAGGTCGGGTCCCGTGTGGAGATGGTGCTCAGGAGGCTGACGCGGGACCGGGGACTGGCCGTCTACGGTTACAAGTTTAGACTGGTGAAGGAGCAGTAACATGAGAGGCAAGGTTGCAGTCATCGGCGTGGGAATGATCAAATATGGGGAGCTGTTCGATAAAAGCCTCGATGATATGGCGCAGGAGGCTTATATCAATTGTTTGAACGATGTGCAGAAGGGCATCGATCCGAAGGAGATAAAGGCTGCGTGGTTCGGGCAGTGGAGCGGTGGGTTCATCGGGCAGGGCGCCCAGTCCGGCGCGTCGCTGGCGAGCCTCATCGGCAACCTGGAGATACCCGTAACCAGGCTGGAGAACGCCTGCTCCACGGGAGGTGACACCTTCCGGCACGCATGTCTGGGGGTAGCCTCCGGACTCTACGATGTCGCTCTGGCTCTGGGCGTGGAGAAGATGAGGGATAAGCCTTCGGCGGAATCGCTGGGCGGCGCCGGCGGCGGTGGCGGGGCAGAGGTCGGCATACACCCTGCCTGGGCCATAGGTCAGGGCGGCCCGGCGATACAGGCGTTTCATGCGACGAGGCAGATGTACGAGTTGGGATACACCATGGAGGATTACGCCAGGGTGGCGGTCAAGAACCACCACAACGGCACGCTGTGCCCGTATGCGCACTACCAGTTCGAGGTGACGGTGGAGCGCGTGCTCAGCAGCTATATCGTGTGCTGGCCTCTCCACCTGCTCGATTGCTGTCCACAGACCGATGGCGCTGCAGCCGCGATCGTGTGCCGGGCGGACCTGGCGAAAAAGTATACTGACAAGCCGGTTTACGTACTGGCATCGAATATGGGGATAGATCACAGTCAGCTCTGGGACAGGAGGAGCTTCGTGGAACAATCATCCACTATAAGGGCTGCCAGGGGCGCTTTCGCCATGGCCGGGATAAAGCCAGAGGATGTTGATTTTGCCGAATTACACGACTGCTTCACCAATACAGAGCTCATGAATATCGAAGATGTAGGATTCTGCGGTAAAGGTAAAGCTGCCGGTCTGCTGAAAGATGGTGAGTTCGATATGCATTCAAGGCTCCCCATCAACCCCAGCGGCGGACTAAAGGCGCACGGACACCCCATCGCCGCCACCGGTCTGGGGCAGATCTTCGAGCTGGTGATGCAGCTACGTGAGGAGGCAGGCCAGCGCCAGGTGAAGCTGAAGAACGGCATCGGCCTGCAGCATAATGTCGGGGGTCCGGCATTCGGCGTCTCCGCCGTCAACATATTGTCCCGATCCATGTAACAGGTCTGAGGAGGCAGAAATGACTGGCATTATCGGTTACGGAGTATATATCCCGCGCTACCGGCTAGAGCAGAAGGAAGCAGCCATACCCTGGGGCAGCTACTCACCCGGGGAGAAAGCGGTGTGCGGCGCCGATGAGGACGTGGTGACCATGGCCGCCGAGGCTATGGATAACGCCATCAAACATTCCGGGGTCGACCCGGCGGACATCGGCGCGATATACATGGGGACGGCGTCCTCCCCATACATCGAGCAGCAGGTGGCGCCCATCCTGGCGGAAACGCTGGGCCTGCCCCCGGAGACTACCATGATGGACTACTCCGGCTCGCTAAACTCGCTGGCCAACGCGCTGCTGGGCTGCCTGGATGCTATTGCCGCAAAACGAATCGCCTGCGGGATCGTTATAGGCGCGGAGAACCGGGCAACCGCCCCCGGCACCGAGGGCGATGCCAGCTTCGGTGCTGGTGCCGTCGCCATGGTGGTTGGGAAGGAGGGAGTGATAGCCGACATCGAGGGGGTACACACCTATTCCACGTTCTTCCTCGATCGGTGGCGCTCGGTTAAGGATTCGTGGGTGTCGAACTTCAACGATTATCGGTTCGACCGCGAATATGGATACCAGTCCCATGTCGCTGAAGCCTGTAAGGGACTCCTGCAGAAGCTGGGCAGGGCTGCCAACGAGTATGACCATGTCGTTTTCCCGCAGCCGGATGACAGGATACCGGGGCTGCCGGCTAAAGCGCTGGGCATAGATAGCCAGCGACTGGCTCCAGCCATCGCGTCGGTACTGGGGGGCCTGGGTTCATGCTCCGCCTTCATCAGCTTGGCTGGGCTTCTGGACACGGCGAAAGCGGGCGAGAAGATACTGCTGGCATCCTACGGCTCGGGGGCGAGCAACGCCCTGAGCCTGGTTACGCGGGGGCAAATAAGCAAGAAGAGGAAACAGCTCACGCCACTGAAAAAATATATTGACCGCAAACAGTATATAACGTACACTTCTTACCTGCGCCTGCGGGAGCAGTTGACCCGCGCCCCGTATTGAGCTTGTGTATAGAATGTCTGAGGCTAACGCTTTCTCGAAATATACAAAGTCTGGCCAAGTGAAAGGAGAGGGCTATGGCAGACGAAGTCTTCGATGCGGTGATAATCGGCGGAGGTAATAAGGCGCTGTTCCTGGCCATGTACCTCATCAAGTATGCCAATATGAGCGTGGGCATATTTGAGCGACGCCACGAGATCGGCGGCTGCCTGGCAACCGAGGAGACCGCCGCCCCCGGCTTCCGCGGCAACACCCACGCCACCATACAGCTGCCATTCTACTATGTCCCCCTGTGGCGTGACTTCCCCGAGTTCTGGGACTACGGGGCCCAGCTCGAGCAACACGTGTGTAGCGACGGGGCCGTCTTCCGCAAGAACCAGAACTGCCTTGCCATATACAGCGAGAAGTACGATATGGACCAGACGAGAACGGCGAAGGAGATCGCCCGCTTCTCGGAGAGGGACGCCGAGAAGTGGCTCAAGTTGAGGAAGCTGTGGCTCAGCCGGGAGTTCCAGTACGTGCAGATGGACTACTTTTTCGTGCCTCATGAGGACAAGATCGATCCCAAGGTGCTGGAGAGGCAGATGGCCGTTTATCCTAAGCTGGTGGAGGTCGGCCCCGGGGTGGACCCGGATGCGCTGGTTCTCTCCGGTCGGCACACAAGGAATGTAAGGGAGCTGTGGGACAGCCCCGAACTGCAGTACTGCAACCTGCGGTTCCTGCTCTCCGGCACGATAGACCCCAACGAGCCGGGGGCGGGTCAGTGGACCTTCGGGCTGGCGGCGATGATGCCGTCCATCGCCTTCTGCAAGGGGGGAACGCACCAGGTGGCCCACGCCGCACACAAGATACTGGTGCGCGACGGCGCCAAATTCTTCCTTGGCGCTGAGGTGGAGAAGGTCGTCATCGAGAACGGCGAGGCCCGGGGCATCAGGCTCACCGACGGCTCCGTCATCAAGGCCAACAAAATAGTGGTAAGCACGCTGAACCCGGCGCAGCTGTGCTTCGACCTCATCGGCAGGGAGAATCTCAGCGCCAAGCTGGCACGGCGCATCGAGCTGCTGGAGACCGGCTTCGGCTGCCTGATGTGGTACACCTTCGCCATCCACGAGCCGCCGAAGTACGAGGCGGCGGCGTTCAATCCCGACATCGACGAGACGTTCTGGCTGGGGCTGGCTGAAGACCCCGACATCGAGCACATCGCCAGGGAGGCCTACTACTCGCGGCTGGGTGTGTTCCCGCCGAGCGTGGACGACTATTGCCCCACCGTGTGGTGTCACAGCCTGGCCGATCCGTCGTATGCGCCTCCGGGAAAGCATGTCGCCAATAACGAGCAGCTCGGGCCGCCATTCAGGGCCCATACCGAGAGGGAGTGGCTCGACATAAAGAAGTGGTATGCCGAAAGCCTGATGACCCTGTGGCAGAGGCATGCCCCCAACATGACATGGGACAATGTGATCGGCTGCGACTTCAACTGCCCGTACGATCACCTGCGGATGAAGAACCTGTTGCCTGATGGCAGCATCGGAGTTCTCGACCGCGTCACCCACCAGGTCGAGGACAAGCGCCCAACGCCGGAGCTGGCCAACCACCGCACGCCGATAAAGAACCTGTACGCCACGGGCGCAGCGTGGCATGTCGGCGCCAACTCCGGGGTGACCGAGGTGTACAGCTGCTACAAGATCATCGCCAAGGATCTGGGCCTGCCGGGGCCGTGGCAGGAGCCGGGGAATGAGGAGCCGGAATCGCTTTATCAAACGTGGAAATCGATACTCGACAGGCTGGAGGCGGCGGGCAGGGCCGCCGGCCCGGCGAAAGCCTGCGGCAGGATAGGCTGCACGGGCGCAGAACCTTTACGAACTTAAAATCCCGTCCACCAGATTGGGCACAAAGCTTGATTACCTATTGACTTATCACGCAAATACTGATAGTCTCATATATCATCCAGATTTAGGAGGAGGTAAAAATGCAGGCGTATTGTATGAAGTGTCGGAAAAAGGTAGAGGTCAGGAATCCTCAGCAGATCAAGATGAAGAACGGCCGCCCGGCAACCAGGGGGACGTGCCCGAGCTGTGGAACCAAGGTATTTCGTATCGGCAAGTAGTATGTAATCTGCGCTAGGGTAAGGGGCCACCCCGGTGGCCCCTTTTTCATTGTGTGGAATATTCTGATTAAATCTTCAACGAGTGCGTCAAGTTTGCAGCACCAGAATCCTTTCAGGGGAACTGCCGAGAGCCTTTTTCGATTTAATCATATTGGTCGATCGAATTGTGGTATGTGGGTGAAGGTGAGCTAGTTCAGATAGATTGGTGACACTTATAATGGTGTCATGAGGATAAAAA
>CAYRYW010000033.1:0-22340 GCA_964428725.1 uncultured Dehalococcoidales bacterium
CTCGGAACACGAAACGCGGAACCCGAAACTCAGAACCCGGAACTCGAAACTCAGAACCCGGAACTCGAAACTCAGATCCCGGAACTATTCTTTTTCCTCCTCCGCGATCTTCCGCTTCTCCGCAATGTAGGCCAGAAACTTTTTGTGTATCTCCCGCCGCTCGATGGGTGATAGTTCGTAAAGATTCATCGCGTATTCGATCGCATCCGGGTTCACGCCGCCCATGCCGTTGAAAAGGATCGGGGCCGCATTGGAGATCACCTCCCATGCCAGAAGATTTGACGGCCACAAGGGCGGCTGGGTCAGCATGGGCGGACACGGGCAGGGCGGCTCTTCGCCTTTTTGTTTCCAGATCATCCGGCACGCTTCGCAATCTGGTGCCTCCTTGGCTACCCATCTTGCGAAGCGTCGGAGTTTTTTGATTCAGCCTGGATCTTTTTCTCCCGGAATTGCTCGATGTCCACCATGACCTGCCGGATGAAACCGACCAGGCCGTACAGCTCGTCGATGAGGGCGATCTTGCTCTCTTCGGTACACGGCACTTCCCATTTCGGATCGATATCTCCTGCCTTGATGTCGCTAAGCGCAATCACCTTGCCCCAGGTCAGGCCCCGCCAGCCTTTGACCTTGCCGGCCAATTGCTTTACAAACAGCTCGTCATTCAACTCCTCAGTCGGCTGGTGGGTCTTGGAATCATAGCCATGCTTACGGCTTTTATTGAGCATTCGCTCCAGCTCGCGCCGGTTTGTATAAATTATTTCGATGTCGAAATCGCCGAAGGGCACCCAGGCGGTGAGCTCCTCCCGGTTGTCCTTGAACAGTTTTGCAAGGTCCTTCATGTATGACTCCTTTCAAGCAATGAGTTTCGGGTTTCGCGTTCCGGGTTCTGAGTTTTGAACTCGGAACTTTGAACTCGCAGCGCTGTTCTACGCATTCGCCGTAAATGACGGGATGCCGTGCAATTGAAACGTGATGGCCTCTTTGACCACCTGGTTAATGGCCGGGTTGACGGCAAACGAGTCGAACGTCACCCACACGTTGAAGTGGTCGCCCGTCTGATCCTGATCCGGGTCATAGTTGTAAAGCTCCAGAAAGAAGTACTTTTGCGTACCGTCGGCATTGTCCTCAAAGGCGTCAAAGAAGCTCTCGCCGCCGATGAAGTACCCGCCTGCACCGCCGCTACCACCTGCCTGGCCTGGGATATAGCTCTGCCAGTCATCGCCCGCCTTGGGTATGGCGGCCAGCTCCAGTGAGGCCTGAAAACTCCAGTCTACCAGATAACCAACCTCCTCGAGGGCAGACAAGGGCACATAGCCATTATTTCCCGCTACGGTCACCACGGTCACGTTGCCGTCAAAAATAGCCTTTCCCCGCGTGTGGTCCACGATCAGCACGTTTTTGCTGCCCGTATCGGTAAATGTGGGCGTGGCGTTGGGGTTTAATATCCGCCTGGCCGATGCCGTAATCTGGGCCTCCGTGCCCGACTCGGTGCAGGCCTCGTCTTTTAGGTTGCCGATCGACCACCGGTCCCCGGCCGTGTGACCCGTGGTGGCCGCGAAAGTAATTGCCTGGCCGTCATCCAGGGTCTGCGCCGCGCCGGTAATCGAGTAACCGGCCGCCCCGTTATCATCCCAGGCGCCGCCGTCCTTTCGCCACTTGTATTTGTCCGGCGTGCCCTCGGTCATGATCTCCACGTCATAATAGCGAGAGCTGGCCCCGCTGTATGCTGTGCCCCAGGTGACATCGTTTAAGCCGTCGCCCTCAAAGCCGTTAGGCCGGAGACGATAGATAGCGGCCAGCTTCCCGTGCATGGGAGTGGTTGGAGAAGGCATGTGTTGCTCCTTTCAAAGATTAGTTCCGGGTTTTTTGTTCCGAGTTTCGGGGTTGAGCTTTGAGCTTTCGCAACCCTGAACTCGGACCCCTGAACCCGCAACTCTTCTTACGCGTCATCGACCAAATCCAGGGCCCCATCGCCCTGAAAGTTGAACGTGCATTTGACCACACCACCGCCAACGCTCGGATTGATGTTAAACCCGGTGATATAGATATCGCCGGTGAGCGCGTTGGTGGACGCGTCCAAAAGGAACTTCACGTCCGTGAGCTTGGTGCCCGGCGTGGCCGCGATAATGTTGTCCACAAAGGCCTTCTGCTCCGTGTTTCCGGCCACGAACGAGCCACTAAAGGAGCCATTCCAACTGGCCAGGCCTGGCACGGCGGATTTCCATGAATCGCCCCACTGCGTCTTGTCGGCCATCTCCACGTTGGCAGAAATCGACCAGCCGTCGCCAAAACTCATGGCGACATCATTTTTCTCCACCTTCGCCACTTTTCCGTGGAAAGGTGTGGTGTTGTAAGCCATGCGCTACCTCCCTTCTTTAGTTCCGAGTTCTTAGTTCCGAGTTCTTAGTTCCGAGTTCTTAGTTCCGAGTTCCGGGTTTCGGGTTTCGGGTTTCGGCCTTTGAAGTCGGATCTTTGACCTTGGAACCCGGAGCCTTGTTCTCTTGTTTTTTTAGTTCTATCAGGACTTCATCGTCCAGGCCCAGAATTTCCACGCGCGCGTGTTCGCAATTGATGCAATCAGCCACGGGCTGGAGTAATTTTTTCGCGCACTTTGTCGCCTTGCACCCGATCCTAACAATTCCCTTGTAGGGCGTTTTCATTGGTTCCACCTTTCATACTTATACGTGGCCGCTTTTTTCTGGATCATTTCCTTCTCATCGCCAATCGTCTCGCTCGCCTTTTCAGAGACAATCTCCGCGTCGCTCACTTCGCTATCCAGGGTGTTTTCGTCCAGCTCGGCCTTGATATCGGCGTGGATCTCCAGCACGCCCTTGTGGCTGCCGTCGCCCATGACAGAGCCTTCTGGCCGGACGATCTGCACATAAACGATCACGTTCACGTAAAGCGCCTGCTTTTTTGTGGGGCCGGAGGCGTCGACCTCCCACTCCACGTCGCCGTCCTTTAGGGCCACTGCCGGGAACTTCACTGCCTGGGGGATCAGGTCCTCGTCTTCCGTGATGTAGATATCCGCGTCCCGAACATAGGAGAGCGCCCCTTGCAGCTCGGTTTGTATGGCGGTAAGTAAATCTTTCATGTGAGCTATCAGCTGTCAGCTATCAGCTATAATATAATCCTCAAAGATCCGGCCGAACATGCGCCAGTCCTCATCCTGGATCATCAGAAACGGCCGGGCCGGAACCATGAACCGCACGTGGCGGCTGTGGGCGGCGACCATCTGAGATCTCGGCGGGATCGGCCTGCCAAAGGCCTGCACCATGCGCCGCCAGTGGGTGCGGACCGTCACGTTCTTGTCGATCCGGCCGCCCAGCTGATGGATCCGGGCATACTTCACGTTGGTGCCCACGGCGAGTCGCTTTTCCGTGACCTCCATCGTCATGGATTTTTTCAGCCGCGCCGTGTCCGTAAGGGTCACGCCGCCCTGCCTGCGGGCCCTGCCCGAGGGCTTCCAGCGCACCGGCCGCCCCCCGGAGGCAAAGTTTTTCGCCACGGAGCGCAAGAGCACCAGGCCGCACTCCTTCAAGGCCTGCCTGGGTTTCGCCAGCCGCCCGGCCAGCCCTTTCAGCTCAGTCTTGACCTCGGCGTCGTCGATGTTGCAGCGGAAAGAAATCATGATTCTCAGCCATCAGCTGACAGCTATCAGCTATGAGCTAATAATTATCCAGCGTCCCCGTGGATGAGTCCGAATCTTTTCCGGTGGAAAAAATGCGATCGCTTTTTGTCGTCGTGGCCTCCGGGCCGCCATCTGAGTCCGGCGTGGGAGCATCCGCGCCCAGGGTGGCCTTTCCCGTTGAGACATCGCGGAGGAATCGGATGGCGTTGTCATAGCGTTTCTGCCGGTCCTCGGGCACGGCCATGCGCCGGGCGTAAAGATTATAGATGGCAATATCCACGGAATACTTGCGGATGACGTCGGAGACCGGAGAAAGCGGCACGTCAAATTTTGTCGCGCAATAGCTGTCGATCTCCGCATCCGCGTCCGCGATGGCCCGGGTGACCCGGGCATCATCCACAGTGCCAAGGTCATCATCGTCGGTAAGCTGGATCAGAATATCTGCATCCAGTTGCTCGCTGATGTCGGCTTTTGTGCAGTAGGCCATCAGTCGCTCCCGTCATCACGCTTGGCCTTGACCTGCTCCACCAGCTCCGCCTTTTTCAGCCCATCCGGATTGCCCCCCAGCTCTTCGGCGAGCTGGGCCACCGTCATCTTTTCCGGATCCACCGCCTCATCACCGCCGCTGCCCGCGCCAGAACGTTGGCCGCCTACCTGCTCGAAGTTTTGCTTGTGGCTTGTGGCCAGCAACTCCTCGCCGAAGTCATCCGGGTACTCCCTCACCTTGTCCTTCATGTGCACCCCATAGGGATGCACGATCACGCTTGGGGATGGTCCGACATATTTGATCTGCATTGTCACACCTCCTGATGTTAGGTTTCAGGAGCCAGAAGTACGGCTCCTGGCTCCTGGCTTCTGGCTTCTGGTCTCTGACTTCCATCTCTCCTACGTGGCGTAGGTATCCTTCCACAGATAGCCGGCATCGGCGCACACCTGCACGATATGCGTCTCTTCGGCCACCTCATAGACATCCTGGTGCTCGGCCTTCTCTCGCCACGTGGATGTCCGCCTGGGGCCGCCGGTTTCGTAGGCGATGCGCACCTGCAGTCCTGCGCAGGCCACCTTGAGACCGACCTTTTTGGGCTTATGATATAAAAAGCCCATCCCCTTGCCGTCATTGACGGCCCAGATGTCCGCCGCGGTGAAGTCGTCGCCGGCAGCCGTCTCCTCGGCGCTGGAATAGACCGCAGAGCCCACCAGCACCTCGTCCAGCTCCAGCAGGGAGGCAATCAAGTCAGCTCCGAAGATGGCCCGCTGGGTGTATTTGATCTTTTCCAGGATGTCGTCCACGTGCTTCAACGACAGAAATGTGTCGTAATCGATGAGCAATCCCGTGGCCTTGAGGCCCGAATCGCGCAAGGCCCGCTTCCCGGTATCGATATCGGCCAGGAAGGTGTTTGTGTCGCCTGCCGGCGACCACAGTCCCTCGGCATCCACGCCGCCGGAGTTGCCGTCCGCCCAGGTCCCGGCGGTGATAAGAGATGCCACCCGACGCTCCTTTTTAAGATCGATCTTGTCTGTGGCGAACTCGATGGCGTCTTGCTCCGGCGCTACTGCAGGCGCGCCCTGGGAGGCCGCAAAGCGCCGGTCCTCGTCGGTCACCTCTTTGGCGTAGGCGTACTCGTCGGTCGCAATGGAAATGGTCGTAAGCGGGTACCCGCCGCGCTTGGCCCTGGTGCCCGCGGCCCGGATCCCGGCCTCGTCCCGGAACCAGGCGCCCTTCTGATACTTGGTAATCTTCGCCTTGGGATCGGCCCCATCAACGATGGGAAAGACCCGGTCCCCGATGTATTCCAGATTGCGATACGCCACGGACACGTTGGCCAACGGTCCGGCGACGATTGCTTCTTTGATATTTGGCTGTGGCATTTTTCGTTCCTCCTTTTGTTGCTATCAGCTATCGGCTATCAGCTATGAGCTGCCAGCTCTTAGTGGACCACTGTTCCGAGGCTGTAGATCGTTACCGTCGTGGATGCCGTTACCACGCACAGGAACCGCTTGGAGTTGTTCTGCGCGATGGTCATGGTGCCCGAAAGGGTCACGTCGGTACCTGCCGTGAGCGTGATCGTCTCGGCCGCATCCGATGTATTGCGGATGGTGAATTCAAAGCTGTTTCCCACGCCCGCCTGGGTCATAGCCGCAATAATAAGGGCCGCCGTGGGTGACGGGTCGGACCGGGAGGCGCCGGCGCAATCCCTTAAGATCAAGCCGCCCAAAAGCTCGGCCGCCGTGTAGGTGTGGGCGCCTGCCGTGGCCTCGGTGGTCACGGTGCTCTGTCCGATCAGCGTGCCGTGCCCCTGGGGGAACGGACCGATCAGGCGCACCCCGGCCAGATCATCCTCGGCCCCGGACGCCTCTACCACGATGGCCCGGGCCGCCTTCCAGTTCGGGCCCGCATCCTGGCCCTTGCCGGCATCGGCAGCGCCTACGTATTCAGGGCCCACGATCTTGCCGATAGCCAGCGCCGCATTGGCCACCAGCTTGCTGATGCCGTCGATCCTCACCTGGGCTGCGTCACCGCTTTCCGGGGCGTTTTGCAGGATCCCGTGGGCGATCTCGTCGGCCGAGTCGGGCCGCCGGACCCCGGTGCTCGAAAGCACCACAAACCTAAACTGGTCGCTCGAGAGATCCTCGGCCGCCAGTTCTGTAACGTCCAAGATTCTATTTTCAGTCGTCATCGATTATCCTCCTTTGATGTTCTTCGCAGGAGCCTGAAGCCCAATATCTAGCGTCCCCTGATCTCTGACTTCTGACTTCTGACTTCTATGCTGGCCTGTTATGCCGCCTGCGAGATCTCCTGCTGATACTCCTGCACGAGATCGGGGTTGTCCTTCTGCACCTCGCGAAAGGCGTCGCTGTAGCTCAGAGCCTTGTCCTCGGCCATCTTTTTCTTGGTGAGCTTGTCGAGTTTGTCGCCGGCAGAGCCGTCGCCTGCGATCGCCTCGCCGCGCCTGGCCACCTCGCCAAAATTCACGAGCCTGGGTAGCTCCGTCTCGAAGATGCCTTTCAGGCGGTCGTATGGCGTGGCCTTGGTCTTTTCCTCGCCGAATTCGATGGCGTCATCGGTCGTGGCCATAAAAGAAAGCAGCTCCGGGAGGCCGTATTTGACCAATGCGGGCGTCAACTTGCCGTCTTTGACCATTTGGTCGCACCAGGTGGAGATCTCCGCTTTTCGGGCCTCCTGGCGCTCCTGCCGCCCCTTTTCGGCAAACTCCGTCTCCACCTTTTTGCGGGTGTCATCCTCCGCCTTCTTTCGGGCGGCCTCGACATCAGCCTCGGTGAAGCTGTCGGCCGCCACGCCATCGGGCGCCTCCACGGGCAGGGCGTCGTCAGGGACTTTGCTCATGTCCACGCCCATGAAACTCAGAAGGTTCTTAACTCTTTCCTTAAATCCGCTCATGTTTCCCTCCTTCTTGTCTGCGGCCCCGCCACTGTCATCGATAATGCTTACCGCACCACCGAAAGCCGACGGCCTGCCGGTTGAGATTTCGTCTTCTTTGTTTGACAGATCCTTGATATATTCCACATCCCAGTCCGGGATGATTTCATCCGCTTTTTCCTTGCCCTCTTTTTCGATGAGCCAGTCCCTGACGCCCCTCAGGATCCTGGCGATGGTGCCCAGGCCCGGATCGTAGAAATCAAAGACGATGGCCTCGTCATCGTCCGCGAACTTGAGATCCGCCAGGGCCTTCACTGCCGGGGGCGCAGCGCCCAGAAAACCCACGTGCCGGAGTCGGCCGTCCGGATAAAAGCTCGCCGACCGCTTCTTATACAGGCCCTGTTCAACGGCAGTGGCGAATTCCGGGACCACGTCTTTAAACCGGGCATAAAGGCTCTTTATACCGCCCCTTATTCCTGTTTTAAGCTGCTGAATCCAGCCGAAGGCCGGGGCGTTGTCCGTGGGGTGGCCCACAGCCACGGGCGGCTCGTGATGGGCCGCGTCAAAGGTGGCCACGGCCTTTTCAATCAGGGCGTCACCGTCGTGCTCGCGCCCCTGGCTGTCTGTCTGTTTGCCACCGCGGAAGATCTCGACCCAATCGTCAAAGCCCTTGAATTGCTTCATCACCCATTCTCCTTTTCAAATTGTGCCCTCAGCTCGTCGGGATATTTGCTCATGTCCGGCTGCCAGGGCGTCTTTGCCGGGTTGTGGGCCCAGCCCGGATCCGGGATGAGCGGCCGCGCCGGCATCTTGTTTCCCGTGGCCGGGTCCTTCGGCTCGATGTATCCACCCGTGGGGTCCTCGGTCTCGATCTTGAGGCCCTCTTCTTCGGCCGCGTATTTGTTGACCGGGTTCACGCTGCACCGGCACCGATGGCCGTTGGGTGGATACCACGTGTCCCAGAAGGGATGATCCGCGGCAAACACTTTGCCGTCCAGGGCCGCGTGCGTGGGCCGGGTGCGCGAGTCGTTGACCGCATCATATTCCCAGTAGGGGAAGCGGTCCTGCTGCTCCACCATTTGCTTGTATCGACCCGTAGAGTAGGCCGTCTGAATGTTATTGCGAAAGACCGTCTCCGTGTGCCAGGGGCTCATCCCCTCCCAACCCTTTTGCGCCATGATGTCGGCCAGGCGGCCTGTAAAATCCGCCAGGGTCTCGCCCGCCTCGATGGCCTTTTCCACGGCCCCGTGGATATCCATGAGTATGTCCATCTTAACCACGCGGGCCACGGTAAAGGCCATCACCCGGCTCTCCGCCGCCAGGGCGTAGAATTCATCCACCGACAAGGGCAGCTTGGCCTTGAAGGCCGCGATCGCCTCTTCGAAGGGAAGCGGCTCGAGGCTTATATTGGGCGGCAGATCAGTCGGCAACGGTGGCCCTCCCGTAGAGTTCCGCCATAAACATGGCCCTGGCGATCAGGTCCTCAAGATCTGCCGGGGCCATCTCGCTGTATTGCTCAAAGATCTTGTCCCGGATTTCCTCCAGGGATTTGGCCTCATCCACGATCTTTTTCACCGGTGTGGCCAGATCCTTCATGGCCCGGCCCGCTGGAACCAGGGAGGCGCCCACCAGGCCTTCGATGGCCTGTTGCTCTTTGGAAAACCGGCCCTCGGCAAACGATACCCCTCGCTGCTCCCTGACCTCCGACCTCTGACTGCTGACCAGTTCCTCACCATCCTCGGGCTCGGAGATCCCATACGTGTCGTAGAAATACTTCCTCCCCACGGGGAGCCCGATCGTTGCCGTCAGGATCTCATCCCTCTCAGCCAATGGCTTGAGGTCTTTCTCCTCCTCCGTGCGGATTTCGAATTTCGGATAGCTCGTCACTGAAGGAAAGTTGTAATCCACAATCCAGGGAATGAGCGTCTCGTTCAGTACCTCGACCAGCAGGGAAGCGTCCGCCTCCAGGATGTCCTGGCGCACATCCATCTGCGCGTCCTCGTTTCCGAGCTTGCCGGGTGTGCCCTCGGTCGTGGCTGTTTGCCCCAGCACGGCCTTGGAGATCTGTTTGTCCATGTACTCGCAAAGCGTCTCATAGGTCACCTTGCCCTGCCTGGAGGCCTCCAGGAGGTCGATGGCCATCGTGTCGGGGATCTTCACGCCCGTCTCGTTCTGGATGGCGTCAATGGCGTCCAAGAGCTTCTGCTGCTGATCCGGATCGGTGCCGGGCGGGTATTTGCCAACGGCTGTGGGCATGCCGAACTTTTCCAGGAACAGAAGCCAGAACTTGATGCCATGCTTTTTGAACCACACGGGCCACCAGAGCTTCTGGCCAAGGCCCTTTCCGTAGGGGTTATCCGAGGAGCCGAAGGTGAACTCGATGAACTTGCGATCGGGCAGCTCCTCGCCCTCAATCATGTTATGGGGAGTCAGCAGCCTGAGGTCCCGGTCCAGCGTGAAGGAAAACCGCCGCGGATGCTTCGCGCGGATCTTCGAGATCCGGATGGCGCCGTCTTCCGCCTTCCAGATCACCTCGGCCACGAAAAAGCCGTACAGTACGGCCTGGAGCAGTTCGGCCATCGCCTGCTCGAAATTCGTGGCCTGAAGAGTTTCTTTCACAAAATCGGCCACGGCCTGCTCCTGGGTCGTTGCCGTGGGGCGGCCGCGCTTCCTGGCGCTCTCGGCGGGCAGCACGTCCCATTCCTTGCCCACCACGGCCAGATAGCGGGTCTGCAAAACGCTGCCTGCATGAGGGTCCCGGTCCACCTCGTCATAGAGCTTCAGCCCCTTGCCCTTCGACTCGGTGCGAAGCGTCGGATCCGGGTTTTCCAGCCGCTTGATCCAGCCGGAAAAGATATCGATATCCTTTGACGAGGTGGCGATCTCGTCAGTGATGGGCTCCTCGGTTTTCTCTTTTTCAGCCATTTCCTTTTAAGCCCTTCTCTCCTGACTCCTGACTCCTGACTCCTGCATTAGCCACTCCCCATGAAATTGCTCATCGCAGATCCCGCGCAGGTCCGCTGCTTGCCGGTGGATTCATGCTCGAATACGCCGCCCCCCCCCTGCAGCATGTTCACCGCGCCCTCGAGGGCGTCCGGGCCGTCGTCGTTGATGTTCTTGTTCAGGATGTAGATTAACTGCTCCACTAGGAGATCCTGGTCGCTATGGCCTTTTTCAAAGACGATCTTGCCGTGCTCTACGAGATAAGAAAGTGTCCCCACGATGCGGCCTTCCTTGTTCGTCAAATGCTTCACCGGCCGCCACGGCAGGTACCGGCCCACCTCCTTGGCGTAGTTAAAGATCGCCTCGTGGAGGAAATCCTCCAGCATGTTTTCCTCGATGCCGCACTGCCCGCCATAGTGATCCACCTGGTGATAAGAGGCCGCGAACATCTCGCCGATGGTCGCATGCCGGATCCAGGCGTGGAGGCACCTAAAGAGCATCTTTTGCCGGTCCAGGCCCACGGTGATCACGGCCTTAAAATCGTTCGCCTCGCCGCTCTTGGCCGACGTATCCACAAAGGTGGCCACGAGCAATTCGGGGATGACGATCTCTGCCCGATTGTAGTACTTGAACCACTCCTCCCTAAACGGGCTGTCCTCGGCGCCCACGCGGTTCATCATCTCCGCGTTGAAGGAGATGGTGCCCATCGTGCGCTTTTTCTTTTTGAGCCGCTCGATGGACCACATGGCCGGCCACAGGGGCCGCTCGTCGGGCTTGCCCTCGTCTAAAATCGCCGCGTACACCCGGGAGATATAAAGCGGCTCGCCATCCTCGTCTTTTTCCGCGATGAACTGAGAAATCACGCTCTTGGGGTGAAAGAGGTTCCCCACCATGAGGAAGCAAAACCCCGCGCCCAGAGATCCGATGACCGCGCCCTGGAGCCATTTCTTACCCTTCTTCACCAACGTGGGGTTTTCCACGTTTTCGTCATTCTCGAAATCATCCACGATCGCCTTGTCCGGCCGGTGCTGCCGGTTCTTGATGCCGCGGACCTTCTCGCCCTTACCCCTGGCCAGCACGCGCACGCCGTTGGCCGTGGTGAAGTCATTTCTCGCCCACTTGGGACCGATGAGGTCGCCGAAGTCGTGGCGGATGCGCGGGTTGTCCTCGAACTCCAGGCGGATGGGAAGCGTAAAGCCCGTGGCCTGGTCGTTCGTATCACTGATGATCAGGATGAAATGCCTCAGCTCGTAGCAGATGTCATGGATGGGATCGGCAAAGGTGTAAAATGTGGATTTGCCGTGCTCCCTGGGCGCCCCCACAAAGGCCGCATCGTCTCTGATATCGCCCAGCTCGCCCCACTCAGTGTGAAACTCGCCAAAAGGCGCGGAGAAGTAATGGGGCAGGTACGTGCGCATGAAGTAAAGCTTGTCCCATTTGCTCCGCTCCTTGCGCCCGCGCTGCTTTTCCGGGGTATCATCCTCAAAGGGCGAAACGCTATCGATGATCCAGGACTTGAGATCCTCGGCCCACTGATCAAAGCGAAACTCGGTGATTTTAGGACGCTTACGCATGTTTTAGTTCTGGGTTTCGGGTTCCGGGTTTCGGGTTCTGAGTTCCGGGTTCCGCGACATAATCTCTGAACTTTGAACTTTCAACTCGGAACTCCCTTTCCTGTCTCCTGTCTTTTGAATTGCTCCACGAGCAGATCAAAGTTTCTGGCCAGAACCTTCAGTCCCTCCGGGTCCGCCTCTTTTAACGTCCCAGCGATGAACTCCAGGTCCTCCATGAAGATCTTGGGCCGGTCGATATCAGGCGCTGCAATCTCCGGCCCTTTTTGCTGCTTGGCCGAATATTTGTGCAGCCTATCGAAGGCATAGACGTGCTGCGGGTCCAGGGTCTCAAGCGCCTTATCCACCAGCGCCATTTCAAGCTCCAGCCTTTTCGCCTCTCGTTGACGAAGCTTCTCCCAGAGGGCGCGCTTCTTTTCCTGCCAGCCGCCTTCATCGGACCACCGCTTCAGCGTGCTTGCCGCCACGCCCGTGGCCGCGGCCACCTGCTCAAACGTGAGGCCGTCCACCACATAGAGCTCCTGGGCCTGTTCTCTGGATTCCTGCGGAAGTGTCATGGCTCTGGCTCTCTGCCAAGGGATTTGAGAATGTCGGATATTTTGCCGCGGGCCTCCGCGAGCTGTCCCTGGATCTTCCTGGCTTCTACGGCGTAGACGACCACGTTTTCCAGTTTCAGCGCAGCCACGTCCTCAAAAGGGTCGAGGTGGTTCCTGATCTGATCTCTCAGGCCCTCCAGCTTTATTTTCAGCTTCAGGGCCAGGTCCTTCTGTTCGCCCAGGCGGCCCTCTTTTACATAGCGCTCGCTCATACCTTCACTCCCTCAATGACTTGCTCTTTCTTGACGCGCACCATCGGGCAATACTGATTCTGCTTGATCTCGTCGCTCAGGCCCGTGAGGCATCGGGTGTTGAGCACGATCAGATCCTTGAGGTCCCCGCCCAGCTTGTCGTAGGCCTCCACGAGCCGCACATTGCTCTCGTACATCCGCCGAGCCTCGGCTGCGTCTTCCTTATAGCTCGCCAAGATGACAGTGATCTGTTCCTTGTGATCCGCGTGGACTTTTCTCATGGCGCGCATGTCGATGTACCAGACGAGCGCGATGAGCCCCACCGGCCCGAAAGCCGTAAACACCGCGATGATCCCGGCCACGTTGATGGATTCCACGTTAAGCCCCCGACTCCGGCTTATGCAGGTCCGGCATGGCGGCGAGCTTGGCGCTGTTCTCCTTGAGCTTTTCCACGCTCGGCACGTCAATGGCGTCTTTGCCGAACTTCTCCACCAGGCCCAGGACTACGGCAGACAACGACGACACGGCTCTTTCCAACAGTGCTATCTTTTCCAGTGTGTCCATCAGATCACCTCCCCGTAAATGCTATGGCAATATTGTGGATGACGGCCCGGATCGCGGCCTCGCGGCTCACCAAATCGCCCGGCACTTCGCCTTTTGTCCGCCACGCGATGACCGTGTCGTTATAAGCCTGCACCAGGCGTTTTGCCTGGTCTAACTCCTTGGTCACGTGCTCGTGGAGATACGCCTTTTGCGCCGGAGTGCCGGTGTTTAAAACATCCTCAACCTGGCCCTGCCAGAATTCAGATTCATTGAACAGCTCGTCAGCGATCACGCTGGCTACCTGTTCTGCGGTCAGGGGCAGGCCCGTGGCCGCATCGACCTTGTTTTTGAGAAATGCCGAGCATCCCTGCGCCGACGCCAAGGCGAAAAGGATAAACAGGGCAACAACGGCGTACGTCATTTTTCTTTGTACTTGGATCATGATTGCTCCTCCTTTCAGCTGTCAGCTATCAGCTATGATTATTTTACTTCCCGCCCTTCTCCATCTTGTGGCCGAAACCGACCATGCCTAGTGCCAGCACGATCTTCTGCACGCCCTGCTCGGTGTCGCCATTGACGATATCAACGACGCCGAGGATCGCCGTGCCGGCCGCGGCCGCCCAAACTTTCCAACCTCCCATCATGTTGTTCACCTCCTTCCATTATCTTCTGACTCCTGACTCCCAACTCCTGTCTCCTGTCTTTTACAGGCCCTTCGCCACCACGCGGGCGAAATCCACCTCGTCGCTGTAGCCATTGGTCGTCGTGTACTGAAACGTGAGTTTATACTTTCCCGCACCGCTCGAGGCCGGATAGTCCAACTCCACGGTGACCACGTTCGCAGCCAAACTACTGCTATGCACGATCTCGCTGGTGACATCCGTGCCGTCCGCGTCATAGGCCTTGACCGTGCACGATGCCACGCTATCACCATAGGGGATCTCGCCGTCATTGGCCGTGGCCGAGCTGCACACCTCAAAAGTGAAAGTGTACGGCGCATGGTTCGTGGTCGGCTGCAAGATGATGCTCTTTGTCCCCTGAAAGCTCGGCATGGATTATCTTCCCCCGCTGTCAAAATGCCTGGTGCGGGGCTTGGTGATAAAGTGCCGTACCCGCGATTGAATCGTAAAATGTCTCGTCCTGGCCTTGGTGATGAAATTCATGATCGGCGTTATGACGGCGGGTTCGCCGGCGGCGATGCAGCAATACATGGCCGCGGCCTGTTGACGGTCTGCCTGAGCGATACTGCCATCGGCGAGTGGCAATATGGTCATGAGACCGACGATGCCCACCGCCGACCTGCGCTTATTTTCGCTGTCCAGGTTCGCCATTAGGGCCCGCTCCCGATCTCTCCCTTGGTAAAGTCTGTGCCGTCATCAGACATAGTGGCCTTGTGGTCCACGGTGTCTCCTGCGTCATTGTATAATTCGTAGGTGGTAGCATCCTGCTTCACCAGGTTCCGCCAGGCCTTGTAGAGATAAGCCAGTTTGGTCAGTGGCGTTGCCGATGCAGGGGGGGCCCCCTGGGCAGGCTCGCCGGACGCATCAAGCTCTGAAAGCCTTGCCTCCGTGCAGACCGATGCCAAGGCCACCGCCGCTGTGATGCGGCTCAAAAGCGTGTCGATGTCTGCCGGGATGTTTGCGGCCGCTAGTTCTGCCAGACGGGCCTCCGTGCAGACCGACGCCAGAGCCACGGCGCCGGCAGAAAGATTGTCCAAATACCCAGCCCTGGCTGCCGTAAGACGAGATTCGATTTCGTCCACATAAGCCGCAATCACAGCCAGCTGCGTATCGATGTCCGAATCATCGGCCGGATCTGCGGGCAGATTGTCCGTCTTGGCCTTAATAGCGTCCACGTCCGCCGGGATATTGGCGCTGCCCAGCTCGTTCAGATAGCCCGCCCGGGCATCCGTCCACGTGGCGTTTGTCAGAGCGGTGGCAGCCAGGGCCGCGCTGTCCGTGCCTCTCATGATGGTCTGGGTAAACACGATCAGGCTCCGGGGTTCAAACACGATATTGGCCGTGGCGCTCGCCGGCGTAATGACGATCATGTCCGCGTTGGATTCGGCCTGGGTCAGGTCAAAGACATAGACACCCGGATGATCGGTCGCATCCAGCTCCGTGGGGTTGGCGTCGTTCGTAGCGGCCGAGGCCCCGCCGTCCTTGGAGATTTGGGCCGTAATGTTGGCCGCGTCTCCGGTCTTGGGCTCGCCCGTGGCCAGGTCCCTGGCATAAACGGCCACCTTTTGACCTGCGACGTTCTTATAAATCATTGCTCGTCATCCTATAGCTTCCGACTTGTGTCTCCTGACTCCTGAATTCTATCTCCTGTCTCCTGTCTTTTTAATACCGCCTTATGGACGTGTAAAAGATCCAGCCGTCCGTGCCCGTGATCTCGTAATCATTGGCGTCCACGGTGATCTTCTGGCTCTTAAGGGTGACCCGGATGCTGTCTCCGGCCCGGTATCCGGTCGTAATGTCAAAGACCTCGTCGTAGTAAATGAGGCCGGCCAGCTCGGAACAGGCCGCCGCGTTGACTATATTCGACCAGGAGGTAGCACCCGGCGCCTTGCGATCGATCGTGATCGTGCCCGGTGTGATCTCGGCAGTAGCCGGCAAATCGTCAAGGCCGTTGGCCAGACCAAGCGCGATCCGTACACTAGCCGTGCCGGCGACGTCGATGGAAAGGGGCACCAGCGGAACGACCTGGAGGATGTCTGATATGGATCCGCCGCCGCCGGTCACCCAGGCCGCGTCTCCGCGATCTCTAATATCCTCAAGCTGATCTGTGTCTGTTGAAAAAGTGCCACCCTTAATTTCCGTAAAGGCAGCGTCCATCTCAGCCTTGGTCGGCGGATCATAAGAAGCCAGAGTCCCGGCTGCGTCGGGGACGGTTGTATTCGCCCCATCCGTGCCAACCATATCGGTGTTGGTGGTCGTGGTATCGACCAACACTACCCCCTGGACCTTGTGTGTACTTGGATCGTAACCGGCATCAGCAAAATCTTTAAGGTCTGTGCCGGACTGAGCCACACCGCCCATTTTGGTCAGATTGCTTTCGACATCCCCATCAGTGTGAATGTCCAGGGCGTTGAAATTCGGTGCCACCGTCCAGGTGGCCCCTGGCATGCCCACTCAGGCAATGTCACCCGTAGAGCTAACCGCATCCATAGCTATATGATCCCCGTTACTCTCCGCTTGGGTAATGTCGAAGACATACTGCCCATGAGCCGTCTCTGTTGGATTGGTATCGTCAATAACGTTTTCAACCCCATCAATCCAGACAGACCCCGTAATTTGCGCTGCATCCCCTGTTTTGGCCGAGTTGTCGGTATCGTCAAAACAGAAAATGCCCCACTTTTGAGAGGCCACATTCTTTTCAAGGGCAAGGGCCGATAAGGGGAAGGCAAGCAAGGCAATAAGTAGAAAGGCAATCTTTTTCATTATCCGTCTGTCCCTGTTGGTAAAAGTTCGATCTTATCATCCCAATAGTCACTAGGGATGTTCCATGAAGTGATTATACGGTAGTAGTAAGGAGTTGGAATTACAGAAGGTGCCCCCGCAGGAGAATAAAACCGGGCCGCCGAAAATTGGACGAACATGCAGTAGGGCTCACTATAAAGTTGGGCAAACTCAGCGGCAGTTACTACCCGATTCCAAACATAAACATAATATATGTGCCCGTTCCACTGACGGTCTGCGGCATGGTTCCAGTTGCCTATAGCTCCGTTTACCGTTGTCGCATTGAATGTTACAGCCGTAGACTCGGTGCTATACAACGACCCATCTAGATAGAGATCGTGCGAATCCGTCTTAGCGTTGATGACTACACCAACAAAACGATGACCACCTGTAACTATAGCACTATCAGCCGTCCAGTCCCCTATGACTGTCCCGTCTACAGCTACTAGCCACTCATTGTTAGAAGTATACCACCACAGTGCCCAGCCATTTGATGCGTTAGCCCCATCGCTGATATCAATCATTCGCCAATAAGAATTGTTGCCGGGGTCCGGGGCTTTGTAGACCAGCGCCGCCATAGAAATGACCTGAGAACCATATCCACTTAACGGGTTGCTACCAGCTACCGAGCCGATATTTATCCGGTCGGTGACACCATCGCCCGTAACCTGGACCGCCGCGCCCTTCTCGCCTACTTTCCAAGTGCAAGTGCTCCCCGTTAAAGTGCCATCGTTTCGGCCAGGGTTAGTATAGTTGGTAGCTGTGTCGCCTATGGCTTCATTGCATACCCATGCGCCCACCAAGCGATGTGCAATAGGATGACTTTTGTTAATCTCAACTCCTAGCAGAGGCTTCTGCCAGCCAGCCGTCCATTCGGCAAGGGCAGAGACAGGTAGTAAAAGAACCAAGCAGAATACAAGAACCTTCAGACTATTCAATGTCCGTTACCTTCGTGTAGCGTATGTAAATGGCATAGGTGGCATCTGCGTCCGTGTTATATGCTCTCACCCGAAACCTGTTGGCACTAGCCGGAATCTGAATGTTTATCATATCAACAATATCGTAGATATAGTCGTCTGCATCGTAGGTATTGGCCAAGTTGTCAACACAGGTAATGTAATCATCATTGGCATAATCGGCATTGATGCAAACACAGGAATCAGCGAGAGTATTTACATCTTTCAAGAAATAAACGTCGCCAGGGGTTTCAAAGTTCGTCGTTGAGGTGACATAAACATTTGCCTGTGCCGAGGCACTTTCGGCATCACAGTCCCCGGCATTTGCCGTCCCACTCGTAAGCTGCTGTTCTACAAAAACATGCCAATCGTCATCCCCAGACGAGTTGCTAGAAATGTCAACAGCAATATACGCCTCATCCCCCGCGGCATTGGTATCCTGATGGGCTGCGATAATGTGGATAGTTGTCTCAATGTCGTCTGCCACACTGACCGCACTCGACTCATAAGACGGAGTTGCCCCGGTATCGTCTAGTGTCGTCCAGTCCTGCAAGGACGTAACGCCCTTGGTAAAGTCGGCCGCCCAGAGAGGCGAAACGAACAGACAAAGGGCCAGGAAGAGAGATAAGAGTAGTCTCATGATGCGTTGTACCCCCAAAACTCATATTTGGCCTGTAGTTCGGGCCATATTTTAGCCGCCAGTTCTGTGTGTCGGGCGTTCAGGGCTGCAATCTTTTCTTGATTGGTCATTTCAGAACCAAATCCAAAGACCTCCACATGCTCGACAACGATACCGTTTGTGATGTCTGTGTATTCTGAGCCAAAATCGGCCTCTAACCACGGCACCTGAGTTATAGGATCGTTGGCGTCCCTGGCCTCTTTGATACAGTCCCGATAGCTTTTGTTGGGTTCGTTGGTCTGATTGGGCACCGTAAAGTGAAATGCCACCCTGACATTATGCTGACTGACTTGCTCTAAAACGTGGTAGTCGCTCATTGCATAGCCTCCGTAATAGTCAAACCGCCGGACAAAGCGACGGCATCTTTAAGTTTTCCCAGGGCTCGGATTGCCAGCTCTATGGCCCCTATGATCAGTCCTTGCGGAGTCTCCGGTGGTGTGGTGTCGGGAGTGGCCCAACTGGCTTCGTTTGAATCCACGCTTTCATTGTTCGAGGTGTCATAGGCCCTCACAACCCAATAGTATTTTTCGCCATTGCTTCCTGCAGTAAACTCGTGCGTACAGGTCGTATTCGCACCTTCCCACGCTGGCGCATTGTAGTCGTAAGACTCACCCTCGGCACGGTGAAATAGCCGATAACCCTCCATAGTGGGATCACCCGTAACTGGCTGCCAAGAGAGAGTGATCTGCGCCGCCCATGCACTCCCGGCGAACAGCAGCGCAGTGATCACACAAGCTGTCGTCAATGTCTTTTTCATGATGCCCCTCCCGAAAGTTTAGAGTTACGCGTTCAAAGTTCCGAGCACCCGGAACCCGGGACCCGGAACTCAGAGCTGGCTTTCAGCTCGCTATACTTCCACATGATCTTTTCCACATATTCCAACACCTGCCGCCAGTCGGGCCGCTTGGCCCGCCACACGCAGCGCGGGTCCCTGAGATACGGTCCGCTATGCGTCCATGACTGCCAGTGCCCCGGCTGCCGGATGGTCCTTTTCTCGTCGTGCCGCGCCAGCCTCAGCGCCATATTCACGTAGCCGCGGCCACAGTTATAACTCGCCAGCGCGAACAGGAGCTTGTTGTGATGCAGCGGGATCTCGGGGAAATGATCGTATTGCTCCTTTAAGTACTCCACGCCCAGGCGCAGGTTCACGTCCGGGTACCAGACGAACTCGGGATGCGCGAGCCGCTCTTTGGCGAGCGGCTCGGATATCTGCATCAGGCCCTTGCAGCCGGCCGGCGACAGGGCATCGGTCTTCATCCGGCTCTCCTGCCAGCACTGGGCCTTGACGATCAGCCAGTCGATGTCCGGGAAGATCTCGCCGGCCAGATACTCCATCAGGCTGTCAAAACGATCCTCATATTTCATCGTTTTCCATCCTTTTGCCCTTGGCCTTTGACCGCGCCTTAGAAACAAAATACCGCCGCAAGAAAGCGAATTCCTCGTCAGTGATCCGCCGGTTCTCCCAAAGCCAACAGTAGCCGCGATACACGTAAAACAGCAGATCGTGCAGCCGGCACATGACGTGCAGCGGATTCAGGCGGTGATTTGCCGCCGGGCGCATCACCAACCCCCTTCATCGGGCTGGCTATCGGCTCGCTGGCAAAAATCCTCATATTCCCGGAAATCATCCGGTTCCAGCTCGTGGATGCCGTCCGCGTCGAATCGCACCAGGCGCCAGGGCAATCCCTCGGCACGCTCGATCTCGTCGCACAGCCGGATCATGCCGGGCACGGCCCCGGCGTGATGCTCCACCGTGGCCCGGGGCATGCCATACCGAAACCCGATCATAACGTTTTCCGCCACGATGCCGCCGTCCAGGGGCACGGCGAACACGCCGCAATAAAGCTCTGTGATGCGTTCGATTTCTCCTTCTCCCATTTGCCCACCACAAAAAAGGCCGATTGCTCCTGTATGGTTCCAGGATCAATCGGCCTAGTTTTTCTAGTACCGATGTTTTTATGGGCTGTCAGCCATCAGCTGTCAGCTATGTGTTAACCCTACCTTGCCTTGCCCAGCCTCGCCCGACCCGACCACACCAAGCCGGACCTCGCCTAACCAAACCTTACCTCGCCTAGCCTGACCTCGCCTTGCCCTTATGGTTTAATGCTCTCATGCCGAACCACATGTACTATGCGGCCGCCATTTAAGACAATTTCAATCCTACCGTAAAACTTTTCGTTAATCAAGATCTCCAGCATGGCCATCAACCGCTCCAACTCACTCAATCGCCCATCCTCCGCATCCTGTCGATTGTGTTAACCCTGCCACACCTCGCCTCGCCTCGCCATGCCAGACCCGACCGGACCTGACCCCGCCAAACTAAGCCGCACCATACCGGACCAAACCTTAACTCTCAAATTTCGTCACCATGAACCGGCCGAAAGGGCCGCCCTTTGCGGGCCTGAAGTCGCCGATGCCAACACGGAGGCCAGCGTAATCGAGCAATTCCTTTAATGTGGCAACGTCGACTTCCTCTTCGTCGTATTCCATCTCAAAGCGCAGCTTCCAGTCGTTAAACATGGGCCGCATGCGCACCACGCGGCCGCGAGTGGAGCTGATCACCACGGGTCTGGCGTCCACGTCATAATCCTGATTCTCGTGGGGGATGGCGTCCGGGGTGATCACCACAACGCCCGAGCCCATCATGTTCTTGTAGGTCAATTTTCCCCTTCCCGGAATTTGAAATTTTGCCCCGGCAACCTTCAGGGCACCTATAAGGTGAAGCGCTGGCTGATAGATGGTGCCATCATCCAGCCGGTAGAGCGCCTTTTCCACATCATCTCTGGTCTGTTTCTTGTTCTTTTTCTTCGCCTCTTGTTGCCCCTCCACCGGGAATCGGTGCTGCAACAGTGGAGAAATGCCCGTGATTTCAACCTGGATTTTTTCCATGATCTACTCCTTTCTTTGAAATGATGGATTGATGTTAACCCTGCCTCGCCTTGCCATGCCATACCTCGCCCCGCCTTGCCTTGCCAAGCCAAGCCAAACCCTGCCGAACCACGCTGACTTCTGTATTCTGACTCCTGTCTCCTGTCATTCCCTACAGCCCGCTCGCCACGATCAGACACACACACGCCAGAATGATGGCGATCTCAACGATCTCCTTGGTGTAATTCATATCAACCCCTTTTCCCTGGCCAGCCACCCCGGAATCGTGATGGTCACAGCATGGCCGCTGCCAATCTCATAACAGATCGACTCGGGCTCGATGATTTGAGACTTTGGGATCCAGACCTCCTCGTCTCCGTCAGAGACCAGCCACGCCAGGGCCGACTGCCGCCTGATCTCCACAGCCACGTCAATCGTTTCGATATCGTTATCCCTCATCCCCCTGTCTTCTGCCTTCTGCATTCTGTCTCCTGTATTCTGACTCCTGACTTCTGTATTCTGGCTCCTGACTCCTGTCTTTTAGAGTCCCTCCAGCAGCGCCTGCAGCTTCTTGGTCGTGGCCGTGATCTCGCTCACCCGTGCCCTGGGTAACAGCACGCTGCCGTATTTTCGCCCCAGCTTGGCGAGGTCTGCCGAAAACCGCTCCGGCTCGGCCATCATCTTTTCGAACAATGCGTCAACGATCGCGATGGGCATGGATTGATCGCCGCCGCCCGGTACCGTCAGGCCGACAGCATCCCTGAATCCGTCAAACTCGAAGCTGAGTTGCCGGACCATCTCGACCATGAATGGCTTCTTGCCCCTGGCCGCCTTCTTCATACCGGTGAGCGCACGCTTCCGAAAACTGTCATAGAATGCGTCCGCCTCTTCTTTCGTGGCGGCGATCCAGTACCCGCCGCCGTAACCAGCCCTTGATAAAACCAGAATGTGGTCATGCTCAAAAAGTAGGTGGAGTTGCATCCGGCGCACGTCCCGTTTCCAGCCGTCCACGAAATCCTTCAGGTCCTCCACGGCGACCGGTCCATAACCCAGGGCGCGGGCGAATTCCGCGGCCAGGGCATTGGCGGTGATCTTGTTGTTCCGGCCCACGTGATCCAGCCACAGGATGCCCACAAAAGCGCCTTCGCTGCGCGTCAGGCGCTGATTATGCTTTCCCGTCTTCGGATCGACGCCCAGATCTTCCAGCCTCATGAGTCGCTTCCAATAGTTCCGAGTTCTGAGTTTTTAGCTTTGAACTTTGAACTCTCAACTCTTTTCTGAATCTTCCCCGCGACATTGATGGCCCTGAATAAACGCCTGAATCATGAGCGGTCTGGCAACGGGCATAACTGCGGACAACAAAGAATCCACGTGGTCCGCGGCCCGCTTTTCCATAACGCCATCTCCGGCGTCTCGCGCGCCAGGCGTAACGATTGAAAGCTGTTTCTCGGCCGCCTCGGCTTCCGCCCTCTGACTTCCGACCTCTGACCCCTGGCGCTTTGTAGCCCTGGCCTTTTTCATC
>CAYRYW010000034.1:0-20113 GCA_964428725.1 uncultured Dehalococcoidales bacterium
ATCAATGCAAAAGAGAGGAGGTCAGGTGTCACTAATCATATGAACGAGTACAGAATCTTGACTTTGAAATCCTCATACAATATCATGTGTGGAAGCAATCGGGCCGCTAGCTCAACGGAAGAGCAACTGACTCTTAATCAGTGGGTTACAGGTTCGAATCCTGTGCGGCTCACTGTCTGTAAATGAGGGGGAAGTGCCGGAACTGGCAGACGGGCATGACTTAGGATCATGTGCCTTCGGGCGTAGGAGTTCGAGTCTCCTCTTCCCCATAGCAGGAGGCGATATGCAATACGGGCTCAGGCCAGTGACCTGATTCCGAAGATAGCTCCGAATAAAGCAAGGAGGTAAAAATGCTACAATCGATGCTTGGTCCGGACACTACGAAGAAGATGATGGCTACTGGCGTATCGCTGGCGGTGGCTATAATGGCATTTGTCGGCATGGCGCTGATAGTCATCGCATCGGTCAATCCCATCTGGCATGCCCATTTCTGGGCTGGTATTGCCATGGTAGCGTTTGGCGGCATGACGTTGGCGGTGAGAGGTAAAGTCATAAGGCTGGTACTGTCCGCACTGGTAATGGTGGCCGGCCTGTGGGTGCTGCTCAATGTCATAGGAGGCTGGGTCGTGCCTGCAGCGGTGGAATTTGAAGACCTGCTCAGCGGTGATGCCGGGCTACCTGAGATGATGGCGCCCGTCCTTCTGATGCTGGCCGGACTGGGAGGCCTGGTTGGGGCGTTCGGCGGGATTGCAGGGATCTTCGGGGCGCTGAAATACTAGATCTTTAAACAGCGGCTTCTCGTTACCGTTATCATAGAAAGCTCTCCGGCGGAATGCCGGGGGGCTTTTATTGTTCTTCGAACAGCATCGATACAGTCGAAGCCTAACGACCATCATTCACCCATCGCGCAACGTTATATTGAGATTAAAGGGTTTGTATGCTAGGATTCAACTATGGAGCAGCGGCACATCCGTAATTTCTGCATCATAGCCCACATCGACCACGGCAAATCCACGCTCGCCGACCGCCTGCTGGAGATCACCAGCACCGTGAGCCTGCGGGAGATGCGGGAGCAGTTCCTCGACCAGATGGAGCTGGAGCGGGAGCGCGGCATCACCATCAAGGCTCACTCGGTGCGCATGAACTATGTCGCATCCGATGGCATCGAGTACCGGCTGAACCTGATCGATACGCCGGGGCATGTAGATTTCACCTACGAGGTGTCGCGCAGCCTGGCGGCCTGCGAGGGGGCGGTGCTGGTGGTGGACGCCGCACAGGGAGTGCAGGCGCAGACGCTGGCCAACGTATACATCGCCCAGGAACACGACCTGGTGCTGATACCGGTGATAAACAAGATCGACCTGCCCAATGCCGAGCCGGACAAGGTGGCGCAGGAACTGGGGAACGTTCTCGGTTTCTCGTCGGAGGAAATCATTATGGCCTCTGCCAAGGAGGGCACCGGGGCAGGGGACGTGCTGGAGGCCATCGTCAGCCGCATACCGCCGCCTTCGGGAAACGCTGCCGCACCGCTGCGGGCGCTGATATTCGATTCGAAATATGACCCGTATAAGGGTGTCGTCGCTTACGTTCGAGTGGTGGACGGCAGGATCTCAGATGAGCAGCGGCTGCGCGTCATGGCGACGGATAAAACGATGGAAGCGCTGGAGATCGGCATGTTCCGCCCGAAGATGGTGCCCATACCTCAACTTGGATGCGGCGAGGTGGGCTATATCGCCACCGGACTGAAGTCAGTGGCGGAGTGCCGGGTGGGCGATACGGTGACCACCGAAGTCGATGGCGCAACGGAGCCGCTGCCGGGGTATCGCCCGGCCAAGCCGATGGTGTTCGCCGGCATCTACCCCATCGTGGGCGACGAATATAATGACCTGCGCGACGGACTGGATAAGCTCAGCCTGAACGACGCTGCGCTGTCGTTCGAGCCGGAGACCAGCTCCGCGCTGGGCTTCGGTTTCCGCTGCGGCTTCCTGGGCATGCTGCACATGGAGATCGTCAGGGAGCGGCTGGAGCGCGAGTACGGGCTGAAGCTGCTGGCCACTGCGCCCAGCGTCGAGTACGAGATCACCCGGACCGATGGAACTGAGGTCAGGGTATCCAACCCGTCCAAACTGCCGAACCCGGTGGAGATAGCCGAGCTGCGCGAGCCGTGGATGTCCGTGAGCGTCATCACTCCCGCAAAATATATCGGCGGCGTAATGGAGCTGTTCAAGGAGCGGCGCGGCGATTACCACAAGATGGAATATTTCATCAAGGACGCCTCGCAGACGCATGAGACGGGCTCGGCCCTGAGGGCGATGCTCCAGTACGATATGCCGCTCTCCGAACTCATCGTGGACTTTTACGACCAGCTGAAGTCACGGACGCAGGGCTATGCCTCGATGGACTATATGCTCGCCGCTTACCTGCCGTCGAATTTGGTGAAGCTGGAGATACTGATAAACAACCAGCCGGTAGACGCGTTCTCCATGATCGTGCCCCGCGACCGTGCATTCCGACAGGGCCGCGAGCTTGTGGCCAAGCTGCGCAAGCTGATACCCCGCCAGAACTTCGAGGTGGCCATCCAGGCAGCCATCGGCAGCAAGGTGATCGTCAGGGAGACCATCAAGCCGTACCGCAAGGACGTTATCGCCAAGTGCTACGGGGGAGACGTGACGCGGAAGCGCAAGCTGCTGGAGAAGCAGTCCGAGGGCAAGAAGCAGATGAAACGTGTGGGCAGGGTGGAGATACCGCCGGAGGCCTTCGTCGAGGTGCTCAAGATCTAGTCGCCAAGCAATTGCCGCAGGAATGCCCTGAGATCCGGCCCCATCTCCGGATGGTTCAACCCCCAGGCGATGGACGTTCTAAGCAGGCCCAGCGGCTTGCCCGCATCGAAATACGTCCCCTTGAACTCGTATCCGTAGACATCCTGCTGCATGCGCAGCCTCGCCATCCCGTCGGTGAGCTGTATCTCTCCGCCCTTGCCCGGGGTGGTTTCACGCAACGCATCGAATATCTGTGGCGTGAGGATGTATCGCCCCATGATCGCCAGGTGCGAGGGTGCCTGCTCCGGCGCCGGCTTCTCCACCATGCCGAGGATGCGATATACCCGCTCATCGACCTGCTCCGGTTCGACTATCCCGTAGCGCCTGGTGTCCTCCGGCTCGACCCGCAGCAGCGCCAGCACGCAGCCCCCGAAGCGGCTGTAAACCTCCTCCATCTGCCTGATGAGCGGAGGGTCGGCGACGAACAGGTCATCGGGCAGGAAGACGGCGAAGGGCTCATCTCCCACCAGGTCGGCTGCAGTCAGCACAGCGTGTCCCAGACCGCGCGGCTCTTCCTGTGTAACATAGCGGATATCGGCCAAACGCGAGGTGCGGCGCACCTTCTCCAGCAGTTCGCGGTCGTTGCGCTGCTCCAGCGCAGCCTCGAGCTCCGGGTGCGGCGCGAAGTGTTGCTCCAGCGCCTGCTTACCCGGGGAGGTAACGATGATGATCTGCTCGATGCCTGAGGCCACCGCCTCCTCCACCGTGTGCTGGATGACAGGCTTATCGGACAGCGGCAGCAGCTCTTTGGGTATGGCCTTGGTCACCGGCAGGAAACGCGTGCCCCAGCCGGCGGCAGGTATGACCGCTTTGCGTATCTTTCTAGTTGCCATCGTGGTCCATTCTACATGAAGCTGTCCCGCTCGACAACCTGAACCAGCCCCTTGCTCTCGAAGTACAGCCGATAACCGGCTACCGTAACATATATCCCCCGCTCATCGACGTCCATGCCGTACCGATCGGAAAAATATTCGCTTATCTCCCGGCTGATGTCGTCGGGGGATTCGCCCTGCCTGAGCGACTCGAGCACCATTTTGCCGAATATGCGGGCATTATCCTCTGCCCGATCCATCAGCGCGTCAGGCTCCAGTTCCACGCCGCCGTGAGAGTAGAGCAGCATCTGCATCCCCAGGTTCAACTGACGCAGCCTGTCAATGGTGGACAGGTAAGCCTCCAAGTCAAAGCTCATCGGCGCGACGGTGGGCATCTGGTACACCGGCAATCCCAGCGCCTCGCCGCAGAACAGCCCGCACACCTTGCGGTCGTAGATGACGATGTGGTGCGGCGCATGGCCAGGTGCATACAGCAATTGTAATTCCCTGCCGCCGAGGTCGATCACCTCGCCATCCTCGACCGCCTTCACCTGCGACTCGGGGACGGCGGTGATGGGACCGAAGTGCGCCTCGAAATCGTCACCCCACACCATCTTCACGCTGTCGATAAGACGTGACGGATTTATAGCGTGCTTGGCCCCCCGCGGGTGAACCAGCACCCGGGAGCCGGGGTACATGCCTGCCAGGGTGCCGGCCCCGCCGGCATGATCCATGTGTACATGCGTAGGTATGATGTAAGACAGGCGTTCAATGCCCAGGTGCCCCAGAGCCTCGCGTATGTGCGGTATGGCGGCCGAAGGACCGGGCTCGATGAGCGCCACTGCTGGCTCGTCGATTATATATACCGTCGGGGCATATTGAGCCAGATCGATGGGCACATCGAAACGGTAGATCCCGCTGGCGACCTCGAATATGTCTATCACCGCTTTACCATAGTGGACAGGGATATGCGATGTCAACCCTCGCAGTACCGGCCTTCGAACGCTGTATGACAGCGCAAACTTGACAACCATTCGTATGTGGGCTAGTATCAGGGCTGGGTCGTGCTAGGCGGGGAGTTAGCGGTGCCCTGTACCCGAAATCCGCTATAGCGGGGCGGAACTCCCTCCCGAGGTCTTTTTCTTCCTGGGACTGCCTGCGTCAAGTGGCGTTGAAGGCTGGGTCCTGCGCGGCAGAGGGCTACGAACCCCGTCAGGTCTGGAAGGAAGCAGCGGTAAGTGGCGATCTCTGGGTGCCGCAGGAATACCTGGCCGGAGCTGGCTGGCGGGGGTAAGCCAGGGGACGGGATCGAAGGCGGGTGCACGGCCTTTTTATCTATTCGTGTCAGGGGAGGCAGATTGCTTCGCGATTGGACCCGAAGGGAACTGCGACGGCTGAACCTGGAGCCGAAGAAAAGGCTGGGGCAGAATTTCCTGGTGGACCGACGGGCGCTGCGGGCTATCGTGGCGGCGGCGGATATCTCGCCGGACGATAGCATCATCGAGGTGGGACCCGGGCTTGGAGCGCTGACGCGCGAGCTGGCCGCAAGCGCGGGATGCGTCGTCTCCGTCGAGGTGGATGCCGACATGGCCCGCGCGCTCAGCGATTCGATCGCTGCGCTGTCCAACGTGCGAATCGTCAACGCCGACATACTCGAATGCCCCCCCGAATCGCTGCTGGATAATAAAGGACGGTACAAGGTTGTGGGCACGCTGCCGTATAACATAGGAGCGGCCGTATTGAGGCACTTTTTTGAGACGCAACACAGGCCGCAGTTGATGGTGGTCGTCATGCAAAAGGAGGTGGCCCAGGCGATAGCGGCGCCGCCGGGCAGGCTGAGCCTCCTCGGCGTGAGCGTCCAGTTCTACGGCAGGCCGCGTATCGCGGGGTATATTCCAAGCCGCAGCTTCTACCCGTCGCCAAAGGTGGAGTCCGCCATCCTGCGAATCGATGTCTGCGACCGTCCACATATCGAGGTGCGTGATGAGGCGGCGTTCTTCAGGGTGGTGCGTGCCGGGTTCGCCGCGCCGCGAAAGCAGATACGCAACTCCCTGGCGCAGGGGCTGGGTGCGGGTGTCGATGAGGTCGCTGATATATTGAAACGTGCCGACATAGACCACCAGCGGCGCGCTTCTACGCTATCGCTGGACGAGTGGGCTGCCGTATGCCGGGAGATAGATAGCCGCCAATGATAACGATTCAGGCGAATGCCAAGATCAATCTCTCACTGGAGGTGCTGGGAAAACGCGACGATGGATTTCACCGCATCGCCTCAGTGATGCAGGAGATAAGCCTGTCAGACACGGTTGAATTCGATGAGGCTGATGAGATCGAGCTGGAATGCAGCATCCCCGAGTTGAACTCTTCACGTAACCTGGTACACGTGGCAGCAGGCGTGCTCAGGGGGTTTGCCGGATCGAGCAGGGGCGCATCCATACGCCTTAACAAGCGCATACCGATGGCCGCCGGGCTGGGAGGCGGCTCCAGCGACGCGGTATCCACCCTTAAAGCCCTTATCGACCTGTGGGGACTGGAGCTGTCGCCAGAGCAACTGCTGGACCTGGCGCAACGGCTGGGGTCGGACACCGCCTTCTTCGTCCACGGCGGCACCGCGCTGGTGGAGGGTCGGGGCGAACTGGTGACGCCATTGTCCTCGCTGCCCGCGACATGGGTGGTGATAGCGGTGCCGCCGATAAACGTCCCGCAGAATAAGACCAAGGCCATGTACGCTGCGCTGCGTCCGCCCCATTTCAGCGACGGACGGAGGACGCGGGAGCTGGCGGATTCGCTGGCCGAGCATGGGGACATATCTTTCGATTCGCTGCCCAACGCCTTCGAGTCAGTCGCATTCGAAGTGTACCGTCGCCTTGACATTTACTGGCAGCGATTGGTCGATCTGGGCGCCGACAACGTGCACCTGGCCGGCTCCGGGCCAGCTCTGTTCAGCCTGTCGCGGGACCGCGTGTCAGCAAAGCTCCTGTACGACTCGACCAAATCTGAAGGCATGGAGTCATATCTTGTTCAGACCGTTGAGCAGCTCTAGAAGGCTGGTAACAGCGCTGCACAGCCGCATATCGCGCCTGGATGAGCTGCCGCGCAGGACGAGGCTGCTGATAGCCGTCCTAGCCGTAGAGCTGGTTGTAGCCATCAGCTATGTCATATTGAGATTCGCTTCGGAGTTGCAGGGGCTTGCCCAGTACGGATATATCGGGGCTTTCCTGTCATCCCTCATCAGCGCTGCATCCATCATACTACCCATACCGGGTTTCGTTGTCATCGCCACCATCGCTGCCTTACCTGATACAAGCTGGCCACTGGTGGCACTGGCCTCGGCGCTGGGCAATGCATTGGGCGAATCCACTGCCTACCTTGCCGGTTACGGAGGCACAACCATAATCCAGCCTGAACGTTCAAAACTATACCTCAGGGCGGAAAGATGGATGAAGCGCAACGGCTACATCACGGTGTTCGTGTTCGCGCTGACACCGCTTCCATTCGATGTCGTCGGGATCGCTGCCGGTGCCCTGCGTTTCCCCTTCTGGAAATTTTTCCTCGCAGTCTTATCTGGCCGCCTGCCTCTCACTATAGTGGGATGCTACCTGGCACATACTGGATGGGAACGCTGGCCCTCGCTATGGAGCTCGCTGCGCGAGATGGACTGGTGGGGCTGGCTGCTGGCTACTGTCAGCGTCATCTCTATCATCGCAATCGGCACATTCCTGTGGCGCAGCCGCCGTCGCACTAGGGCATTGAACAACAGCAAAACCGATGCGAGCAATACGGACCAACCACCTCCGGACTGATGAGCTTCTTCTTACGACTGTACGCGACAGTCGCTATGTGCGTTTGACGACCGGCTCATGGGCCACCCGTCGTCGAACCGCTAAACAGCGAAGTCAGGCGGCGGCTGCTCTGCGGCGACGATGGATGACCTTATCTCAGGGTACTGCTCGGCGCAGGAGGCACATACGAACATCACCCCGCAGGAACGCTGATCGAACACCACATGCCCGCAGTTCTTCACAGGGGCATCTGTAGACCATGCCATGTGAAAGCTGCCACCGCAGAAACGGCAACGCGACTGATGCTCGTCCTCCAGAGGCTCGCCGCAGACCGTGCATGTCTCTGTCATTTCAATATCAACACCCGTTCAAGATTTTACGTACAAGTGCTATCTCATCATCCCTGGTGGTGACCGTCCCGTCGACACGCTCCTCGCGGAGCCTGCGCAGGATATCACCGAGACGCCGTCCCGGCTGCACGCCCATAGCCTGCAACGAATCGCCATTGAGACAGGGCGTGACGTGCCGCAGTTCGCTGAGATATCGCTGCAAATGTGAACGCACCGTTGAATCGCCTGCGGCCGCAGCGCAGGCAGCGACGGCGCGGTCATCGAACCGCTGCAGCAGGCGATAGACAGCGCTGGGCTTGATATCGACAGCGTTCAGAACGGCGAGACTGGACTTCAGCTCCGGCAACTGCGCCGCAGCCCGCTTGAGGCTGCCGGTGATGCCCAGTCGCCCGGTGACCCCTGAGATATCTGCCCCGTCGAGAGGATAGAGCAGCAGCAGAAAAAACAATGCGGTATCGGACGAACCACTGCTACCAGCGATACGGAATCGACCGGCTGCCGCCTCATCGAACTTCACGGCAGGGTGTATCTGCCGCAGGATGCCCAGCGCCTGCGCGCGCCGCAGCATGCGCTCAGCGTTATCCTCGCCGGCGATAAGCTCCAGTTCGTGGCGCACGCGGTCGCCGCTGATGGTATCGAGATACGGCAGGTCGCGCTTCAGCAGACGTTCGGTGTCGGCTTCGAGTTCAAAGCCCAGCCTCTGCTCGTAGCGCACCGCCCGCAGCATGCGGGTGGCGTCGTCGATGAAGCTGCGTTCGTGCAGTATTCGGACAGAGCCGCGCTCAAGGTCTCTCGCCCCGTCGAAACAGTCGAGCAGGCGACCGAAGCAGGCAGGCGTCAGCTCGATGGCCATGGCGTTGATGGAGAAGTCGCGGCGGAACAGGTCATCGCGTATCGTGCCCGGCTTCACGGCGGGCAGCGCCCCCGGGCTGGCGTAGGTTTCCGAGCGGGCGGTAACGACATCGATGATGAGATCGCCCCGCCGGAACTTGGCAGTGCCGAATTTTCGATGCAGTGTGACATGTTCGCCGCAGTTGCGAGCCAGCTTTCCGGCGAACGAGATGGCGTCTCCCTCCAGCACCAGGTCGAAATCGGTATCAGGCCGCCCCAGCAGCAGGTCGCGCACCGCGCCGCCGACCAGGTACAGCCTTTGCCCCTGTGCCTCGGCCTGCCTTCCGGCGACCTGCAAAAAATCGAGCAATTCTGCCGGCAGGCGGCGGCGCATCTTATCCATGAGGTTCGCTGTGTTTTCCACGGCATTCGATTATATCACGCTCGCCTTGACAAATCGAGGCGCGGTAACTATGTTAGATAACATGGCAAGCCCGGCTGAACTGGACGCGCTGCAAACCGCCCTGGGCATAAGCTTCAAGGATGTCGCCCTGCTGCAGCAGGCGCTGACCCACAGCTCATACCTCCACGAGAACCCTGGCACAGGCTTTAAAGATAACGAACGACTGGAATTTCTCGGCGACTCGCTGCTCGGCTTCATCATAGCGGAGGACTTATACCGAGGATCGCCGGACCTGTCGGAGGGGGCGATGACCAGGATGCGGGCGACGCTGGTGCGTAGAGAGACGCTGGCGCGCCTGAGCCAGTCGATGGGGTTGGGCAATTACATCTATATGGGACTGGGCGAGGAATCCAGCGGTGGCCGTGCCAAGCAGTCCATCCTGTCGGGTACCCTCGAGGCAGTGGTCGCCGCCGTCTTCCTCGACCGGGGGCTGGATGCCTGCCGCGATTTCGTGAGCGGGCTGTTCGTCGAAAACCCCGATCTCACCGCGGATGACGGCGCCACCGACGATTACAAGTCGCGATTGCAGGAGCTGGTTCAGGCCAGCGAGCACACCACGCCGGTCTATCGCACGGTGACGGCGGAAGGCCCGCAACATGAGCGCGAGTTCACCGTCGAGGTCAGCGTCAACGGGCACGTGATAGGCAGCGGGCGCGGCAAGAGCAAGCGGCAGGCGGAGAAGGAGGCAGCGCGGGCGGCGCTGGATAACCTGCCGCAGGAGTAATTAAAACACGAGTGGTCGAAAATGACTAGAACAAAGCTGGTTTTATTGGTTACTATATTTACAATTCTGCTGGCCATTTTTGGGGGTTTGTACTGGTGGTTTAATCGAGAGGAATTTGGCTCCAATCACTCTCCAGCAGGAGAATATTGGGGTTTGAAAGCTGTGATTCAAACAGAGGTTGACAATTACGTTGATAATCAAGGGGAGTTACCAAAGGGCGCAGCGTCGCCCATAGGGACATATAACGTCACTGGCGTAGGCACTTGCTATATAATTGACGTCTGTCAGATTAGCACACCCCAGGGGGGTATACCACCTCAGCGTGTACCTGATGGTTTCGCCAAGATCGATGGCGATGGCAATGATAACTTTGATGATCCTGCTTGTAATCTTATACCTTCTAGCTCTGGCCAGCACTACGTCTGGGTGGTAAATGAGGAGGGATATGTATATTCGGTCTGTGATGAGAATAGTGACGGCACAATAGGACCCAATGAGTTAACAGATGGCCTAATAGATGCTATATGGCCCTAACGTCCGTTAGGGCCTCGATCTTGTAGAGTAGCTGTTCAAATTGTCTGTGGGGTGTGCTTGTGATAAAATTGAGGGTCATCGATATTTGTGTCGCCTTCGACTGTCGCCATTTAAGGAGAGTTTGAATGGATTTTGAGACCATCATTCTGAAGAAGCAGGACCACATCGCCACCCTCACTATGAACCGCCCGGACAGGATGAACGCCCTGACCACGCAGATGCTAAACGAGATGATATCGGCGGTTGACGATATAAACCGCGACGACGATATCAGGGTCATGGTGCTTGCCGCTGCAGGCAAGGCCTTCTGCTCCGGCGCCGACCTGAGCGATGGCGGCAGGATATCCGGCCTGGCGGGGACACCGAACGAGATGTGGAACAACATACGCAGCAGCTACCAGAAGGTAGCCCTCGGCTTGCAGCACATGGACAAGCCCACGATAGCCATGGTGAGCGGGCCGGCGGTTGGTGCCGGGTGCGACTTCGCCTTCGGGTGCGACATGCGGGTAGGCTCGGAGAAGGCACGTTTCAGGAACAGCTTCGTCAAGGTGGGACTCATACCCGGCGGCGGGGGCACCTGGCTGTACACGCGCGTGATGGGATTAGGCAGGGGGCTGGAGTTCCTGTTCACCGGCGATTTCCTGGAGGCGGAGGAGGCGGCGCGCATCGGTGTGCTGAACCGGCTGGTGCCCGCGGCACAGCTGGAACAAGCGACGATGGAGCTGGCGCATAAGATAGCCAAGAACCCGCCCCTGGCGGTGCAGATGTCCAAGGTGATGGCATATAAGGCGCTGGAAAGCGACCTGGAGGAGGCGCTGGCCATGTCGGCGGCGTACCAGGCGCTGGCGCTGAGCTCCGAGGACCACCGCGAGGGCGTCAATGCCTTCATGGAGAAGCGCGACGGCCAGTATAAAGGCAAATAGAATTTACAAGGAGGAGCCTTGCTAGACGAACTGAAGATCTTCACCGGAAACGCTAACCCGGAACTGGCACAGGGCATCTGTGACTACATGGAAATACCCCTCAGTAAAGCCGAGGTGTTCCAGTTCAGCAACGAGAATACCTTCGTCCGCATCCTGGAGAACGTGCGCGAATGCGACGTCTTCGTCGTCCAGCCGATATCGTCGCCGGTGAACACCAGCCTCATGGAGCTCCTAATCATGATGGACGCGCTGCGGCGGTCTTCCGCCGGGCGCATCACCGCCGTCATCCCGTACTACGGCTACGGGCGCACCGACAAGAAGGACCAGCCGCGCGTGCCGATAACCGCCCGCCTGGTGGCTGACCTGATCACCGTTGCCGGGGCAGACAGGGTGCTTACGGTGGACCTGCACGCGGCCCAGATACAGGGCTTCTTCACCATCCCGGTGGATGAGCTGACCGCCCTGTACATACTGGGAAGCTACATCCACGACAAGAAGCTGAAAGACCTGGTGGTGGTAGCCACAGACATCGGCATATCCAAGCACGCCCGAGACCTGGCAGAGAGGCTGGATGCCCCGCTGGCCATCATCGAGAAGCGGCGGGTAGGCAACGAGGATAAAACCGAGACCCTCAACATTATCGGCGATGTAAAAGGCAGGTGCGCCCTCACCGTCGATGATGAGATAGATACTGCAGGCTCTCTGACTCAGGCAGTGGACGCATTAAAGAAAGCAGGTGCTAAGCAGGTCTACTCCTGTTGCACTCATGCGGTATTCTCCGATCCCGCCATCGAACGCATCGCCGCCAGCCCTGTCAAGGAGGTCATCGTCACCGACACCATACCTATCGCCGGCAGCAAGAGGCGCAAAAAGATAACCGTCCTGCCGGTGGCGCCGCTGCTGGGCGAGGCGATCCATCGCATACATTCCGGCCTGTCGGTAGGAGCGATGTTCCGCTAGGAGCGGCTGCGCATGGGAAAGAAGCTGGTAGACGTCTACACCGCTCACGGCGAGGTGGAGGCGCACATTATCAAGGGCAAGCTGGAGAGCAGCGGCATACCCTGCATACTGCGGTCACACGCCGCCGGCTCGGTGCACGTTTTCACCGTCGATGGCATGGGCGAAGTGAAGGTGTCTGTGCTGGAGTCACAGGCGGAGGAGGCACGGAGGATACTCGCAGGCGACTGAATCGCGGGCGACTGGCCATTACCGTCATTGCGAGGAGGCCCGCCCACCTCTGGCGGGGCGACGAAGCAATCTCGGTGATATGTGGCAGGGTGATGACAGGGCGTGAAGGCAGGCATTGAGATTGCCGCGCTTCCGCCTATGGCGGACTCACTCGCAATGACAGGGTAATCGGATGGAAGGGGTTCGGTTTCGGTCGCAGGGGGACGCGACGTTTAATAACGAAGGGGTAATATGTTCAAGATACTCGGCAGCCTGATAGATTCGAATGAGAAGGTGCTCAAGCGCCTCAATCCAACCGTCGCCCGCATCAACGCCCTCGAGCCGCAATTCGAATCCCTGTCCGACGAGCAGCTGCGGGGCAAGACCGACGAGTTCCGCAAACGTTTCGATGACGGCGAATCGCTGGACGACATCCTGCCCGAGGCCTTCGCCGCCGTGCGCGAGGCGGCCCGGCGCAGCATAAAGCAGCGCCACTTCGATGTGCAGCTCATCGGCGGCATGGTGCTGCACCAGGGCAGGATCGCCGAGATGAAGACCGGCGAGGGCAAGACGCTGGTGGCCACCCTGCCCACGTACCTCAACGCACTGACCGGCAAGGGCGTCCACGTAGTCACGGTCAACGACTACCTGTCCAAGCGCGACAGCTACTGGATGGGTCCCGTGTACCACCTGCTGGGGCTGTCGGTGGCGACGATTCAACACGAGTCGTCGTTCGTGTTCGACCCCGACTTCGAGTCGGAGGATGCGACGTGGAAGCACCTGCGCCCGGTCAACCGCCGCGAGGCGTACGCCGCCGATATCACCTACGGCACCAACAACGAGTTCGGCTTCGATTACCTGCGCGACAACATGGTGGTCGACCTCTCCCAGTGCGTGCAGCGAGAACTGAACTACGCCATCGTGGACGAGGTGGACTATATCCTCATCGACGAGGCGCGCACCCCGCTGATCATCAGCGGTCCCGCCATGGAGGCGGAGGAGAAGTACAAGGTATTCGCCCGCCTGATCCCCAACCTGAAGAAGGAGAGCGACTACACCATCGATGAGCGAGACCGTGCGGTGTCCCTCACCGACGAGGGCATATCCAAGGTTGAGCGCATGCTCAGCGGCGAGGGCCTGCTCAAGGCGCCCGACCTGTACGACCCGTCGAACTACATGCTGACCCACTACCTGGAGAGCGCCCTCAAGGCGCACGTCCTGTTCCGCCGCGACCGCGACTACGTGGTCAAGGACGGACAGGTGATCATCATCGACGAGTTCACCGGTCGCATGATGCCCGGTCGTCGCTGGTCGGACGGGCTGCACCAGGCGGTGGAAGCCAAAGAGGGCGTGCGCATACAGCGCGAGAACATCACCATGGCCACCATCACCTTCCAGAACTACTTCCGCATGTACGACAAGCTGGCCGGCATGACCGGCACGGCGCTGACCGAGGCGGAGGAGTTCTTCAAGATATACAAGCTGGAGGTGGTGGTCATCCCCACCAACAGGCCGATGATCCGACAGGACCACTCGGACCAGGTGTACCAGAACGAGGAAGCCAAGTTCCGCGCCGTCGCCAGCGAGATCGAGGAATTATATAAATCGCAGCGGCCGGTGCTGGTGGGCACGATCTCCATCGAGAAGTCGGAGCTGCTCAGCGATATACTGAAACGCCGCGGCGTCCCGCACCAGGTGCTGAACGCCAAGCAGCACGAGAGGGAGGCAGCCATCGTGGCGCAGGCCGGCCGTCTGGGCGCGATCACCGTCGCCACCAACATGGCGGGGCGCGGCGTGGACATCATCCTCGGCGGCAACCCCGATGGCCGCGAGACGGCCGACTGGCAGAAGGAACACGATAGCGTCGTGGGGCTGGGCGGGCTGCACATACTGGGCACCGAGCGCCACGAGGCGCGGCGCATCGACAACCAGCTCCGCGGTCGCGCCGGGCGCCAGGGCGACCCCGGCAGCAGCCGCTTCTTCGTGTCGCTGGAGGACGACGTGATGCGGCGCTTCGGCGGAGAGCGCATCCAGGGCATCATGGAGCGCGTCCATATGGACGAGGACCTGCCCATCGAGAACGCCATCGTGAACAAGGCCATCGAGAGCTCGCAGACCAAGATAGAGGGCTACAACTTCGACATCAGGAAGCACCTGGTGGACTACGACGACGTGGTCAACAAGCACCGCGAGGTGATCTACGCCGAGCGCAGGAAGATACTGAGCGGCGCCGACCTCAAGGCCAACATCCAGTCGATGATCGCCGAAGCGGTGCGCAACCTCATCGGCACATATCTGTCCGCTGAGCACCGCGATACGTGGGACGTGAACGGGCTGCTGGGCGAGGTGAACAAGTTCATGCCCCCGCCACCGGGGCTCGACGCCAAATCGCTGACGGAGGTAAATCGCAACGACGTCGAGCAGAAGCTGCTGCAGCAGGCCGAGGCGCTGTACGCGCAGCGGGAGCAGGAGTTCGGCGCGGACAAGATGCGCCTGCTGGAGCGCATCGTCATGCTGCGCACCATCGACCGCCTGTGGGTCGAGCACCTGACGACCATGGAGAACATGCGGCAGGGCGTAGGGCTGCACGCCGTTGGCGGGCGCGACCCGCTGGTGATGTACAAGCACGAGGGGCAGGCGATGTTCCAGAGCCTGCTGGCAAGCATCACCCACGACGTGGTGCACACCATTTTCAGGGTTAAAATAGAGGAGCGGGGCAAGCCGCAGCAGCAGTCGCCTATGGCGCAGGCGGCGCAGCGCCGGGAGTCTGCGACGGAGGCGAAGAAGGTGGGGCGCAACGACCCGTGTCCCTGCGGGTCAGGGAAGAAGTATAAGAAGTGTTGCGGGAAGTAGAATTGATGAGGGATATACTAAAACCGTTGCAAAATGTAACGGTTTGAAAATGTTAGCCGCTGCCGCTAAAATGCGACTTACGATATTGCAGTCACAGAGATGGTACTGCGGGAGGTGAACAGGATGAAAAACTACCGTTTTTCGGTAATCGTGGAGAGGGACAAGGAGGGCTACTACGCCTTTTGCCCGGAACTTCAGGGATGCTACACGCAGGGCGATACCTATGAGCAGGCTATAGCGAATATAAAGGATGCCATTAAGCTGCATGTGGAGGATCGCCTGGCGAACAACGAGCCCATTTCTACTGCGGAGGTGGTCAGCTTTTCGAGCCTGGAGGTGGCAGTTTGAGCCAGAAGCTGCCGAGGGTTACCCCCGATGAAGTGGCGAAGGCTCTGGCGAAGCTGGGTTTCACTGTCTCCCGTCAGAGTGGCAGCCACAGGATCTACAGGAATCCACAGGGGAAAAGAGTGACAATTCCATATCATAAAGGTAAAGTCCTTCACCCCAAGGTGCTGAAGAGTATCCTGAGGGATGCAGAGCTTAGCCCGGAGGAATTTCAAAAGCTTTTATAAGGCGGCGCAGCGCCGGGAGTCTGCGACGGAGGCGAAGAAGGTGGGGCGCAACGACCCGTGTCCCTGCGGGTCGGGGAAGAAGTATAAGAAGTGTTGCGGGAAGTAGACGATGGGTGAAAGAGGTAAGTTGTGAACCTAACAGATGTGCAATTGGAGCGACAAGACTTTGTTGACAATGCCATCCATGAACTGCTGCGGATAGTTAATCCATCTGATAAAGAGATCCCGTGGAATATAGAGGCCATTGGCAGTATCAGAGATACGATTCAGTACTGGCTAGTGGAATATTACAATCTTACTGACGAGAGCACTTTCTATCCTTTTGTGACAGAGTGAGAATACAAGGTTTTGGAATTACATTAATCTAGGGAAAAGAAACATGAATATCTGGCGATTGAATGTACAGGAAACGCAACTGGAGGTTTGCGTCCGAGAAAAACTTTATGCAATTGAAAGACCCCCAAGAAATCCAGAAATTCAAAAAGGAGATCTTCTGCTACTTCAATTAGTCTCTACCGATGCTAGAAAATTGGGTAAAGAAAACGCAAGGGTTGAATATGCTCTCGTGTTTGACCATTATGAAGAAGACTATAACGGAATAATAAGCAATCATTACTGGCCACGAGCTAGAAGAACGTGGCGGTGGATTTTGCACTGTAACGGCATAATAACAACCGCTCCGTTCTCTTTAGAAAATCTAAACCTTTATCATGATTATGCAGGGCAGACTAACCCAAAACACATTAAGCCTGAGGACGCAGATAAAATCCTTCCACTTATTTTGAGTTACGGAAATGTAGAGGAAATCGGGCCAAAGGTGCATCGCGTTCTAGAAGAATCGCCTTCAAGAGAATACACGCTTTGGGCGCTACTCAACAACAACGATCGAATAGTTGAAAATTCGCCAGCAGAGGTGGAATGGGAAATAGTTCCTGAGGCTAAACGAATAAAGCGCAATCCTGAATTACCCTGTGTATTAAAAGAACTCTATGGTTTCAGATGTCAAGTTTGCGGTTTCGACTTCAAACCCCGCTATGGCGAACCTTATTCTGAAACTCACCACGTCATCTGGATGTCGCGAGGGGGTATCGACCACAGCAATAACATTGTTGTTGTTTGCCCTAATCACCACAGAATAATCCACCATACTAATCCGAAGTTTGACAGATCAGAACTTGCCTTTATTTATCCCAATGGGCTGCATGAGTCGCTTCAGTTTAAAGATCATCTGAAAGATTTAACTCTACTTAAGAAAATCGAAGATATATCTATTACACGCGCTCAACGAATCGGTGTCGAGATAAAATAAATGACCAACGCTGAAGTGGCCAGAATTTTCTCCGAGCTGGCGGACCTGCTGGAGATGAAGGGGGAGAACCAGTTCAAGGTCCGCGCCTATCGGGAGGCGGCGCGCACCATCAAGCAACTGCCGTGGGAGGTGGAGCGAATGGTGGGGGAAGGGCAGAAGCTGGAGGAGATCCCCGGCGTGGGCGAGGCCATCGCTAATAAGATCACGGAGATCGTGAACACGGGGCATCTGGGGATTCACGATAAGGCGAAGGCGGAGTTTCCTGAGGGGATACTGGAGCTGCTGTCGGTGCCGGGCATCGGGCCGAGGATAGCGATGCGGCTGCACCGTGAGGCGGGGGTTACCGGCGTGGATGAGCTGGAACGGGCGCTGCGAGATGGGCGTGTGGCTAAGATGCCGCGCATGGGGGAGAGGGGGGCGCAGAGGATGCTGAGCCAGATAAAATCGACGAAGTCAGGGGAGAAGGCGTGCTAGCGGTGGCGATATGGGCAGTGAGCTGAAACCTTTCGGCGATACCAGCGTCTCCAGCGAGAAGCAGGCGATACGGCATTTCCGCGAGGCGGTCGCCGGCGGCAAGCACTGGTATGTCGCCCTGCTGGAGGCTGTCGGGATGTGGAACGTGGCCGAGGAGAGCTATAAGGGGCAGGAGTACCGCTACCTTATCGCTAATGAGGCTTTCGACTGGATGCTGCTGGCCGGGCGCATACTGGATGAGGTGAACCACCTCGTCCCGCAGGCTGAAGCCGAGCAGTTCCTGTTCCACTGCAAACCTCCCATCGAGCTGCCCAACGGCGAGTTCCGCCAGCTCATCGGCGAAGCGAAATATCAGGCATACCTCAACTATTTCTACGGCGTTACGGTGGAGGAGACGCTGCTGATGGTGGCGGAGGAGGAGGCGCGCAAGGAGCGGATGACGCAGGTGCTGGGCGATAACGGGCAGGCGCAGGATGAGGCATACGTCCGCATCTACGGCGCCACGAGCGAGGAGCTGCTGAAGAGGTTCCGCAAGGGCAGGGGCTGTCACGGGCGCAAGTCGATGGATCTGGGGGAGATGAAGGAGTTCACCTACTGGCTGTTCAAGTACCGCCTGGAGAACAGCGATAAGGCGCGGGTCGCCAGCGATACCCGGAAAGCGATGGATGAGCTGCGGCGCCAGCGGGGGGAGGGGGGACCACGTCATTGCCCGACGTGATCGGGCAATCTAGTCGTTCCACAATTGCTCTGGATCATCCGATCAAGTCGGATGATGACGTATGAACGAGGCGGGTAATGACGTACGAACGAGGCGGATGATGAAATGATGCGTTGTGTCATTGCGAGTCCGCCAAAGGCGGGCGTGGCAATCTCTGCACCCTGCACCACCACCGAGATTGCTTCGTCGTTCGCCTCAGGCGAACTCCTCGCAATGACAGGGGAAGGACGTCGAACGTCATCGTACACCAGAGGCAGACCTTGGATTTCAGGTGTGTCCTGCGATTGAACCCCCCAATCCCCCTTTACGAAAGGGGGATTCAGGGGGATTACCCCAGCTCTGCGAGGCGTTCCTGCAGCTTTGCCAGACGGTCGCTCTGGTCCGCCAGACGCCCGCGCTCCCTGTCCACCACCTGAGGCGGCGCCTTGGAGAGGAAGCTAGCGTCGGCGAGCCTGGCCTCGAGTCGGGCGATGTTGTCCTGCGCATCGGCGATCTCCCTGTTCAGTCGAGCGGCCTCCGCAGCAGCATCGATCATGCCGGCCATGGGCAACACCACCTCGGCGCCATGCAACACCATCGTCTTGGCTTTGTCCGGCCGATTGGTGGATTCGCCCGCAATGGTGAGCGGCCTGGCACGAGCCAGCGCTTCGATTGCCTGCGCCTGCGACTCGATTGCAGACTTCATATCGCCTGCGACCACCAGCGCCTCGACCCACTTTGACGGCTCCACCTGAAGCTCGGCGCGGGTGTTGCGTATCGCCCGCACGATGTCGATCACCACCGACATCTGCTTCTCAGCCTCATCATCCAGCCGAGATGCGTCGGCGGCAGGGTATGGTGCGACCATGATCGATTCTCCAAGGTCACGCCCTACGTGAGGTTTAACGTTCTGCCAGATCTCCTCGGTAATGAACGGCATGAACGGGTGCAGCAGGCGCAGCGATGTCTCCAGCACGTGCACCAGTATCGGCAGGGGGGAGGCCTCGCCCCGGAGCCGCAGCTTGGCCATCTCGATGTACCAGTCGCAGAACTCGCCCCAGATGAAATCGTGTATCTGACGCTCAGCCTCCCCGAACTGGAAATCGCCCATCAACTTATCGACGTCAGCGATGAGGCGGTTCAGCCGGCTCAGTATCCAGCGATCCTCAAGCTGCGCGCTGCCGATGTTATCGATATCTACAGCGCCATCGATATTGCCCAGTATGAAGCGCGAGGCGTTCCACAGCTTGTTGGCGAAATTGCGCGCCGCCTCCATGCGCTCCATGCTCAGCCGTATATCGTTGCCCGGGGCGCTGCCGGTGGAGACGGCGAAGCGCAGGGCGTCGGTGCCGTACCGATCGATCAGCTTCAGCGGGTTGAGCACGTTGCCCTTGACCTTGCTCATCTTCTCGCCCTTCTCATCGCGGATGAGGCCATGCAGGTAAACGGTGTGGAACGGGACCTCGCCGGTGTTCTCCAGCCCCATCATGATCATGCGCGCCACCCAGAAGAACAGGATGTCGTAGCCGGTCTCCATCACCGACGTGGGGTAGAAATAGTTGAGGTCTTCGGTCTGCTCAGGCCAGCCCAGCGTGGAGTGCGGCCACAGCGCCGAGCTGAACCATGTATCGAGGACATCGGCGTCCTGCTCCAGCTTCGGCGAGCCGCACTTCGGGCACAACGTCGGGTCGTCAACGCTAACGATTATCTCGCCGCAGCCGCCGCAGTACCATACCGGTATGCGATGACCCCACCACAGCTGGCGGCTGATGCACCAGTCGCGGATGTTCTCCATCCAGTTGA
>CAYRYW010000035.1:0-13574 GCA_964428725.1 uncultured Dehalococcoidales bacterium
CCCGCCCCCTGCCCCCCGCCCTCCTTCCCCCGCGCCGTCTCCCTCCGGGGCGTCTCCCAGCTTCCATATGTGGTTCGCACTATGTACCCCCTCCGTACCAAGCACTCCACTCCACCGTACTACTCTTCAGGTCTACCGTACTTCTCCACCCGGGTGTGGGTTGCCCCCTCTACCAGGCTGTACGCCTGGCTTAGAAGAGGGGGGCGCACGTCCTCCTCCTCCGGGGCGCCTCCTCCCGGTGGCCACGGCCTCACCCTCCAGGCGCTCGACCTCCTCCCGGCGATCGACTAGGCCGGGGCGCCGGGGACGGTGGTGACGACGGCACCGGGCGGGGATCTCATGGGGACGCGGTGGACATCGGTGCCCGTCGGGGATGGGGCAGGCCTGTACGCCTGAGAATGGGGGTGTAGGGCTCTCATGGGTATCAGGGGGCGGACTGGTGGCCTTTAAGGCCTCTCCTGTGGGTGTTTAGCTGTGGTGCGCCTGCTCCCGGGTGGTAGCACCAGGTGGCCAGCCCGGGGACGAGGTCGGTGGCGAACTCCCCGGCTGTCGCCTGGTGGATCCCCCGGGGCGCGGTGGTGCCGGGGCGGTGCTGGCGGTGGCGCCGGGGCGGTGCTCGGCCTCCTCCCGGCGATCGAGGGGACGGCGGTATCCATGCCGGGAACGCCCATAGTGGTGGCTCCCGGGGGACGGCGGTTGCGGTTGAGGTACCACCCCGGGGACGCTACCCTGGGAGATCTGTTGCACCCCCACGGTGGGCAAAAGGAAGAGCCCCTGGCGCTAGGTGGAACCGGGGGCTCTTCCTGCTTGCTGGTGACCTCGGAGCCAACCGAAGACACTATGAGTATATCACGACACGGTGGTGAATTGCTAGACCAAACCCATTAGCGTCCACCTTCCCCGGGTGTCGATATACAGTGGACACATCCACACCCGCTTGCTCGTGCTTCTCGCTCATCCTTAGTCTCCTTCTTTTCCTTGTTGTGCCTTCACGACCGCCTCTGCCAGTTGGTCGCGTAAATTGTCGACTACTCCGAGGCAGGCCATATCCACCAAGTGCTGGTCGCTTGATTTTATCTCGAGGGTGCTACCGTTGAGGTGTATTATCATCCCTCGGGAAGTCCGGCGCATATTGAAGACTGTTGCCTTCTGATATTCAGAGAGGCCTATGGCCAACCTCCCCTGACCCTGTTCCTTCTGGCGCCTCTTCTGCGCGATATATTGTGGAGCCACAACGAACTTCTGACCAGCCTCCGCATTGCTAGTTCTCTCTGCGTAGGCTATTATCTGCTCCCACTCTCTCTTGGTTCGTCGTTTGTACTTGGGGTGTTTATCCCGGGGTTTGTAGTGACGCCCCTCCCTACTCCTCCCCGAGGCCGTAGCCTCCTCGTCTGTCATAGGCTCGACTGGCTCCCGAGGGGTTATCGGTTTCCGGTGGCCACAAGGGATGCACACCATCTCCCCCTCATCGGGGTCTTTTACCATGCCCCGGGCACCGCAGTGTGGACAATCCATAGCTCCTCCTATCTTACAACGGCTTCTATCGGCACCCGTGACAGGCCGAACACTGTTTACACACAGACTGACCACTAGAGGCCTCAATTATCCGCTTGGGGAAGTCCATGCCCTCGAGCTTCACGATGGTTGGCTTCTCGTATTTCTTTTTCATGCGGTATCACCTCCTTCGTTATTAGTGAGGGGGGTGAGGCGTCCCTCACCCCCCTACAGAGTCCTCACCGTCTCTCACAGCCCCGGGTGGCAGACCCAACACCCACGGTGAGGCCATAGGGTCAGGCGCCCGGTGGAGGAGTCGTCCAGGCACCTGGCTCAATCTGATCGCTCGCACTCCTCCGTGCATCGTACAAAGCGCGAACCTCCTCCTGCTCGCGCCTGTTCATCCTATAGTGCATCCATACCCCGAAGAGTACCAGGAGCGCCAGGCCTATCATGAGCAATTTGCCGACGACCTGAAGTTCCCAGGGGTAGAGGTAACCGAACCACAGCACCCCGTATACGGATGCTGTGGCCACTATCAGCCACGGGAACGCGAGACGCCACATGTAGCGATTCCAGTGGTTGCCCATCCGGTGACCCACGACGTTCCGCAGATCCCGGTCGTCCCACTCGATGGCGTCCATGTCATACTCCCCGGACCGCAGGTGCCTCCGTTCTATCACTAGCCCCCATCCTAACCACAGAAGGGCGCCCCCGAAGGTTAAGAGTACAACCGCCCAGGTCGCGGGGCTGTACGGTGCCTCAGCGCCCCAGGTCAACACCATCATGCACACCATGGAGATTAACAGCCACGGCGCGCATAAGTACAGGAACGGCTTTCGCAGTCGCTCCCGGAATATCCTCCCGGTGGCCACCGCCCTCAGATCCCCTGGGGTAAATGTCTCGTCTCTCACAGTCTCCTCCTTAATACCCTTTAGCTTTAGCCTCAGCAGGCGTCTTAAAGCCGTGCGCCTTCAGCGATGGAGTCTGTAGTGGACTTCACCAACGACCAGTAATCGCCCCCTCTCCATGGCATGGAGGCTCCTGGATGGCTTCGTCTTCTTCGTCTTGGCTTTTCTTCCTAACCACACTACACTCACCCCCTCTCCTTTTTCTCACGCCACCGGAGTGCTCCCAGTGCGTGGATTGCACCACAGGTGCTTCTCTGCCCCTAAGCCAGTTCTATGCTAATGATCTTGCCAGTTGTCCTGCCTGACTTGATGCTTCTATTTACCCCTGCTCGGGCTCCTGTTAGGCTAGAAGCCCAAACGAAGTAATACCGTTTATAGGTTTCCGCTTTTGCTCTGCCTGGCAATTTTACCGTCTCGCTGATAGTGACCATATACTTCTTGAGGGGCACAGGCTTTTGTGCCATCTTAATCACCTCCCTCTGTTATATCTTCCCGATTCTGAGGTCTGGAACCACGTACACCACGTACTGGTCCCGCGTCTTCATGTGGTGGAGGAGGCGCACGGACACCGTATAACCCTTCTTCCGGAGTTGCCGAGCTACCTCATCGCACATCGCCTTACTGCCCTGGCTGTACGCGTGATAGAGCCTCCCCTTGATCTTCACGACTCCGCTGGCCATAGCTTACCTCCGAGGCGGGAGCCTCTTGACCACCTGGAGTTTATAGCCTATGCTCTCGAGTTCCCGCTTCAGGGGTGCGTACTCCCTGGGTGTCGCTGGCCTCCCCATGCCGTAGTACCCTCGGGATGCCTCGCTGTGCTGGCCGATGTGGGCATAGCACATAATGTTCCCCGGGTTGGCCGGAACATCCGGGAGGAAGGCCTCCACCTCGCCTCGGATCACCCGGAACAGCACTCTGTCCTTCGCTACCTTGTTCACCCTCCGGGTCGGGCGTTTCTTCTTACTGCCTACCATCTCTGTCACCTCCTTACTTTGTTGGCTTCCCGTGAATCCATATATCGTAGACTTTCCCGTGGTATTTTTCACCAAACTTGAAGTATCTGATGTCACTGATGGGTGTCCGGACAATCCGATAGGGCATCCCCACCTTCCTTGCCGACTTGGCCATTACCTCTGCCTCGGCCTTGGACAGCATACTACCAGCGAGGCGGTACACTTTGCCACCGAATGTCCTCGTGTCACTGGTTGGCCGAACTCGTTTCTTGCCTGCCATCTCCAATCACCTCCTCTCTGCTTATCTGCTACCTGTCCATGGGGTGCTTATCGTACCCCTTTGCCCTCGCCTCCATGAGTCTCCCGTCCATAGCCTTCAGGCAGGCCTTACACGGGTTCTTCGCCACCCACATCTCATGAGCACTCAGCGCTTGACCCTCACGGGAATGGAGTATCTTACCGCAGTAGGTGAGATACCTCCCGTGGTCGGTTGCCTGGATACGGTGCTTCACCGTCTTCGTTAGACTGACCCACACATCCCAGCCCTTGCCCCTCGCTTTGGAGGAGGGGTATTTTGTAGGCATTACACGCGCCCTCCAGCCCTTATCGCGCCAACTTTTCGCCATCTTGTCGGCGTTTTGCCTATCTGCCGTGGCCATGTACCGGAACCGAACACCGCCGATATTCTGTATATCTGACTCTGCCATCTCTAATCACCTTCCCTTCTGTTTCTTCTTAGGCTTTCGGGAGATCCAGACATCGTAGTGCTCGCCCCCACCCATCTGGAAGCGCTGTACCTCCTCAGCCGGGGTAGGCATCACCCTAGCGTACTGTCCGGCTCGGCGTTCTGCCTGGGCGCGCTCCCGTGCCTTGGCCTTTGACAAGCCAGAGCCTGCCAGTGTCCAGTACCGCCCGTTGACCCTCCGGTACCACGAGGCAATCCTCTTACTCCTCATACCGAATCACCGCCCCTTCTCTCGGTAGAATATCGCCCAGCACTTCTTACCATCGAAGTCCACATCCGGGAGTACCCTCACCGAACAACCTCTGGCTCCCTGCTCGCGGAGGGCTCGAGCGTCTTCCTGCGCCCGTGCCTTCGTCTTCTGGCGGTACGCTATCTGATAGACCCGACCGCCTATCTTGATCTTCCCCCCGGTGTCCGAGCCCTTGGGGCGCTTTAACTGAGTCGCGCTTCTCGCTACACTACCCATCTTGATCATCACCTCCGTTCGTCTTCAGCACCATGCCGTTTAATCAGGATGAAGAGGCCAATGCCTCCGATCGCCAGTTGCAGAACCCCAGGGAACAGTGCCAATGGCGACCCTATCACCCCCATAACAGTGGTCATGAGGCCACTGCCAAGGAACAGCAACAGCACGATGAATACCATCCATTTTTTCGCCGACATCGTAAGTCTCCTCCTTCCTTACTTTTTGACTGCGTACCTGTACAACCGCACGTCACCGCAGGCGTACTCCTCCCGCTTGACTATGCCCATCTGCACCATCTCGTCCAGGATCCGCTTGGACGCCTTCAGGTGCTTCAGGTCAGACCAGCCCTGGCGCTTGCTCAGTTCGTGGTACGCCAGCAGGTGGGTGTTGCCCTTCGCCTTGCCCCGGAGCCTCATGTACGCCTTGTGGACACCGCTACTCCGGACTGGCTGGCCGTTTATCAGCACCTGCCACTGGCCATCCACTCGCTTAAAGTCGAACAGTGGTACTTCCTTGCCTGCCATCTCTGATCACCTCACCTTCCTTGGCCTTTTGTATACGATATATGTTGATACCGCACTGGTGTACACAGATGTCCATAGTCCCTTTACCACCCGCGCAGAATAGCCCCGCCTCCTTAACTCCTCAGCGCATTGCCGAGCATTACTCATCTTGTTGTGGCCACTATCAATCTCGTACACGAGACCACCAAAAGTCCTCTGTTTGGGTGGTACCGTCACCTTGCCACCACCCAAAGCCTTAACTCTACCTGCCATCTCTGATCACCTCCTTCCACAGCTTCCCTTTTTGCCACCCTTCTCCCGCCCTACACCCGGTCCACCTGCTCTACCCTTGCCTCTCCCGCCTCCATCCCGTCGACCTCGGGAGTCAGCAGGAGGCCCCGTTCCGTCTCCTCTTGGCATATCATCACCTCCTCTTCAACCTCGGCTCTTTGAGCATACCTGTCAAGCTGGGGTCAGTCCAACCTAAGTTTCCTACATAGACCCCACTCCATGTGAACAACGGCACCTTCCTTTCGTTGGCCATCTTCTTCGTCCCATAGTACGGGGTAAGTCCAACCCCAGGTTCCTTACGATAGTACACCGCGGGGAACTTCCGCCTGTCCTGATTCCGAATAGCCAAAGGATTATTTAGTCGCTTATACAGCCTTATCTGCTTCGCCATCTCTTATCACCTCCTCTACTCTTATCTCGCCCTGCGCCGGGCGGACTTCACCATCTGGAGGCGCCACCCTGTGTCGCACGCCCTGGCGCTGTCCAGACACACCACACTTTACCCTTCAAAGCGACGCGCCCTTCCGGGTCAGACACCCACCTAAATCGGCCTGGCGCCTCGGCAGTAACACGAGCGAAATGACCATGCCTCCGGCTCATTTTAGCCCCATCCTCTGCCCGTTTCTTCGCCCCGACTCCCTGGAACACTCCGGTGAGTTCATACCATCTGCTACCGAAGCGCCTAGTCTCTCTCTTCCCTGCCATCTCTGATCACCTCCTTCCCTTGACTCTACACTACCGCACACCCCGAGGGCTCTTGGAGTTATAAAACGCTACAGCGCTCTTAACATCCCCTGAGGCGCACCTCGAGTAGCGCCTCAGGACGAACCTATTGTGCTTATTGTGCACGTACACGCTGGGATTAAGGCTGGAACTCCAATCGTTGCTGTCAATGTGCGACAACGGTACCCCTGCCTTCCGGAGGCTGTGGATAAACCCCACCAAGCGCTGTGCCTCCTCGCGCAGGAGGGGGTTCCCCTCTGTTCTCGCGCCCCTACTGAGTCTCTGAAAGTGCTCAAACGTCATGCTCTTCACCCCCCTTCCTATAATCTCGACCTATCTCTTAGGCCGGATGTGTTTGTAGTAGGTGCCCTCCTTGACCACCTCCCAGCCACTGGGCACCCTCTCGCGCCATCCGATCTTCCGGCATCCTTTTATTTCCGAGGAATACCCCGGCAACTTCTTCCGCTTCTGCGATTTCACTGCGCGCTCGGCATCAGCCACGGTCTGGATGTGCGGATTGCTTCCGCCCTGCTGTGCCATGAACTCAGCACCCTTCTTGGTCTGGAACGGTCCTATCACCGCGTTATACCGACTGCCGTGTGACTGTTCTGTCGGCTTCTTCTCCGCCGTGAAAACCTCGCGCCTCCCGCCTTTACAGCCCACATAATAGCGTTTCACTTTTAATCACCTCCCTTCTGTCCATGAATCTGTATCCCCTTATAGGGGGTATTCTTCCGAGGGTGGTGGGCAACTATCCTCCCAACCTCTGTGTCCACAACGACATATCTCTCCGCCAGAGGATTCCGCAGTTGCACCAACTTCTGCTTATTCTTAAACCCCCACGATGTTTTAAGATAGCACCGTCGGCTCTCCGCCATTACTTACCCCTTCTCTTTTTCTTTGCCCCCTGGGGGGTCTGTACGGCTCGATATGGCGCCTTAGCCTTCTTCCGTGGCTTGGCAGGCACATACCTGTGCCAGGGGCGCCCTTTTCGCTCACAGCGATGACAGGTGGTATGCACCACACAGTGGTGATGCCCACATACCTTACAATGAAATGCGGTGTCCCGGCACATGGGGGTCTTCTTCGACTTCGTCTTTGTCATCGCTTCCCCTTCTCAGCCCGGGTGAGGGTCTGTCTATCCCGGCTCCACACGATCCACCTATCATTCTCGAAGGTCACCCGGGCGAGGCCCCCCTCTTCCCGGACAGTCCTGGCCAGGGCGTCAGCCTGGGACTGGAGCCGGAACTGGGCATGAAAATAGTAGGTGCCCCGGCGACCACCGACCTTAAACACCCGTTGTAACGCCATCCTCTTCCTCTCTTCCTGCCCGGCTGGCCTTCCCCAGTTCCTCGAGCAATTCATCAGCATCGAGGTAGTGAAAACCGCCATCCGGATGGTTCACGAGCCCCTCAGTAGGGGTTTGCCCCCGGCCACTGTAATACCATAGCACGAAGGCCAGGTTACCCCCCAAAATCAGGACTGCCAGCAACCCCAACAATATCACTCCTACCATCTCCGTTCGCCCTCCATCCCGTTCGCTGTGCTTCCTCTTCACACATCTTCCAAAAGCGCCTCTCGCGCAGTGCGTTTATCAATGCCTTCACGCCCACGTTGTTAATTGTTATCTGCCCAGCACCCCATCGCCTGTCACCGCGCCGGGGGTCGTAGTAGTAGTTTATCCAGACACTGTTCTGTTTCAGGCATATCTGGATGCCCCGCCTGTACACCTCGCTCTGAACACCATCCTCTATAGGCGCATTGTACGGGAGGTTGGGGTCTATGAAAGCATTGAACTTCCGGGTGCCATCGTGGCCAATCCTGACCTCGACCTCTACGTCCTCAAGCGCCTCAAGGAGGAGGAGGATGAGTTCTTCCATCTGCTCAACAGCGTGCTCGGAGCCTATAAGCCTCATGAAACCACCTCGACCTTCTTGTGTGTCTTCGACTTCACGTAGCACCCATAGTTGTCGCACACATCACTGGAGCCGATCCTCCAGGCTGTCCTGCCACACTCCCGGCACTTAAACTCCTCCAGGGTGTGCGTCTCCCGCGTGAAGATGTGAGTAATGTACAGCCATGCCGTGTACTCACCCACCGTCGGCTTGTCGTTGAACACGCCGACCCGCAGGAACGCCCTGACATACCAGTACGCCTTCACTATTCTCATGCTACTGCTCCTCCTTCCGTAGATGGCGTCTTACACTCCTCCCGACCGAAGTGCTATTCCTGTCGAACATCCTGGCTACCCTGACCACGCCGAGCCCCATGGGAACAGCCAGGGTGTACATCGCCTTGTCCCTGGCATCAACGGTGAGGGGGTCTCGCTTGCGCCCCCGGATGTCGTCTACCTTTACACCGTACTCCCGGGCGACCTCTGTGACCACTTGCTCACTCCTGGATGTCCAAACCATTATCCTCGCGCCTCCTGCCGTATCACTCGTATCCGCCGGAGGTACATCGGCACATGCTTCCGCAGGCTGGTACTGCCATCCCGGCGATCGGCCGGGGCGATGTACTTAAACTCCGCTATCCGCCAGCCTCGCGCCTGCGCCTCACTCAGCAATGCCATCATGTAGTCGCCGTGACCGTGCCAGACCCACTCCGGGAGATCCAAGAGTTTATACCTGTACCCCGCATAGAAACATGTGGTACAGTCTGAGACCTGGAGGCCTAGCGCCCTGCGTATCAGGCGGTTACCCCGCGCCGACAGCACCCCGCGCAGTCCCCGACCGAAGTTTATCCGGGAGGCCTTCACCAAGTCGTAGCCTTCCTCCTCCAACTTCCGCGCGAGTATCCCCGCCATGTACGCCGGGTGCAGGTCATCGCAGTCCATGACCACCACAACCTCACCCCATGCGGACTCTATACCCAACCGGGTCGCCTCCGCCAGGCCGGGGGAGGTGTTGATGGCTACTTCAAAGCCCTTCAGTAACTCTCGTCCCTTCTTCTGAGCCAGTGCCAGGTCCCTCGGCAGGGCAGGTATCACTACAGTCCTCAACGTCTTCACAGCGTGTTCACCCATTGGTCGCCCTCCTCACCCGCGCCAAATCAGCTTCGATCATGAGGTCTACGAGCCCCTCGAACTTCACCTGTGGCTCCCAGCCCAGGACTGACCTGGCCTTCCGGGCGTCGCCGAGCAGGTACCTAACATCGTTCGGCCGGGTGAACTTACCGTTGAGCTTGACATGGTCTTCCCACTGGAGGTCGACGGCCTTAAACGCCCGGGTGAGGAACTCCCGCACCGAATGGGACTCCCCGGTGGCTATCACGTAGTCCCCTGGGGTGTCCTGTTGTAGCATGAGGAGCATCGCCCTGACATACTCCGGAGCGTAACCCCAGTCGCGCCGGGCATCGATGTTCCCGAGCTCCACCGATTTCATCCGGCCAGCCTTTATCCTCGCCACCGCGTCGGTGATCTTCCTGGTCACGAACTCCATACCCCGGAGAGGGCTCTCGTGGTTGAACAGGATACCATTCGACGCCTGGATGCCGTATGACTCGCGATATATTTTACAAGCGTGGTAGCCAGCCAGTTTGGCTATGGCGTAGGGGCTCGCTGGCATCAAAGGAGAGTCCTCATCCAAGGGCACGTTGTGTACAATGCTGTTCCCGAACATCTCACTCGACCCCGCCTGGTAGAACCGCGCATCCGGTTTGACCGCCTTCACTGCCTCGAGAAGGCGGACAACCCCCAGGCCTGTGGCCTCTAGGGTCGACAACGGCTGGTCAAAACTGGCGCCGACATGGCTCTGAGCACCTAGGTTGAACACGTAGTCCGGCTGTGATATTTCGACTGCCCGGACAAGGCTGGAGGCATCGGTGAGGTCAGCCTGTATCATCTGTACACGGTCGAGTATCTCGAGTTCATTCAACCGCCAGAAGTCCGGGGTGGATATGCGCCTGTAGATGCCGAACACCGTGTAGCCGATGTCCAGCAACATCTTGGCCAGGTACGAGCCGTCCTGTCCTGTGATTCCGGTTATCAATACTCTCATCGACTCCTGCTCCCCCTTAGTTATATATTTTACCCCATTCGTTATCTCTGTCTATATAGAACGACCACACCTTGAACCCAATCTCCTGAGCCAGTCTCCTCAGACCCTTCACTTCAGCACCACCCTCTTCACCCACAGTTCTACCAGTGGCCGGAGGTACCCCCGGGAGGTCATCTCGTGGCCGACCCGGCGCACTGCCCGGTACGTGGCTGTCATAGGCGTCGCCCCATTTTTCTTCAGGCTGAGGAAGAAGCGCTGGCCGTTCACCACCATGGCCGACGGCACGGGAGTCATCTCAATCCTCCGTGACCGCACAGCGTTGGCCAGCACCAACCCCCCGATCTCGGTGCGGGGAATTATCACGTTGCTGTGCTCCTCGAGGCGCCAGGCGTCTCCCAGGGAGATGTCTGCCTCCTCGTTGGCCAGGTCACGGCACTGCCAGCACTTCTGTGGTATATAAAAGAAGTTGAAGTACCTGCTCCAGTACCTCGAGAGGGAGATGAAATACTCCCGGTCCCGCGTCTTCACCTGCAACCCTGTACGCCCAGTCACCGGAGCCTTCGCCCGGTACCGCACCGACTCGATCTCATCCAGGTTTGTGACCCCCATGGCCTTGAGGAGGAGGAGCATCCCATCCTTCTCCACAGCGTGGGAGCAGAAGAGCCCGACGTGCAGTGCCACCTTTTCCTTCAACTCCGGATCCTTCTCCTCGAGCGCCCTGAGTGCCCGTATCTGGCACGGCAATCCCACCACCGCGCAGTGCCCTCCGTTCCGGCACAGGTCAGCGATGTACGCCGGGGTGCTGATATTCTGAGTATATATCGACCCAGCAGAGTCCTCTATGAACTCCCTCTCCTTGGTGGCCACAGGCCACGGGAAGAGGTGGTCGCCCCCGGATACCACTACCCAGTCAGCCAGGCTGTCATCGAGTGCCTGCAATAGCAGTTCCGTGGCCACTCCCCCACTGGCTCCCCGGCGCCGCCGGGTGCTGTACGCCCGGGACTTGCCGAGATAGCACGCCTGGTACTTCCCCAAGAGGTGCCTGTGTTGGTTGCTGATAGCATCCCGGATGGCTCCGATACTCACCCGGGCGTTCAGGCGCATGACTTCGGCCAGTGAATCGCTCGCTGTCATGTCAACCACGCCTTCCGGCAATCGGCTACGCATCCTGCTGATGGTCTCGCTGATCTCGAACAACAGGTGTTCCTGAGTCTTCCCACGGACATCCACGGTCTCCAGGAGCCGGGGGTTGTCGACCATCGCTCCGAGTTCAACCCCTTTATCACTGTAGACCAGTGCCAGTGTAGGCACTCCGGCCATCACAGCCTCTACACAGGAATGGTACCTGCACCCCACGAACATATCCGCCTCGGCTATCAAGCTGGTGATAGTGCTGGCGTCTTCCCCAAGGTACACCTCCCAATCCCCCATACCGGGGGCACGCTTGGCCATGATACCCTCAATGGCGAGGCGGTCGTCCGGGTTAGTTACCGTGCCGAGGCCTCGCCGAGGCCCCGTGGTATGAGGCACCATCATCACTGAGCCGAAGGTGCTAACGAAGTCCACCACCTTGGCCATGAGTTCCTCGTAGGACTCTTCCTTATGCCTCACAGCCTTCAGCCGGGGGTACATCCACTGGTTTATTATCCTGCTGGGATTGACCACAACGTGTGGCTTCCCACGATACCTCCGCGTACCCTCCACCGTCTTACATCTACGGATGAAATCGTGGTTTGGCGCCTCGAGCAGACAGGCCAGGTCGGTCACCGGGAACACCGGGGTGTCCACTTTCAACCCTCTCTTCAGGTAGTCCCACTGCCCTAACCCTCGCACTGTTATCACCTCCGCACGGTTGAGGAGGAACTTGGCCAGCCTCTTAGTCACCGCCGTGGTGAATGGTCCCACCGACTGCGAACACACCACATACGGTTTCCTCATGATTACCGCCAGTATCAGGCTCACGCTGTGAACAAGGGTATAAGCTGGGCTCGCGCTGTCGGAGAAGGTGTCACCACTGAGGTCAACGACCAGTACAGCCCTGGGGTCAGAGTACGCCCGGAGGATCGGATGTTGTGGCGCCCTCCCGGCCAGGCGACAGGTGACCGCCTCCGCCACAAGCCTAGCACTGGTCAGCACTACCCCGAGCCTCGAGTGCTCATGCCTGTTGCCAACAACCTCCACGTCGGGGTAGTTTCGGATGTCGCCGACGCCATACGTGTATAGCGACACTAACACGAACTGGTACTCCGGCAACTCGTTCACCAGTGCCTTCACCTGCGACAACTCCCCGATGTTTTGCAGGCTGTATACATTGGTTAGTAGGATACGTCCTCGTCTGTCGATCATATCTCCTCTCCTCCTATCAGAATCGAAGGGGCATCCCCCAGGCACTCATCCACAGGATGATAGCCAACCAGCCCACAGACAGCGACACCCATGTGTGCCACAGTGGAGGCTTGGCGGTGCTGTCCTTCTTCACGCGCTGGTATATCTTGGTGTAGAGGGCTTGATTTATCCAGCCCCACATACCCAGCATGAGCACCACGTTCGTGCTCAAGTTCGACACGGCCACATTCTGGCGTTCGAGGCCGATCATGTGCTCCCGCAGAGGGAAATACAGAGCCATCATCGCCGGGACGATAACCCAGTACAACCAACGACTTCGTGTAACCACGACTCGTTCGACCCACTCCTTGAGAGGTTGAAGGTCGTGCTGAGGTCTGGCCACATCCCCCTGTCGATTGCGTCGTAAAACCATGCTTCACCTACCACGTATGTATTTCTTCCCTGTCCGTATGCCGATCCAAGCATCTCCAGGGTTGAGTTCCCTTTTATCCCGTACTCCTCCTCCATCCAGCCGAGGTAGTCTGCGAACTTCTCCGGAGTCTCAGCAGTGAAGGCAACTATCGGAGCCAGGTCTTCCCGTCCTTCAGCCATGGCATAGAATAGCCCTAGGCTGTACCTCGACTGATAAATCATCACTGCAGATCCATTGGGCAGTCCCTGAATCACCTCATAGTATTCTCCGGCCTCCGGCCTCTCCTGGGCGATCTGCCCAGCGTTCATCAGGGCACAGTTGATAACGATGAGAGCCACCGCCCCGATCGCCACCGCCCGGACGTGCTTCATGCGTAGTTTCGACATGCCTAGCGCCCCCAGGACTGCCATAAAGGGGACTCCAAAGCACATAAACGTCCAACTTACCGGGTCGAGGCTGGTGAGGTGGAGCCACAAAGCGAAGCCCACCGTTGTGACCATCAGGGTTGTCGTCCTGGCCATCGGCCTGCCGAGGGCATAGGTAATAGGGATAATACACAATCCGAGACTCACCACCAGCATCCCCGTGGCCAGTGCCAGACGTTGGGGGAAGTCAAAGATGCTCCCCGTGCCGATGACAGCCCCAGCCGTACCGGTGAAGTATTGGAGGATGCTATCGAAGTTGAGGTACCCCGCCAGTAGCGGGGGGCTCTCCATAGCCATCAACACCAAT
>CAYRYW010000035.1:13674-18974 GCA_964428725.1 uncultured Dehalococcoidales bacterium
GAAGTTGAGGTACCCCGCCAGTAGCGGGGGGCTCTCCATAGCCATCAACACCAATATCAGTGAATAACTCCCTGCCGTCAGTACAGCGTACAACCCGAGGGGCACCAGCCACTTGCGCCATTCGTGGTACTCTACTATCAGCCACAGAGCGAAGATCGGCGCTACGACTATATGGACGCCTGTCCCCAGGGCGAGTGCCACGGCTGTCCATTTCCGTTGCCCCCGGAGATAAAACCAGTAGCCGAGCACGACGAACATGATAGCGATAGAATACTCCTCCAGTATGGTGGTCTGCGTTAGGTATATCGTTGCCCCGAGCAGGACGCCTCCAGCGATTACCCCGAGGTCAGCACGCCCGGTGAGCCTACGGGCGATATTACACACAAGGCCAACGGTGACCGCCCCAGGGAGGCAGGACAGCAGGATAGTCATTTTTACCACCAGGTCGCCGGGGAACACATTGAGGAAGCGTCCAAGGAGGATGTACAGTGGGCTCCCCATCGGCTGTGGCACCATCCACCAGGTGGAGCTCGCCAGCCAGTCCCCTGAGTCCCCGGAGACGAATATCCATGTGTACGTCTTCGCCGACATCAGCGAGTAGTAAACCATGGCCATCAGCGCCACCATGAGCGATGGGTGTTCCGCGCACCAGTTATATACCCTCTTAATCATAGCGCCTTGTCCTTCGCCCATACCCACTTCCGGCTGATAGTGAAGTTCACCAGAAAACCGACGACGATGGCCACGACGGTGGACACCATGTACCACAACCCAGCCAGGTCGGTGAGCACGTAGAGTATCCCCTGACCAACACCGAGGGCGAGGAGTCCGACCGCACAGTACCGGAGGAACCCTATGAAACTCCTCTGCTTGTCCGGGAACGTCCACAGGCTATTCCAGGTGTAGTTCCAGGACATCACCACCGCGAACAGTAAGGCATAGGCCAACAGGTAATTCAGGCTGGCGATGTCTACCAGTATGTACATCCCTGCCAGCCGGATACACATACCGGAACCGCCGACCACGGCGAACTTCAGCATGGTCAGCGATACTGGCAACCTCCCTAGGGCTCTTTCAATGGTCATCATACTCTGCTCCTTTAGTCATAGTTGCCCAATCCCTTCGCCCGGCGCCTAGTCCTCCGGGCATCGGAGAGTATCCCGTCCAACTTGGCCTCATAATCCTCTTCGCCAGGTTCTTCCTCTTCGTCCGGCTGTTCCCCTTGGGAAGATCCCAGCGTCACAACCACCATCACAAAAGCCATGAACATCCCGACAATTCCCAGCACCCACAGGACATCGCCGGAGGTGTACTGAGTCAACCCGTAGACGCCCATGGCCACCCATGCCATGGCCGAGCCGTAGTAGAGCCAGGTCTTCTTCTGCCAGAACGCAAACGCCGTCAGCGCCACGGGCAGGAAGATCAACGCAAACAGTGTTGCTATCAGTGTCATCCCTTCACCTCCTTCACAAGTACAAGCGTGGCCTGTCGATAATGTACCGCCCAGCACACCCCATGCCGAAAAGCAGTATTCATCTAACTCAAAGTTCCCAGCACAGAATACGGCGGTCTCCTCGGTCGTGTTCACTACAAATTCGCCGAGCGTTATCATCGAGGGGCAGACCGCCTGACTTGCCTTGATGTAAGTGTGTGTCGTATTCAGCCCCATCGTCCAGTTGAGATATATACAGTTATCAGTTGTATTGAGCATGGCGCGGAAGTTGGTTGGCCCCCTCGGGATGTATAACGGCTGGCCCTCCTCGCACTCGAAATACACGAACCATTCAGGGTGCAAATACATGGCGTAGTTGGTCAGTAAATAACTCTCGTTGCGGGAGATATTAGAGTATCTAGCCTCATCTACGCAACCAGGATAAGATTGAGTGAGGTGATTACCTATAGAAATATCTTCGGTACTGTCCTCTTGTCCCTCATTGGGGTCAAAGTCAATAGTACTCATCGAGTCATTTATCCAGTTCCAGATGTAGCTGTTGTTGTAACCTCCTACCCAGTAGGTCCACTGCAACTTGAGGATTCCACCAAGTCCTGAACCATACCAACTACCATCATGCCGAACAAGTGATGAATCTCTATAACCTATGTTGTTGGCGCCATGTGTCATACGCCAACTCCACAACCTCGCAAATGGGACCTGTGCGGTGTAACCTGCGTTGTGTAGAGGCTTAACCCATATCTCGGTAGTTTGATTCGTTGTATTATATACTACTTGGTGGCTACAAGTTATAGATTCGCTATTTGAAAAGTTCTGACAGGTGCCAATAATGCAATCCTCTTCTACTATAAAAAGACTATTACTCTTAGTACAGGAGGTGTGATATTTAGTAGAATCATAGACAGTAAGCCCCCAAGGGTCATAATCACCCATATGAGATACGAACAGATAGTGCTTGTCCCAAGTGTTGTCACTGTTCTCTCGCTCATAGGTATCACTGCCATAGTAAATTAGGAATTTAGTGTCCTGCTCGGTGAAGAGGTGGGGGAGTTTCACCCAATACTCCATCTCCTTCGTCGATGTACAGATGCTCACCAGTTCAGAGTCCAACAGAGTGCCGTTCAAGTCATACGCCTCAATATCACGGCCGTCGGGCTTCACCACCTCCCAGAAGTTATCACACCCACTACTGATATTCGTTATGAGTACAGGGAAGTTCTCTAGGTTCTCATACACCATTGAGTGATTCACGAGCACCGGAACCCGGTAGCTGAAGTTGTCATTGTGCCAGTCGTACTCGATAAGGTAGCTGAACCGCAACCCCGATGGACTGTGCCCACTCTGATAATAGAGCCCCCCGAGATACCCACCCCAGCCGGGCATCTCAATGAGGGTATCGAGCGACTGCACCGCGCTTAGGTTGATAGCGGGGTCGAAGGCCACATCCTCCGTGTATACCACACGCACCCCGGCGCTCCAGTTATCGGATAGTGGTTTAGTCATATACATCACGTTGCCGTTACTGGAGTCATTGAGCCAAAACAGATAGAGTGTGTCGTCGTAATACGACAAGGCTGGCGTGGTCCTCCGTTCTATCGCCTGGTAAAGCGCCTCCTCCTCTCCCCATGTTCCAGGCGAGTGGGGGTCACCACTAGCATACATCATTACATCTGATTCGTTGTAGTACACCAAGTGGAGTGTATCCTCCAACAACACAGCACTCCACGAACTAAAGAAGTTTATGTGATTGGTCTGTGTATAATCCTGCTCCTCACCCCAGCTATCGCCGTCCCATATCCTGCCATATATAGGTTTGTTGTAACTCGTATAGAGAGCAAGTATCTTGCCACTGTCGAGTAGCAGTAAGCGACCCATTTCTACAGCCCCGCTTTGTAGATCCCAATACTCTTCAGTAGTCCACGTACCGTCCTTTGTCGATGACTTCCACACACGGGTCACCTTCGTGCCGTCGTACCATACCGACATGACCCACGGATACCCATCGCTGTCCAGTATCAGCGATGGGTCTTGTACGTTGCCTGACGGGGGATCAAATATCGTCTGGTACTCCCTGCCAAATTCACTCATAACCCAGTCAATGGTCCCGTCGCTGTTCAACTGGCCACATCTGTAGGACAGGTTTCCACTAGATGTAAAAAATGTTGTCGGCATATGCAGCCTGTCGCTCTCATCCACCTTTAGGTCAAAACTGGCACCCATAGCCCAGGTGGTGGTCTCTATATCCAACACCGTCTCCTCCGACCACTCCACACCATCAGCACTCGTTCTATAACAGATATGGCTGTTGTTGGGTGCGTAGAAGAACCAATACAAGTTCTGTGCATATACAACACTCTGTTGAGGTGGTGTGCGAACGCTAGGATACAAGTTGGTAATCTCCGAAACATTAAAACTATACCCATGCCCGTCAGCCTCTACATCACTTGGAGAAGATAGCAATGCACAGATGAGTAGAGATACCACTACCAACAAAGGTATTGAAATCAGGATGAGTTTCTTCAGCATTATCCGATACCGAACCTTCTCAATCTACTATCCTCACATCCTTATTCTTTAGTAGTTCCAGAACCACATACCTCGCCCTGGCTTTATCGATCCGCAAACGCTTACCCAACTCCTTCTGGCTGGTGGGTCCCTGCTGGTGCAGGATGTACAGAGCCCGGCTCAAAAGCCCGGAACTGCCGGGGCTTTCAGCCTTCCTCCGGCCAGCCTCTGTCAGCCCCACGGTGGGGTTCTTATCCTCCGTCTCTGTTATAAACGGTATCCTCACGGCTACTCCTCCTCGTCCCGGGGCGTCCCCCGGGCTCCTTTCAGTTTCTGCTCGCGTCGGACTTGCGCCTGGATCTTCCTATCCTCTTCCTCCTCATCGTCGACCCCCTCGTTCTCCAGGACGCGCCTCAAGAGGCTGTTGTCCACTGCCACTGGAGCCTCACTGTCAAACATCCGGCCTCCCCAATTCGGGATATAGATGTTATGGCGCCAAGGGTTCGTCTCTTCAATCAGTGCCCCGAACTTCCACAACACAATGTACTGAGATATTGCAACCTCCGAGATATGACTGCACTTGACCTGGTGAGTCAGGAAGGGGATGACCCTTTGTGCATCCAGTAGTTTTTCAGATGAGGAGATCAGTGCGAGGAAGCATCCGAAGTGCCCGAAGGTTTGGATGAGGTAAGTTATCAGCATGTGCTTCGGGGACTGTGTCCGCCTGCGGTCTACTGCGCCGTACCCCTCGTCAAATATGATGGTAGCGTTCTGAAGGACAGTCCCAGCGCTTGCCCATGCGCGCTTGGCCACCTCCGCCATCTGGCCAGTCATAAGTTTCGAGTGTTCACGATTGTCGAACTTTTCCTCTCCCTGTGCCACCGCATCCTCGATCGCCTTGTTTACCTTCCTGAACTCCGCAACCAGTCTCTTTGTTGGTAGGTAGGTGTACTCCCCGAACTCCGGCTTGAGTAATATGTTCGACACCACCGGGTTCCCCCACAGCTTCCGGCGCACCCAGGCGAAGAACACCGCCCAGGTCGTCTTCCCGCTACGGGGCTGGCCAGATATGTGGGCCACCCCGGGGCGGTGGAGATTAAGCGCCTTGAAGTGCTCATACTGGTCTCTATCCCGTGCGTTGAGCATGGACGGCCGGAATCCCTTAGTGAGCACCTTGCCGTCCCGGGGGAGCAAGCTCCCCCGCCGAGGCACCATGAGCCCCGACTTCCTCAGCACATAATCCGCCATGTCGGTGTCAATACCGATTGTCATGCTAGTATGTCATCCCTTCCTGCTCTTCCATGGTCTGCTCCCCTCCTACAGCGTACAGTTTGATGCCCTC